>CAWAVM010000016.1:0-82533 GCA_963785465.1 uncultured Chloroflexia bacterium | reverse complement strand
CTGGGACCATCGCGATCGCCGCCGCGATCACGGACGGAGAGGTAATCCTCGATTACGTTTCGGAAAAGGACATGGTTCCGCTGACCTCAAAGCTGCGCGAGTCGGGTGCCGAGGTCTGGTGGAATGCCGATTCAATGCTCGTGAGGGGGCGCGGCAGTCTGCCGTCCGTCGAGATTCAGGCGTTGCCCTTTCCCGGTTTCCCGACTGATCTGCAGGCGGCTTTCGCGGTACTAATGACACAGGCTGAGGGAAATAGCCGGGTATTCGAACGCGTATTCAACGATCGGCTGCGCTATTCAACTCAACTTTCGAACATGGGCGCCGACATTCGCGTCATTGATAAACAGCAAGCGATCATTTCCGGACCAACTCGTCTCAAGGGCGCCGAAGTGCATGCACTCGACATTCGTAGTGGCGCGTGCCTGGTCCTTGCAGGGTTGGTTGCGGAGGGAGAGACGCGTATCAACGAAATCCAGCATCTTCGGCGCGGTTATGAAGACATCGTTGGCAAGCTGACTTCACTGGGAGCCGAGATTTTTTACCTCGACGAGGGCTAATGCAGACGGGTTCAAACCGGCCCCCTGGCGCGGACCCGGATTTTTCCTTTGAAAAATCGATCCACTGAACCATAATATCGGGTGGCGGTTGTTCGGGTCCGCCATCGTATCGACGTGGCCGCGACGAGGATGAATTGTGCAGGTGACCAGGTTTTCGGCGATTCGAGGACGCATCATTCCGGCGATCGCTGTGTCTCTAGTCGTTTTGCTTCTTGGATTAATGGCCTGGACGCTGCTCGGCCCAAAGTCTGCTGACACCCAGCAGAGCGGACGAATCAACGCGCCGGGGGTATTCATCCAGTTCACCAATCGGAAGGCGCCGGATTTTACTATCACCGATTTCAATACCGGCGACAAGGTATCGCTCTCCGACTTCAAGGGTAAGACGGTCATTATCAACTTCTGGGCATCGTGGTGCCCACCGTGCCAGACCGAGGCTCCTCTGATCAACGGATACACCGAACAGGTGAATTCAAAGGACGTTGTCGTACTCGGAATCGCGGTGTGGGATGTCGCATCCGATTCAAAGACGTTCATTCAGCAATACGGCCTAAATTATGTGAACGGCGCGGACACGAAGGGCACGATAGCGATTGACTATGGCGTCGCTGGCGTGCCTGAGACATTCATCGTGAGCCCGGCGGGCGAACTGATGGGCAAGTTCCCAGGAGCAGTGACAACGACGACACAGTTAACGAATGCGATGAAAGAGTCGACTGGTGGCTGACGCGGCGAGTCTGAGCCTACTGGCAGCGTTCGGTGCCGGCGTTGTCTCCTTCGTATCGCCTTGTGTCGCACCGGTCGTCCCAGGCTATTTGTCTCTGATCTCTGGTGTCAGTATTGACGGTAGCAAACCGAACTCGGCGGCTGTCAGACGGCTGCTGGTCGCGAGTATTATTTTCGTATCCGGCTTCACCCTCGTTTTCGTGGCGCTCGGTGTCTCCGCGGGGAGCGTCGGTGGTCTTCTTCAGCAACATCGGCTATTGATGAACCGGCTCTCAGGAGCGTTCATGATATTGGCGGGCCTGTTTCTGGTCGGGCTGTTTCAACTTCCCTGGCTTTATCGTGAGCGCCGATTTCACCCAACCTTCAATCGATCATTGACACGCTCGGAGACGCTCTTGCTTGGCATGGCGTTCGGGTTCGGCTGGACGCCCTGTATTGGACCGCTTCTTGTTTCGATCCTCGTCTACGCGGGCACGTCCGACACGGCGGCTCGCGGAACATTATTGCTGCTCTTCTATTCGCTTGGGCTAGGGTTACCGTTCATCCTTGTAGGTGTTGGAATCGGACGCATGCTAAGTGCCTTGCGCTGGATCACCCGCCACTACCAGGTTATTTCCTCCCTGAGCGGTGCGACCTTAATCGTAACCGGGCTCCTTTTTCTGACGAATCGCTTTTTCTATTTGAATGTGATGAGCCAGAGAATGTACGATCAATTCGTGCAGCCACTCCTATTCTTAAAGCTTTGAAGGGGTTTTCCTGACCATAATGGTTGATAATGTTTTGATACAGTACGAAGAGTGCGTGAGTTGACGAAGGTGGAGCGGTCATCCTGTGGATATACCTGCCATAACGCGGATGCTGCTGCGCCTGGCGCACGCGGTAGCCGCGGCTCTGTGGCTAGGAGGCGGCGCCTATTACGTGCTCGCGCTTCGTCCGGCCCTGCGCAGTGCTGATCCGGCGACGCGTGAGGTTGGACGCGTCGCACAGGCAGAATTTGGAGAATGGGCATCCGTCGCTACAATCGTCCTGATCGCTACCGGAGTTGTGATGACCTTCGACCGTTTAACGAACGGTCAGGGTACGACGGTCTACGTCATTCTGCTTGGCATCAAGATCGTGGCGGCTATCGCGGCGTTCTGGCTGACCGGGACATTCGTCCGAAACGCTCGATCTCGCCCGCGAGGAACCAGGTCAGTGCTCAATCGGTCCTGGGTTATTCTGACGCTCGGCACTGTTGCATTCGTCGTTGGCATCGCGCTGTCAGTCGTTTATCCGACGGGCATCACACGGTGACCTGTACATCGGCCACCACGGTCTCGAGGCGACAAATCGGCGAACAGCAATTGAGCGTTCACAGCTCGCTTAGCGTTTCAATTGAAAAGAAGGAGGTGGGAGCTTGACGGAAACAGCCGCGGTCAATTCCAAACGAGCACGCCTGCTGAATCCGAAGCTGATAGTCGTTGCCCTCGTCATCTTTGCCGCTATCGGCTACCTGATCTACAACGCGGTTCAGAGCTCGGCGGCATCTTATTTTGTGACCGTCGGTGAATTGCAGCAGCAGTCGGCTGCAATGGACGGACAGCACGTTCAAGTAGGTGGTGACGTAAAATCGGGCACGATCCAAAAGGGGGCGCCCGGCGACCCAATCTCGTTTGTGCTTACAGACGGCTCGCACACTGTTCCAGTTGTTTACCACGGAGTCCTGCCCGATATCTTCTCGGATCAGGTTCAGGTTGTCGTTGAAGGCACGTACCACGCGAACGGCACATTTCAAGCGGACACGCTACTGACAAAGTGCCCTTCCCGGTTTACGGCGGCGACGAAGACGAGCGGTTAGAAGGGATTCATTTTGGCGCAGCTCGGTTCCGGAGCGCTTATCGTCGCGTTTGCGCTCGCTCTGTACGGTATCGCGGTATCGATCCTCGGGGCACGGAGGCGTGCGACTGAATTGATCGACAGCGGATTGCGGGCTGTCTGGGGCGTCACGGCTCTCATTCTGGTCGCGGTTGTCGCTCTCGCTTCCGCATTCCTCACTCATGATTTCCAGATTGCTTACGTCGCCGGACGCTCAAGTCGCGAGATGCCCACATACTACGTACTGTCGGCGTTCTACGGGGGCCAGCAGGGCAGCCTGCTCTACTGGGCAATGATCGCCGGCGTCCTTTCATCTCTCGCTATTTTCTTGCACCGCAAACGCGACCGAGAACTCATTCCATACGTTGCGGCGACGGTTCTCTCAACCGAACTCTTCTTCCTTTTCATGCTCAACTTCATTTCGAGTCCGTTTACGCTGCTTCCGGTTGCTCCGCTGAATGGGGCGGGTCTGAACCCGTTGCTTCGCGATCCCGGCATGATGATGCACCCACCGTTCTTGCTGGGTGGCTTTGCGAGCTTCACCGTCCCGTTCGGGTTTGCAATGGCCGCGATGATCACCGGGCGCTTGGGCGACGGCTGGATTCGTTCGATCCGTCGCTGGGCATTGGTGGCTTGGGGAATCCTGGGCTGCGGTCTCCTGTTGGGCGCTTGGTGGGCCTACCATGTGTTGGGCTGGGGTGGCTATTGGGGTTGGGACCCGGTAGAGAATGTTGCCCTGCTGCCCTGGTTGCTTGCCACGGCCTTCATTCACTCGATCATCGTGCAGGAACGACGAGGCATGCTCAAGGTTTGGAACATGTCTCTGATCGTCGGCGCATATATTCTGGCGGTCTTTGCCACCTTCACGGTTCGTAGCGGTTTGATTGCGTCGGTGCACACGTTTGCGACGTCGTCGATCGGCACCTGGTTTCTGTCATATTTGGCTATTGTCGTCACCGTTTCGATCGGGTTCCTTGCATATCGAGTAAAAGGATTGCGGGCGGAGCGATCGATCGAGTCGGTCATGTCGCGCGAATCAGGCTTCCTGCTCAACAATCTGCTCTTCACTGCCATGGCCTTCGCAACGCTGTGGGGCACCATCTTTCCCCTCTTCAGCGAACTCTTCCGCAACACCAAGCTCACCGTTGGACCGCCCTTCTACAATCAGGTGAACGGTCCGATTATGTTGGCGTTGCTGGTGTTGATGGGGGTTGGACCGCTCCTCGCTTGGAGACGAACCTCCTGGCGCCCGCTGCTACGGAGTCTGCGTGTTCCGCTTGCGGCAGGGTTTATCGCGATCATTGTCTTTGCCGTTCTGGTTCACAATCCGCTCGCGGTTGCTGGGTTCTCCGCCGTGGTCTTTACCGTCACAACGATTTTGACGGAGTATGTGCGCGGCGCACGGGTCCGCCATCGCTCGATCGGCGAAGGATACTTGACTGCAATTCCGAGCCTGTTGCGCAAGAATAACCGTCGTTATGGCGGGTACGTGGTCCATTTGGCGATGGCCGTGCTGGCGGTCGGCATCATCGGTACGCACTTTTTCCAGACCGAGCGCCAGTTCACGATGAAGCCAGGAGATACCTCGACTATCGGCCCGTACACATTGACATATAATGGTTTGGTAGATACCACGACATCGGAAGGCGACGTGGTCGCCGCGAAGATCGATGTGGCGCAGAACGGCGTCCGCCAGGCATCGATTCAGAGCAAGCGGTTCTTTTACACCGGCTACGAAAATCAGCCGACTGCACGCATGGGCATCAAGACGATTGGTATCAACGATGTCTATATCGTGCTCGACCGCTGGGAGTCGGACCAAACAGCCAGTCTACGCGTATACATCAACCCGCTGGCTAACTGGATCTGGTGGGGAGGCATGGTCTACGTGCTTGGTATCTTGACGTTGCTCTGGCCATCCGCACGGCCGGCCGAGCGCCGCGTCACCAGACCCGTTCGGGAGGCTGCCCTGGGTGAAGCGTAGTCTGCTCGCGATCGTTGCCGCCCTCATTCTCCTGCTGCTCCTACCCACCATCGTTGGTGCGTCAGGGGATGAGCCGTTATCGCCCGAAGCTCTGGCGATCGCGAATTCGCTCAATTGCCCGGTGTGCCAGGGTGAGAGTGTGCGCGACTCGAATGCGCAACTGGCTCACGATATTCGACAGCTTATCCAGCAGAAACTCGATCAGGGTGAGAGCCACCAGCAGATCATGGATTACTTTGTCAGTCGCTATGGCATAACCATCTTGCGTCAGCCGCCGAAGCACGGATTCTCGCTCGCGCTCTGGTGGATTCCGGTTGGGGCCATTCTGATCGGCGCCTTGATTCTTCTGGGCTTTGTCACGCAGCGGAATCGATTGGTACCCGGCGGACCAAACGGAGCTGTCTCTACGGAAGCCGTTGACGACGCGGATCTAGCCTTGTTTGAAGAACGTGTTCGGGTAGACGTCGCCGCATTCGAGGAAGACCTGCTCGGAAAGCTCGTTCCTCCGGGCTCCGGTGTCGATGCTCAGCAGCCACGCTCCGAGGATTTACCTTCTCGCGGACTCGCTGGATCGGATCAAGGTATCTCATGATTGGGTATCTCATCTTGGCTGTTGCCGCGATTCTCGTATTCGCGTTTGTACTACAGCCACTTCTCAGCTCGCAAAGGCACACGGTTACAACCCTCCCGGCTCGCGTTGCCGATCTGCAGGCGCGCAGACAATATCTCATGCAAGCGATTCGCGACGTTGATTTCGACTATGCGTCGGGCAAGACGGCCGATGACGAATATCAGGAAACCCGGACAGCCTATATTCGCGAAGCCGCCGTCGTTCTGCGCGACCTGGAGAAGGAGACCGGCGGAATTGACGAGGAAATAGAAGTGGAAATTCTTCAACTTCGGGCTATGGCTCGCCAATCACAACACGCGGCGGAACAGGAATCCGCCTCGTCGTGAAGGCGCTGCCCGACCAGCAGCAATCGCAGGCGTTGATTTCGGACGCTGCCGCGGCTCCTCGCTCCGCCAGAGTTGTCGTATCGCAACTGTCAAAACGATTTGACCGCAGATCGGTCCTCCGTTCGCTCAATTTCGAATTGCTCTCCGGTGAACGGGTAGCGCTGTTGGGCAGTAATGGTGCTGGAAAAACAACGCTCCTGCGGGTCCTATCGACTCTTAGCCGTCCAACTTCGGGCACCGTGCGCGTCAACGGACTATCGATCGCCGAAGCGGCGCAAGAGGTTCGGAGACACGTCGGCGTAGTGGCCCACCAACCCTATCTCTACGATAACCTCACCGCGTTAGAAAACCTCCGATTCTTCGGTCGTATGTACGATGTTACCGATGAACTCGCACGTGTCGAAGAGGTGCTCGAACTCGTAGGATTGTTTCCACGGCGACGCGATCGAGTGCGAACGTTCTCCCGTGGGATGCAGCAACGCCTTGCCATCGGACGTGCCATTCTCCACCAGCCGTCACTCCTCTTGCTTGATGAGCCCGATTCTGGACTCGATCGCGAGGGTATGCGCGTGCTGGAACGGATACTCGAATACCACATCGTCGATGGCGGAACGGTCCTCATGACTACCCACGATCTTCGCTTTGGTCTTTCCTCGGGCGATCGCGTATTCCTGCTCGAAAATGGTCGTCTAACCCTGGACGCTCCGGCGCGGGAGCTGGTTGAGGAAGACCTCGACGCAAGATTGTCGCGAAGATGAGAGATATGGCGAGCAAGATTTCAGTGGTGCTGTGGAAAGATCTGTTGACCGAGGTCCGCACCAAAGATCTGTTTGGCGGAATGTTCGTCTTCGCGGTCTTGACGATCGTAACCTTCAACTTCGCATTCGATCTCACCGGCGTAAACAGGGCTCCGAGTGGAGCGGGGGCACTGTGGGTTGCTTTCAACTTTGCTGGAATGCTCGGGCTCGGACGATCGATCGCACTTGAGCGCGATCGCGGCTCGCTCGACGGTCTCTTGCTCTGTCCTGTCGACCGTGGCACGATTTATCTGGGAAAATTCATCGGCAACTTTCTCTTCATTACCCTGGTGGAAATCATCTCGGTGCCGATTTTCGCTGCGCTGTTCAACCTGAATGTGTTTCGACCATACCTTTTTCTTGTTCTCATATTGGGCACGGTCGGTTTTGCCGCCATTGGGACGCTTTTGGCCGTGATGGCGGCGAGCACGCGTTCTCGTGAGGTGATGCTGCCGGTGCTCATGTTCCCGATCTTGTTGCCCGTCGTCATTGCTACTGTGCGAGCTACGACCTTGATTTTGACCGGGCAGACACAAGACCTTGGTCCGTGGCTTAATCTGCTCGGGGCATATGACCTGTTGTTTCTGACGATTGCCTACGCAGTTTTTGATCGTGTCGTGGAGGAGTAGGATGGTAACGAACCAGCGCGGTAGCGCGCGTCGGCTTGATGCCGGGATGATTCTTGGTCTGCTTGCTGGTATCTCCCTGGCAATTGGACTCTACCTTGGATTGATTTACGCGCCGACAGACGCCATCCAGGGAAACGCGCAGCGAATCTTCTACATTCATGTTCCGATGGCCTGGGTCGCATTTCTGGCCTTCTTCGTCGTCTTTGTGGCAGGCATCCTCTATTTGTGGAAGCGAAGCCTCATTTGGGACCAGATTGCCCGCGCGTCGGCCGAGATCGGACTCGTCTTTACCACGCTGGTACTGATCACCGGATCCTTCTGGGGCCGACCAATCTGGGGAACCTGGTGGACCTGGGACGCCCGGTTGACGACCACACTCCTGCTCTGGTTCATCTATCTCAGCTACTTCATGCTGCGTGCTTACGCAGGCGAGCGCGAACGCGCCGCTCGTTACTCGGCCGTCATCGGGATCATTGGATTCATTGACGTTCCCATCATCTACATGTCGGTCGATTGGTGGCGCACGCTGCATCCTCAGGCCGTCATAAATACGAGTGGCGCGGCAATGCCGGGCCAGATGGTCGTGGCTTTGATGGTGTGCCTTGCCGGTTTTACCCTGCTTTACGCATACCTCATGTTTCAGAAGTTTGGGATCGAACGATCCAAAGACAAGCTGCTCGATTATCAATTTGCCTTGGCGGAGCGTGAAGCAGAAGGAGCGATGGGCGCATGAATAATTTGACCTACTTGTTTGTGGCGTTTCTCATCACCTGGATCGTAATCGCGGCCTATCTCTGGATGCTCGGCCGACAGGTGCAGAACCTAAAGGATGAGGTCGATTCCCTCACTGAGGGATTCGATCTCAACGCTGAGTCTCCCAAGATCGCGAGTCGCGTGGATCTGGATAATCAGCCCGCCAGCAGCCGACAGGGGTAAATGCCCGACTCAACCGTTTGGACATGTTGCCCGCATCGATCGCTGGTGGCAGCTGAGACGCTCCGTCAGATTAGGCAACTACCCGGTCGGACCAGTGAAGGTGGCGCGGATCAGTCTTCTCGGCGCAATGCCGGGATCACATCTGCGGCCACCTGCTCGAGAACATCGAACTGTTCGTCGCGCGGCTGGTCGATGATGAATTCGTTGATTCCGGCTTCGCGATATCGTCCGATACACTCACGGAAGGCTTCCACCGACTGCCATGGATCGTCGGGCATGATCGCTGCCCATCCATACATGCCGCGCACGATCTCCTCAGGATTGCGACCGATTCGCTCGCAGTGTTCGTCGAGTATTTGATTGCGTTTCGCCATCTCCTCTGGTGAGCCAGAGGAATTCCAGGCGTCTCCGTACCGAGCCACGATTTCGAGCATTCGGGGCCCCTTTGCTCCGAGCGTAAGCGGAGGCCTCGGTGTTTGGACAGGACCGGGTCGAAACGCTGCCTCGTGCAACTGGTAATACGTTCCATCGTAGGTCGTGTACTCGTTGCGCATTAGCTGGTCAACGATCTCGACTGCTTCCCTGAACCGACCAACGAGCTCGGCGGCGGGCGGAAAGTCGATGCCGAGCATTTCATGCTCAGGCACGTACCAGCCGGCGCCCAACCCAAGCTCTAAACGACCGTTGGATATATGGTCGATGGTGACCGCCTCTTTCGCCAGGATCGCTGGATGGCGAAATGTGTTGCAGCTCACGAGAACGCCGATGCGGATACGACTCAGTGCGAGCGGCCAACGCTGCTAGAAGCGTCCAGGCTTCAAAATACGGCCCGCTGGGCTTGCTTGGCTGCACCCAATGGTCACAGTCCCAAACACTGTCGAATCCCATCTCCTCGTACAGTTTCCACCGCTCCAGGACGACGTCCCACGGTTGATTCTGGTCAGTGCAGATTCCAAAGCGTAGCGCCTGTGCCATTTCGACCCTCCATTTGGTTCTTCATCGGTCAAAGTTCAGTTGTCGATTCAAAACGGACTGAAATCGATCATGCCAGACGTCTGCCGGACGGGCAATCCCGGCAATCATCGGATTGGGTCGCAAATATGAATCGCTAGAGCCAATCGATGCGTTTGAACCAAGCGTAGAGGGCGCCGCCAAGCACGAACATACCGCCGAGCGCGGCGTAATAGCCAAACGATAGCTTGAGCTCGGGCATATGGACGAAGTTCATGCCGTAGATGCCGGAGATAAGCGCGAGTGACATCAGAATGATGCTCCAGGACGTGAGCGTTCGCATCACCTGATTCAGGTTGTTCGACGTGACTGAAAGATAGGCATCGAGCGCGCTTGAAAGGAGATCTCGATAGGTGTCGATCGCGTCGGTTACTCGAAGGACATGGTCGTAGACGTCCTGGAAGTAGATCGACGTCTCCTCGCCAAGGAGTTCAACGTCTCGACGAGCCAGAACGCTCATGAGATCTCGTTCGGGGGCCAGGATCCGGCGTAGTGCCAACAGATTCTTGCGCAGTTGGAAGATGAGCTCGAGCGCCTCGTGACCGTCCGAATCAAAAATCGCCTGTTCCAGTTCGTCAGTTCGCTCGGCGACGGCGTCAAGGACCGGAAAATAGTTGTCGACAATGGCATCGAGAATCGAATAGAGCAAGATCGCGGGGCCGGCGTGATTTCCGCGCGGCACGTTTTCGCGCCAGCGCCTCTCGGTTCCCTCGATCTCACTGCACAGTCCGTGATGCACGGTCACGAGATAGTTTGAACCGATGAAGAACGCGACCTCCTGCGTGTCGAACTCGACTGCTTCCGGCGGTTCACTCACCGCATAGAAGACGAGGAAGAAGAAGTCTTCGTAGATATCGATCTTGGGTCTTTGATGTCGCTTCTGGGCATCTTCCATCGCGAGAGGGTGGAAGCCGAATTCTTCGGATATACGGTTGAATTCTGCCGGGGATGGATCGGCGAGATCGAGCCAGATCAGCGAATGCGGATCACCAACAAGGCCGTCGAGGTTGTCAATCGTGACGGGCTTAGCCCCGGCGCTGTCGGTATTGAGCACTTGAATATGAATCATGGCCCTCCACCATCCCAGCGCTATCACGGTTCGTCAAACGACGAGGTTCAGGGCTAATTTGAATCCGCCTTCGAACGCTACCGGTGCTGCCGCTGTTCCAGCCACGTGGCGACGATCTGTGCATCATGGTCGAAGGCCAGTTCAGGAAGTGCCGTGGGCGAAAATGTCGCAACCTCGAGACTCTCTTCGCTCACCGCCATCGTGCCTCCGACGGCATCGGCAGTGTAGACCGCCAGCGCTACCGGGTTGCCTGCGTGCGAGTAGAGACCGAGTAGACCAGTGACCTGGATCTCGAGCCCTGTCTCTTCAAGTGCTTCGCGCGCCGCGGCGTCTTCAACTCGCTCGCCTCGTTCAACGTATCCGGACGGAAACGTCCATTTCCCCCTGCCTGGATCGATCTTGCGTCGCTGCAACACCAATTTGCCACCGATGTTTACCAACACGGCCACGGCGAGCTTTGGATCCTGATAGAACGTGGTTCGACAAGATGGGCAGTGCGGCCGGTGTTGGCCGCCGACGCGGCGAGTTTCGATAATCTCGCCGCAGTGCGGACAGAATCGAATCGGACGGCTGAAGTTGTACGTCATTTCTCGCGTTTCTGGAGTTCATCGAACTGTTGCTTGATCGCTTCAAAGTCTGCGAGTGTATCGATGTCGCCCGGTCGGTTTTTGTCCGAAACGTCGATAAGAGTGATTTGATCCCGGTGATGTTCCAGCAATGGACGAGCGCCCGTATCGCCGGTTATTTGGCTCAGTTCATCGAACAACTCACGACCGATCAGTACCGGATTTCCGCGACCTTCAGCGTATCGTGGTTGAGCGATCAACGCGCGGTCGGTCTCTCGCGCCTCCGCCAGTTCTCCGATAACTCGAGGGTCGACGAGCGGCTGGTCGCCGAGAACGAAGACCACGGCATCGACGTTGTCAGGCAACGATCGCAGCACCGCCCGTACCGATGAGCTTTGCCCGCTCGCGTATTCAGGATTTTCAACAACGGTCGTTTGCGAAAGATCAACTCGCTGTTGGATGAGACCTTGTTCATGACCCAGCACAACTAAAACTGGGTCGAGCGATGTTTGCTGTACTGCTTCCAGTGTGTGAGCCAGAACCGGTCGACCACCAAGTTCAAGCAGTTGCTTGGGCGTACCGAGGCGACTGGACGTTCCAGCCGCAAGGATAGCGGCGGCGATTCGACTCACTTGGAGTGCGAGATCACGTCGGCTTTGGCAGAAAGGAGTCCAGAATCCGCCCGGCGCGGATCGCGCCCCCGCCTCACGGCGACCATTTCGGCCAGAATGCTGACCGCAACCTCTCCAGGATCACGGGCGCCAATGTTGATCCCAACCGGCCCGTGAATTCGCGCGACCTGTTCTTCGGTGAAGCCTGAAGCGCGCAGACGTACGTTCCGTTCCTCGCTGGTTTTGCGACTTCCCATAGCACCAATGTATCCAGCACGGCTGTTCAGAGCGACCTGCATCGCTGGATCTTCGAACTTCGGGTCGTGGGCCAACATGACAATCGCGGTCTCCGGGCCAAGTGGCAACGTCGAAAGGGCCTCGTCCGGCCAGGCTTCGATCAGCTCGTCGGCATGCGGAAAGCGCTCGCGGGACGCGAACAACCCACGAGCGTCAATGACAGTCGTGTGATAGCCGAGCTCCTTCGCGAACGAGACAAGTGGGATCGCGATGTGAACCGCTCCAACGACGACAAGGCGTCGTGGCGGCAAGTAGCTTTCGATGTATACGTCGATTTCCCGGCCGTCAGCGAGAGAGTATGAGCGCGTTTCGGTTCGCTCGAGCGGGAGCATTTCGCTTGCGTCGCTGAATACGAGACGCTGGAGTTCCTCGTTGTCGAAAGATCCTTCGGTCTCGCCTGTGTAGCGGACAAGCAGCTTGGCACCGAGTGGCTCGCCACGAACAATGGTCGCGAGGGCCACTGGCTCTTCCTGGTCGATCAAGGTGCGAAGCTGTTCAAACATTTCAACTCACTCGCTACTCGTACGGCTCGATGAACACGTCAATCATTCCGCCGCAGCTTAGCCCGACATCCCAGGCCATCTCATCACTGATGCCATAGTGGACCAGTTGTGGCTTACGTGTCTTCAGTACGTCCATAGCAGTCTCGTACACGGCACCTTCAACACAGCCGCCACTCACGGAACCGGCCATTCGGCCCGACGTGGTTACAGCGAGTTTCGCTCCCACCGGTCTTGGAGAGGAGCCTGAGGCGCGAACCACCGTCGCAATTGCCACAGTCTCACCCTCGGCCCGCCACTCGCTGATTTCCGGCAGAACGTCGCGCATGTTGGAGGTTCCTTTCAGTGTTACACCGCGGGGGGCACTGACGGTCGCGGCAGGAGCGGATTTTGACGTCGTACCGGTCGAAGCTCATCGATCGTGCTGAGGTGCTTGGCCAATGCTTCGAGACTGGCAAGATTGTGCACCGTCATAAAGTCATCGATGAACGGCATGGCGGCCTGCATTCCACGGGTCAACGGTTCATAGCGAGGCGAACCAAGTAACGGGTTGAGCCAGATTAGCCGATAACTACCACGCTGCAACCGGGACATTTCGGCACGCAGCAGTTCTGGATCGCCACGGTCCCATCCATCACTAATGATGATGACGACCGCTCCATTTCGCAGAACGCGTCGAGCCCACGTCATGTTGAACGACTGAAGTGACTGACCGATGCGTGTTCCACCTGACCAGTCCTGTACCTCACGTGCCACGCGTTGCATTGCATCGTCGATCGAGCGCCGTCGCAGCAGGCGAGAGATGCGCGTCAATCGCGTACCGAAGACGAATGCCTCAACGCGCGCCATGTTGTTTTCAATCGCGTAGATGAACTGCAGCAAGATGCGTGAATAGCGGTCCATCGAACCACTGACGTCACAGATCACGACAAGCTGCCGCGGTTTCGTCTTGGTCTTACGGCGTGACAGTCGCAGCGGAACACCGGCGGTCTGCAAAGAGCGGCGCATTGTACGTCGGGCGTCGATGTATCGACCCTTCGTAGAACTGACACGTCGTCGAGATCGGCGCTGCCCGATCTTCCAATGAAGCTGTTCCATGAGGTGTCGAGCTTGAGCGAGTTCCTCGTCAGAAAGATCGGCGAAATCTCGATCGCGCAAGACTTCAGCCGCGCTGTAACTCAGAACGTCATCTGAGTCACCGTCAGAATCTTCGCCACTCTCGGCGGACTCGTCGGGTTCGACCATCTCGAGGCGTTGGCGTTTGCCACCCTCTTGCTCGCCCGATTCGTCCGGCGTGCCTTCCTGCTCGTCACCTTCGCCGTCGGCGACCTCATATGATTCATCGCCTGGTTGGCCGCCCTCAAAGAACTGATCGGTGAAATCCGGTTTGGACCGCCAATAGTTGTCGAAGACCCGATCGAACGTCGGAAGATCATCTTTGTGGGTGATCAGACAGGCACGAGCTGCCTCCCGGAATTCGGGCCGGGCGCTGATTTCGATGAGCTCCGCCGAGCGAACGAAGTCCATAACCTGACCCATAGTGGTATGCACGCCGGCTCGCCTGAGCGCCCGCCCGAACGAAATCGAGCGTTGAATAAAGGTATCGGTCGTTGCTGACATATTCCGCCGTTACTCCCCGTCGGCCGCCGCGGCAACCAGCCCTTCGAGCTTATTCTTGCGAATGGCCTGCAGGTCTTCCTGATGCTTCAGGATGGCACCGAGAGTAGCGGATGCGATCTCTGCCGAAAGCTCCCGCTGATTAAGTGCCAGCAGAGCCGCCGCCCAGTCGAGCGTCTCGGCGACGCCTGGGAGCTTGTACAGGTCCTCACGGCGCAGCTCATGAATGAACGTCGCGATCTGGTGGGCGAGCCGCTCGGAAATGCCAGGGACCTTGCCGGTCATAATTCGGAACTCTTTGTCGACGGTCGGGTAGTCGATCCAGTGATAGAGACAACGACGCTTGAGTGCATCATGCAGTTCACGAGTACGGTTCGATGTGATGATCACGATCGGTGGATATTCCGCCTTGATTGTTCCGATCTCCGGGATCGTAATCTGAAAATCGGAGAGAAGTTCGAGCAGAAAAGCCTCAAATTCTTCGTCGGCACGGTCGATCTCGTCGATAAGGAGGACCGGAGACTTTCCGATGTGGCGGACCGCCTGAAGTAGTGGACGCTCGATCAGGTATTCGGAGCTAAAGATCTCTTCAACGGCTCGTTCTCGATCGACATGTTCGTCTTCGAGCACACGAATGGCGAGCATCTGGCGGGGGTAGTTCCATTCGTAAACGGCGTGGCTAACGTCCAGGCCCTCGTAGCACTGCAGGCGAATAAGATCAGTGTCGAGGATCGTGGCAAGAGCCTTCGCGACCTCGGTCTTACCTACACCAGCTTCACCCTCGAGCAGCAACGGCTTCGGCAGGCGAAGGGCGAGATAGATGGCGGTTGCAAGACTCTGCTCCGACACGTAACGCTGTGTCCCGAGCGCTTCCTGGACGGCTTCAACAGAATTCAGTTCCAACTGGTGCTCCCCCTCAATCGTGGATTGGCGATTCCAATTCGTTATTCTAATCTTTCCGATTCTCCGCTAAATCATAACAAATAGCGTCCAGACGCAGGCTTTCCGAGTCGCTATCCGAGATCCGGATTCGCGGCGATATTTGGATCAGTGTGAGTTGAACGACCGGAATCACCTAACATTGGCTCTTCTATGCCGAAATGCCGCGATGTGTGCTCGACCAGGACAAGTAAATTATCGACTCCGCACGGGACAGTCTTCTTGCTCGCTGGCTCGGCCGCCACACCAGGATTTACCAAGAGATGTGGTGGGAGGTTCGAACGAGAATATGATGTTGGCAGAGATTCGTCTTCCGGCGAGCGCGGAGAAGGGCGACCTTCACGATCGCCCTTCTTGATAGCTATTCAGAACGGTGAGGTGCCGAAGAACTAGCCGCGAGCTCGCGCCACAGCAGTATTCAGAGCGCGCTCGGTGAAGACACGGGTCAAGTGCGCCCGGTATTCTTCTCCAGCGTGGATATCTCCGAGGAAGGTCATGCCGTCAGACGCCTTTTGTGCCGCGGCCTTCACGGCGTCGGCGCTTGGATCCTGCCCGGACAATGCATCTTCGGTTCCGTTCGCCCGCACCGCGATCGGGCCGGCTCCCGTGACAGCCACGCGTGCCGATGCAACCTTGCCGTCGCTTCCAAGAGTCACCATTGCCGCGACCCCAACGATCGCGTAGCCAGACGCCGGATGCGCGAACTTCTCATAGGCCATGCCGGTTTTGCCTTGCGGCTTCGGAATCGAGATCTCGGTTACGACCTCTTCGGGCTCAAGTGATGTCGTAAACATGTCGATGAAGAAGTCATCAACGCCGATGGTCCGCTCGCCATTCGGTCCGACAGCCTTCACCTGGGCGTCGAGTGCCAGCAGGACTGCCGGAAAATCCGCAGCCGGATCAGCGTGTGCGATTGAGCCGCCGATGGTACCTCGATTGCGAACCTGAACGTCGCCGACCACATAGGCTGCTTCGGTCATCATTGGCAGAGATTGCTTGATGACGTCCGACTTATGCACTTCATCGTAGGTCGTCGTTGAACCGATAACCACGTTACCATTGCTTGAACTGATACCCGAAAGGCCCGCAATCCGCCCGATGTCGATCAGGGAGGCCGGCGCGGCCAGCCGGAGTTTCATCATCGGAAGGAGACTGTGACCACCCGCGATGATCTTCCCTTCAGGATTCTCCTTGAGCAATTTGATCACTTCGTCGACGCTCGTCGGCCGATAGTAGTCGAAAGCACTCGGATACATCTATTCGCTCCCCTTCCGCTCCTGTAATAGCTGCCAAATTCGTTGCGGGGAAGCCGGCATGTCGAGATGATCGACCCCGTATGGACTCAGTGCGTCGACAATAGCATTCATCACTGCCGGTGTCGAGGCAATCGTCCCCGTTTCTCCCGCGCCTTTGAGACCCATCGGATTATATGGGCACGGCGTCACCGTGCGATCGAGCTCGTACCATGGGAGTGAGCTCGCTTTTGGAATCGCATAATCCATCATTGTGCCGCTGAGAAGTTGTCCGTTTTCATCGTAGACCGCATTTTCGAGCACCGCCTGGGCAAGACCTTGAGTGATCCCGCCATGCACCTGCCCATCGACAATCATCGGGTTGATGACGTTTCCGACGTCGTCAACAGCTACGTAGCGGCGGAAATTCGTCTTGCCGGTCTCCTTCTCGATCTCGACTACGCAAATGTGCGCGCCGAATGGGTAGGTGTTGCTAACTGGGTCGAAGAAGTGCGTCTCGTCGAGACCCGGCATCATGCCTTCAGGAAGACTCCAAGCGGTGTAGGCCGCCAAGGCGATATCCGCGAACGTTTTGACCTGATCAGGAGCGCCTTTGACGTGGACGTTTCCCTGATCGAAAATCGCCTCTTCCGGTGCCACCTCAAGCAAGTGTGCCCCGAGTTTGATCATCTTCTCGCGGATGGTGCGCGAGGCGAAAACAAGCGCGCTACCTCCTACGGCCGTGCTTCGGCTGCCGTAGGTTCCCCAGCCGAAGGGGATCCGGTTCGTGTCACCATGGATGATTTCAATGTCGTCAAGCGGAACTCCGAGCTCATCATTGACGAGCTGCGCGAAGGTCGTCTCTTCGCCCTGGCCGTGCGGGCTCGCGCCTGTGAAGACGGTCACTTTGCCGGTCGGGTGCACCCGGACCGTCGCGCTCTCGTACAATCCGCCGCCGAAACCCATCGCTCCGGCCGCTGCCGACGGCGCGAGCCCGCAAACCTCGACGTAGGTCGAGAACCCGATGCCGAAAATGCGTCCTTCTGCCCGTGCCTGCTCTCGCTCGAGCTTGAGCGCCTCGTAATCCACCATCTCGATCGCGCGATCGAGAGTTTTCTCGTACTCGCCGCTGTCGTAGCTGATAGCCCCGGACGCGATCGGATACGGGAATTGATTGGGCTGAATGAAGTTCTTCCGGCGCACATCGGCCGGGTCCATGTTGAGTTTCTTGGCCAGGAGATCCATCACTCGTTCGATAATGAACGTTGCTTCCGGTCTACCCGCGCCACGGTATGCGTCGGTCGCCATAGTGTTCGTCAAAACACCGTATACGTCGGTCTCGATGTTTTTGATATCGTAGGCGCCGCCGACCATCACGCTGAACAACCAGGTTGGCACACCAGGCGCTGCCGTCGAGAGGTAGGCGCCCATGTTCGCGTAGGCCTTCACTCGAAGGCCAAGTACCCGTCCATCACTCGACGCGGCGACCTCAACGTCGTCGACATGGTCTCGGCCATGAGTCGTCGCCACGTAGTTTTCCGAACGATCTTCGGACCACTTGACTGCGCCCTTTAGATCCTTTGCAATGACCGCCGCAATCATCTCGCCTGCGTAAAAGGGAATCTTGGAGCCGAAACCTCCGCCGACATCGGGTGCTATCACCCGAATCTGCGTCTCCGGGATGCCAGTTACCGCAGACATCAACAAGCGATGAATGTGCGGATTCTGCGTCGTGCACCAGAGCGACAGCTCCTTACTGCCCGGATCGAACTGGGCAACCGCCCCGCGCGTCTCCATGGCGTTCGGAATCAGCCGTTGGTTGAAGATTCGCTGGCTGAAGGTCAGATCCGCATTATTGAACGCGGCGTCGACGTCGCCGCCAGCCAGGTGGAAGTGGAACGCAACGTTATTTGAGACATCGGCATAGAGTTGCGGGGCGCCGTCTTTCATGGCGTCGAGCTGACGCACGACCGCCTTCAACGGCTCATACTCGACCTGAATCGCCGCTATCGCATCTTTCGCCGCGTATTCGTCGACTGCAACGACGGCAGCCACGCCGTCGCCAACGTATCGCACGGTGTCGACCGCGAGCGCTCGGTACTCTGGGACCTTCATGTCCGAGTTCTTCGGCTGCCACGCGCACGGAACCGCCGCGACCATGTCGGCCATCTCTTTGCCGGTATAGATCGCAACGACCCCCGGCATTTCGCGCGCCCTGCTGACGTCGATGCTGGTTATGCGGGCATGAGCGTGCGGGCTACGCAATATCTTCAGGGTCAGAAGACCAGGGATACGAACATCATCAGTGAAGTGACCCTCACCCGAAATGAGTCGGGGATCTTCACGACGCTTTACCGATGCACCAAACAGACTACTAACCGCCATTAGGCCCCCCTTTGGATGGTGATAAGAAACACCGGACGATCATCCACAGTTGGAGGATTCTGGTCGCTCAATTAGTCGTCCCCGGCGCCGGCCGTCGCTCCACTCATATGCTCAGCCGCATGCTGGATCGCCTTGACAATGTTCTGGTAACCAGTGCAGCGGCACAGATTGCCCTCGAGACCATGCCGAATTTCCTGCTCAGTTGGATGTGGATTGTCCTTCAGCAAGTTCACCGTCGTCATGATCATGCCTGGCGTGCAGAAGCCACACTGTAGCCCGTGCATTTCCCAGAAACCTTCTTGAATCGGATGAAGCTCGCCGTTCTTGGCCAGCCCCTCGATTGTCATAATGTCAGCGCCGTCGGCCTGAACCGCGAGGACGGTACATGACTTGACCGCGCTTCCGTTCATCAACACCGTGCATGCGCCGCACTGGCTTGTATCGCACCCAACGTGCGTTCCAGTGAGGTTGAGGACATCTCGAAGGTAGTGCACGAGTAAAAGACGCGGTTCAACCTCATCGGTGTGAGTTGTTCCGTTAATAGTGACCGAGACCTGCTGCTTCACGGTGAGTCTCCCTCCCGAATAAACTCCGGATTTAGTTCGGTCCAGATATTTACCAGTCTAATCGCCCTTGAGCTGAGCTTCAATACAGTCGAAGAATTGACCTACCATTCGGTTGGCAACGCCACCGAGCATCCGTTGTGCAACCGAACCAACTGGACCGCCAACTTCGACATCTCCGTCGTATTCAATGTCGGTTGCGCCGTCTGCTCCATCGGCAAGTCGGACGGTGCCGGTCCCTTTAATGAAACCTGGGCGACCGCTGCCCTCGACGTACATCTGGTAGTCATTCGGTTCATTCATGTTGGAAACTCGGATCTTACCGTCGTAGGTCCCCTTGATCATGCCAATGCCGACGCTCATCGACATTGAGTACTCGTCATCCCCGATTTTTTCGAGCTTTTCCACCCCTGGAAGGCAGCTCCCGATCGAATCTGGGTCGGTGAGTCTGTTCCACACGTCTTGCCGAGGCGCGTTAACGCTCTGCCGGCCGCTTATTTTCATAGTCCCTCCCCGGACCCTGCCGTTGTTCTTCGCGCCCCGGAGGGAGCAACGCCAAGCGCTGCTCGTGACTTACAGGCGCACGTCGTCCAAATGCCACGTTTGTGGTTCGCGCATTTCGCGTTCGACCAACGGCTGCAATTGTGCGGGCTCAGCACTGTCGACGCACGCTTTGCGCCTACCGTACGGCGCCACGCGAAACCAAACCGGCGATTCTTCGGAATACCGGTATACGGCCGGATAAATCCGGTGACATACCGATTGATCGTAGCATAGTAGTCCCCATCGTCAAGACTTGTGCGTCGTGGTGTCCTGCTACCAACCGAAGGGCACGTTACGTCGAGGATGGAGCGTTGGGAGCGTCTCGAGGTTACGCATCTGTGAGGCGCGTGCAAACAGCATGTCAATCTCGTCGTCTTGCAGGTATGGGGCCAAGAGCGCGCCAATGGATGACGAATGCCGGACCAGGCGATTGATGTCCTCTCGGAGGCACGGATTGATCGGTTCGCCACAGAAATCCCAGATCACGGTGCGCAGTTTTGGATGGATGTGGAACGTGAGACCGTGGTCGATGCCCCAAAGTCGTCGATCCTCACGACCGATGAAGAGGTGGCTCGATTTCCGATCGGCGTTGTTCACAAGTAAATCGAACACAAACATTCGTTCGAGCGCGAGCCGATATTTCTCGTGAGTTAACCTGCCTTGTGTTCCCTGAGCAGGTTCTACATAGCGCTGCACCGTACCCATGCCATGTGGTCCGTCGCGTAGAACCGTGAGTGGAATGAAATGCCAACCTAGCACGCGGCTAAGCAGATAGCTTGCATACTCACGTTGATAGAGAGAACCGGACTCGAAGTCCCAAAGCGGGATTTCGCCACTCGTCGGCTTGTAAATGCCAATAAGTGACGTTCCCTCCGGACCATCTAGTCCGACTGCGAAAGTGTAATTTGAGCCCCAAGGAACGAGTTTGCACTCATTAATCGGGGCATGCCGCAGCGTGTCAAGGATGTTCCGATTCACCGGCAGGCGCTGATCAATGCTTGCCTCCGGGCGAGTTGGGCTGACGTCCTGCTCAGTACCATATTGCGGTTGTTGTGTGAAATCTTCGTTCATGTCCACGCGCCGTTTTCGTTGCAATCCGGGTTATCGCGTAGCCAGGTTCGGCTCATTCGTCGTCGTGTTTCCGCAAGTGTAGCCGACGTGGGAAAGGATCGCAGCACCGGGCGTCGGCAGATTTCGCTGAAATTCAAAGTTCCGCTGGTCGTGCAGAATTGGCGATCTTGGTCGAGTATCCCGGCCCTTTGCTATAATCTCGCCCGTCGACTACGTCGGTTAACAAGGGTGGTGTTAGTGAAGGTCAGCGTCGAGCGAATGCCGCAAAGTTCAGTCTCGTTGGACATCGTCGCCGAGAACGACGAGTTCAATCGTGCTCTGGATCGCGCCTATCGAAAACTCAATCGCCAGGTTCGCATTCCCGGTTTTCGGCCAGGGAAAGCACCACGTCAGATCGTCGAGCAGCGTCTTGGCCGGCAGATGCTGGTAGAAGAAGCGCAGCGCGAGATCATGGACGACCTGTACCGGCAGGCACTGGAGCAGGAAGAGCTCACTCCTGTCTCGGAGCCCAATGTCGATGTCTATCAGGATGAGCCAGTCGGTTTTCGCGTCGAGGTGCAGATCTACCCCGACGTTGACCTGTATGAGTACGCCGAGGTGCGGGTCGAGCCGCAAGAGGTAAACGTCACCGACGAGGACGTCGATGAGGTTCTTGAAAACCTCCAAAAACAACACAGCATCTGGAAAGAGCCAGAATCAAAGCGCAAGCCGGGAAACGGAGACCAGGTCATTATTGATCTCCAGGCTTATGAGAATGAGGAACCTTTCCAGGATCCCGTCGTCGATGCAGATTTCGAAATCGGCGAGGGTCGTCTCTTTCCGCAGATCGAAGAAGCGGTCAAACAGCTCATGCCCGGCGAGCAGGCGGAGTTTGATATTACATTCAACGACGAGGACGATGCTGCCAATCCGGATCTGCGGGGCAAGACTCTGCACTACAATGTCACGCTGAAAGACGTAAAAGAGCGTGAAATGCCGGCCATTGACGACGACCTTGCCAAGACGGCCGGTGAGCACGAGACATTAGACGAGATGCGGACCGCCATTCGCAAAGACCTGCTCCGAAGTAGGGCAGTCCAGGCCCGTACCGATGTCGTCAACAATGCTATCGAGGCGATCGCAGAGCAGTCTATTCTCGATATCCCGTCGGCCATGGTCGATCGACAGGTGGACGACGACATTAAGCGTCTCCAGCAGGAGCTCAGCCGCGAGAATATGTCATTTGAAGAGTTCCTTCGGTTTGGTGGCAAGACAACTGACGAATACCGGGCTGAAATCCGTCCTGACGCCGAGCGGCGCTTGCGGAACTCGCTGGTCCTGGAGTCATTTGCCAAGACCGAAGGTATTGAGGTAACCGAGGAAGATCTGCTCGCAGAGATCGATCGCTTGACCGGGCCATCCGAAGACGCAGAGCGAATGCGTGAGATCTACACGAGCCCCTATTTCTCTCAGATGATTCGGGATGAACTCGCAAATCGTAAGGTCGCCGATCGTCTTATCGACCTGCTGACCGAGGGTGTCGGCGCAGTGACCGGTGAAGGTGCGGTGGCGCTCGAAGAGATAACCGCCCAGGCCGCTGA
This sequence comes from uncultured Chloroflexia bacterium, assembly GCA_963785465.1. Taxonomy (GTDB): domain Bacteria; phylum Chloroflexota; class Chloroflexia; order Thermomicrobiales; family Thermomicrobiaceae; genus CALAGB01. Next base: position 60,109 of record CAWAVM010000016.1, on the reverse strand, counting down.
CGATGAGAGCAATACAGAGTCAGATGCGGCTGAAGTCGTCGAAAGCGGCGACGACGCTGCCGCCGATGAAGTAGAAATGGCCGGGAGTTCTGCGGCGGTAGCAGATGATGTACAAGATGCCGTCGTCGACGAAGAATCGACTCAAGTCAGCACGGCGGACGATACAACTGAAGCTGAAGCGGTAGAGTCCGAGGCGGCAAGCGTGAGCTCCGCAACAGTCTCAGACGACGCAGACGACGACGAAGAGGATCCCGCGGGCACGTAGGCGCAACGACAAACGTCGGCCCAGGAAGGACGCGCACATCAATGGAATCTAACAGTTCGCCATATTTCTACTCGAAGACCGATTATCTCCAGCCGCAGAACCTGATTCCGATGGTGGTGGAATCGACCAACAGAGGTGAGCGCGCCTACGATATCTATTCTCGCCTGCTTCGGGACCGAATCATCTTCTTGGGCACTCCGGTTGACGATCAGGTTGCCAACGCCATCGTGGCACAGCTGCTGTTTCTCGCTCATGAGAATCCCGAGCAGGACATCAGACTTTACATCAATAGCCCGGGTGGGCTCGTTTACGCCGGACTGGCAATTTATGATACGATGCAGATGATTCAATCTGATGTGGCGACAACGTGTGTTGGCTTGGGGGCGAGTATGGCCGCGGTATTGCTGGCCTCCGGCGCGAAGGACAAGCGCTTTGCCCTTCCTCATTCGCGAGTGTTGATTCACCAAGGATCTTCCGGATTTCGTGGCTCAGTACCAGACATCGAAATCCAAGCACGCGAGACCATCAACCTCACCACCAAGCTCACAGAATTGATGGCGTTTCACACTGGTCAATCATTCGAACGAGTGAAACGCGACACCGAGCGTGACTATTTCATGTCGGCGCAGGAGGCGAAAGAGTACGGGATCGTTGATCACGTGCTCGAATCACAGAAGCTCGTCACCGCGCAATAGACAAGGGCACGGGGGAGATAAGGGATGTCGAGTACTCGCGGCGGACGGGTGCATTATCGTTGCTCGTTTTGTGGTAAAGGCCAGGAAGAGGTTCGGCGGCTGATTGCCGGGCCTGGTGCCGTATACATCTGCGATGAATGCGTCCAGCTTTGTCGTGAGATCATCGAAGAAGAGGAAGCCCCGGCCCGGCGGCCGGAACCGTCGTTGACACACATTCCGACACCAAAGCGTCTCTATGAGCAACTCAGCCAATACGTCATTGGGCAGGATCGTGCCAAGAAGATTCTCTCGGTGGCCGTTTACAATCATTACAAGCGAGTTCGTGCGCAAGAAGAAGATGACGTCGAGCTTCAGAAGAGCAATATTTTGCTCCTTGGCCCAACGGGCAGCGGAAAAACGCTCCTCGCACAAACAATGGCCAAGTTGCTCGACGTGCCATTCTCGATCGCTGACGCCACAGCGCTGACAGAAGCAGGCTATGTGGGGGAGGACGTCGAGAACATCTTGCTGCGTCTGATCCAGGCAGCAGGTGACGTTCAACGGGCACAAACTGGCATCATCTATATCGACGAGATCGACAAGATCGCGCGAAAGAGCGACAACCCGTCGATCACGCGCGATGTCTCGGGCGAAGGCGTCCAGCAGGCGTTGCTGAAGATTATCGAGGGTACGGTTGCCAACGTGCCGCCCCAAAGTGGCCGGAAACATCCGCATCAGGAATACATTCAGATCGACACGAGAAATATCCTGTTCATCTGTGGCGGCGCATTCGAAGGTTTGGAAGATGTGATCCGACATCGGGTCGGAAAAGACTCCATGCTCGGGTTTGGTTCAACCGTCGATCCGCGTTCCGATGACAATTTGCTGGCACAGGTGACCCATGATGACCTCCTCAAATACGGACTTATTCCAGAGTTTGTCGGTCGCTTGCCGGTCGCGGTTTCACTTGATCGCCTCACCCAGGAAGATCTGATCCGTATTCTCGTCGAGCCGAAGAATGCGGTGATCAAGCAATATCAGAAGATCTTGAAGCTCGACGACGTCGATCTAGTCTTCACTCAAGACGCGCTAGAGGCGATCGCAGAGCAGGCCGAGCAACGTAAGACGGGCGCTCGGGGACTTAGAACGACGATCGAGGAAGTGTTGCTTGACGTGATGTACGAGATCCCTTCGCTCGAAGGAATCAAAAAGTGCATCATCAATGGCGATGTAATCTACCGCAAACGACGACCGCTGCTCGCGACGATGAACGAGGAACCAATCGAGTTTCAGGAGACCGCTTAGCCCGGAAGCCTGTGCAGATTCTGCACTCTAAGTGGACTCGATTCTGAAAGTGATGATCGAAAGGGCGAACGCCATGTTCGCCCTTTTCTTGTGTTGACTCTGAGCGAATGACGGCTCGAAGGCTATTTAGGAACGGAATTGAACATTCTGACTATTTCTTGAATGCGGCACGAATATCGGCGGCATGCTCGCCGTAATGCTCAACCGTACTGCCCTCCACTAGATCTCGGGACAGGTGCGGCGTTGCTTCGAGCAAATTCATGACCTGCTCATGGATCGAATAGAAGTTGGCGCGGACATCCATGAGGCTTGCCGAACGGCTCTTCGCTGCTTCTTCTTGATTCACCGCTTCGAAATCCGTTATTTCCGGTGGCGTCTCGCCACGATCCAGAAGTTTCAGTTCCTCAAGTAGCTGTCCATCCCAAAACGTGATGTGCGCCATGATGTCCTTGACCGACCAGTCGCCAGCAGCGCCAGGTTTCAGAATCTGCTCATCGCTCAATCCGGTGATTGTTTTGGTCAGTTCGAGCCACGATTTCGAAATCTCCTGCAGAATATCCAGTCGTTCCTGTGTGCTTACCGCCATGCGTTCCTCAGCTTTCCCCTTGTCAACCGTAAAGACCGGCCCGGTTCGATCATGTTATACGACACGCCACGACGAAAAACGTGAATGGCCGCCTATAGACTGCGTTAGACTTGTTGTCGGTGATCACTTGGAAATTTCGGAGGTTCCCATCCATGCGCGCTCATAGCCTAACGGTTCATGAATTGATCAAACAAGGCAAAGACGGTTGGATCGTCGCCGAGGATATTCGGTCGACACGCGGAAGACGGATCATTAAGAAGGGTGCTGTCCTCGATCGCTCGGCCTTCGAGTCGTTGTCGCAAGCCGACGACGACATCGTTCATGTGGTCGAGCCGGACTTTGACGATCTACATGAAGACGAAGCCGGACGTCGTCTCACAGAGGCAATAGCGGGAGACGGAATTCGGATCAAAGGCCCAGCGCTGAGTCGCTATCACCTGGTTGCGGACCGCAAAGGCGTGCTACGAATTGATCCGCAATTGATCTTCTCGGTCAATCAGATTTCGGGATTGTCGGTGTTCACTCTCTTGGACCGACAAGTCGTTCTTCCTGGGAAGATCGTCGCGGGAGTGAAGGTTACGCCATTGACCGTGCCGGAGCGAGACATCGAGAGAGCGGAACATCTGATTCAGGGAGAGGGTGGACCTGCAATTTGCGTCACATCATTCCAGCACAAGCAGGTGGCCGTCATCGCGACCGAGGGACTGTCGGAAAAGCTGCGAGATCGATTTTCACAGAGCGTTGAACAAAAAATTCACTGGTACGGATCAACCGTTTCCGAAATACGATTTGTCGCTTCGGATCCGGACGCAGTTACCGATGCGTTGCGCGAACTGACAGTCTGTTAACGATGTCATACTGATAGCAGGCGGGAACACACTCGATCCCCTTGATCCGGCCTTTCTCGCGATTGAAGACGTCGGTGGGCATATGATCCACTACGGAGCTCCATCTCATCCCGGCAGCATGTTCTGGCTCGCGGAAGTGGGGGGAATACCGGTCATTAATCTGGCTTCATGTTCGATGTACTCGTCCTACACGTTTGCCGACCTTGTCCTGCCGCTCGTGATGACCGGCGAGCGGATGACCGAAGCGGAGATCGACCGATTTGGCTATGGTGGATTGCTCGACCGCGACATGCGATTTCGTTTTCCGCCATACGATGAGGATACAAGTAACGAGGAATACGAAGATGACTAGGTATTCGGTATACCGCTGAATAATGGATGCGCAGCGGAGTCAGTTCGGCGAGACTGTCGGGAGTGTATGAATATTGTATCCAGGGAGGTGACGAGTGGATAAACGAACCGTAATTCAAGGTGGCGTTCTCGGGATGGAAACCGGTCCAGTGCGGGCCGATCTGGTGATTGAAGGCGATCGAATTTCGGCCATCATGCTCGACTCAAGTGATATCGAAGCGGATGAATGGATTGATGCCGTTGGAAAGTACGTTGTGCCGGCCGGGGTTGACGTCCACACGCACTTTCGCGAGCCGAACTCAGTACAGACGGAAGGGTTCTACACCGGCAGTATGGGAGCCATCGCTGGTGGTATCGGCACAGTGGTCGAGATGCCACAGGCTACACCCGTTTCGAGCGAGGGTGCGCACATTCGTGAAAAGATCAAAGTTGTGTCCGGGGAGTCAATCGTCGACTTCGCGCTGTGGGGCGCGGCGATCAACCAGGACCTGGAAAAGATCGACGAGATGATCGACGCTGGTGTGGTTGGCATTAAGTCTTTCATGGCCGGTTCCAGTCCTGGATTTCCGGCCGCTACCGACGACACAATGTTAGCGGTCTTCGAGCGTTTGGCGGCGACCGGGATTCCATACGGTCTCCACGCGGAGAACGATCAGCTACTTCAAGCTGGAATTGCACGCATGAAAGCGGCGGGCCGTAAGGATCCCCTGGCGCACGCAGAGTCGCGGCCCCCGATTGTCGAGATCGAGGCGATTAACCGAGCGATTTTCTTCGCCGAGCAGACCGGTGGCCTGGCCTACATCTGCCATGTCAGTACGGCTGGCGGATTTGAGCTCATTCGCAACGCACAGGCGCGGGGCTCGCTGGTATACGGTGAAACGTGCCCGCAATACCTGACTATGGATGAAGATGACCTGGTTAAGCTCGGCCCATTTGCGCGCTGCGCTCCGGCAATTCGAACCCGGGACGAAGTCGAAAATCTTTGGGAGTACGTTTCTGACGGAACAGTCGATGTCATTTCGTCCGACCACTGCGGCTACACCATCGAGAGCAAAGAAGCCGGGTTGGATGACATCTGGGAGGCGCCGCTTGGCCTTGCCGGCGTTCAGACGATGTATCCATCGATTTTCGATGAGATGCTTAACCGTCGTGGGCTGGACATCGACGACTTTGTTCGAGTAACCGCGAGCAATCCAGCGCGAATCTTCAGCCTGTATCCCCGCAAGGGATCGCTCGAACTTGGAGCCGATGCCGATATCGCTATCTACGATCCTAATGAAATCTGGGAGGTTCGCGGCGACGACATGCTGCATCGAAACAAATGGACCCCGATGGAAGGGCGCGAGATTCTCGGCCGAGTCGTGCGTACGATCATCCGTGGCGCTACCGTCTATCAATTTGAGGGTGAACCAATCGTCTCCGGCGAGCGCGGCAGCGGGCGATTCCTCGAGCGCGGGTACGGACAGTTCGAGGAGTAGTCGCCATCAGTTGGTGCGACAGTCTTCCGGGTTGAGTCAGCAGACACGCACGGAAAGGGCCGGCATTGATTCTCAACGCCGGCCCTTGCATTGTCTTTCGACGCGTTTATCCTCGGCGATTCATACCGCTCACGATACTGAGCCAGTAGAGCATCTGCATCAACGCTGCGACGAATCCCGCGACATACGTAAGAGCGGCGGCATTGAGGACCTGGCGGTTCTGGTCTGCCTCGGTGCGATCGACGATCCCCATCGTCGTGAGCATGTTCATCGCTCGGCTGCTGGCATTGAACTCTACTGGCAGCGTGATGAGTGCAAACACTGTTCCGGCGGCGAAGAAGGCGATGCCGAGCCATGCCAGCGCAGTCATCTGAATGAACACTCCGGCTAAGATCATGATCCAACCAAGATTCGATCCGATGGAAGCAGCTGGTGCGATAGCCGAACGAAGCTGGAGCGGCACATAGCCACGCTGCTGCTGGATTGCGTGGCCGGTTTCGTGCGCGGCAATGCCAAGTGCTGCTACCGATCGGCTCATGTAGACGGGCTTCGACAACCGCATCGTCCGAGAGCGTGGATCATAGTGATCGCTCAGTTCACCATTGATCATTTCAACCGGAATATCGCGCAAGCCGTTGGCGTCGAGAAGTGCTCGCGCGACTTCAGCCCCGCTCATGCCTCGTTGATTCGGAATCTTGCTGTACTTGTTGAACGTCGACTTGACACGCCACTGTGCATACAGAAGCAACAGCATCGGCGGAATGATGAAGAGAAAGTAGCTCGAGCTGAATAGCATTTCGGATACCTACGCTTTCGCAATGTACGTGACGCGCGTCCCATCTGTGGCGCGCGATGAAGAGGTGGCGTCTGACGCGGCGAAAAGTGGTAAGAATTCGTCGATAACCCGCGACAATCGTGACGCCTCTTGATTTCCAATCATGCTATAGTATGCCCAAATCCGGCGCTCTCAGCAATGCTGAGCGCCGCTCATAGGACTCTTCCGGAAGCGAGATGGTGTCGGACTATATAGCAGTCGTCGAAAATCTGATGAAGGATGTGCTCGCGTCGGTCGAGCAAACGTCCGCTCACATATTCGGCAAACACGATCTTCCCGTCTACGGAATGGTTCGTTATCACCTCGGATGGTCCACTTCGGATTTCAAGCCGTTTCAATACGATGGGGGCAAGCGCCTTCGTCCACTGATTTGCATGCACGCTTGCGCGGCTGCTGGTGGGGATCCTCCATCGGCGGCTCCGGTGGCGGCAGCGATTGAGTTCCTGCACAACTTCACGTTGGTACATGATGACATTCAGGACCAGAGCGACACGCGGCGGCACCGACCGACGGTTTGGTCTCTCTGGGGCGCGAGTCAGGGAATCAACGTGGGAGATGCGATGTTCTCCCTCGGCCAGCTTGCATTCCTGCGCAGTATCGAGAGTGGCCTGTCATACGATCGCTTTGGAGCGCTGGCTCGCGCATACAATGAGGTCTCGCTTCGCATCGTCGAAGGCCAGGTGCTCGATCTCGGTTTTGAGGATCGCTGGAGCATCGGCGTCGATCAATATCTTGAGATGATTCGAGGCAAGACGGCGGCGATCGTCGCCTTCGCCGCCTGGTCCGGTGCGTTGGTTAGCGGAGTTGATTTCGAACGGGCCGATCGCTTTCGGCAGTTTGGCGAAGCGCTGGGTCTTGGGTTTCAAGTGCGTGACGACATTCTCGGCATCTGGGGCGAGACGAGCGTGACAGGCAAACGCAAAGCGGACGATATCCGACGACGGAAGAAGTCGCTGCCGATTATCACGTTGGCGAGCATAGCGTCGTTTGACGAACGCACACGGCTACGTGAGATCTACCAGCAGCCGAAACTTGAGGAGCCAGACGTTAGCTGGGTTATCGATCTGTTGAAAAAATACGAGATCCAGGATCAGCTGCAAGTGGTAGTGACTCAACACCACGATGACGCTCGGACCCTCATTGAGGGTGCATCCGATGACAATCCTTCACGTGACGCTCTGCTCGTCTTGCTTGATCGACTCTCCAATCGCTCGTTCTAACTGACAGGTCAATCCCACCCAGCCGAGACGAGCGTCTGTGGCACCGTATGTCCTTCTCGTTCAAGCAACCGCAGCATGCCCTCGACGAGGCCATAAGGCCCGGACAACATCATGTCGCCGTGGGGAACGGCTTGATAGTATCCGAGGCTGCTCGCGATTCCGCGATTAGGCCCGGTTATCGCGACCATTCCGAACGGTGACGAGTCTGGATAGTCGCTCACGAAGGCTGCTCCGTGCCCGCCGTTGCCAACAACCTCGTCATGCGTGAGTGTTCCGCTTGCGAGCTTGTCAACCAGATGCTTGAGCGTGTCGGGAGTTATTCCGCCGGTGTGGTGTTCGACGATACCGTAGACTCTCAAGCCTCGCACCGCAATCGCGAATGTGTGCATGTTGCCGATATTCACGAGAATGGCTCCCTCATCACTCGCTGACTTCGCCACGCGCGGGTCGCCAAGAATGCCGAAGACGGCAGCCGCTCCGGTATCCATCACGACCGCTCCCGGCAATGTCTCTTGCACAGCACGCATGCGAATCATGTAGTCCGGCACCGTCCGGAACAGCATCGCGCGTAGATCACCTCCGTTTGCCAGAAGTTCCTGCAGGAATTCATAGCGAAACTCGCGGCCTCCCGCGCCAGGCAAATAACCGTGATCCTGGACGGCGATGGCGTACATTGATGGGACCGGAACTCCGAAACGTTCCAGCGACTGACGAATGCCCTCCAAATCGATATCTCCGAGCCAGATGAGCTCGGCTCCCGCGGGCGGTAAATCGCAAAGAACGATGCCACGGTGCCTGACTCGATCGAGATCGTTGTGAATGGTTCGTGCGGGAGCTGGGGCTGAGTAAACAGGAAAACCGGCCTCGAGATGCGCCTCAATCGCTTCGCTACTGGCCCCGCCTCCCATGACCGTTCCGGTCAGGTAGATCGGAAGTTTTCGCTCGGTCGCTCTGCGGATGCGTTCGGCCACGACCCGCGTTTGGGATGGAAGAATCAACTTCGTGCAGTTCTCGACCCGCCGGTCGCTCTCGTACACGAGGATATCCTGGGTTCCAGCGCCTACATCAATTGCCAGGATGCGAATCGGTTGAGAGAGCGTCAATCTATGCCTCCTGCGGTAGTATCTCGCGCGTCGTCGTTCGATTTCCGAGATTTTTAGCCGATGTCCTCAACGTACCGTACTGCTGAATCACATGGTTCGTCGGGGTGCGGAACGGCTTGAGTCAAGTGGAAGATCGTGATCTCCGGCGGCGCCATGAAGCGAATCGGTAGACGTGTCGTCCCGATTCCGTTGCTAACATAGAGCAAATTGCCGTTGACCCAGTGGAATCCACGCTGATATTGCGAAACCGGACGACCGAAGATTCGATCGAGGTAGAAAGTTGAATCGAGAATCGTCAAAGTACGCCTTGGTGACAGCCTCACCTGACCACCATGCGTGTGACCGCAGAGAATTAGCCCGGCTGATCCTGGCGTCAATTCTTTCTCGATTGCGGGGGCATGGGCCAACAGCACGAGCGGCCACGAACCTCGTTTCAGCGTTGCGCATATGTCATCGTGGCCAGTATACGGATCGTCGACCCCACCGACGGTTACGTCGGTGTTTCGCATGCGAACACTTACTGACTCGTTCTGCAAAATGACTACGCCGCGCCGCCCTAAACCGGCTCGGATCTTTTCAGCAATTGGCTCACCGCCTCGATAATCGTGATTACCGAGCACTCCGAGAACGCTGCCGAATCTCATGAGACCGTTGAACGTCTTCTCGTCATCGGACCAATGGCCATTGTCGACATAATCACCGCCAAGCAATACCAGATCAGGTTGTTCTTGGGCGATGATCTCAATCGCCTGTCGTGTAAGTGCATCTCCGGAACCTGGGCCACCGACATGAAAATCGGTGAGGAACGCCACTCGCAGGCCGTCAATCTGATCCGGGAGTTCTGGGATCCCGATTCGGAATTGCCGGAGCCGGAGCGTTCGAGGCTCGACGGCCACTGCATAGGCGATCGCGGACAGACCTAGCGCAGCGAGTAATCCAATTGATGTTCGAGATAAACGTCCCAGCAATATATCCTCCAAGATAGCGCCGACGGGTGACCGACCCGGCCCCGTCGTGTGCTGTCTCGAATATTGCCGGAGAATGGGCGCGCGTGCCAACCAAGCGGCCATCGATCAATCAGGACGCCTCGCTTATTCGAGCGTGAATCTCGCGCCGGAGTCGACGATGAACATGACGTATACTTTGAGAGGATCAGTGCGATGCATTATATACAAGCGGTTTTGTGCCAACACAATCCGTATCCGTGCAGGCCCAGGAACGCGAATGGATCAACGGTTGGACAATCAAGCCACAAGTTCCGGGACGTCTCGAAAAGATGACGTCATCACCCACGCGATGGAGGATTATCTCAAGGTAATCTACAACCTCCAGACCCAGAACGAGAAGGTCACCACTCAAGCGATCGCGGAACGCCTCAACGTTCAGAGCCCGTCTGTGACCAACATGGTCAAGCGACTGGCAGACCTCAATCTGCTGGAGCACACGCCGTATCGCGGTGTCCTGCTAACCGCGAGCGGTGAGCGAACCGCGCTGGAGGTCGTCCGGCATCATCGACTCCTTGAACTTTACCTTGCGGACGCGCTCGGTTACTCATGGGACGAAGTCCATGCGGAGGCGGAACAACTCGAACACAGCATCTCCGAGGAGTTCGAAGCCAGAATCGATCGCGCCCTGGGTTACCCGACGACTGATCCGCATGGAGATCCGATTCCGTCGCTCGAGGGGGACATCGAGCCGCTCACACGACTTCTCCTCTCGGACTTGAACGTCGGCGAGAAGGCCACCGTTGAGCGAGTTTGGGATCGCGATCCTGAGATGCTTCGCTACCTCGGTGGTTTGGGCCTTTATCCACATGCCAGTGTTGAGGTCATCGAGCGATTCCCGTTTGGTGGACCATTACGCTTGCGTGTTCTCGGGCAAGAGCACATCATTGGGCGTGAACTGGCGAATGCCGTGAACGTCCGCCGTCTGAACTCGTGAGCCGGATCGCCCGCCGGCGTTCTGTGTCTCTCCTGTGGTTTGCTAAGATTTGCTAATGCGAATGTTCAATCGACTCCATCGCAGACTGCAAGACCATTGACCCGATATCGGTGGAGCTTGCCGAATCCCGTTCCCGACCTCAGCTTCACGCTGTCTGATTCCCCACTCCTCTGTGAAATCGCGTCTCGCCGGGGTTTGATGACCGCCGACTCGATGTCCGCGTTTCTGTCGCCCAGCCTCAATGACCTGGCCGATCCATTTCTGTTGCCCGATATGAATCTCGCCGTCGAGCGAATTCGCGCGGCCCTCGCGGAAGATCACGGGATCGCCATTTTTGGCGATTATGACGTCGATGGGGTCACGTCCACCGCAACGTTGAAACGGGCTCTCGACCGCCTCGGTGCACGTGCCACAACGTATTTGCCGCATCGTGAACGCGATGGCTATGGTCTAAATACTGGCGCCATCGATCGCATGGTCGCGGACGGAGCGTCACTGCTCGTGGCGCTGGATTGTGGTACCAGCGATCAAGTGGAGCTCGATTATGCGCACTCGCTAGGGCTTGAGACGGTAGTCGTCGATCATCATCACGTGGGGGCAGCTGAACTCCCGGGAACCGCCTTTGTTTCGGCGCAGCGGGCTGATTCCGAATACCCGTTTCCTGATCTGGCGGCGGTGGGAGTCACCTATCATCTCGTCCGCGCGCTCCTTGGCAACGATGGCGCGATGGAGTTCTTGCCGCTCGTGGCTCTGGGCACGATTGCCGATGTCGTTCCGCTTGTCGGCGAAAACCGTGTGCTCGCATCGATCGGGCTCGAACGATTCGCTCAACATGCGATTGTTGGGTTAGAAACGCTCGCGGTTAGCTCCGGTCTTGATCCTGGGCACGTTACCAGTCGCCATTGTGGCTTCGTGCTTGGTCCTCGGATCAACGCCGCCGGACGCATGGCCGACCCGGACATCGCGCTGGAGTTGCTCCTTACTGACGATCAGTCGAGAGCGGAGGATCTGGCCGGCGAATTAGGGCGGCTCAATAGCGAACGCCAGCGCACGGTCCAGGAGATGTTGGATGCCGCTGACGAGATGACCGCGAAATCCGGCGTAGCCGCTCCGCTATTGGTTGTTGGTGGCAGTGATTGGGGTGCGGGACTCGTCGGCCTGGTTGCTGGGCGTCTTGCTGAGCGCCATAACCGGCCCTCACTGGCCTTCAGCGTTGGCCCAGATTTGAGCCGGGGCTCCGCGCGCAGCGTAGAGGGTTTCAATATGGTCGAGGCCTTGATGGCCTGCCAGGATATCCTGGTCGAGTATGGCGGCCACAGCCAAGCGGCCGGACTGACCATCCAGACGAAGAATCTGGTGGAGTTGGAGGCTCGATTAATTGAGCTGTCGAGTCGAACATTCGGCGGCCTGCCACCGGCTCCAACGCTCATGATTGATGCCGAGGTCTCCGGCCGGGAATTGGACATCGCGACAGCGCGCCTCATTTCGTGCCTCGAGCCGTTCGGGCAGGGGAATCCCGCCCCGCGGCTGCTCATTCGCTCAGTAATGGTCCGCGCGCCGAAACGAACTCGTAACGGAAAGCATCTGCAGTTTCAGGTGGAAACAGCTGGAGGTTCGGCCGCTCGAGCCATCTTCTTCAATGGGGGCGGTGAGCTTGCGTCGTTTCTTTCTCGAGACCCGATGGACCTGGTCTTCGAGCTCAAGCTCGATAGCTGGAATGGACGTTCTCAGGTGGCGCTGGAGGTCGTAGATTACCGGAGTGCCGAACCGATACGGATCGCCTAAACGTTTTCAGGCGACAACCTACCGCGATTCGGTCTCTGCGGCTCGAATTGCGTCGACCAATCTAGCCACTCGACTTGAGTCGACCGGCAGGTTAACGTCGCCGTGTTCCTTCGCCCAGGTCCCGACAATGAATCCGGACGCGGCCGGCAGTAGCTGAGCAATCGACTCGGGACTCACTCCGCTGCCGACCAGGATCCTCGCGTCTGGCAGTCGCGCTCGAACTCTCGCCACGTCATCTGGATTTGTTTCCTTACCCGTTCCCGTACCAGTCACGATTACCGCATCGGCCAGACCCCGATAGATCGCATCTTCAGCCGAATCTTCGATCGTGACATCGCCGAGCAGCGCGGCGTGTTTGACGTGGATGTCGGCCCAGATCTCGGTCGTGGTCCCCAATAACTGACGGTAGCGAAGAGTCTGATGTGCGCGGCCTTCGATAATCCCCTGATCGGTTACCATCGCGCCCGCGTGGACATTGACGCGGATGAACGACGCACCGGTGATGGCCGCGACACCGAGTGCGGCTCTGGCGTCATTTCGGAGAAGATTGATGCCAACCGGAAGATCGACGGCCGACATTACGCGGTCGACCGCAAGCGCAGTCGCGGCGACAACATGTGGTTCCACGTGGTCCTTTGAATATGGGACATCTCCGAAGTTCTCAACGATGACCGCCGAAGCGCCGCCGTCTCGGTATCGTCGAGCGTCGCAGACCGCGCGCTCGACGATACGGTCGAACGGAACGCTATATCGTGGTGAACCTGGCAACGCCGCGAGATGAACAACGCCAATCAACTGAATCATAGAATCGTCTTCGAGCCTCGATTGATGCGTCCGGGCAGAGTTCATCGCCCGCCAGTTGTTCTACCTGGTTCTGGTGCGGTCCTCAACACTCACAACTCCTGGGACTCGGGAGGCTACCGCTTCCGCGTTTTCTCCGTCGTCGTCAGACTGTACCTGGCCACGCAGATACACGACCCCTCGCACTACCCGTACGTCGAGTGTTAGCGTCGTCGTCAAGGAATCCTCGCGCAGTTCTCGTAGTACGTCTTCGCGAATGTCATCATCATCTCGATCGATAAGGCGGTTGTCCGCATCCAGTGGAATTGAGCCGTCGAAGGCTTCATCTTCCTCGTGCTCCGTGTCGTCGGTAGACTCCGATTGGAATCCGCCGACAATCTCGAGCCCTCCGGATCCTCGAGATGGTTCGACGACCGGATCGACTGGCGCAAAGTAAGTTTCACCCTCTTCGGTGGCTTGTATCTGGTCACCAGTCCCTACCGACGCGGAGAAGTCGTCCACGTAATCGGAGACGTCGTCCTGCAGAGATTGCGAATCGGCATAACCGAACTGTTCGTCATCATCATCTGGCTCTGTGACCATGTCTGGCGACACGATTTCGTAGTTCATTTCGTCGTCGACCTGCTTGACACCGTCCACCGAAGCTGCAAGATCGATTGCGGCATCTCGGAGCCGAACCGATTCGACCGGTCCGATCAACCGTGCGGTGTGGTCAACTACTTCGACGGCGACAGAGATCCCGGCGTCGTCAAGCAGTCTGCGAATTTGTTGTTCGACTGATTTGTCACTTGGCTGCATCATTAGAACCTCCATGGCTGATGACGATCTCGGAGGTTATCGGCCTCGGGCGCTTGGAGTCTATGGTTATCATTAGCGCATGGACCGTACCGAGCGTCAATGTCAGGAGTGGCGTGGACGATCAAAGATCGCCGGCACCGCCTGCGATGACAATCAATCAGCTGTCAGATATCTCCGGTGTACCGGTGCGACGAATTCGCCATTTTGTGGCGGAGGGTTTGCTCGCACCTCCACACGGTCGGGGGCGGGCAGCGTACTATGATCGCTTCCACCTTGATCGAGTGCGTCAGATTCAGTCGCTGCGGGACGCAAACGTGGGTCTGGATCAAATACGGCGACGTCTCGGCGAACCGCGCTCGGCAACGACAGACGTCGAGCGTGACTTCGAGACCTGGCAGCGGTGGGAGATCATTCCGGGCCTGGAACTTCACATGCGCGCAAACTTAGAGCCGGAAGCGGTTTCATTGGCGCGAGTCTTGGCAAATACGGCGCGGCAGCTCTTCTTGTCGGAGCACCACGAAAGTTGAACGAGTATGGCGGAGGCGGATTGGAACCTGAATCTGAAAATTCGGATGAAATCATCCGACGCGTCTCCGATCGGGAAGAACTCCGACCCGTCATCGACGCATTGTCGGAACTTGGGCTGTACGCCTATATGACGGTCGACGAGCAGAGCCGCTGGACGGTCGCATGTGACACTGATCTTGGTCGTATCGACGTACGTGTCGGCGCCGATGGGCTCGACCTCGATGTATGGGACACGTCTCCCGGATTGTTCTGGGAAGAGGAGGACGACCGCCGCCGCGAGGGTTTCGAGCGACTGGCACGCGTCTCTCTGCCAGCCGTCGCACGGGGTTTCTTGAATGCATCAGAAGAAGCCTGGTGGGACGATACCGATCATGGGATCGGGGTTCGAGTGCATCAGGAACTGCCGTTCGCACTGCGCGACCGGATTGGCGAAATCGCCCGCCAACAGCTCATCGTACTGAATGACGCGATTGCATTGATCGAGCGTCGCCTGATCGACTAAGAAACTCGACGATTTTCAGATACGGCGCATACGAGGAGGGAACGAGTGGTCGATCGCTGGCGACGTTTTCTTGCGGTGGCACAAAAACAGGCGCCTGCTGATCTCATTCTGAGTAACGCTCGGCTCGTCAACGTTGCCTCGGGAGAGATCGAACGAGTCAATGTTGCTCTGTGTGACGGTAAGGTTGCCGGCATCGGTGACTATCGAGAATCCGATGAGACGATCGATCTTTCAGGCGACTACCTGTCTCCCTCATTCATCGATGGCCACGTGCACGTCGAGAGTTCGCTCCTTTGGATTGATCAGTTTGCTCGGGCGGTTGTGCCTCACGGCACCGGCGCGGTGGTCACCGATCCTCATGAGATTGCCAATGTCGCTGGAATGGTCGGCATTCAGGCGTTGATGGACGCCGGACTGGATATGCCGATCGATCTCTTCTTCACCATACCCTCTTGCGTGCCGGCAAGTCCGATGGAGAGCGCTGGAGCCGAGATGACAACTGAGATCATCAAGCAGGCGCTCCAGCTACCCAACGTCGTTGGGCTCGGCGAGATGATGAACTTTCCAGGCGTGTTAGGGGGCGATGAAGGAATCTTCGACAAGCTCGCGCTGGTGTCTCCACGGCGAGATGGCCATTCTCCCGGACTCCGTGGGACTGCCATCAATGCGTACGCCGGTTCGGGAATGACCTCCGATCATGAGTCGACAGCACTGGAGGAGGCGCGAGAAAAACTCCGTCGTGGCATGATGATCATGATTCGTGAGGGATCGACAGAGCACAACCTGCTCGAGCTTCTGCCGCTCGTCGATGACAAGACCTATCCGCGATGCTGCTTTGCCAGCGACGACCGTGACTGCGCCACGCTGTTGCACGACGGACACATGGACTCTGTGCTGCGAAAGGCGATTGGGGCCGGCCTCGATCCAATCCGCGCCGTGAGAATGGCCACACTCGCGACGGCCGAGTACTGGCATTTACCGGAACTCGGTCAGGTGGCACCCGGCTATCGCGCTAACCTCGTTGTCTTCGAGAACCTTGGCGATCTTCAGCCGCGTCTCGTTCTTTTCGATGGCCGCCCGGTCGCGCGTGATGGGCACGCCCTCTTCCAGGTATCAGCCAGGGTCCCGGACGCTCTGCTTGATAGCGTGCACATCGGACATCTTGAGCTGGACGATCTCCGCCCTCCTGTTCAAGAACGTATGGTTGCGGTCGGCGCCATCCCCGGGCAGATCGTGACGCGGAAGCTCGAGGTGACACCGAAATCTGACGATGGAAGGCTCGTATCGGACGTCGGACGCGACCTGTTGAAACTGGTTGTGGTCGAACGTCATCATGCGACCGGTAGGGTCGGTGTCGGGCTGGTCAACGGATTTGGCCTGACCGGTGGTGCGCTCGCCTCGTCGATCGCTCATGACGCGCACAACATAGTCGCAGTCGGCGTCGACGATGCAGACATCCTCAAAGCAATTCGGACAGTGGCGGAGATGCAGGGTGGCTTGGCGATCGTTCGAGACGGCCACGTGGTTGACCGGCTGCCGTTACCCATTGCGGGCATTCTGTCGCCGGAGCCGCTCGAAGTGGTCACCGAGCAATACGAGCGATTGGAAGCGATCGCCCGTTCGTTCGGTAGCGATGTTCCGGCCCCTTTTGGCTTGCTCTCGTTCATGGCACTCTCGGTTATACCTGAGGCTCGCGTTACCGACCGCGGCATCGTCACGTTTAGTTGATGGGATAACTCTGTTGGAGGGTTTGTGCTTCCCGAATCGATTGAGCGTCGCCAGGAGCGCTCTGACCAACTAGCGCGCCTCGCGGAGCAAATCGGCCAGTCAGGCGAAGTCGTGGCGGTCCGGGGCGATGCACGCCTGGTCTTTGGCAGCGGAAATCCGCTGTCATCAGTCGTCCTTGTAGGAGAGGCGCCTGGCGCTGACGAGGAGCTGCAAGGACAGCCGTTCGTCGGACGAGCCGGCCGTTTGCTCGATCAGGCTTTGGAGCGGGCGGGATTGGATCGATCCACACTCTGGATCACGAACGTTGTCAAGATTCGCCCAACTGAGCCCGGTGCGACTGGACGAAAGCGAAATCGTCCACCGACATCAGGTGAGCGAGAAGTGTTTCTGCCATGGCTGGAACGGGAATTGGAGATTCTTCAACCCCGATCAATCGTCTGTTTAGGAGCCACAGCGGCGGCTGCGCTGCTCGGACGGACGGTGAAGATCAGCAAAGAACGCGGAAAGTGGCTGGAAGGGCCGATCGGAACACGAGTGCTTACGACCTATCACCCAGCGTATCTGCTCAGGCCGTTTCGAGATCGCGACGAAAACTTCAAACAATTGGTCGAGGATTTACGGCGGGCGGCTTCAGCTGTTTGAGCTGCTCCGAGACGACTCGGTAGGATCGCCTGATACAACCGGGCTGACAGATTCGCCGTGATTGAGCGTGACCTCGACGCGATCCGTGCCGTCCACGAAACGCGTTGTCGTCGGCAAACCGAGCGAGTTGAGAAGGCGAACCATTCGAACATTACCGGAAAGCACCAGTGCGTAGAGACATTGCACACCGTTTTGCCGCGCGTACTGGATTAGAAGGCGGGTTAATCCGACACCGACACCGCGACCTTGCCACCGATCTTCGACCAGTGCCGCGTATTCGGCATTCTTGCCGCCTGGATCGCGATCGTAGCGGACCACTGCTACCAATTCGTGTGGTCGTTCAGGGTCGAGCGCGACGAGTGCGCACCGATCAACTCCGTCGACGTTGGTGAAATAACGCGCCTGAGTGTCCGAAAGCTCCGGCACAAACCCGAAATGCCGCGAATAGATTGAGCTTTCGCTCAACCGGCGGTGGAAGCGTTGCAAGGCATCGACATCGGACGGACGAATGAAACGGGCTGGGATGACAGATCCGTCGGCAAGCGTGAGTGGTTGGACTTCAACGATGTTCATGGTGCGGGCTCCAAACACGATGTCCCAAGGGATCCTCTGAAAATCGAATGCGTTTGATGTAGGCTCCTCGATCGCACTTGTGCTTGAGGAGAGCGTCGTCCCGTGAGTCATTCCACAAGTTCGAGTCCATCATCCATATCGTACTCGTGTGGCCAGTCGTTTTGAAGGGCGGAATGGGCTACGTTCGTACGGAAGATGGTCACAATTATTCGGGGAATGACATTTCACACACGAATCGATGCGCTTTGATCCCGCCCAAACTCCACTAAACGGGTCAGCGGCCGGAAACCTGGATGCCTGCGGTCAACGTAGGATTATCCGACTTCTTTGTCAACGTAAGCCTGAACGTTTTTTCGTGGCATCATCGCTTCCATCACCACCATCACATCGATGCGGGTCGACGATTCCTTTGCAGATGATGAGCCCGAGATACACCCTTCATGCAAGTCCATCCTTCGAGACCCTTGTAAAGAGTTGCAATAATCGCGCCTGGACTACGGTCGAGATGCCGTCTCAATGATTGAAAACGAAAACTGCGCCACTCTCGCCGCATTTCTCACCAGCGGAGCGACTCGGTTCGCGGGCCTATTCCCTCCACCTGATCCGGGTTTGGTAGCGATGAGCGATGAGTTTGTTTTCGCGTGTCGACACGGAATGGTACCTTACACTACGACATGTTACACGCGGGCCAGGCAGAGAAGCTGTCGGAATATTCGCCCGGTTGGTGACTACCATCGCCCCGTTACAGTTGCGCTTTCCGTCGTTCCTGGCTTTTCCAACGTGCCACGTGCCGATTGAGTTGATGAGGTCCTGGCTGGTTGGTGGAACAGCACCATGCTACAATCGCAGTCCACAAGCGAATCAGGCGCCGTAGCCAAGCGGCAAGGCAGGAGTCTGCAAAACTCTGATCGGCGGTTCGAATCCGCCCGGCGCCTCCCGGCAGGACCAACTGGTCTCTGCCGTTTTTGTTTTGTAGAGCAGTTGTCGATCGTCAAACAAGCGATAGGGGGACTCGTGGCTGGAGAATCGGTCATTAGCAGCGAGACAGTCTTCGACGGTCGTTTGATCAAGGTGCGGGTCGATAACGTGCGTATGGCCGATGGCAGCGAGCACGAAAGGGAAGTGGTCGAACATCCTGGCGCGGTCGCGATCGTACCGGTCCTTCCCAGCGGGGAGATCGTGTTGGTGCGCCAGTACCGCCATGCGGTTGGCCGGGATACCCTGGAGCTTCCGGCCGGAACCCGCGAGACTGGCGAGGCGCCACTTCAAACTGCCATCCGTGAGTTGCGCGAAGAAACGGGATACACCGCAAACAGCATGCGACAGCTCGTTCGGTTTTTCGCGAGCCCGGGGTGGGCAAATGAGGAATTGACGATCTTCGTTGCGAACGATCTCACGCCGGGACCGGACCTGCCCGAACAGGACGAGGACCTTTCGGCTGTGACCGTACATCCTGACAATGTCACTACCAAAATCAAGGACGGCGACATCGTCGACGCTAAAACCATCGTTGGTCTGCTTGCATGGCTAGGAATCAAGCTCAAACCGGACTAAAGTCCTAACGCCGTACCGGTTAAATCGCAAACGTATCCCCCATAAGTACTCACATCGCCGCATGTTTACAATGTGTACGTACACATGATACGATGACATCGTGGCACAGAAAATGGGCTGGGGATTGACGAGTCGTCAGGTCAAGTCATGGTGGTCCCTTGTTGGTCTAGTACTTGCGACTCTCCCATTGTGACCAGTTTAGCCCATGTGTCCGAAGTAGTGCTCGCCGTACACTGTGAATAGATGGATGAGGAGAGATACCAGTTCGGGGGAGATGTCTTGGGTGTTGACCGGCGTGGCCGGTGACGACGTGAAAGTGGGGAAGCAATGGAACGGCGAAATCAAGCTTCACCGGAGAAACGAGTGCTGATCGTAGACGATCACCCATTGTTTCGACAGGGTCTGAAGCGCCTTATCGCTGACGGCGGCTCCTTTACGGTTGTGGCGGAGGCCGCCAACGGACACGAAGCTATCCGTGAAGCAGATGTTCACCGACCAAACCTGGCTCTGGTGGATGTGCAGTTGCCCGGTATTACCGGATTGAACGTCGCTCGAATCCTCAAGAAGCAGCACCCGTCCATGTATGTGGTGATTCTGTCAATGCATATCGACGATGAGCGCCTCTTCGAAGCAGTGCGCGCTGGAGCGTCCGCATTTTTGACAAAGGACATCGAGGCATCCGAGCTGACAGATTCGCTTGAACGGGTGATACGTGGAGAGCAGCTTATTAATAACGCGGTGCTCTCGCGACCGGATCTCGCCTGGCGGGTGCTTACTGAATTTCGCCAGTTGACCGGTGATGGCGACGAAAGCGAAAACGAAAGCGTCCTGCCCAGCAGTCCGAAACTTCCACTTTCGGTTCGTGAAATCGAAGTACTCGATTGCGTCGCCCAAGGTCTCTCAAACAAAGAGATCGCCGATGAACTGTTTATTACTGAGCAGACGGTCAAGAACCATATGACGTCGGTACTGCGCAAACTGGATGTCAACGATCGTGTGCAGGCAGTTCTCTGTTCGGTTCGGAACGGCTGGATTGCAATCGGGCCACCTGCCCTCGCTTAGTACAAATGCCGATCTCCTTCCATCCCCACTTGACGGCGCCGGAGAGCAATTGCCCTCCGGCGCCGTTTTGTCTAGCGGAGAATAGCCTTTAGAGCAGAGTTCGGGCCGCGTGCGCTTACAACCGAAAGCCGTTTGTGTTCGATTGTGATTGTTCTAGATTTCTCTGGCTGCGATATCCGTGCGGAATTCTCGATCGGTGAACGTCACTCGTTCGACGGCCTTATAGACGCTGTCACGTGCCGTGCTGAACGAGCCGGCCCGGCACGCAAGCGCGAGCACGCGACCTCCGCTCGTTATGATCCGATCCGTGTCGCTGAAGGCCGTGCCAGCGTGAAAGGCGACGACATCCGCAGACAGATCGTCGAGTCCGTCGATCCGATAGCCCTTCTGATAAGCGAGTGGATAACCGCCGGACGCCAGGACCACGGCGACGCAAGCCCCATCGTGCCAGGTCGGCTCAGGAAAATCGCTCAACGTGCCATTTGCTGCCGCCTCAAGGAGCGGAAGAAGATCGTCGCGCAAAAGAGGCAGTACGACTTCCGTTTCTGGATCTCCAAAACGACAGTTGAACTCGATAACCTTGGGACCCGATGACGTGAGCATCAGTCCGGCATAGAGGACCCCACGGTAGGTAATCCCTCTTCGACCCAACTCGGCTATCGTAGGTAGGAGAATCTCTTTTCGAATTCGCATCATCATGGCATCGTCGACCGCGGGAACCGGGGCGTATGCGCCCATGCCTCCGGTGTTAGGTCCCTGGTCGTAATCACGCGCTTGCTTGTAGTCACATGCAGGTAGTAGCGGATAAATTGTTTCGCCGTCAGTGAGCGCCAGAACCGACACTTCGCGGCCGGTCAAGTATTCCTCGATCAAGATCTCATTACCCGCGGAGCCAAACGCGCCCTCCGAGAGCATAGCGCGGACCGCAAGTTCGGCTTCATCACGGGTTCGTGCGACGACGACGCCTTTCCCAGCCGCGAGGCCGTCAGCCTTGACAACGATTGGCAGTTCCGCGTCATAGACAGCGTCCAAAGCAGAACCGACGTCCCGAAATCGCTGAGATTCTGCCGTTGGAACGCCCGCCTGCAGCATGATCTCTTTTGCCCATGTCTTGCTGCTTTCAAGGCGCGCTGCGGCGGCAACGGGGCCGAAGACCGCTAGTCCACGCTCTATAAACGCATCCGCCAGCCCGGCTGCGAGCGGATCCTCTGGCCCGACGACAGTCAGATCGATCCTCTGCGCAATGGCCACATCAATCAGCCCCTCGATGTCAGTCGCCGCGATGGGGACGTTTGTTGAGATCTGTGATGTGCCCGCGTTGCCGGGCGCAGTGAATATGGCGTCAACTCGAGGTGACTGAGACAGCTTCCAGACAAGCGCGTGCTCGCGAGCGCCGCCCCCGACAACCAGAACCCTCATCGACACTCCTCTTTACTCCCACTCGATGGTCGATGGCGGCTTGCTGGAAATGTCGTAGACCACCCGGTTAATACCGTGGACTTCGTTCACAATGCGGTTGCTCATTCGCGCAAGCAGATCATAGGGGAGTCGAGCCCAGTCGGCGGTCATTGCGTCTTCGCTCGTAACCGCACGAATAGCGCAAACCTGTGCGTAGGTCCGGCTGTCACCCATGACCCCAGTCGTCTGCACTGGAAGCAAGACGGCGAAGAATTGCCAGATCTCATCGCCGAGTCCGGCCGCCTCTATCTCCTGCCGTACGATCGCGTCGGCGCGACGCAGGATGGCCAGAGACTCGGGCTCGATCTTGTCCAGGATCCGAACAGCCAACCCAGGACCCGGGAACGGCTGCCGATTTACGATCTCGTCCGGTAGGCCCAGGATCTTCCCGGCGGTGCGGACCTCATCTTTGAATAAGAAGCGAAGCGGCTCGATGAGCTCGAATTGAAGATCTTCCGGTAATCCACCGACGTTGTGATGCGTCTTGATCTTATCCGCCGTCTTCGAGATCTTGGTGGCACTCTCGATTACGTCAGGATAAAGAGTTCCCTGGGCGAGATACTTGAATGGTCCGTGTTCCTCTGCGGCGCGTTCGAAAACGCGGACAAACTCATCGCCGATAATGCGACGCTTCTGTTCTGGATCGGTTACGCCGTCGAGTCGTCGAAGAAAGCTCTCGGTGGCGTCAACGTACACCAGGTTCATCTGAAAATGCCGGCCGAAAACCTCACGTACGGTTTCAGCCTCGCCTTCACGCAGGAGACCGGTGTTGACGAACACAGGGGTGAGTTGGCTGCCGATCGCTCGATGGATTAGCGCGGCGGCGACCGAGGAGTCCACGCCACCGGAAAGGGCCAGCAGCACCCGCTCCGACCCGACTTCGGCGCGGATCGAGTCGATCGCTGAATGAACAAATGACTCAGAACTCCAGTTACCGGTGCAACCACACACGTCATACAGGAAATTGCGCAGCATTGCGCCGCCCAGCGGTGTGTGAGCCACTTCCGGATGGAATTGCAGCCCGATAAGTCGACCGCTGCTCATGGCAGCGTATGGAGAGTTCGAGCTTTCAGCCAGCGACACGAACCCGTCTGGAAGTTCATCAATTCGATCGCCGTGGCTCATCCAAACGTCGATATGCTCTGGCAGATCAGTGAAGATCCCCTCGGAACGGGTCACATGAATAGTGGCCGGCCCAAACTCGCGCTCGGTTGCGGGAGCCACGACGCCGCCAAGCGCTTCGGCCAGTAACTGCATCCCGTAGCAGATCCCGAGGACGGGCAGCTCGCGTTCGAGCACCCACGCTGGCATCTTGGGCGCGTCTGGAGCATAGACGCTGCTCGGACCGCCAGACAGAATGACACCACGTGGATGAAGACGTTCGACTTCACTCCATGGAATGTCATGCGGCAGCATCTCGCAATATACGTTGGCCTCGCGGACGCGACGTGCGATCAGTTGCGCGTATTGCGCTCCGAAATCGAGCACCACAACCGCGTCGACCGATTCGTCCAATCCAACCGGACCGGCAACGAGCCGATGCGACGCCATGCCGTTACCCTCCTGCGCCTGCGTCGGCGAACTCTGCTGGTTCTGCAATTGGTCTCCTTGCCTTCGAGCGTTCGAAGCGGGCGATTCCAATGTGTTCCTATTCTACCTTGAGATCACGGCTCTTCGGTGAGAAGTCAGCGGAGCGTGTATGATCGGTTTCGGAGGTGGAATTCCGAATGAGTGCCGGTAATCAGCAGCCCCCGCCGAAGCGAATACGGGTCGTGGTGCTTCTCTCAGGATCCGGTCGCACGCTGGAGAATCTGATCAGCGCCGATCGCCAAGGACGAATCTCGGTCGAGTTTTCCCGGGTCGTCAGCAGTCGATCGACCGTGCGTGGTGTTGAGGTTGCGCGTCAAGCGGGTATCCCCGTGTCGATTGTCCCCCGGCGACATTTTGAGACGCCTGAGGCGTTCAGCGACGCGGTTCACCAAGAACTTGGGAGGGAGAACGCCGACCTGTTGCTCATGGCCGGATTCCTTTCCAAGATTGCTATTCCGGAGCACCTGAACTCGCGCGTGATGAACATTCACCCTGCGTTACTTCCGCTGTTCGGAGGGCAAGGCCACTATGGGAATCGCGTGCACCAGCACGTGCTGAACTCCGGCATGAAGGTGTCGGGCTGCACGGTTCATTTCGTCGACGAGAGCTATGATTCAGGACCGATCATTCTTCAGTCGTGCGTGCCGGTTCTCGAAGGCGACGACGCCGATTCACTCGCGGCACGTGTCTTCAAGAGAGAGTGCGAACTCTATCCGGAAGCTGTTCGTCTGTTCTCAGATGGCCGTCTCATGGTTACTGGTCGTCGCGTTCAGATTCTTCCACCTAGTTGAAATGACATTGCACGACAGCACGCCACTGACAATACTTGAGGTGATTTCCTAGGTGATTTGGAGGGACTCGACTCACGTGCATACCAAACCGCTCCGGGTGGGCGTCGTCGGAACGGCGGACGAACTGGCCGTTCATATTCTGGGACTGCGGCAGGTCCCCTTCGTCGATCTTGTCGCCGTGACCACGGCGGACGGCAGCTCGGCCTCGGCAGTGGCTGCCCGTCATCAAATACCGGAGCACTACGACGATTTCCGGCTGATGTTTCGTCGAGCCGGACTCGATGCCGTCACCATCGCTGCTTCGGCTGACTTCCACCACAGCCTCGTTGTCGCTGCCGTCGAGGGCGGCCTGCACATCCTGTGTGACTCACCGATGGCTCGAACCGGTGCCGAAGCGCGGGACATGCAGCGCGTGGCACGTGACGCACAGATTCAGGGATCGATCGTCTTTCAATCACGATTCATTCCGGCGCGAATGCGTGTTAAGCAACTGATGGATCGTGGCTATATCGGCGATCTACAATCGATTAGTGTCACCGTGTTTCGCTCGCCGCATGCTCGTCGACGCACCATGATTCCCCTCGAACCTGGAGTCAGTCTGCTGCACCGATTGGGCTACGACTACGTCGACACGCTGCGTTGGTGGTTCGGCGAGGTGCATGCCGTTGCTGGAGCGCGGACGGCGCACGCGCTGGCCGGAGTTGAGGCGGAGCAGATTGATTCTAACTTCTCGATCATGCTCCAATTCGGTTCAGGCGCGATAGGGTCGATACACGCGTGCTCCACGTCGCCGGTCGATTTGGGCGACGAAGTAGTCGCGGTCGGTACGGATGGCATGATTGCGTTGCGGAACGACGGAAAAATCTTCGGCACGACGCGGGATCAGCAGTCTATTGCAGAGCTGCCCATTCCAGACGAGCTGATATTTGATATGCCAAAGACGGTCGATCCCCGAGTTGGACCATTCGCACAAGTCGCTTACGATTGGGCTGACGGAATTCTCTCGGGTGAATCGCGCGCGCCATCGTTCGAAGATGGACTGAAGGTTCAGGAAGTCGTCGACGGTGCCATTAAGAGTCAGGAACTCGCACGTTGGGTTGACACCAGCGGCAAGAAGTGGCCGGTTTAGCCGTAAACAGAGGGGTAGAAGATGGGATTCAGGGAATCGCTCGATACACCGTGCCTCGTAGTACACGAGGAAATCCTGGAGCAAAACGTCGCCGAGATGGCGGAATATGCGCGGCAGACCGGCATCAAGGTTCGGCCGCATCAAAAGACGCACAAGACGGCTGAGATAGCTCAAATGCAGATCGACTCAGGAGCGATCGGCGGGACCTGTGCCAAGTTGGGCGAGGCCGAAGTTCTCATTGCTTCGGGGGCGTTGAGCGACGTGTTCATCGCCAACGAAATCGTGGGCGAACAAAAAATCCGCAGATTGCTGGCCCTGATGGATCGGGCCCACATGATGGTCGCCGTAGACGGGCCGGAGGTCGCACAAGGTCTATCTGACGCTTGCGAACAGGCGGGCAAACGCCTTGACGTCCTGATCGAGGTCAACACAGGGTTAAATCGTGCCGGAATCAAACCAGGCGAGGAAGTCCTCGATCTGGCGCAAAAAGTCGGCGCAATGCCCGGCCTCAGACTTCGCGGAATCATGACGCACGAAGGTCACGTGGCTGCTGCCAAGGATGCGGATCACCTGAGAGAGATCGCTCGCGATGCCGGCGAGAATCTCGTCGCGACCGCGAGCCTGCTGCGCGAGAACGGCTTTGATATCGATATCGTCAGTGTTGGCTCTACTCCCGCGGCATTTTCCACCACGACCATCGAGGGCATCACCGAAATGCGTCCGGGAACGTATGTCTTCAACGACAACACGGCCTTTCGCTTTGGACGGATCACCCCTGAACGTTGTGCTTTGCGAATCCTTACTACCGTGGTAAGCCGTCCGTCACCCGACCGTGCGGTTGTCGACGCTGGATCAAAGACGCTGGCCATGGATCCCTCCCCGTCGAAGAAAGGGTTTGGTTATGTGGTCGAGTTTCCGGAGGCAACGATCGTCCGTGTGAGCGAAGAGCACGGCGTTATCGAACTTCCGGAAGGGTCACGAGATCTCAAGGTAGGTGACCGGATTGAGATTATCCCGAATCATGTCTGTCCTACGGTCAATTTACAGGATGAGATGTTTGTCGTCCGAGACGGCGAGGTGAAGTCCTGCTGGAACGTCATCGCGCGCGGAAAGGTCCGCTAGCGACCGGCTCAACGAGCTAGAGAACAGCCTGCGTGTGCGCTGATACGGTCGATACCAACACTTGATCCAGAAATTGGCTGACTTCCATGTAAATGCGTCCTGACCGCTTGGCCGGGACGCCTTCTTCTTCGATGAAGCGGGTCATCGCTTGGATGACCGGGTACCTGAAGAAGAGAAACGCCTCCACAGCATCATCAGCCGAAAGTCCAGCTTCTGCGCTCATCGTTCCGTACCGGCGGCCAATCGCCCGTCCTTCGTCGATTGTCTGGCCACGATCGGAGCGACCACCGATAGAGCGTATCGCCAGGTCGACCAGTTTGCGCCCAAGAACACGAAGCTCCTCTAGTTGGCCGGGATTGTATGCGGTATACCAAGCGCGCGAACGCACTTGACGAATGAAATCGCTCTCATACGCGGAAAAGGAGAGATCGGTCAGAACCTGCCGGCTCATTCGCCGACGAGGCCGACTCTCACCGTGGAGCATGGCTCGAAGGTCATCTTCGTTGTATCGACGGTGTCCGCCGGGGGTTCTGAAAACCGGCACCTTACCGGAGTCGCTCCATCGGCGCAACGTTGATTGATCGACTCCCAGCATCTGGCAGGCTGCATCGATTGAGAGCCAGTTGCCGGAAGTTCCACCCGTCGCTTCTACTTCGTCAGACGATATTCTTGACATTGTGGTCCTTAGCGGTGGAAAAATCTTAGTAAATCTTGGTATAATGGTACTTGCCCCGGTGCCGGAGCGCAACCAGCCCCGTCATTGGTATCGTTGAGTGTGGCGGCTCGATCGACTTGAGTAGCTATGTCGATCGACGCCAAATGTACTTGCTGTGAGTAACAAGAATTGGAGTTGGTCGATTGGCAAGATCTGACATGATTCAGACCGAAGGATCGGTTGTCGAAGCGCTTCCGAACGCGATGTTCACCGTTGAACTCGAAAATGGACATCACGTACTCGCACATGCTTCCGGCAAAATGCGTAAGAATTTCATCCGCATCCTCATCGGGGATAAAGTTCGTGTGGAATTGACACCATACGATCTGAAGCGGGGTCGAATCACATATCGGTTCCGGTAGAACATCCTCAATAGACGGCTGCGGAACGACGACTATTTGGATCGCTAGAACTCAGACATCAAACTGACGTTTGATCTGACGTGGTCCAGCCTGAACCACGATGGTCGTCGCTCCGTTAAACTTGGCGAAGTCTCGCAACGTGCAATGCAAACGTTGCGCCGTCGCATCATCAAACGTGATATCTTCTTCTGTATGGATCGATCTGAGATAGAGAACCTTATTTCTGCGGTCGACTTTTGGGTCGAGGCGCCCAATAAGGCGTCCCCGGTCTAGGATCGGAAGCGTGAAGTAGCCGTACTTGCGCTTAGCGGCCGGAGTGTAGCACTCTATCCGATATTCGAAGTCGAAAAGTAGTTCAGTGCGGCGCCTCTCCCAGATAAGGTTGTCGAACGGCGACAGAAGTGTCGTTCGTGTGGGCCTTCGGCCGGATTTCACTTCGTCGAGAATGGATCTAGTTGACTCGGCAACAAAGGCAGTCCCAAGTTCGTCGACCTCAACGCTAAAGATCATGCCTGATCGCTCAAGGTCGGTCAGAATAGAGCGGGTTTGGGCGCCCCACTTGGTTCGAAAGTAGTCATTGATACCTCTTGGGAAACCAACGCCCATGGCTTCGATTGCTCGCGTCGCAAGTGAGCGCCGCTCGTCCAGTTCATCTGGAAGATCGCTCGCCAGGTGATCGGGGAACAGCCGCTCTGACAGATCATAGTGCCGCTGAAAACTGACGCGTCGTTGAATCCCCAGCGCTCCGGTCGACCACAGTATATCCAGGGCTCGATTCGCTGGTTTCCCGCCCCACCATGACCACGCTTCGACAGGCTCATCAGGCGCAGGTCGTTCAAAATGACTTGAGCTTATTGGTCCATGCTCGCGAACCGCATCGAGAACCTCATCAAGGAGATCCTTGTTCTCTCGAGACCATGAATCCTCTTGATTAAAATGCTGCCTCTCACGCGACTTCATGCGACGGCGAAAATATGGATACAGATCGGCGGGGATAAGAGATGCCGCGTGCCCCCAGTATTCAAATAGCATTCGATCCGGATGATGAAGTTCATCGAGTAATCGCTGATCGTAGTTTCCAACGCGACTCCAGAGAACCAGGTAATGGCTTCGCGCGACCACCGAGATCGTGTCGATCTGCAGGCAACCGATTCGGCGAATAACGTCCATCAGCCGATCCTTGGTTGCCGGGCGGTCCAGTGGCTCATCTAACCCTTGGGCGATGATCGCCAGCGCGCGTGCCTCGTCAATGGAGATTCGTTGCGTCACCATCAGCGTCCCTTCATTAACCCAGAATCATGAACTCATTGTAGCAGAACATTTGATCTGTACGTTCAGGAGGATGCTGCGAAGGATGCGGCAGATTCGACCAGATCTGATGGGCCGCAAGATTCGGAGCGGGCGATCACCGACCTCGAAGTTGCTACCAAGCTAACTGTTCTCGGAAGACCCGACCTGATCGAACGGGTATTGCCGGTCGGCGATCATCTGAAGAAGATCGTCGCGCGCCATTAAGATCATCTGATGCGTTTCTGGCTCGGTCGTCCTGAGATCCGAGCTCAGGAGTTCATCTTCGTCCAGTACCAGAACACGGCCGTCCGGGTAGGAGACCACGTCGACGAATAGATCGTGCCAGTAAATCGTCTCGCCCTCGACCCACGTCGGATGGGTTACGTTGCAATACCACCCCTTGTGCGAGCCATCCTCACGAAAGATCGCAAAAATATTGAATGGTCGTTCGAGGGCAAAATACTCGAGGAAGATGTCATCCGGCTCGAAGATCAGGTACCCGAGATCAATTCGCCCTTGCCGCCAAGGCGCGCGTGCCGCCACCCAGCCGGGAGGAGAGCCGATTGCCGTTCCGGGATAACGAATCGCTTCGTCTCCGTTCGGCCTTAGCTTGACAATCATGACCGGGGTTCCCTGCACGAGCCGCGCCTCGTTCGAGCGATGGATTTGGGTCATGCGCCGTCCCTGATGATGTTAAGAAGTTCGTCAGTCTTCTCGCTGAGTAGACCGGAGTTGGCTGCTTCCACGTTCAGCCGCAATAGAGGCTGTGTATTCGACGCGCGAACGTTACACCACCAGTCCGAATAGCCGATCGTCAGACCGTCCAAATGATCGAGGTTTGCGGTTGCGTAAGTTGATTCAAGCTTGTTGAGGATCGCCTGCTGATCGGCGACCTCCGAATTGATCTCGCCGGATCTGACGTAGTGATCGAGTGGGCGGAGGGCATCGGCAATACTCACTCCTTCGATCGAGAGTAACTCGATGATGGTGAGTGCCGCGATGATTCCGGAATCGGCATACCAGTTATCTCGAAAATAGAAGTGTCCAGAGTGTTCGCCTCCGAAGACGGCATCATTTTCACGCATCAGCGCTTTGATAAACGAGTGCCCTACGCGGGATCGAATACCTCGACCACCTTCATGATCGATGGTCTCCGCCACCGCGCGTGAACAGATCAAGTTGTAGACGATTGCGCTGTGCGGATGCTTGCGGAGGAGTGATTTTGCCGCCAGAGCCGTAATCATATCGCCGCCAACGAACGTGCCCGCGCCATCAAGAATGAACATTCGGTCCGCGTCGCCGTCGAATGCGATGCCAAAATCGGCCGAGTGCTCAAGAATGGCTCGTTTGAGATCACGCGTGTTCTCCGGCTCGATTGGGTTCGCTGGGTGGTTTGGAAAGCGACCATCCAACTCGAAATAGAGTGGAACGAGTTTTATCGGCAAGCCCTTGAAGACGATTGGGACAATCTTGCCGCCCATGCCGTTGCCAGCGTCGACCGCGATAGTCATCGGGGTAATGACCGAGGTATCGATCATCGAAAGAACGTGATTCGCAAACTCAGGCAATATGTCTTTCGAAAGAAGCTTTCCTCGTGTGGTTGGCCGTGCGAATCCGCCCGACAGCACCAGATCTCGGATCTCGCCGATTCCTTCATCCATGCTCAGTGGTCGTGCCTCGGCTCGGCAGAATTTGAAACCGTTGTATTCGGAAGGATTGTGCGAGGCTGTCACCATTACTCCGGCCTCGAATCCATATTTCCCGACTGCAAAGTAAAGGCTATCGGTGCTGACCAAACCAATGTCACAAACGTCGGCGCCCTGATCTCTGATCCCATCAATAAGCGCGCTCGCGAGTACTGGTGACGACAGTCGCATATCGCGTCCCACGACCACCTGTTTCGGCTTCAAATAGATAACAAAGGCGCGCCCGATCGAATACGCGATCTCCGGATTGATTTCGGTGGGATAGACTCCGCGAACGTCATACGCTTTGAAGAGATCAGCTGTGGAAGCCACCGTTCACCTCCGTTTTGTCAATTGGAACCATTGTCCGTTCGTCTCATTGTCTGTCGGTTGCTTTCCGTACGTCGCGATCACGCTAGATCGGGTTCGGATCTTCGAAAAATTGGGTTTCAATCTTGAACGTCCTCGAAACCAGGTCGGCTAGGGACTGAATCCCGAGTCGCTCGGTCGCTTCATGCCCACCAGCGATAACGGTGATTCCGAACTCGCGGGCTAGTGCCATGGTGGGTTCGCGTACGTCACCGGTGACGAGCGCTTGGCAGCCAAGCCCCGCCGCTTCATCCAGTGTCGAATAGCCCGAACCGCTGACGACGGCCACCTGGTCGATTAGGTCAGGCCCGCCTGGAAGAATCGTCGGCGATCGCTTCGTCAGAATCTCGAATCGACGAGCGAGTTCCCTTAACGGTATCGAAGGGGTTGATGACGCGATGTATCCGATGTTTTGATCGGCAACCTTGGCAAAAGGTTGCTGCATTTCTAATCCGAGTTCCTTGATCAACAGAGCGTTATTTCCGAGAATCGGGTGCGCATCGAGGGGTAGGTGATAGCCGACCAGGTTGATGTCAGCTCCGAGCAACAGGCGAAGCCGCGTGCGAATTGGCCCGGCGATTGGCCCTGATCGCTCGCCCCAGATAAGCCCATGATGGACAAGCAACATATCGGCGTTCCAATCTGCTGCCGCCCGGATGACCTTTTCGCTGACGCTCACCGCCGAAGCAAGCCGATTGACGATTGCCTTACCTTCGACCTGCAACCCATTGAGGGCCACGTCACGGAACAGATGTGAATTGAGCGTTGATGAGCAGAAGCCGATCATCTCGCGTGTCGAAACCACGAGCCACTCTCCTAGTTCATTCGTTCATTGTTGAGATTCTGCCACGGATCAATGCAACGACGCATGGATCGTTCGCTCAAACCTTATTGTGCTGCGTGTCGCTTCTTAACCGTAGAAGATTTCTCGTACCGATTCGACCGTAGTTGTTATGCTATGCACAATATCTAACAGATCGGAACAGCGATCGTGAGCATGTTCCGCTGTAGGAGGCGTCCCCGCGACTGGGCGTCGTTGTTTTCAGATTGGAAATTCTTTACGACAATGAAAGCCTTACGGACATTTAACGTTACACCGATCATCCCACCCCAATTGAAACCGCTGTCTGTGATTAGCCGCAATGTCTGGTGGGCGTGGCATCACGAGGCACGTGATCTGTTTGCCGATCTCGACCCTGAATTATGGGATCAGACGCAGCATAATCCCGTCCTTTTCCTCTCGTCGGTCAATCAGGATCGACTCGATTCTGCGGCTTCTGATTCATCATATCTCCAGCGTCTGGCCAAGGTGAGCGATCATCTCGATCAGTACATGCAAGGGGCGTCGACCTGGTATCGCCGCTCTGACAGGGGTCGCGACGAACCGCTTGTCGCTTATTTCTCGGCCGAGTTTGGCGTTACTGAGTGTCTCTCGATCTTCGCTGGTGGGCTTGGGGTTTTGGCTGGGGATCATCTTAAATCGGCCAGCGACCTGGGGCTGCCGCTGATCGGAGTCGGGCTTCTCTATCAACAGGGGTACTTTCATCAGATCCTAAATGACACTGGATGGCAACAGGAGTTGTATCGTGAGAACGATTTTCAAAAGCTACCACTCGAGCTTGTTCTGAACGGCGACCAACAGCCGATATGCGTAAGCGTAGATTTTCCCAATCGTCAGGTCTTCACTTGTATATGGCGCGCCCAGGTCGGTCGAATTCAGCTCTTTTTGCTAGACACCAATCTGCCGCTCAATGAGCCAAATGATCGTGTAATTACCGAAAAGCTCTACGGCGGAGACATCGAGATGAGGATTCAGCAGGAGATGGTGCTCGGAATCGGCGGGTATCGTGCGCTTCAAGCCATGCATCTTTCACCGACCGTCTTCCACATGAACGAGGGACATTCCGCGTTTCTTGGACTAGAACGGGTGCGCGAGATCATGTCCCGCGACGATGTTGGCTTCGCCGAAGCACGGGAAGCGGCGTCGGCTGGATTGGTCTACACGAGTCACACGCCAGTTCCGGCCGGTCACGACTATTTCTCACCTGATCTCATCGACCGGTATTTCAACGGTTACATAGCGTCGCTCGGTTTGTCACGCGACGAGTTTCTCGCACTCGGACGTCAAAACCCCGCAAACGATGCCGAAGCATTCTGCATGACGATTCTCGCGTTGCGACTGGCCTCCTATAGCAATGGTGTGAGCGAGTTGCACGGTGACGTTACGCGGATGATGTGGCGTGCTATCTGGCCGGGAGTACCCGTCAACGAGGTTCCAATCGGCAGGGTTACCAATGGCGTTCACCTTAATTCCTGGATCGCGCCCGAGATGAGCGCGTTATACGATCAATACATCGGTGAAGAGTGGCGTCACGAACCCGCGAACCACGACGTGTGGCATCGCGTCGATCACATACCCGCTGACGCGTTGTGGAGATCGCATGAGCAGTGTCGACTACGTTTAATTGAATTTGCCCGATCACGTCTCCAATCGCAGCTTCGCAGGCGTGGAGCGTCGGGTCTTCAGATCGACTCCGCTCGGAGAGTTCTCGATCCAAATGCGTTGACAATCGGGTTCGGTCGACGGTTCGCGGCATATAAACGCGCCACGTTGTTGTTTCGTGACCCGGATCGCCTTGAACGTCTTCTCACGAATCCGGAACAACCGATCCAGATCGTTATCGCCGGCAAAGCGCATCCGCGAGATGAACAAGGCAAAGAGCTCATCCGGCAGATTGTGACGCAGGCTCGAGATGCACCGTTCCGCGATCACATTGTTTTCATCGAGGACTATGACATTAGCGTTGCGTCACAGATGGTGCAAGGAGCCGATGTCTGGCTGAATACTCCTCGCCGCCCAATGGAAGCGAGTGGTACAAGCGGGATGAAGGCTGCCGCCAACGGCCTGCTCAATATGAGTACGATTGACGGCTGGTGGGCCGAAGCCTGGAAGAATGCCGACCCGGACCGACTTCCGATCGGTTGGGCGATTGGGCGGAATGAGCCCTACGTTTCGCTCGATGCTCAGGATCAGGCTGACTCCGTGGATTTGTACGAGATCCTCGAGCA
Source organism: uncultured Chloroflexia bacterium (assembly GCA_963785465.1). Taxonomy (GTDB): domain Bacteria; phylum Chloroflexota; class Chloroflexia; order Thermomicrobiales; family Thermomicrobiaceae; genus CALAGB01. The sequence continues at coordinate 25,950 of CAWAVM010000016.1, read as the reverse complement.
GCAAGTCGTTCCAACGTTTTACCGACGAGGCGAGGACGGTCTTCCGCATGACTGGATCGATCAGATGCGCTCATCGATCAGCCAACTGACCGGCGTCTTCAACAGTCATCGAATGGTCTGGCAGTACTATCAGCATTTCTATCTGCCGTCGTCACAGCGAGCTGAGCGCTTGACGCGTGATCACCTCGGTGCCAGTCGCGATCTTGCGCGCTGGAAGCAGCGTAGCCGCGAGTTGTGGAGCGGGGTCCGCGTGCTCGAGCTTGAAACTGATGCGGTGGACTCGATGCCGACAGGTGCCATGTTCGATGTAGTCGCGCACATCCAAACCGGAGATCTATCGCCGGACGATCTGCTGGTGCAACTCTTCATCGGGCCTGTTGATGGAGATGGCGAGATTCTGACCGGTACCCCAGTTCCGATGTCCTTATTTCAACATGACGCCAACGGCAATGCCTCATTCAGCGCCAAAATCGAGATGGATCGCCAGAGCGGAATGAAAGGTCTCACTGTGCGGGTGTTGCCGCGTCACCCCGATCTCATCACGCCGTATATGCCTGGGCTCATCACGTGGGCCTAGAACACGCTTAAAGCCAGTCCTTGCCGAGACGAACCTATCTGTTGGTGCCAGTCTCGGCGAGGACGTACAGTGCTAGCGGACACGGTCGCTTGCCGCTAGATGCTACGGCCGGTTCGCGACTACCTTGTGGCGTCTTTCCCGCGGAACGGTGCACCCATGAGCGGTGCGAATAGACACACGTTCATTATTCCGGCGATCATTGGAACCAGGCCAATAATTGCGACGATCCAGCCACCGGCTCCTCCTGAATAGATCCCGAAGAAGATCAAGATAGCGCCGACCACGATTCGTAGCCCGCGACCCATTCCTGATGCCATAAACGATGCAAATTGCATTTACCAACTCCTCAGTCGTTGTCGATCATGCAGGACGGGAATCTCCGTTTCTCCCGTCGCATTGATCGTATAAATACAATAAAGCGACTCGCGTTGCAGGACCGTGAACGAGATGCTACGAATGTGTCAAAATCGTGACGATTCTGCAGCGCGAGAATGGACACTATCTGACGTCGGTGGATGAGACTACCGATATTGCCCGTGGAATGTTGGATTCACCACATTGATACCTTCGGAACTTTGGGACGTGGAGAAACAAAAATCTGTTCGGATAGCCGATTTCGGTGCTGCATTCTGCTGATTGAGGTTGGTCCGTGATGGCTTGGTCTGGATGCAACGAATCAATGACAAAGTCAGAGACAACACTAATTAGCTGTGAACGCCAAAGAGAGTTCGATTTGCTTTCAGGTATTGTATCTCGCTGCCAGGCTTGCATGAGAATGAAGGGAACATCGGCAGTTCTCTCCGAACGAAACGGGAGTATCCGGAGTCAGGTGATGTTCGTAGCCGAGGCACCCGGCCGGCTCGGTGCTGATCGCACCCGTGTGCCGTTACAGGGTGATCAAACGGGCCGGAATTTCGAAATACTGTTGGAAGCGGCTGGGCTCGCTCGATCCGAGATTTTTATTACCAATTCGGTACTGTGCAACCCGCGGGACAAACAAGGACGAAATGCGCGCCCCACTAGGGACGAGATTCGGCAATGTCGTGGTCATCTGGCGCGGACACTCCATATTGTAAATCCATGTGTTGTGGTTGCCCTGGGCTCAGTTGCGCTGGCGGCGCTCGGTCTGATCGTGCCGCATGCGCTCAAACTTCGGACAGACGTCGGAACTGTCGTGGAATGGAATGGTCGTCTTCTGGTGCCGCTGTACCACCCAGGCGCCCGAGCACGGATCCACCGGCCAATTGAGCTTCAGCTTCGAGATTTCCGCAACTTAAGCACGCTCTTTTCCGGAGTGATTCGCGCTTGAAGGCTCCAATTGTCCAGCTCAATCAGATGGAATCGTGAACTGGTCTTTTCTCGTCTGGGATCGAACGGTCCGTGGAGGACCGCCACGTTTCGTGGAACGATGAGCAGGTCCGACGTCGTTGCTCAGTGAGAAAGCAGTGATGCCAGACCCGGTCTGGAGACTTCAGTTCGTCCTCATTGGATAGGAATCGGTGAATCGTGTAGCGCGACTCAGGACGAGACGGGGACCGACGGTCGCGCTTGCGATTGTCGTGATCGCCGTGTTGATGACGGTTGTGATCACCGCCGGAATCTCACCGCGAGTCTCTCCGTCATATCCGCCCCCGCCGGAGGGCGACATTCTCTGGTCAGCGGACATGGAAACAGGTGATGTGTCGCAGTGGACTCAGGGACAGGTGGGCGAGGCCGTTTTCAACACCGGTACAGGTCTGATTTCTACGACAACCGAGGTCGCCCACAGCGGTACCCACGCCCTTAAGATGTCACTGACTGGGGCCAGCGGAGAGACGCAGGCCGCACGAATTCTTCGTTGGCATGACACGCCCTCGAATGGGTACTACAGCGTCTGGTTCCTTGTACCGCAGGAGTACCACCCGAGTCAGTGGTGGAACGTGATGCAGTTCAAATCGGTCGGGGTCGCCAACCTGCCGATTTTCGTGCTCAACGTTGGGAATCGCAGTGATGGCTCGATGTACTTCTATTTGTGGGATGCGCTTAACCGCACGAGCTACGCACCGGTTCACCGCGTGGACATACAAACGAATCGTTGGATCCAAGTCAAAGCATATCTGCGCCGCGCTACAGACACCAGTGGGCGAATTACGATCTGGCAGGATGGCGTGCTCCTCTTCGACCTGGATCAGGTCCAGACCGCAGTTGGTGCCAACATTCATTTCGGCATTGGAAACTACACAGACAGCATCGTACCGGCAGATCCGGTCATCTTCGCCGATGACGCGGAGATACGTTCGGTTATTTCAGTCAAGTCCGATGTCTTCGGAAGATATTCGCTCGGCCCCTTGATGCCGGTTCGCGGGCGCATTGACAAGTGTCGCCTGTATTCGGAGACTGGCGACAGAGACGCACCTCGACCGAATGCGGACCAAGAGTTCTAGGTCGCACAGTGCAACGTCGAAATCAATGCCCGCGTCACGTGACTTGACTACGTTGACAGAGAGTAAAGAGGAGTTGCCCCCAATGCAGAGTTCTGGATCATCGGCTTCAAAGTCCCTGAGCGCAGTCTTCGAACACATCGACGGACGGCGGGAGGAGTACATTGAACGGCTCATTGACTACGTCCGCAGACCCAGTATCAGCGCGCATGGTGTAGGCATCGCTGAGGTTGCCGACTACATCGCCAACATCATGAACCGCATTGGTCTCGATGCTCAAGTAATGCCGACATCTGGCTGGCCCATGGTCTATGGTGAACGACAGCTTCGCGATGGCGCTCCGACAGTGCTTCTGTATGGTCATTACGATGTGCAGCCACCCGATCCGCTGGAGGATTGGGTTTCGCCACCATTTGAGCCAACGATTCGAGATGGCCGTCTCTACGCGCGCGGAGTCGGCGATAACAAAGGGCAGCATTTCGCGCAGATCCTCGGAATCGAGGCGTTGCTGGCCGTGCAAGACAACCTACCGTGTAACGTCAAGGTTCTGCTTGAGGGAGAGGAAGAGGTAGGCAGTCCGCAGATGCCCGGTTTCGTCGCCAACCATCGCGATCTCCTCAAAGCTGACCTGGTTATCACCAGTGACGGACCGGTCTCTGAGAGCGGTCGGTCGGTGGTCAACTTCGGAAATCGCGGCGTTCTCAGCTTTGAACTGCGGGCGAGCGGTGCGAATCGAGATCTTCATTCCGGAAACTGGGGCGGCGTGGTCCCGAATCCAATTTGGACGCTTGTCCATTTGCTCCAATCGATGAAAGGGAACGATGGCGAGGTCACCATCGACGGTTTCTACGAGAATGTTGATCCGCTTTCAGAGTTGGAAGTGGAAGCGCTCGAGCGCCTTGAGGTGGACATCCCCGCCGTCAAGCGTTCGCTGAACCTCACTGACCTCGACCAGCCCCTGTCTCGAGGATTTTTCGAGCGCCTGATGGCATGGCCGACGTTCACCATAAATGGTTTCCATGGTGGTTACGGTGGACCTGGCTCGAAGACCGTTTTGCCACACGAAGCGTTTGTGAAGTGTGATATCCGGCTGGTTGAGTCGCAGACCGCCGATGAGATTTTCGAGAAAGTGGAGAACCACGTTCGGCGTCATTCACCGAACGTGACGATCATTCGGCAGGGATCGATGGACCCGTCGAAGACGCCGCTCGACTCGCCATTTGTCGATCCGATTAGTCGGGCGATCGAGTCGGTACAGGGAGAGCCGCCGATACTTGAGCCATCGGCCGGCGGGAGCCTCCCGAACTACGTCTTCACCAAGGTATTGCAGATGCCGGCCTTTGGCGTTCCGTACGCTAATCCGGACGAGTCCAACCATGCCCCGAACGAAAACATGGAGCTCGACCGATTTATCAATGGCATCAAGACCGGCGCCGCGATGTTGACGTTTATCGGTGAGATGGACTCGTAGGTCGCTCGCGAACCTCCGGTCTAATCGATTGCGGTCGGACCGGATCTCGGGAGTTCATGTCGTCGAGGGAGAGTAATGTGATTAGTGTGGAACTGTCTCCCACGACACTCTTCAACTGCGTCGTGCGAAGATCAACGAGAAGATCGGACAGTGCTCATCGTTGGATCAAGTCGCGAGTATTCGTCACGTGTCCCAGATTGGGGACTAGATGTCGATCTTCACGATGCGAACCTGAAAGGACGAATCAATGGTGAACGATGGTCAAGCAATCGGCGGCGAGCTTCGACGATTATTGTCAGAAGTATCAGCCGACCAACTCATGGACTACAACACGAACATCGCTCAATGGATCCGACTCTCGGGGAGCGACGAGGAACGACAATCGTTCGATTACATTGCATCGGTCATCGACAGTTGGGGCGTCCCGTTCGAGCGCTTCAACCCCGTCTGCCTTGTGAGCCTTCCCGGAAAGGCATCACTGCATTTGATCGACAGTGACGATTCTCTCCGCTGTATCACACATTCCTTTTCAACTTCCACCGGCCCAGCCGGCGTTGAGGCCGAGGTTGTTTATGTCGGGAGCGGCCGCGATGAGGACTATTCCGGCGTCGATGCCCACGGTAAGATCGTGCTGACCGATGGTCTGGCCGGTCCACCGAAGGTTGGTCCATCTGAGGCTCATCGAGCGGCCGGGGTCATCAGCATCAGCGGCGATCAGATCCACGAGATGATCATCTCACCGGTGTGGGGAAGCCCAACTCCGGATACCGTCGACCGACTTCCGACTCTGCCACATGTGTCAATAGACACCGCTTCCGGAAACCGTCTTAAAGAACTGCTAACCAACGGGCCGGTCCGCGTACGAATCACAACTGAGGTCGATACTGGCTGGAGGCCGCTCCCGACTCTGGTTGCGTACATTGAGCCGGAGCAACCCTCAGATCAATACGTGCTTTTCAGCGGTCACGTCGATTCATGGCATTACGGCGCTATGGACAATGGCAGCGCGAACGCATCCATGATGGAGGTTGGCCGAATACTCAGTCACCATCGCGACCTGCTGCGCCGAGGTGTTCGACTGGCGTTTTGGTCGGGCCACTCTCATGCACGTTATGGCACATCAACCTGGTACGCGGATGAGTTCTGGACAGATCTCCATGACCATTGCGTGGCGCATGTGAATATTGACGGACCGGGGGCGATCAATGCCACGGTATTGTCGGAGGCCCCGACCATGGCCGAGACACACGGCTTGGCACGTGACCTGATCGAGGCGCTGACCGACCAGGACCTTGAGTATCGCCGCATTGGGCGACTTGGGGACCAGTCATTCTGGGGGATTGGACTTCCATCCTTCTATTGCGGCATCTCATCACAGGGCGCCAACGATTCAGGGCAGGCCGATCTATCTGCTGGATTCAGCGGCGGGCGTCCTCGACGCGGGGGCACTGCCTGGTGGTGGCACACGCCCGATGACACGCTCGACAAAATCGAACCTGGTTTCCTGGCGCGAGACGCGGGCATTCTGCTCGCGACAGTCTACCGCCTGTCCACGGACGCGGTGCTTCCGTTCGATCAGACTCATTCCGTCGAGGAGATTCGAGCCGCGTTGGGTGAAATTTCGAATCGTGCCGGAGATGCTTTCGATCTGTCCGCCGTGTTAGGGGAAGTCGACGCGTTACGCGAAGCTGCTGGACGCCTGAAAGATCGCTGCCAGCGACCGACCGACGAGACGCAGGCCAGTATCCTCAACGCCTGCCAAATGCGCCTGAGTCGTTTGCTGATCCCGATAAACTACACCGAACACGGCCCGTTCGAGCAGGACCTGGCCCTTGGTTCTCAGCCGGTGCCCGGTCTTCGCGCCGCTGTGACACTGGCGCGACTCGACGCCGACAGTGCTGAGCGACACCTCCTGAGAGTGAAGTTGCAGCGCGAGCGGAACCGCGTGAGACAGGCGTTGCGGGAAGCAACGACGACGATTCACGAGGCGTTGGCGCAGGCGTCATAGGAGGGTACGGCCCGTCATCCGAGGCGATCGTATGAAGAGGTTATCTGGTCGCCTCGTAAATCCTCGATGTCCACTTCGCAAGCGACGGTTCTACCTTGAACCCTACACGCATAACGGACACAAACCATTAAGCTTCAACCGGCATTGACAAACAGAGTAGTGATACAGGAGCATTGTGCCTATCGTTGATGAAGTATCCGTGGGGTCGGTTTTCCTGTTGAGAAAGTCGCGCGCCCCCAGAGCGTGGATCAGATTCACCAAGATATCGGCGCATCGACAAGGGTCACTATAGAACCAAGGAGAGGCAATATGAAGTTTCTTCTGACGTCCGCTGGCATCAAGAACACGAGCATCCACAGCGCGCTGGTCGACCTACTGGGTAAGCCCATTGCCGATTCCAGCGCCCTCTGCATCCCTACCTCGACGTACTCCATGCGTGGCGGAGCCGCCTTGGCCTGGAACTTTATTAGCGGACGAGAACCGCGCGCCCCCATGTGCGAACTGGGTTGGAAGTCCTTGGGAGTGCTGGAACTCACCGCGTTGCCCAGCGTCGATAAGGAGAATTGGGCCCCGATGGTCCAGGAGACTGACGTTCTGCTGGTGAATGGCGGCGACCCTATGTACCTGAGCTACTGGATGCGGCAGTCCGGACTTGCGGACCTCTTGCCATCGCTGCAGGAGACGGTCTACGTAGGACTGAGCGCCGGGAGCATGGTGATGGCCCCCAACATCGGGAAGGACTTCGTCCGCTGGACTCCGCCTACCGGTGGAGATGAAACGCTCGGCATGGTCGGTTTTTCGATGTTCCCGCACCTGGATAACGAGGATCTGCCGGACAACTCCATGGCCGACGCAGAAAAGTGGGCCGCCAGTATGTCGGTGCCGGGATACGCGATTGACGATCAGACCGCGATCAAAGTGGTCGACGACACCGTCGAAGTCATCTCCGAGGGGCACTGGAAGCTGTTTACTCCCTAGTCTACAGCGGGGTTCAAGGGTGAAGCGGATCGAGGTGATCCGTGGGCGCATGTTGGCGTTTGTCGGCTGTTTCCTTGTGAACATTTCTGGAAACAACGACAGTGATCACCCTCCAGATGAATAAGCGGTCTTCGGGTCTGCAGATGTGAGGCTGAGCAGGCGACCAAAGTGAAGTTGTCATTCTGAGTGACAGCGAAGAATCTCTTCGTTTGATTCGACGAAGCACGGAGAGATCCCTCAGCTGCGGCCTCGGGATGACAGATCCAGCGTGGCAACCTACTCAGTAGAGCTATTGCCAAACGTTGAGTATCGCGTCTCGTTCACGCTCGATGCGGAAGAGCCTGAGTCATGAGCCTGTTCCGTGTCGCGGCCAGCCGATGGCGCGTTGGCTCGGCAGGACACTTGCGCTGGAGGCAGTTGACGCGATCACGTCCCGCGGTGAAGCTGGAAAAGAGGCAGTTCCAGGGTAAGTGTCCTGCAACTGTTGGAATACAGACTGACGACGAAAGGAACCGCAGTATGCAACTCGGATTGATCGGATTGGGTCGTATGGGGGCCTTTATGGCTCGGCGCCTTCTCGGCGACACCCACGATGTCGTGGTATTTAACCGTACCGTCTCACGAGCGGTGGAGTTTGCAGAGGAGTATGGCGGCACAGCGGCTTCATCGCTCGAAGAGTTTGTCGGAAAGCTCGACACGCCCCGTGCCATCTGGATGATGGTCCCGGCCGCCGCTGTTGACGATCAAATTGAGGAACTCTTACCACTGCTCTCGTCAGGCGACATCCTCATCGACGGCGGCAACTCCTACTACCTCGACGACCTGCGTCGTGCCGCTGCCCTGAAAGCGAAAGGCATCCACTACGTCGATGTCGGAACGAGCGGCGGAGTCTGGGGTCTCGATCGCGGCTACTGCTTGATGATCGGCGGCGAGACTGATGTCGTAGCAGGTCTCGACCCGATATTCCGGTCGCTGGCCCCAGGTATAGACGCTGCGCAACGTACCGCTGGTCGAGAGAACGTAGGTGGCACAGCAGAGCACGGCTATTTGCACTGCGGACCGAGCGGCGGGGGACACTTCGTCAAGATGGTTCACAACGGGATCGAATACGGCGTGATGGCTGCCTATGCCGAAGGCTTGAACATACTCCACAACGCGGACGTGGGTGTGCGTTCTCATTCATCCGATGCCGAGACGGCCCCAATGCGAAATCCCGAACATTATCAATATCAGTTCAATCTCGCGGACGTAACGGAGCTATGGCGTCGTGGCAGTGTCATTGGATCCTGGTTGCTTGATCTCACGGCGATCTCGCTGCTCGACAGTCCGGATCTCGGGAACTTCGCCGGTCGCGTGTCGGATTCAGGCGAAGGACGCTGGACGATTCAGGCTGCGGTGGAAGAGGGCGTGCCTGCAAACGTGCTAAGCGCCGCATTGTTTGAACGTTTCAGTTCGCGCGACAACGCGGACTTCGCGAACAAAGTGCTCTCGGCCATGCGATTCCAATTCGGCGGTCACGTGGAGCGCCACGCCGAAAGCCAGTAAAACTCGGGATAAAGACGTTGCCCTGGTGCACTTGGCCCAGCTTTACTGCTGGGCCAGGTGCGTCCACGTCGAGTATCTACGGAACCGGGTTTCCGACGACGGCTAGCGTCCGGTTCCACAGAACCGCAGTGGCGCCAGCGTCCAACATCATCCACTGCATTTCCACTGTGTGAAGTCCCGCGCTCAGATTAGAAGCACCAAAAGTGAACGATCGTGTTTCGACGAGATCACCTTCGGCAAAATACACTTCTGGCGGATCGACGACCTGCCCGTCAACGAGCGCTCGCACGAAGGTGCGGCTCTTTCCGGCGGAAGTCCCAATGGAATTCCATGCTTGCGCGCTGAACGTAATCGCAAGCACTCCGTTATTCGACGTGAAGATGGAGGTGCTCATATCGGGGATCGGCGCCCAGTTCTGGCTGCTGGTAGATACTGAGGTTGCATTGCCCGCCGTTGTGATCGCCATCCCCCCGTTCGCTGGGTCCGACGGCGAGGCTGAGATTGAGAGTGTCCGATCACCCATCGAACCCGTCGTGCCGGTGCCGGCGCGCCATTGTACGTTGACAATGTGGCTGCCAGCCGCGACGTTGTTGTAGGCCCAGGTGAAGGCATGCGTTCCGGTCAATCCGCCATCAGAGAAAATGGTGTAGACGGTCGAAGGATCGGCCTCCTGGCCGTCGACCAGAACACGGACATCTATCCACCCGCCGCTGCTGGCCCAAGCTTCGGCGCTCAACGTGATGGCCAGGTCGCTATTGTTCGGGGTAGTGACAGACATGCTTAGGCTCGAGATGGGCGACCAGACGGTTGACGTGGTGGTTATCGGGGGGCCACTCGGTGGAGTTTTCACCGCAAGCGCGCCTGAGTTGACGGTCGGTGGCGAGGCAACCACACTCAGGTTGCGAAACTTCACCGAGCCGGTGAACCCACCATCAATGGACCACTCGATGCGCACCGTATGGCTGCCTGCGCTTACTCCGATCTGACTGAAGGTGAAAGAATGGGCTCCAACCGCGACATCATTCACCGCGAAGAGCACGTCCGACGGGTTGGCTGTCTGACCGTCGACGACCGCACGCACAAACATGCGACCGCCATTACCTCCCGTCTCCGCGCTATACGTGATCGCCATGTCACCACTGATGGGCATGTCGACCGTAAGTTCCATGTCAGGAACCATCTCCCAGATTGACGAACTCTTGGCGTCGAGATGCCAGCCGGTTGTGGTCCACACGTTCTCGACGACTGGCGGCATGAGGACAGGTGGCATGAGTCGCCACTGCAGGTAGTGCTGCCCGACGTTGCCCGCCTCGACCTTCCAGCCGGTCGGGTTGTCCGGCGTATAGGTGAGGCAGCGCCGTTCGAAGCACTGCATCAGTACATACCGGTACGTTCCTCCCACCTTGATGTTTGCCCAGTAGGCCTCGGCGAGGGGATAGCCAGTCGCGTAAAACGGGTTGAGGAAGAGCTGGTCCGACCCGAGGCCGCCGTTCTCCCAGACTGTGCCGCTACTGTTCATGAAGTCCCAGAAGACGGAAGCAACGCGGTGATCCAGATTGGGGACTGAGACGAGATACGATGCGTAGACGCCGTAGTTTCCCAGCATCTGGACGTCGGCTACCGTTCCATCGCGTGCCAGTGTCTGCGTAATAATCGCTCCGCTGGCTAGCGGTGGCGCGTTGGAAACGAGGGACATCGTGGCATAAGTGGGGCCGGTGGGATCATCAGCATCTCCACCGACGTTGACCTGAGCCGGTGCATACACCTGGAAATCGTTGTCACCAACCTGCATCTTCCCGGTCATCAGTTCAGTAACCAACAATCCATTGGTCACGTCCCAGGGTTCAGATCCCCGGTAGCTGTTGTCCTCCATGCGGGACTTGTCGAAATACTGAACCATACGGGAGCCGCTCGGAGCTTCCGCATATGGCTCGGAGAGAGGCGCACTATTCGCTTGCGGCCCCCACATCCAGGTGCGACTGATCACCAGGTCAGCCACCGGTTTATCGGTTCGCTCCCAAGTCCGCAAAAAGGCTGGACTTGCCGGTGGTGCAGCCGCGCTGGTCGGCACCCAGACGAGCGGGACGAGAAGCAGCGTGAGCAGGGTGATGAAGCGGAAAGCGTGGGCACGCATAGGTCACTCCCGTCGCGGTTCGATTCGAATTCTCTCGTCGGTGAGCATGAATATCCGCAGCCAAGCTATTGCCTGGGGCATGAAGAACCTGTGTAGAATCGCGGTGAACTGTCACAAATCCGTAACAAAGTTCTCCGGAGGACGTGGAGATTCGCCGCCGGGCACACCAGCGCGCCCGCGGGCCATTGCCAGTCGTGGTGAGGATCACGCGGCGACTGTTCGTTACCACCGATCGCCTTTCGGACAGCGTCCGTCGCTGGTTGTCTGGAAGACGACCTACGCAGATATGCTTGCCTGCCAACACAGTCGTGCTCCGGCGCAACATGTGGCAATGCCAGGTGAATAGTCAGCCGCCCAGAGCGAGAGTGTGATCCAAGATATCTCAGGCTTCGAGCGTTCTTCTCCTGTCGCCGTCATAAGACTGGTCTGAGCCCGCGATGCATCTTGCACATATTTCCGTGTGCCTTAAGCAGGTTGGACCATCCCGACTGAGCTGCACCCAAAAATGCCTCACGAATCTCAAGGTAAATTCATGGATGCCGGGCGTACCGAGCTTGGTGGAGTGCTGATTGCGTCTAAGTGGCCACGAATCAATCGGAGAGTTCAGGGTGCTCCGATGGCAGAGCGCGCTGTTTTGTTGAAGAATAGAGCCAGCATTCTCGGCAGGCGGTAGCGAGACGCCGAGCACGTCTGGATGCGTCAAACCGCGGTGAGGAATGTGAGCCTCGGGTGACGACGCAGGAAGGGAGGAGCGATGAGCCGTCCACCGGCGGAATCGATCGACTCCAATACTTCGTCTGCGACGTTCTGGGATCGCTACTTTGCAGTCGGCACTTCAGATGCATCCGCCTCACGACGTCAAACACCCAAGCTCCCATACATTCCAGCCCTTGACGGCATTCGCGCCTTGGCGGTTGCAGCCGTCCTCGTCTACCACGCCAGCGTGGACTGGCTGCCCGGTGGTTTTCTTGGCGTTGAAGTTTTCTTCGTACTGAGTGGATATCTCATCACGTCGATCCTTCTGGCGGAATATCGAAGCAACTGGGCGAGTTCGATCTAAAATCATTCTGGCTGAGACGCGCCCGACGCCTGCTTCCCGCGCTCTTTCTTTTGCTGATATCGACGCTAACCTATGCGGTCATCATGATGCCCCAGCAGGTGGTGCAGTTGCGTTCCGATGCGACCGCGGCGGCGCTCTATGTGATGAATTGGTGGCTGATCTTCGACCACAAGTCGTATTTCGAGGTGATGGGTCGACCGTCGTTACTCAAGCATCTCTGGTCCCTTGCGGTCGAAGAGCAGTTCTATGTGGTCTGGCCACCACTCTTTTTGCTGGCCGTCAGCCGATTGCGGGAGCGAAAGATGCTTCTCGTAATCGTCATCGGTGCGATCGCTTCCACGGCGCTGGTGTTTGGTCTTTACCAACCTGGCGTAGATCCTTCCCGTATCTATTACGGCACGGATACAAGGGCCGCGGAGCTGCTGATCGGGGCAGCGCTCGCGGTTGTCTGGCGTCCGGGAGTGTCCGTGAACTGGACCGTGCCGCTGGCCACTCGCGTGGGCAGGTGGCTCGCACCAGGACATAGGGCCGGTATCGTGCTCGAGGGCCTGGGATTGGCCGCTCTCGCTGGCATCGGTGCCGCCTTCTGGCAGCTCGGAGAATACAATCCGGCGCTGTATCACGGGGGCTTCCTACTCGTTGCAATTGCCACTGCCGCGCTGATTGCGGTCGTCGTTCATCCGCGCACGAGTTTCATTTCGCGTGTGTTTGGCTGCGCGCCATTGCGTTGGATCGGGCTTCGTTCCTACGGCATTTACCTATGGCATTGGCCAGTCTATATGGTGACGAGGCCGGGACTGGATGTGCCACTCAACGGTCTCCAGTTGATGGCCCTGCGCGTTGTTGTCACGCTTACGTTGGTGGAACTTTCCTATCGGTTCGTCGAGATGCCGTTTCGTTCCGGACGAGTTGGCCGGGCGTGGAGGGCACTTCGCCACGAGCGAGAACAACAGCCCCGCTCAATGCAGGTCGGGTGGCTTGGGATCAGCGGTGCCGTGGCGATGTCGGCGATCGTGTTGGTCGCGTTGGTGGCGCGCGCCCATCCAGCGACACCGCCGCCGTATCTCGCAGTGCAAGAAGTCCACATCGTCGCGAGTCCCACTGCGACTGTCGTGTCGGAGCCGACCACGCCACCCGCCATGCCCACTCCGACGAGCGAGACGCGAGCCACTCAGCCGCCTGTACCGACTCCGGTTAGGGTAGCGACCGTTGCGGCGCTGAGTGATGATCTGCCGGCATCCGTAACAGCAACTGCTTCGATCGAAACGCCAACGCCGACCGTTTCAGCCACCGTGGCAGTTCCTACCGAGACCGCGACCGTTACTCCAACGGCGACGCCAATCCCCACTCCTACCTCGACGCCGGTTGCCGCGTATGCGTCCGCGCCGACCGTAACAGCAGTCGGCGATTCGGTGATGTTAGGCGCCAGCACGGATCTGGTGAACACCATTCCCAACCTCGATCTCGATGCCAAAGTTGGTCTCCAGGTTTCCGCGGCAATTCAGATATTGCAAACCCGCCTTGATGCCGGACGGCTGCGGCAGGTGGTGGTGCTTGATATCGGAAACAACGGCCCGATGACAGCGGGTGAGTTCGACCAGATCATGCAGGTCGTCGGTAGCGAGCGACGGGTCATCTTCTTGAATCTGAGAGTCCCTCGATCATGGGAGGGGCCAAACAATGACGTCCTGGCATCCGGAGTCGCGCGATATCCGAATGCATCGCTACTCGACTGGCACGCCGCGACGGTCGATCACCCGGAGCTCTTCTGGGACGATGGAATCCATTTGCGGCCGGTAGGGGCGCGGTATTACGCGATGCTCGTCGCTCATCAGGTTGATTCTTCCCAATAGCCTCTGCCGCTTTCTGAAGGATCAACGCACGAGTGCTGCTGAAAACCTGGACACTGGTGATGGCGTCGGCCCTTGTAGCGATAATGTCACGCGTGGTCCAGATTGTTCGTTGTGTCATTGACGATATTTCCGCGACCATCGCCGCAGGAGGTGTGCGTCGTGGACGTGACACGGGTCGTAGATATTGGATTCGTTCTGATCGCCAACGCCATCAATCTCCTCTTGATTCTTCTCTTCTGGTCACGACCGGGCGGAAGAAGACTGCTGGAGAAGCGAGCGGGCCTGGCGATCATCACACTCGCCGCGCCAGTCGCGTTGGGTATCGTGTTGAACGCGATCCAATCGAGAGAGTGGTGGACGACCGGATTGCCCTCGGTGCTTCTGCTCTACCTCGTGGCTGAATTCATCCTGGACTACGTCATCCATAGCGATTTTCGCCAGACTCGAATGTTGTGGCCGTATTTGCTGCTCTTCTATCTTGCCCTCAACGCCATGATTGGCTACTCGTTCCTCGTTGGTGGTGTTTACGGCGCGGCTACGCTCGTTACCTACTTCTGCTGCTTGCTGGCAACGTGGTACTCGTTTTCCAAAGTTGGACACGGAAAGTCACATGCGTAGGCGATTGTCGTGATGAACAAGACGTGTTCGAACTCTTGGGAACCTGTATATGCCGGGTAGTACGGCTGTTTCAGGGGCGGGCGCAGGTGATTCACATCACGGAATTGCGAGCCGCGACATCCGCGAGGAAGTAGCCGCTGTCTTTGATCGTCCGGCGCTGGGTCGCGAAATCGACGTGGACGATGCCGAAGCGTTTGCCAAATCCATACGCCCATTCGAAGTTGTCGAGCAAACTCCAGGCGAAATAACCCTTCATTGGCACCCCATCGGCGATGGCCCGCCGCACCTGACTGACGTGGTTGCGGAAGTATTCCACCCGACGCTCGTCGTGGATTCGCCCATCGGCCGAGACGACATCGTCGAACGCCGCGCCGTTTTCGGTTACGTAGAAGGCGCCCGGAGCGTAGCGTTGGTTGATACCGACAAGCGTGTCGTACAGGGCATCTGGTGACACTTCCCAGCCCATCGATGTGTACTCGCCGGGTGGATTGACTCGGCGGTAGTTGATCGGCGGAAGTTCGTCTCCGGCCGCGATCAGCGAACGCCGGTAGAGGTTGATACCCAGGAAGTCGATGGGCACACTGATGCGCTCCATGTCGCCGGGCGCGACCCTCGGGGCCGCGTCGCCGACCAGCCGGATGACGTCTTCGGGATAGTTGCCGCGAAACAGTGCATCCAGGTACATGCGGTTCTGGATTCCATCGTAGCGAACGGCGGCAGCGACATCCGCGGCCGCATCGCTGGCCGGCGCAACGTGGTTGACGTCCAGCACGATCCCTACTTCGGCACCGGGAACGTTGGCCCGTAACACATCGACCGCTGCTCCGTGCGCCAGCAGGGCGTGATGGGCGACAGCGAGCGCGGAACGTAAGTCAAGTCGCAATCCGGGCGCGTCTTCGCCTTCCAGGTATCCCAGCATCCCAAACGTCCATGGCTCGTTGATGGTTGCCCAGTGCTGTACACGATCACCGAGCCTCCGGCTAACCACATCGACGAAAGCGCCGAAGTCATCCACGATGCCGCGTCGAAGCCAGCCGCCTCCGTGATCCTGCAGCCGTTGTGGCATGTCGAAGTGATAGAGGGTGAGGAACGGGGTGATCCCAGCTTCCAGCAACCCGTCGACCAGTCGCGAGTAGAAGTCGAGACCGGCTTCGTTGACCCGACCTCGTCCCTCTGGGATGATCCGTGACCAGTCTACGGAAAAGCGATAGGCGTTGAAGTTGAGTTGGCGCATGAGTTCGATGTCCTCGCGCCAGCGGTGGTAATGATCGCAGGCGATGTCGCCGTTCTCGTTATTGCTGATGTTCCCGGGCGTATGTGTGAAGGTGTCCCAGATGCTCTGTCCGCGCCCGTCCTCGGCAACCGCACCTTCGATTTGGTAGGCCGCCGTCGCCCCGCCCCAACGGAACCCGCCCGGGAACTCATGCCGTGCGTTCATCAGTTGCCTCCCCGTTTGGTGGACTATTCTTGCTGAGAATCCGGTTATCGACAAGCGGTCGACAGACGGCAATTGGCGCTCGTCTTGTGGCGAAGGCGATAGCCCCTTTGAGCCATGATTGATGCCAGGATTGTCTGCCGGGGTTTTCAGGTCCCAAGTTGCACGGCGCCGCTCAGTGCGGAAGAGCTTGCACGACTTTCTGATGACGAGCAAGCAACGAATCAACCGGCTACTGAATCGATCGGTCGTCGAATTCGCGAATAGATGCGTAATCAGCGTTCGTCGGGATAACGTTTCTCACAAGAACCCAATGGTGACCAGTTAAGGGTATCCATCCCTCATCAAGGGCCAATTGTTGCAGTTGACAGAGCGCAATCTTGCTTCGCACATTGTCGCTAATGACATATGATCGAGGATAGACGTGAGCACTTCGTACTTCGGGGCCACCCTCCAGGCCCACCATTGCGCTTCCGCACACGACACTGCGGCTGCCATATTTCCTCTTCACGGCAATCCGAAAAGCTGCATCCCTTAGGTTTAACTCCAGATGCCGGTGCCGGGTATCGGTCGACGTAGCGACGTTAGGTTGAGGAACCTTGGATTGCTGTTGAATAGACGACAAAGTATTATCGATGTCGGTGAGCGCCAGAGATTGGGCCCCGCTTTCCAATAAACGTCATCTCGTGATACCACTCCAAAGACATCGCTCTTGGCTCAAAAATTCGAACCGTAGTTTTGTCGAACGAATTGTATATACCGATCAACACCGTCGAGTCCATCGAGTCGATCGATTCTCACGGCATAGAAGTTGCCTCTAGGATCAAAGTTTTCTGAGTAATTGAGCTGCGTACGAAGCTCCGGCCACGTTAGGCTGATTGGTTCACTTTCGAAGAAAAAGATGTAAGGGTATTTCACGTCCCCCCAAAGTGCCCTGGAAAGTTGTGGAAGTTCGATAGGCCAAAACGCCTTCACCTCACAGAGGACTGGTATTTCTCCGTCCAAGCGACCAGCTTTCTCGATTAACAAGACGACGTCGCCCATTGAAAGTCGACGAATAACCGATTTTGCCCCTGTGGGAACCCCCCAACAATTGAAGAAACCTGACGGAAACGCTCGCTTCAGACGAGGCAAGATCTGATAAGCAGACAGCGTTTCCTCAGGGACGTTATCCTGAATCAGGCTAATGGGCAATTTGTTGTAAACGGTTTTAGGGAAGTCTTTAGTGGCACCCGTTTGGCCAACGTGGTGATAGAAAAGCTGCATTCCTCCTCCTCCTAATCGTCCGTTTCTTTGGACAGGTTAGCACGCACCTCGAAATGGCTGAAAAGGATCAGGCGAATCGTCTCGCCGACCTCTTCCTCCTCCAGAATGGTAACGATGTGCTCCTCCGAGAATCGACTCTTGCGCATAGTGGCCTCCTTTTCTTGCTCGGAGGACTCTCAATATCGCCGTTCCGGTTTCTCGTGAACATGCCAGTCGCTCGGCACTGAAGCATCTCGTCGCCATGATCCACCGACAAGCGGTCGACATTTGGTCTGACGGGCTCGCTGAGGGGAATATGCTACAGAGTCAGCACTCCCGCGATACCGACAGGACAGCAGGTGCCAGTTTTCGTTGACATGATTAGGTTTTCAAGGTGCGGAAAGCGGGATTCTCCGGTAGCACTGAATTCCACCGCACGAGACTGAAGATAGTGCGTACGTACGCCATCAAGATATTTGATGCACTCCCATTCAGAGGGCTGCAATGCACTGCTCGTTTGCAGAATGTTTGCAGTCTTTGTGGTCCCCTTGGGCAACAAGTGCTGTGGCGGGTCGTCAATCGAAACTCGGAAGTGCTGGTTCGGACCGATGGGAACGGTGCCGCGGTCAAAGAACGAGCCATCTTCGAAGACTGACGATGAACCGGTAAATCCAGGATCTTTTTGGCTCGTATCAGGATTGGTTCCCTGAACACGTTTTTCCTATGCACTCGCGATAAGTGCATTCCCCGGTAGGCGTTTTGTATAATAGTAATAGGTGATGGAGCATCCCCAATGGAATGTAGGTTAAGGAGGGCTATGAAGATAAACTGACGCAAGGCGCCGCTGTCTTATGATCAACGACAGACAACATGAATGCTTGGTTGAGGGCCCCGAATTGGGCCTTTTGTGATTTAAGACAGGACAGTTTCAGGACGCTGTGAAATTACGGCCGCCGACGTCTCACTCCGTGAGGCACTCGGCAACCCCACCCATTCGTCATTTAAGAACTAGGAGGATTATGGAACGCAGGGAAATGCAGACGCCGATGCTATTCGACGTGAAACAAACAGCACGGTTACTCAACGTTAGCGAGCGTAGTGTGTGGTCGCTTATTCGAAGACAGGAACTTGGCTCGATTCAGATCGGATCGAGGCGCTTGGTTCCGCCACAGATGATCGAGCGATTTATCGCTGAGAGATTGGAGGAGGCAGTTGGTACGACTGACTGTTGATAAGCAAGTTCTAGGCTGGAAAACGTCTCAAGCCGAACAGGAAACGAAGGCAAATGTAGTCGGGAAGGACGAGACAAATGATGCGTAACATACTGAATCTAGAAGAGGCAAAACTGGAATCTGTCGGTGACTTTGCCACAACACTTGAGACGCTGATGAACAATGCGAGAAAGGAACGAAGCTGGATTGTCGAGGGCTTGATTGAAAAAGGCAGTCTGATGCTGCTCGTCGGTCCGCCGAAATCATACAAGTCGCTCTTTGCGCAGACACTATCCATCGCTGTAGCATCCGGAACTAATGCGTTGGATACGTTTCGTGTGTCGCGACAGCGGAACGTTATCTATGTCCAGCAGGAGAGCAGTGGTCAGGCGTTAGCACGCCGAATTGACGGATTGCTCGCCGGGCTCGACATGGAGCAAAGTTCGGTTGGTAGGCGGCTGACGTTCGTGACAAACCAAGGCGTTCTGTTAGACGACTCGGCTGACGTGGAGCTCATTCGACGTACAATCGAAGAGTTCGAGGCTGAATTCATTGTGTTTGATTCGTTGGCAGAGCTTCATGTAGCAGATGAAAATAGTGCGAGCGAAATGGCCCGTGTGATGCGGCCGTTGAAACAGATTCGTGATGACTATAATGTTGGTATATTGCTTGTCCACCACACGAATCGTCATTCGAGCGGTGTCAATGCTGGCAAGAGAATTCGAGGCTCGTCCGCGATCTGGGCGGCGTCCGATGGATCGATATTGGTGTCACCAAGAAAAGCCTACTCTTTGGTGACTATGGGTCTCCGGGAAGGTGCAGCGGCAGAACCGTTTCGGCTGACGTTCAGCTCCGGTGAGAATCTCATGAGGTTGAAGGTGCAAGAATCCGGTACATCAGCGAATCAATCGGAGGGAAAGTACCGCAATCTTGACCAGAAGATTATTACGTTTCTCAAGCAATACGGGCCATGCTGACATCAAACAAATTGAAACTGGACTGAACGTGAATCGGCGTTCGCTCAGAAGTCGACTGAACGAAATGAAGTCGGCGGGACTCGTCGAAATCACTAAGGAGAAGACGGGCAAGACAACCAAATATGTCTACTCACTGACTGGTTAGAGCCTGTTATGCACTTGGTTGCGGTAGGTTGATAGACTTGAGAGTTGAGTACCTCCAACCATCATCGCCACCCCTATCCGACTGACGTCACCGAGGCCGAATCGGCCTTCTTGGTCCTTATCTCACACTGATTATCGAAGACGCTCCCTAACGCCAACGTGATCGCCGCGAGGTCTTCAATGACCTGTGTCGGCTGGTCCGGGCCGGGCTGGATGGCCTCATGCCGCCGCCGGGCCGGTGGGTCGCCGAGCACTCCTTTGCCTGGAGGACGCGTCTCCACCGGCTGCTCCTCGATTACGAATGACTCGCGGAGACGGTCGTCAACTTGCGTCTCGCGGCCTTTGCCCGATCTCATGATTCGGCAGATCATGCCCCTACTTGCCAGATCGGTAGGTTTATAAGAGGCGCAAAGGCCAGAACGCGAGTCCGGATTAGTTCGCCGCGCGTTCAAAACAAAGCAGGAAATTCCTTATCTACATGCGGAAAACGACGGTCGGCGCACGGCACGCTCGGCTATATATAGTACTACGTACTAATATGTTCCGATCTTTATACAGTAACTGAATACAGATGGAACTCAAGTTCATGTGATCTCGGTTGGCTGTAGTGAACTAAAGCAAACAGAGTTCAAACAAAGAATCTACTAAGACAAGGTACACCTACGTCTACAACGACTGACTAACCTTCAGTGACCAAGTCCTTTCCACAGACCAATGGTACGAATATGGGCTGCGGATACGGCCTTGGTCTCTGGCCGACACTATAGATGTCTTGTGTCGGTCACATATCTCTCGATATCGTCAATTCTTGAAAGGGACTGTGATACGCCCTTAATCGTGGCGAGAATCGCAGTCCCGACATGCGGTGTCGGGCATCTGTGATCCGCCGCGTGACCGAGGAACAGTTGCGGACACCGAATGAATCATTGATTGGTATTACATGACTAGCAGTTGGTGCTGCTTAAAGAAGTCGCAGTCCGTGCATTGGCGACGGGCTGACAACCTTGGTGGGTCCCACGCACGCCTGATGAGTTGTGTGAACATGTGAGCGGATGTTGGGAGTCAACGATGGTATTCGTGACGTTGACTTGTCGTACCCGTGGTGGCCAGTGGGTTTCGCTGCTGCTACCAAGTGGCCGAATTCGACGTGGTACGGATTGGTAACGCGGTGGTACGGGCGTCAATTCCGACCTGGACGTGGCGCTTGCGGTCTGTGAGCAATTGCCTGCGATTCTCACAGTATCTATGCCCAAAATGTAGGTTCACGTCGGTACACGGGCAGACCTGTGAACATGTGATGACGGAATTGTGGTGGCCGGGTAACGGACATGAAGTTGGTTCAAGAATGCGGACGTGCACTGAATCAAGTGTAGAGGCACGGGATTGGTGTGTTGAAGCAGTATACGTTGGTCCCTGAGTGAGTTGTAATGCAGCGTCCACATACGACTCGTTCCGTATCCGCGATCTTGCTCGAGTTCAGGATTCGGAGGCGTGTTCTCTTGTTTTCCAATTCGACCCGTACCCCCATACCTTTTCGCTTTCGTTTCAGTTTCGTTGTACCTCCCCTTCTCACCGACGAACTGCAGATTTTCGAATTCTAGTAGACATAAATCATAGATTGTGAGCGTTGAGTCGATCAGGTAGTAGATTGCAGACGCCTTTATGGTGATTAGCTGGGAAAATATACTCCGACGAACTCGGAGCCCGCGAGGAACGTGCCGAAATCTGGTGGTGGCGAAGCTGAGAGAAGCGCAGCTTGGTATTGATCTGTCAATGACTGGTACCCGTTTGGTAACCGCAGATTGAATAGCTGGTCCGTACTCGACAAAGATATAGGCCCCGAACAGAAAGTTCCAATAGACGTCAGGACCAGTGCCAGGGAAGACAGGATCGTTGCCAGTTTCGATCATCGCAAGCGGCGACCAATGTCACTTTGAGGGTCGTTCAGCGCCACCGGGTCTGAGCCAGCATGTGCTGCCAGATATCGTGCAGATCTTGCTTGATCCTGAGGTGACTCCGTGGAGTTCATGTCGAGCGATTAAGTGTCAACCAATTGCTGTAGTCGGATGTGTCTGTGTTGAAATACCCAACATCGGCCGTGGCCACGTTGTACATTCCCTGGAATGCCGAGGCCTGTTCAAGCCACATATTTCATCACTGGATTGTCTGTCCGTTTGACCATGCTGCTCAAACGTCAAGCACAGAGCCCCGCGTGGATTGAGGTAGGCAGGTGACAATGGAATCGGAGTCGGAGTGGGCTGGGAGATTGGCGTAAGGCGAGGTGCTGGCGCGTTGACGTGGGCGATGCTCTTAACTATGCGAAGGAACATCGGCAGGTTGGGATTCGAGTCGTTCACCTCGTTGCCGAAGAAACCTTCAATGAGCCATTGAGAATCTTGCGCTTGGTAGTAAACTCGTCGGACTAGCTCCGGATTCCAGAATGGATTTGTTTCAGTTTTATCGCCATGAACTAGCACCCCGGCATAGCCCTTGTCGCCAACCTCAATCGGCTCTCCATTTGACGGCACGGAGTCAGATGTAATCGAGATTCGAACCAACAATCCGCCAATCGGAACTCCGTCCATTCCTCCGGGACCTACTGGAGTCCAGCTCAGAATCTGAGTCCACCGCTGATTATTGGTAGCTGGCATCAAAACCCAGTCACTTGGATACATGATCGTGATTCCTTGAACCGCATCCAACGCTTTGGCCCAAGCCGGCTCAGGGGTTGGGGTTGGTGTTTGCGTCGCCTGAATGGCTTCGGATGCACGAGTCGGCGACAACGGTACGGTTGCGGCGGGTGACGCTGGAGTGGAGTTATAGGATGTCGCTGGTTGCGGCGTATTCGTAAGGTCAGTCTTCAAAGTCGGCTCCGACGATGAATACGCGGTGATGGATGTGCTCACTTGAGAGTCATGTGCAGGCTGCTGGTTTACGCTGCAAGCTGATGTCAGAACGAGAACGAGCAAAATGATCGATGTAAGAAACTTCATAAAATGCAAACCGTTCGTGTGTAGCAGGAAGAAAGTCGATCAGGCCGGGTGCAACAAGCCGGGCGAGTCGGCGAATACGCACATTCGTGGACTCCTCTTTATAAAGATACCAATGGCGCAGTGGAGTATCAACGATTTTGGGACTAACTCAAACAACCGGCAAGGAAACAGAGATCAACAGGAAAACAAAAAATACAGATAAATCTATGGTGATAAGTGCTATATGATAGGATATTATGGTATACTAGAATCAGTGGAAACGGGGGTTGGAAGTCGGGTTGGATCGAAAATTCGGCTGGCGATGAAGCGGAAATTCGTGGGCTCATACCAGATTCGTGATACGGAGTGAAACATGGCGCGAGGACACATTCGAAAGCGGGGTAATGGTTATTCAGTAGTTGTTGAACTGCCGAAGGATCCGGTTACGGGAAAGCGGCAACAGCGATGGCTAACTGCAAAGACAAAGCGCGAGGCCGAGAAACTTCTTGCCCAGACGCAGAACGAGCTGGATCGTGGGACATACATTGATCCGAGCAATGTGAGCCTGGCTGAGTATCTTTCGTCGTGGTTGGACGCGATTCGGAATTCAGTTCGTCCGTCGAGTCATATCCGCTTTAAGGGGATTGTCAACAACCATTTCATCCCTGAGCTCGGATCGATTCCACTCAGCAAACTGTCGCCGATACACATGCAACAGTTTTACGCGAGTCTATTGCAGAGTGGTCTTTCGTCTTCAACCGTCGCGCTCTATCACAACGTGTTGCATCTGGCGTTGGAGCAGGCCGTCAAATGGCAACTGGTTCCACGCAATGTGTGCGATGCGGTCGATGCTCCGCGTGAGAATCCGCCAGAGATGAAGACCTGGACGGCGGAACAAGCCCGCGAGTTCCTTTCGGCGACGACCAACGATAAGCTCGCGGCTCTGTGGCGGCTGGTGGTGTTGACGGGGATGCGCCGGGGCGAGATTCTGGCACTGAAATGGGCGGACGTGGATTTGGGACGCGGAACGCTATCCGTTCGTCGTACCTTGACTCGAGGCGCGGATGGGATCGAGTTCGGGGAACCCAAGTCTAAGGCAGGGATAAGATCGATCGCGCTGCCTCCATCTGCAGTGATGGCACTTCGTGTTCACCGGACAGACCAGCTCGAGCATCGGTTGCAGCTTTTCGGCGCATGGCAAGATAACGATTTGGTCTTTGAACGGGGCAACGGTATATTCCTGCACCCAAATGTTGTGTCACGACGGTTTCAGGTGATCTCAAAGCAGCTCGGACTTCCAAGAATTCGCTTTCATGATTTGCGGCACACTGCAGCGACGTTGATGCTGGCCAACGGAGAGCACCCGAAGATCGTTCAGGAACGGCTGGGTCACTCTGATATCAGTATGACGCTGAATCGCTACTCGCACGTCACGATGGACATGCAGCGGGAGGCGGCTGACCGGCTGGACAAGGTGCTGGGTAGTTAGGTGTTTATCGATTTGGTGCAACGGAGTCGATGTCCTTCGAGTCGCAGCCCTCGCCGTTGTGGTGCGTCGGACTCCATGCACTAATCAGGTCCTCATCTCCTTCTCGTCCAGATTCTATGACGATTTCTATATAGTCAGGATTTGATGATATCTGCAAAGCGTCGATCGTCATCTGGTCGATATGCAGGATTACAGCCTGACGCGACATGTCCTAGTGATCCCAACTCATATATCGCCACCTTGCCCGTAACCCCAGTCAAAGATCGAAAACCGTTCGGAGAGGATATTCTCTTTCATCAGCAGAGACATGGGTCGCGACAAAGAGTTGCGTCCAATCGCGGTGCGCTTACGGTCGATCGAACGGTTCATTGCAGGCTCCAGGTGATCACATTTCAGTTTACGGTAGCGAGGTCGAAGTGAGTCAGCAAGAATTGAACCTCCTGAAGGCATCGGATTGCCAGTCAGTTGGCTGAGTGTACGCGGTTGACTGTGGAATGCCGGTGACTTGAGAGTGCATCGCAGAGATATAGGGCGGCGAGCTTCTAACGAGACTGCCAAAGCCCTGCCGTTTCATGTCAGCGGAGTTGGGCAGGCACTTTTGGGAGCCGGATCCACGGAATCGAAAAACTCTTTCGAAAGCTCTTTTACAGACTTCCTTCATGCGTTATGATACTTCCAACGGTTTGTAGTCACACTTCCAGAGGAAATTATGGTTGACAGTTCGTTCACCTACACTTTTCCTGCGCTGAGAGGCATTCAGGCTGGTCGGCAGTACTATGTTTCGATGTGTCCTTGACTAGTGCCGCGATTATTTACCTTCGATGAGGAAGAACTGGATCCCGAGCTACGGGCTCAACGGGTGCTAAACAAATCTCGAGTTCCGACGATCGCCACCTACATTCTTGAGAATCCAACGGAGTATGTGTTTTCTGCTCTTACCGCATCAATCGACGCCGAGGTTGAGTTCGTTGCTGTGTCCGAGGAGGTGGAGATTACAATGTCGGTTGGTTGAGAGTTCCGATGTCGGCGCGATTAATCATTAATGATGGCCAACACCGCCGGGATGCTATCGAGGCAGCTCTGAAGGAGCGTCCGGATATTGGCGACGAGACAATCGCAATTGTCTTCTCATGGATCTAGGACTTGCTCGATCCCAGCAAATGTTCGCCGACCTAAACCGATATGCAATCCGGCCGACAAAATCCCTTAGCGTGCTGTTTGACCATCGAGATCCTTTGGCAGCGATGGCACGACACATTGTCAGCGAGGTCAATGTCTTTGATGGGATGACTGAACTGGCGAAGACCACGATATCTAATCGCTCAACAAAGCTATTTACCTTGAGCGGCATTCATCGAGCCACCGTGGAATTACCAGAAGGTAGTAGTAGTCTTTCTTATGACGATCAGCGATTGCTGGCAATTGAATTCTGGAGCGCTATTGCCACACACTTACCAGAGTGGGGACAGGTGAAGCAAGGGGCTATGTCCGCGGCTGTCATACGGAAGGACTACGTTCATGTACACTCCATCGCACTCGCCGCCCTCGGTCGCGCTGGGGGATGTCTCGTATCTGAACGGCCACGTAATTGGAAACAGCACCTGGTCCAACTAGAGCTGCTCGATTGGCGCCGCAGTAATACCAAGCAATGGGAAGGTCGCGTGACCGTTGGAGGGCAGATCTCAGCGTCGTCTGCGAACCAAACGCTCCTCACAAACGCGATCAAATCCGCTCTTCAGTTGAACTTGACTGCAGACGAGCAGGCAGCCGAAGATGTGTATCTTAGTGAACGTGCACTGACACTGGAAGGGGG
>CAWAVM010000015.1:0-140191 GCA_963785465.1 uncultured Chloroflexia bacterium | reverse complement strand
TCCCATCAGGACCGAGCAACGTCTTTGCGAGCTCAGGGTCCTGGTGCGCTTTGACCATGAAGTCGTGCCAGATCGGTGCCGCAGATTGCACGCCATCCAGACCGCGAGTAGGACTGTTATCCGTGTTTCCAACCCACACGCCGACCGCGAGATCTGTCGTATATCCCATGGTCCAGGTATCGCGGTTGTCATCAGTCGTGCCGGTCTTCGCAGCCACCGGACGGTCATTGAGCTCCGGGAGAACCAATGGTGTGTGCGTGCCGAAAACCATCGAACGCGCCTGATTATCGGTCAGGATGCTGGTGATCTGGTACGCGTGCTCGGCTTTGACAACTTGCTGCGCATCCTGAAGCGCGTGTTCACGATCAAGACTATAGATTTGCTTCCCATTTCGATCCATGACTTCCATGATGGGTGTATAGGGAACGAAACGGCCGTTGTTTGCGATCGTCGCAAACGCGTTGGTGTGTTCGAGCGGGGTTACTTCGCCACCGCCAAGCGTGATTGCAAGCCCATAGAAACTCGGTCCGCGCCAGAGACCCGTCTGAATACCGATTTTATGAGCCACGTCGATCATGTTCGACACACCGACGTAGTCGAGTGCTTGAACGGCGGGAATATTGAGTGAGTTCGCCAGCGCTTGGCGGACGGTTACCGCCCCATAATTTTGGAATGTGTAGTTGTGTGGCGCGTAAAACGGTTCCGGAGCTCCTGGAGTTGGCCACTGTTTCGCGTAATCGAGCACAACGGTCCCAGGGTTCCAGCCTTTCTCGAACGCAGCGAGATAGGTAAACGGCTTAATTGAGCTACCTGGTTGTCGCTCGCGAACGGCGACGTTAACCTGGCCATCGATCAGGTCGTTGTTGTAGTCGGCACTTCCAACCATTGCAACGATCTCACCAGTGGAGGGCAGTATTGCAACCAGGGCGCCGTTATCAGCGTTGTATGGGGCAAGCTGCTTAACGTGATCGGTGACGATCTTTTGCGCTTCATTCTGCATGGTGAGATCGATCGTCGTCCGAACCGTCAATCCGCCACGATAGAGAACATCAGCTCCAAATTTCTGTTCGAGGAAATACTTCACGTAGTTAACGAAGTGCGGGGCAACATCGGCGGCCGCGACACGCGACTGTGGGTTCAGCGGCTCGGCATACGCGTCGTCCGCCTGCTGCTTCGTAATCATCCCCTGCTTGACCATTTGGTCGAGCACATACTGCTGACGCGCCCGAGCGAGTTCGTAGTTCTGCGTCGGATCATACAAACTGGGGGCTTGGGGCAAACCAGCGAGCATTGAAGCCTCGCCCAGCGTCAAATTCCAGGGATGCTTGTTGAAGTAGGTCTGAGAGGCGGCATCGATTCCATACGAGCGATTACCGTAGTAGACATGGTTCAGGTACATCTCGAGGATCTGTTCTTTGGAGTAATGCTGAGTAAACCGATAGGCGGTGATTGCTTCGCGGATCTTTCGCACGTAACTACGCTGGTAACCAATCTGATCGGGATACAGGGCTCGCACTAACTGCTGAGTGATCGTTGAAGCTCCGGATGACCCGGACCCGGAGAAATTGATCAGTACACCTCGAAGTATCGCGGTTGGATCAACTCCCTGGTTGGTCCAAAATGAGGAGTCTTCAGCGGCGACAGTCGCATCAAAGATCCAAGCCCGATGTGGCTGATTCGGGTCGGTCTGCTGATGGGTAATGTGATCCAGAATCTCTTGATAGCCGACCGCGGTGCGAAAGCCAGTCTGCGGGTCTGAAACCTCCGTCAGGAGCTTCCAGTTTCGATCGTAAATCTTTGTCGTCTCGAATTGGAGACCGGTTCCGGGATTGTTGACGTCCGGCATGCCCTGAGAGATGTAGGACCAGCCGCCAATGCCCGCCGCCGCTGCCACGCCAAGACCAAGAATCACCACGGCGACCAGGCCAAAAGCACCGATTGCCAAAACGCGCGTGAAGAGGCCAAAACGGCCAGATCCACGAGATCTTTTGTTGCGGAGGATCTTCGGGGGAATGGAACGCGAGCGACGCCCGTTTGAACGTCGTGAGCGTGCTCGACTTGCGCCGGAACGGCGATTGTTACTGCGACTCACCGATCCTCATTCATTGAGCCGGCCGACAGGGCACTACGAGCCCCGTCCGTTAGACACCAACGCGGTGTCGATCATACCATGCGTGCTGCAACGCAACTCCGCACCCGTGATACGACCGACCGCATGCTACAATGCCCGAAAACTGCCCCTCTGGCAGCGTTCTCACGTCAGCAAGTTCCCGGCCAGAGCTGCACTGCGGCGACCGGTCGAGTGATCCAAACAGGAGATGACCGAAGATGAATTTACTCCTCAACGGCAAGGTCGCGCTGGTGGCTGCGGCCAGTAAAGGTCTCGGTAGAGCGGTCGCCACGGGATTGGCGCGCGAAGGCGCCAACGTCGCCATGTTTTCACGCGATAAGGATCGAATCGAAGCAGCCGCAGAAGCGATTCATGCCTCGACCAGCGCGGATGTCCTGCCGCTCGTGACCGACGTGCGAAATCGCGACGAGATCGATGCCGCCATCGAAGCGACTGTGAGTCGCTTCGGCAAACTTGATATTCTGGTGACAAATGCGGGTGGACCACCGGCCGGATCCTTTGAGACGGTCGACGATGAGGCGTTCGTCAATGCGATTGAGCTAAACCTGCTGAGCACCATCCGGCTGTGCCGGGCGGCGGTGCCTCACATGCGTGAAAATGGCGGCAGCATCGTGACGATTACTTCGATCTCCGTCAAAGAGCCGCTGCAAGACCTGATTCTGTCAAACACCGCTCGGACCGGAGTTCTGGGTCTGGTGAAGTCGATGGCGAACGAGCTTGGAAAATACAATATACGTGTCAACAACGTTGGCCCTGGACCGACGCGCACCGATCGCATCATCGATCTTGCCAGATCACGTGCGGAGCGAGACAACATCCCGCTTGACGAGGCACTGGGCTACAGCGCCGAGGGCATCCCGCTTGGGCGACTCGGCGAGCCTGAAGAGTTCGCCAACGTCGTGGTTTTCCTGTCTTCCCCAGCCGCCAGCTATGTAACCGGTCAGACGATTTTAGTTGATGGTGGCAGTTACGGAGGCACGCTCTGATATTTGATAGCGCTGCACGCGATTGTCCGCGGGAAGGATAGCGTCGGGAAACTCACGCGCATGTTCTGAGATCCTCAGAACCGTATTTAGTTCCCGATTCCGGCACACATCCTGCTTGTAATGACGTAAACACACCTGAGCGCGCAGCGGACCTCACCAGGGTCCAACGCACGCGATTCGAGAAGAGGTAACTTATGGAAATCAAGACTATCAAGGGCATCGCCGTGGTGTCGATAACGGACGGGGAACGACTCGGCGAAGTGAGTGACATCCTGTTCGACTTGGACGAACGCCGCGTACGAGGCCTCGTCGTCTCGAGTGGCGGAGTATTCAGCGGCACGTCCAGAATTCTCGACATGTCGGACGTCGAGAACATCGGGGGTGATGCAGTCATGATCGCATCTCGCGATCAACTCAAGGCTGACCGCAGCGACGCTCGATACCAGTCGTTCTTGAACCTAAGCGCAATGACCTCATTGCGAGTTGTCTCACAGAGTGGTGATCTGGTCGGAAATCTGTCCACGGTTAGAATCGACACGTCCGACGGCAAATTCACAGACATTGAGGTTTCCCGTCATGGGTTGATTGCGTCGTTTGGAGCGAACATCCTGGTTCCGTCGAATTCTGTCGTGAGTTTCGGTCCGGACGTGGCCATAATCCCCGATGAGTTTGCGCGCCCGAAAGACAAATCGGCCGAAGAGTCATCGAGCGAGGATCAGACAGGAACCCTGGACCCGACGTCAGCACGCTAATTTCAAGCAGTCAGACCAGACTCGCGACGATAATGGCGAGAATCGTGCCGGGAACGATGTCTACTCCCACTTGTAGGAGAACGCTACTTTTCGGATCGGATTTTCGATTCCGGTACGAGAGTTGCCAGATCGCGGACGCGATCATCCACAATCCAGCCGTGTAGAATGCGGCCGGTAGATTCACACAATTCCCCCTATTCCTGGACAACCACGGCGCGAACTGGGCCGGAAAACCGGCTGGCGGCCAGTGCCAGCGATGGACACAATCAGGCCCTCAAGGCTATAATGCGCGCCGTTGATACGCTTCATCCTACGACATTCTGGTCGGACCCCGGACGGAGGCCCTCATATTGCCCAATAAGGCGACCGTCCCTCACGAGCGAGCAAATACGGCTCGCTCCCTCGGTCGGGCATCGTGTCGCCGGTCGGAATTCGCGAGGCGCTCTTGCGATACGGGAGCTATTCGCGGGAGGCTCCGGTGAAGATCCTTCTGGTATCACCTTACGATGCCAGCCACTTTGGCGGCGTAAACGAGCATGTCATGCACCTCGATCGGCAATTTCAGGTCCTCGGACACCAAACTCGTGTGCTGTCACCGAGGCCCGACGACGAGGACGAAGGGGACGACGGCCACAACTATCGTCTTGGCGTCACAGTGCCTGTCCCCACCAACGGATCCACCGCCCGCATCACGCTGTCACCGTTCCTGTCGGGAAAGGTGAAGGATTTCTTGCACCGGGAAGAGTTCGACGTTATCCATCTCCACGAGCCACTCGCGCCGATTCTCCCGTTGATCGTGCTGCTTCACTCCAAATCCGTCAACATCGGAACGTTTCACGCGGCGCGGTCATCAAATCTCGGATACCTTTACGCCAAACCGATTCTGTCCCATTTTTGTGGGAAGCTCGACGCGCGCATTGCCGTATCGCCAGCGGCACTCGATTTCGTCAACCAGTATTTTCCTGGGCATTATGAGGTCATTCCAAACGGCATCGACATCGACTGGTTTGGCCCGCACGTCGAACCCATCGAGAGGTATCGTGACGGTCATCCCAACATCCTATTCGTAGGGAGATACAACGAGTCGCGCAAAGGGCTGAAATTTCTACTTCGCGCGTTCGCAATGGTTCGACAGGAATTCCCGTTGGCACGGCTACTGGTTGTGGGATCGGGCACTCCGAGGCGTTTCGAACGTGAGATTGAACGAAACGAGCTCGAAAACGTTGTCTTCGTTGGACCCGTATCGACACAGGGGCTAGCCAACTACTACGCGACCTGCGATGTATTCTGTGCGCCTTCGACCGGACGGGAGAGCTTTGGCATCGTGTTACTGGAGGCAATGGCCTCTGGTAAACCGGTCGTCGCGACCAACATTCGTGGCTACGCAGCGGTCGTACGTCACGGTGTCGATGGTCTGCTCGTCCAGCGTAAGAATCCTGAGGCGCTCGCCATAGCCCTGGTTCACATGCTGGCGGACGAAAAGTTGCGCGAGCAGTTTGGTCAAGCCGGGCGAAAACGGGCCGAGGAGCATTCGTGGCCAGTAGTCGCTCGACGTGTACTTGACACGTATGAAAGGACGCGCTCGCGTGTCGGCAGGCAACGGTTGATGCCATCGATCCCAAACTACTTCACGTCGCGGCGATAGCAGAATGAGAGAACCTGCATGATCAGCACCCTCGTGGGGAGTTGGGTGCGCCGCCACCTTCTCAGGATCGGCTCGTTTCTCGCACAGTCGAATCTCTCGCCAAACTGGTTCACGATCGCGGGCCTGATCCTCAATGTGATCGTTGCAGTGGTAATCGCGAGTGGTAGCTTACTTGTCAGTGGCATTCTGCTCGTAGGTGCCGGGCTGTTCGATATGGTTGACGGAGCCGTCGCCCGGGCCTCGAATCAGATTACTCGCTTTGGTGGCTTTCTTGATTCGACGCTCGACCGATATTCCGAGGCGGTGATCTACTTCGGCCTTCTCTTTTACTTCCAGCGTTTTCACGCAGGGAGCGCCGCGATTCCCCTGGTGTATGCGACGGCCATCGGATCGTTGATGGTGAGCTACACGCGGGCTCGAGCCGAGGCAGCCGGAGTACAAGCTGAAGTTGGCCTCTTCGCCCGGCCTGAACGTGTTATTCTCTTGGCCCTCTTTCTCGTCGTGCACCAACCACTATGGGCAGTCTGGATCTTGGCCATTCTGACGAACTTCACCGCGATCCAGCGCATCGTTCACGTCTGGCGCGTGACCAGGAACCTGGAGCACCGTTAAACCTATGAACCAGGAGGACCAGACCGACTCTTCCGCTACTCCGACGACACAGAGCCGAAATGAAGCTGAAACAGAGACCATACGGCGCAGTGGCGCCACCGTCGTATTCTGGATTCTCGTCGTCTTTCTCGTTTGCCTCGGCCTGTGCGTCCTGCTATCCCTGATCTTCGCGATCGTAAACGGCGCCTGAACGCTCACCTCTCCAAGTGACGGTGGGGATTAATCAGTGCGTCGAGCGTTCTCCCCAATTCGCACTACGATGATGTCGAAAGGATGAAACACGATTGATTCACCGACAACACCCTAGATGCCTGATATTATGTCGACTGCATGATCGTGGCACGAGTCTGTCCGAAGCGATGAATCTCTTGCGATTCTCTGCAAAAGGAGCGTCGCCTTTGA
Organism: uncultured Chloroflexia bacterium; assembly: GCA_963785465.1. GTDB lineage: Bacteria > Chloroflexota > Chloroflexia > Thermomicrobiales > Thermomicrobiaceae > CALAGB01. Next base: position 133,663 of record CAWAVM010000015.1, on the reverse strand, counting down.
GCCGATTCAGAATCGGGGCCACCACGCTGCTGCTGATAGTTGTCCTGACGAGCGTTTCGGCGTGCGGGTCATCAAAAATCACGGCCGATGCCTCTCCGACGGTCCAAAACACGCAGACAACTGTTCCCATGATCACGATTGTGACCCCAACTCCGGGAAATCCGAACGGCTCAGGGTCCGGCGCAGTGTCGACTGAGGCGACCGGGCTGACCCCGACAACCGACCAGGCGACGAACGGACAGAACGGCAAGTACACCGTGCAACAAGGTGACACTCTTTACGGTATCGCGGTGCGATTCAACGTCTCGGTGCAGGCCTTGATGACGGCAAACTCGATAACGGACGCGACATCTCTTCAGGCCGGGCAGATCATCATCATCCCATAGCAACTTGGTGATCAATAACGGCGATTCGAAGAGCGCATCTGGGGGCGCTCCGCTTGCATTGACACTCCTGGATTACCATGATAGCCTTCTAGCAATTCATTTGCGGGTATTTATACCGAGCAGGGTGAAGGAGGTGATGCCCAAACATGAGTAGTCACGGTACGTTGGGCGTCGCCGGGAAGGTCACAGCCTAATTAGCTGTCATCCCGGTGATGGCCCAAGAAACCAGAGAGTCGGTGCTTCGTCACCGGCTCTCCTTTTTTGTCCGAATGCTTGGACTGTCCCCTGGCCGCCAGAAAACCCGAGGCCAACGTCTTGCATTGACAATTCCAGGGAGTCGTTCGGCACATGATTCAATCCCAACAAAAACCACACCGACAAGTGTGCATCGACTTGGTAACGATTCTGGCAATCAGACGTTGTAATGAACGATGTATTCAAATGACCGAAGGAAGGTGCGAACGTCGATGAGCAGTCTCAGTCTAGAGCGCCTGACCACTCTCTTGTCGCGCCAAACGCCATCCAGGGCCCCTAAGATCCAGCTTGACGGTCCACGTCGTCTGTTCGGACTCTTCTTCGCGTTGCTCCTGGCCCTATCCTGGATGGCAATCCTTCCTGCTTCCAATTCGGCCGCCGCGGGAGTTGGCCCGACCCGCGTTTACTTTTCACAGACCGGCCATTATCTCAGTTACGGTTTTCTCAATTACTGGCGAGCTCACGGTGGAACTCACATTTTCGGTTATCCGATCACCGACGAGATAACGGATCAGAAGACTGGGTTTACCGTCCAATACTTCGAACGGGCGGTATTCGAATGGCACGCGGACCAGCCAGAGGGATCTCGGGTCGAGCTGCGACGCCTTGGAGCGGATCTAACACAGTTCAGAACCAGTCAGGCTTTCAATAAGGTCACCGCGGTCTCGGACACCAGTTGCGACTTCTATTCTGAAACCGGGCACCGTCTCTGTAACGGATTCCGTACCTACTGGGCAAATAACGGTGGACTTGCGATATTTGGGTTCCCAATAAGTGAGGAATTCACCGAGAAGAACGCGGATACTGGTCAGGACTACACGGTCCAGTATTTTGAACGTGCGCGATTTGAGTGGCATCCGGAAAACCAGAGTAGTTCAGCGCAGGTTTTGCTTGGCCGGCTCGGAGCTCAGGCGGCGCAGTCCGCAGGGGTCGATACGTCGCCGATCCCGCAAGATAGCGCTGTGCCCGAGTACACCGCTGGACTCTGGTTCGATCCGAACGCGTCACCCAGCGAAGTCACCAGTCCACCACCGGGCGCACCGTCCGGCGAAGCGAAATGGATCGAGGTCGATCTCACCCACCAGTACCTGCGCGCATGGGAATTCAACACGAAGGTTTTCGGTGAGTACATCTCGTCGGGCGTTGCGGCTCACCCAACCCCAACCGGAACGTTCCACATCTTCTACAAGCTCCAATACGACGACATGACCGGTGGTTTGGCAGGGACGTCGGACTACTACAACCTGCCGAAGGTTCCGTGGGTCATGTACTTCATCGAAGGTGGATACGCGCTGCATGGGACCTACTGGCACCACAACTTCGGCACCCCGATGAGCCACGGGTGTGTCAATATGACGATTGATGGCGCTGCCTGGGTCTACGCCTGGGCACCGTATGGAACGACTGTCTGGGTACATTACTAAGATAGTCGTATTCGTGTAGATCGAGATCAAAGACAGGAGCCCGGACGACATCGTCCGGGCTCTTGAGTTACGTGACATCTTACAGAGACGCCAGTTGTTCGGTTGTCGATCTGCCGATACTCGACACCTGGCGGATCGACCAACGCCAACCGCATCACTGCCAGCGGATTGTCATCAGCGGCGACCCGATTGAAGCGTTCAAAGCCGCAACCCAGGCACTGATGCACGATCACTTGCTCTCCGGAAGTACGAGCGTATAGCCCGACGGGCGCCATCAGCGAATGGCAGTCACACAAACGGTCGCCGGGAACTTTGCCGTCGACGTGGAGCGAGTGAAGGCAGAGCGGGCAGTGATTTCGGTGCTTGCCGCCCGATAGGGTCGGCCCAACCATGGTGCGACAATGGCGACATCGGAAGGTCTCCCTCCCATTTGGCTTTCGACCTCTTTTCCGTCGTTCTTGATCAGGATTCCTCTGCTTCGGCCTCTTTCGATTCGTGGATCTTGCACGTTCACGGTTCGATTTTCGTAGTGAAAAGTCCGACTCCTCGTCTTCGCCGAAGAGCGAACCAGCGCCTGACTCGTCCAATGGATTCTCCCTGTTTCACGATCAATATCAAAAATCCATTGATGTGGCGCTGGGTGGCACTCATAAACATCCTGCTTTCTCGTTCGAAACAATTTACAAACGGCGACGCCGGACTCCCGGCGGTGGGATTGGACCTTGTCGCGAAATACGCGCATGGCCAAACGTAACGCGACGCAGATCGCACCGAATTTCCGGGCAGCAAAAGGCCGCGATACGAAGAAGTACCTGCGGCCGATCATTTAGTTGAGCTTTACGGAGTGTTCTTTACCGCCGCGCTCAAAGACGTGAACCGTCTCAGACGTCGGCGATTAGAAGGGATTGATAATCTACCGTGATGCTCTCAGATCGACGCAGGCATCCAGGCAACGAGAACAAGTTTCCTCACTGGACACCCAACTTTCTAGCGTCAAACCCAATACCGCGAGAAGCCACTTCTCCCGCGCGCTCAGATACTCTAATCTCCAAACAGGCCGATTGTCAAGTAGAAGCGCATGCTCCGTCAACGTGGCTCGGCCCGCTGAGGCGATGCATTAGAGGATCGCCTTAAGTTTGTCGAGATCGAAATTCCCACCGCTGAGAATAGAGACGACCGTCTCGCCTCGATTGACTGGGATCTTCCCAGCGAGCAACGCTGCAGTGGCAGCCGCGCCGGACGGCTCAATGTACAGCTTGGCGCTCGTCATGATTGCTTTCAAACCGTCGGCGATCTCGTCATCGGTCAGAACGAAGATGTCATCGACATATTTGCGGGTGAGCGGATAGGTAATCTGTCCGGCCATCGGCGGCGCCAGACCGTCGGCAATGGTATTGACCGACTCGAGCTGAACTGCCTCACCGCGATCCCATGACTGGCGCATGGCCGAGGCGCCTTCCGGCTCTACACCGTAGACCCGCACGTCGCGGCCACTCGATTTTGCGGCGATGGCAACTCCGGAAATCAGTCCGCCACCGCCGATCGGGCATACAATCACGTCGACGTCCGGCACCTGTTCGAGAATCTCAAGTCCTACCGTCCCCTGTCCGGCGATGATCCACGGGTCATCGAATCCGTGAACGTTGATCAGATTTTGTTCACGCTCGAGTCTGGACGCGGTCGCGAACGCCTCATGAATCGGACCATCGACCAGAACGACCTCGGCGCCATAGCCGCGTGTCGCGATAATTTTCGATTGGCTTGCCTTGGAAGTCATGACGACGGTGCAGTGGGTTCCGACACGCTGCGCTGCCCAGGCCAGGCCCTGGGCGTGATTTCCGGCCGACACGGTCACGACTCCACGTGCCAACTCATCCGGGGACATGTTGCGCAACCGATTCAGCGCTCCGCGTACCTTGAATGAACCAGTCTTTTGGAGCGACTCAGCCTTGAGATACAGCTTGACGCCCGCACGATCTCCCAGTCGTGTCGACGAAAAGACCGGAGTACGCCGCACTTCATCAGACACGAGCGCCTGGGCAGCAACGACATCCGCAATCCCGACCATGTTCTACTTCCCTTCGAGATTCGAGTGATTCAAGCAAAGCGTGAGGTATGGAGATCGGTGCCAATGCTCGCACGGATGAGCGGCATCGGCAACTCCGATCGTAGAAGAACCCAGGTGGCTCGTTCGTCCTGGCGTTCAAGTTGCGCAAGCGACTGGTGGAGGGCAATGGAACCAAGTGATTCTTGACCCCGTTTGATCTAACGGCAGGGAAAACAAGTTATCGCTGAATGAAGGAGAGATGCGAAATGGAAAACCGGCTGGACCGATTTCGCCGTAACAAAGACGAATTCTTCAAGACTGATTCAAACTCCCCGCTCACATCGGACCAGAAGCGCAAGTTTAGCCACCTCGATTACTTTCCTGAGAACACGGCACTCTCGCTCAAGCTGTCGATGGATCGAGATTCCGTATCCCATGATCCGGTCATGCTCGACACAACCACCGGGACCCAGCAAGAGTTCATCCCTGCAGGAAAGATTGACATCGAGATCGATGGGGTATCAGTTAGCCTGACCCTGTATCGAGAAAGTGGACGTGGCCGCTACTTTCTGCCGTTCCGCGACGCAACGAGCGGAAATACGACATACGGAGGAGGCCGCTATCTCGACCCGCAGGAGACTCCCGATGGCAACGTGATCGTCGACTTCAACTACGCCTACAATCCGTACTGTGCCTATAACGAGGATTGGACCTGTCCGATCCCCCCGAACGAAAATATACTCGACGTGCCAGTTCGCGCCGGAGAAAAGGCGTTTTCGCTCGACGGGCCGATACAACCGTAGATAATGGCTGTGCGACAGTAATTCGAAACGTGAGAGGACAGTTGATGAAGATCCAGATAGAGGCAGGGAACGTCGCCGAGCAGCAAGCTGATGCAATCGTGCTCGGCATTGCACCCGGACGCCAACTAACGGGTGATGCAGCAGTGCTCGACACTCGACTCGACGGCGCGCTCAAAGCAGCACTCGACGACAGCGCGTTCAATGGCAAGGTTGGATCGACCCAGGTTATTCCAACTCTTGGCCGTCTCGCAGGGCGTCGTATCGTCGTCACCGGGGTCGGCGAAACGAGCACGCAGAAGGCTCATGAGATTACTCGTGCTTGGGGTCTCGCGGCGCGCGCGGCTCGATCAGCCGGCGCTCGAACCATCATCAGTGCCGAACCACCCACTGACGGAATCTCGGTTTCAAACGCATTTCGCGCGGCAGCCGAGGGCGTTCGACTATCGCTCTACCGCTTCCTTTCGTACCGAACGATTGACCTTCCCTCGGCGGATGTTGAGAGTTTCACCTTCGTCGACAACCGTGAAGAAGCGCGCGCAGGGGTTGAACTCGGCGACGCGATCGCCAAAGGAGTGTGCCGGGCACGCGATCTCGGCAACCAGCCAGCCGACGTCCTGTATCCGGACGAGTTCGCTGTTCAAGCGCAGCAGGTCGCGCTCGAAAACGACATGAGTTGCGTTGTTTACGATGTTCCCGCCCTCGAAAAGATGGGAGCCGGTGCCATAGTCGCCGTCGGTAAGGGGAGCGAGCGGGATCCGCGCATGATTCATCTCACGTGGAAGCCGTCCGGCGAATCTAAGGGATCGATCGCGTTCGTCGGCAAAGGGATCACATTCGACACTGGCGGCATGAACCTGAAACCGACCGGCGGAATTGAAGCGATGAAGTTCGATATGTGCGGCGGTGCTGCTGTTCTCGGTGCGATGAGCGTTGTGCCCTCGCTGAACCTGCCCTATACCGTGCATGGGATTATCACGGCAGCCGAGAACATGCCGAGTGGCACAGCCTATCGACCTGGCGACATCCTCCACACGATGAACGGTAAAACGGTCGAGATCATCAGCACTGACGCCGAAGGACGACTCGTGCTGGCTGACGCGCTGACGTACGCATCACGACTCGGTGTCGACTCCATGATCGACCTCGCGACGCTCACCGGGTCTTCGATCGTCGCGCTCGGAAAACAGGGAACCAGCGTCTTCAGCACGGACGACAATCTCGCGCAGGATATCCTGTCCGCTGCTAACACGAACGGCGAAATGATGTGGCGTATGCCCCTCTGGGAGGAATATCACGACCAACTCAAGGGCGATTACGCTGATCTGAAAAACAGTGGCGGACGCTGGGGCGGAGCAATCTTTGCCGCACTCTTCTTACGTGAGTTCACCGAGGGAACTCCGTGGGCGCACCTCGATATCGCTGGTCCAGCCTGGAGCGACCAGGAGACCGATCTCGCTCCGAAAGGCGCAACTGGTCACGCAGTTCGAACGCTGCTGTCAGTGCTGCTCAATCGAGCGGGCCGATAGCGAACGACGAACCTAGAAGCTTGGCGGGAGCAGGGTATATCCACACGCACGTCTTGTTCCCGCCCGCGACTCTAGGTTGAACTTTCACGCACCCAATCAAGTGTTTCACGAAGGCCGTTCACCATCGGCATCTCTGGCGTCCAGCGGAGGATCTGTCGGGCCTGATCGTTCGCCAGCACGCTGTGCTTGATGTCTCCCTTCCGCTCATCTTGATGTACTGCCTCGTGCCGGTAGCCAGTCTCTTCGGCCATCATCTCGAATAAGGCGTTGACCGACAGTGGCTCAGCGCTGCTGATGTTGACGGTTAATGGCTCAGACGCCTGTAACGCCAGATCGTGGGCGCGAGCCACGTCGCCAACGTAGACGAAGTCCCGAGTTTGCTCGCCATCGCCGAAGATGAGGACCGGCTCATCCTGGATCATCTTTGCCGCGAATATCGATATCACTCCCGCTTCTCCGTACGGATCCTGGCGCGGCCCATAGATGTTGGCCAGCCGCAGCACCTTGAGTGGGATCTCAGCCGGCAAGAGGATCTTCAAGTACTGTTCAAGAGTCCACTTACTGAGCCCGTAGGCGCTCATCGGTCGAATCGGATGTTGCTCATCACAGGGGAGATACTCGGGAGGACCATACAACGCGCCGCCGGTTGTGATGTAGACGAACTGACGGCACCTCGTCTCGACGGCGGCACGATAGACGTTCAGACCACCGACGATATTTGTGTTCGCATCCTTTATCGGATCGGACATCGAAACCGCGACCGAAGCCTGAGCAGCGACATGGCTGATTGCATCCGGACCGAATTCCTTCGCGACCTCGATCAGCGATGGATCGCCGATGTCGACATGTACGAGCTTGGCTGTTGGGTTAACATTCTCCGCCTTACCGGTCGAGAGATTGTCAACGACAAGCACTTCATGTCCGCCGGCAAGTAGCAGGTCGACAATATGCGACCCGATGAACCCGGCACCGCCCGTAATCAAGACGCGCATCGCTCTCCTCCAGTAATAATGTTGAACCGACGCACCTGGTGTGACGTCCTTTACGACCCACTCCTAAGTGGTGTCAATTCGCCGCTCTCAACCAGTTCCGCCAATCTCGATCGACACCGAGCGTAGTGCAAACGGAACCTCGCATCGTTCCTGACCGGTGCCAGCAAAATGTCGAATGACTGATCGATCTGCCCGATCGACAGTGAGACGTCCCGATCGTAAACGCGGTCAATAAAACGGACGAAACGGAGTGCTTGGTCCGTGTCAGCCATCGGGTTCAGCCGATTGATCTCAATTCGATCGATTTGATCGAGCCAGGCCGCGTCATACATTGGGTGCGTTTCCGCCAGGAACGCCTTCAGCGTCGGGTCGTCGAAATTCGCGACACGCTCGTCGTTGGCCTCACGGACTTCGCGCCGTTGAGCTGCGTCGCCGTTTTCGCGCCAATCTACCCCATCGATCTGGATCACCTCGAATGCTCCAGCGATCTCGCCCAACTCGCGACCGAATTCGTCGGCATAGCTGTGGCCGGCGTCCATGGTCGCCGGGTCGGCATTGGCGGTTGCGAGAATTCGCGGTCGTCCGTCGAGCATCGCTCTCACCAAAGACGTCAGCAGCATAATATTGCCTGGATCACGCAGGTCGATTTCGTCGATGCAGACCAGACGCTGCGCCCCCACCAAATGCCGAAGACGACGCATTCCGAGAGTGCCGGCCGCCGCCGAGAATTCGTCAAAGGTCGCGAACAACTTGGGTTCAGGGGCTCCCCGAAAAGCAGCTGCCAGTAGATGCGTCTTCCCGATTCCGGGTGGGCCATCGAGATAGACTCCACGGTATGAAACGGACGGTTTAGTCCGACGCCACGGCAGCTGTGGCCCGGACGGTTCGGACATCGCGAGCAACCGAGCGATCTTCTCAATTGCTTCAGCCTGTCTTGAAAACCGGCTATCTACAATGAAGTTATCGAACGTTGCACCGCTAAAGCGCTTAGGTAGCCGGAATTGAGGGCCTCGCGTGGACTTGACCTGCTGTCTTAGGCTGTCAATCGAAACCTGACTCAACGATTCTCCTTGTGAAGTATCCTCGGGTGAGTCTACCCGACCAGCACGACGACGGAAAGAACCTTTGTATCAATTCTGGGTTGCTCGCTGGGTTCTCACCAAAAGCCACGTTTGATCGCCTTATAATATGAACAAGGCTCCGCGAACCACTGCCAAGCCGACAAGACGGATCCTGAATAGACTTGAGAGCACTCTCATGACAATAACGACGCAGACGATCACGCTGGACACGCGTGGTTTGAGTCAGATGCAAAATCTGACGGCACGAGCCCAGCAGGCAGTCACCGACTCAGGATGTTCAAGCGGCATCGTGACCGTGTTCGTTGCCCATACGACAGCTGCCGTTGCCATCTCCGAGTTCGAATCAGGACTGATCGACGATCTGCCTAATGCTATCAACCGGCTGATTCCGGATGATGTCACATACCGCCACAACCAACTCAACCACGACGACAACGCTCACAGCCACTTGCGCACGACGATGCTCGGGCCATCCTTGACAGTGCCATTCGACCAAGGAAATCTACTCCTTGGCACCTGGCAACAGATTGTGCTGATCGATTTCGACACCCATCCACGCACTCGAAACATCGTCATCCAGGTGATGGGAGAGTGACAGACGAGCGGGGCGCAAGCGAGCGGTATCGGAAGGCGATCGGCAATACGATCGCCTTGCTTCGTACGCAACGGGGCCTCAGTTTGCGAGCCTTGTCTGAATCGTCCGGGATCTCACTGGCCTACCTCAGCGAGATTGAGCATGGACGAAAAGAGGCATCCGGAACAGTCCTCAATCAATTGGCAGATGCTTTTGAGGTACCACTTCCGGAACTTGTCCACGCTATCGCAGACCGACTAGACGCCGACGAACCGGTGCCCGAGCTTTCATTGGATGGTCTCGCCCCGGACGAGATAGACGAGGTTTCGCGCTTCACTGATTGGCTACGATGGAGAAAAGAACATGACTAGCTTGCCAGAGAAGGATCGTAGAACTTGGTCCGCTCCTGGGATGAATAGTCATGACGTCTAACTCGTTATAGTGTTTCGATACGTGACCCAATCGCGGCAGAAAGGAAGGGATAAACATGGTTCAGAGATGGGCTCGCGACCAGGTTCTGGTCACGACTGATTGGCTGCAGGAACACCTGGAGGACGACCACCTTCGGATTCTGGACTGCCGCTACTATTTCGACGGACGGGATCCGGTCGAGGAATATCGTCGTGGACACATTCCCGGCGCAATCCACTTCAACTGGGCAGGAGAACTCAACGACCCGAAAAGCTCGATCGATTTCATGATGGCTCCACCAGAACAAGTCGAATCAGCTATGAGCAACTCTGGAGTTGGGAACGAAAACCGGATCATAGCCTACGACGATGAAGGCGGGCACTTCTCTTCGCGAGTCTGGCTGGCACTGGCGCGCTACGGCAAAGAAGATCAATTGCGCATTCTCGACGGTGGCTGGACGAAATGGGCCACCGAAAATCGCCCGCAGAGTCAGGAAACTCCAGTGGTGCAGACAGCTCAGTTCACAATTGACCGTTCTGCCGGGAGACCGGAAATCCTCGCAACGGTGGACGACGTTCTTGCCGCGACGAGTGACGGTCGGACCAAGATTCTCGACGTGCGCCGCATGAGTGAGTTTACGGGTGAAGAAGTCCGCGCTAACCGGGGTGGCCGCATTCCAAGCTCTCAGCATTTCCTCTGGCAGGACAATCTCAAGTGGGACGGCGATCGCTCATTCATCACTGACGATGCAATACGCTCTCGCAACGAGTCGGCTGGTATTGATGAGGACACCCCAGTCATCACCTATTGTCAGGGCGGCGTTCGGGCAGCACTCTCCGCACTGGCGCTCTGGATGACCGGGGTTCGCGATGTTCGCGTCTACGACGGTAGCTGGGCCGAATGGGGAAACCGGGAGGACCTTCCGATCGAAATCGGGCCTGTCGAAGATTAATCGGGGAAACGAGACATCGCCGGCCAGGGAATACTGGCCGGCCAATTGTGTTTAGCAATCGGTAAGACCTACTACGTCCAGTTTCGAGAGAGGATCGCAGCCAATGCGTATCGTGAATGACGCGACCGAACTCGTTGGAAATACACCACTCGTTCGCTTGAACAAGGTCGTCGGGAAGAATGCCTTGGTCTACGCCAAGCTCGAGGCCTATAGCCCCGGCTACTCAATCAAGGACCGCATCGCACTTAACATGATCAACGACGCTGAAAAACGAGGAGTGTTGAATTCGGATACCGTTATCGTCGAAGCGACTAGTGGCAACACTGGCATCGGCCTCGCCTGGATTTCGGCCATTCGTGGATACCGGCTGATCATCACCGTATCGGCTCGCAACAGCCCGGAACGCATCGCGCTACTGCGAGCCTTGGGGGCCGAGGTGATCGTGACGCCAGCCGACGCAGGCACACCGGGCGCCATCGAGGAGGCGAATAAGATCGCGGCATCGTTGCCATCTGCGTTTATGCCGCGCCAGCACTGGAATCCGGCGAACCCGGAAGCACACAGAATCGGCACGGCACGAGAGATCTGGGAAGACACCGACGGCACAGTAAACGTTTTCGTCGGAGCCTTCGGCACCGGAGGGACCATCAGCGGAGTCGGCCAAGGATTGAAAGAGTTCAACCCGGAAATCAAAATCATCACGGTCGAGCCGGCTGAATCACCGGTTCTGTCCGAGGGTCGCAAAGGGTCGCACGGAATCCAGGGGATTTCGCCCGGTTTCTTGCCCGAAGTGCTGGATCAGGACGTGATCGACGAAACGGTACTCGTCGCGACCGACGACGCGGTGAATATGGCCAAACGGCTCATGCGCGAGGAAGGGCTGCTGGTCGGTATCTCAGCTGGAGCAAACGCCGTGGCCGCTGCTCGAGTAGCTGAACGGGCAGAGAACACCGGCAAGACAATCGTGACGGTCTTTCCTGACCTGGCTGAGCGGTACATGTCGACTGCGCTCTTCAAGACGGACGAGAGCGAGCCGAACTCTTAACCTTCGCCCAATTTCACCTTCCGGCAACTCCATAGCGCGCCCGTGACATTCCGGGCGCGTCTTGACTCTCAGGGGAACCCTGGTGATAGCCCTATGGAGTCCACTCCATGTCCGGATCAAACGGGTAAATCGGTCGTCGGATCTTACGGAACTCGAGCCGGTCGAGACGCGGGCTCGTGAGCCCGGGCGTATCGACCTCAATCACCTGTTTCGCAATCGGCATGAACGCCGAACGGAAGTGAACTGACGACTTGACCGCGATAATCTGAAGTGACGTCGGTTCGATGTCCTGGCTGCGAAGTACCTCAAGGTCCGTCGGCTGATAGCGGTGAGTCGTGACGACGACCTTCACGCTACCTCCATTGGCTCCATCGAGACCCACGACCGCGGTCGGACCCATATTCATCTCGACGCCGGTGCTCATCAGGCCTCTATGAACGAAACGGCCGTCACTGAGGAGCAGCACTCGCCCCGATACGTCCAGGGGTTCACCGTGGAATCGATCGACTTTGGCACCGAGCTTGAGTGACACGCGGGCACCTTGACCGGCTGCGAATGCCGCTCTGGCAGATTCCGGATCGTTGATCGGCACGGCGACGGCGTTTGTCGCGCCGAGTCGCAACAGAGCTTCGAGTAACACTGTGCCGTCGGCTGGGGCGCCGCCACCCGGATTGTCGCCGATGTCGGCCAGTACGATCGGACCATCTGGTGCACTCATTGCGGTGCGGACGGCTTCGTCGACCGGGATCGGCCTCACGATGAAATCCTCGCGATGATCCCAAATGTGGATGGCAAGCTGATTCGCGAGTTCGATTGCTCGCTGCCGATCATCGTCAGTCGTGACGATCACGCTGAAGGTGTTCGGCTCAATATCGGCCCAGGCAAATCCGGGCAAATAGCTCACGTTCAGCACGCCGCGCTGGTTCTCAATGTCGCGTGCCAGGTGCTTAACCGTAAGCATTGGCTCGGCGTGGCTAAACTGCCGCTGCAATGACGCAAGCATCGGAATCTTCACGATTGCGGGAGTCGGCCTCACGCCACCGCGAAGAATTCGGGCCATTAGTAGACCGATCTCGTATCCACGCTCGTAGGGATCGGTATGCGGATACTCGTCGTAAGCTACCGGCATGGTGCAGAGATCGACCATCTCCTGCGTAATGTTGCCGTGCAGATCAAGCTCTACGATCACCGGCAAATCCGGTCCGACCACCTTACGCACTTCCCGCAGAATGTAGCTCTCGCCGTCGTCGTCGAGCTCCGAAACCATGGCACCATGCAGGGCAAGCATGACTCCATCGAGCGGGCCGTCCTTCAACGCGGATTGCAGTCCATCAACCAACTTTTTCGTGAGTACGCGAGTCGCTTCGGCCGTTACCGGACCGCCCGGCGTAGCCGACGCGAACATGGTCGGCACGACCGAATAGTCGGCGTCTCTCGCGGCATCAATAAACCCGCCGACCGGCGTCTTCGTGCCGGTGAAACGATCGAGTAGATCGCCACCGACCGCCAGGCTGCGCAGTTCGAAATCGCCCAGCGTAGTCGGCACCGTCGAGAACGTACTGCTCTCGTGCGAGATGCCACCGATCGCGACTCTCATGAATTCCTTACCTCTCCCGTGAAGCGTATCTCGTTCGACATCAGTCGATGCGAATATGGCCAATCCCGTTGGTCGATTGAATTTCCGTTCCGAAGGGCCGAGATAACTGACTCATCCAGTCGAGGATTTCTGAACCGATCTGTGACTCTGCGAGACGCGGCCACCCACGATCGGGCCATCCCTGTCCGTGGCCAAGCGAGACTGGGTGCAGATCAATCGACCGAAGCTGACGTTCTTCAAAGGTCACGATAGGCAGCACGGTTTCCCAGTACAAGCGATCAGCCGGGAAACTGCGTGTGTCGTTCGCCGACAGTTGCCGGAACACTTCCGGAGCGATCATGTCACGGTCGGCACTGAGGGACTCGTAGTCGTCCGCAGGCAGTCGCTGAGTGTATTCGTATTGAAAGATGAAGTTACCGACAGAGTAAAAGATCGGTTTCCCTTTGTAGATTTCGATGCCGCGAAGCAGGTGTGGGCCGTGTCCAATCACCATGTCCGCGCCGGAATCAACACAGGCATGCGCGAACTCGATGATGAAATCGGCAGGGATCCAGCGCTCTTTGCCTTGCTCGTGGGCGTGAATGCTGACGAGCGTCAGATCATCCATCATTGTGGCGTGCGCCGTTGATCGGGTGTTCCCTTCAAGGTCTCGTTTGTGGGCTACCGTCTCAATCCCGAACTCGTCCCCAACGATGAACGAGCGCTCGGCAAACTGGAACTCACCCTCGCGTTCCGGCGGTTTGCGGAACCCCATCCAGTAGCCAAACTGGCGTATCTTTTCTGCCCCGGTCAAACCCGCGATCCGCTGAACGGCATCCATGTGCTCTTGATCGACGACAAATAGCGTCTCGAAACGTTGCGGGTTCAAACCGGGACGACCAGGGGCGTCATCCCGCTGAGCACCCGCCTGCTGTCCTTTCGCAAAACTAGAGGCACAGCCGACCAATCCAATGCGACCGGCCGGCGTCTCGAGAAAGGCTGGCAGGCGCGCCTCGGACAGAGTGCGTCCGGCACCCGCGCAGACAAAATCGATCGCGTGCAGTTCATCCAGAGTGGCCAGACATCCATCAATGCCGTAATTGAGGGTGTGGTTGTTGGCAAACGCCGTGAGGTTGAATCCCATCCGTTGGAGATCCCGTGCCACGCCCGGGTTCGCCGAGAGATTCAGTCCACCGCTCTCCACGACCGGAGTGCCGCGATAGTCGGACAGCACCATCTCCATGTTGGTAAAAGCGACATCGCATGATTGGATCAGATCAACTAGCCTGGTGGCGGGCGGGTCCTGATGAACCGGAATCCGGCGGCTGATGAGCGAGTCTCCCGTCGCGGTCACAACGATGCGTTTGCCCAACGTTCCTCTCCGATTTCGCCTCGAAGCCCAGTCAACAGTTGACGTTCTTAGTCGCGCTGCCGAGGATCGAGCGCATCCCTGAGACCGTCACCAATGAAGTTGAAAGCCAAAACCGTCAAGCTGATCATGACGCCTGGAGAAATGACGATATGTGGGTACACTTGAACGTAGGCGCGGCCGGATGCCAGCATGTTTCCCCAGTCAGGCGTTGGCGGCTGCACGCCAAGCCCAAGGAATGAGAGCGCGGCTTCTAGGATGATAATGCTGCCCACAGCCAGGGTTGAGAGAACGATGATTGGCCCGAGGATGTTGGGCACGACATGCCGAGCGATGATACGCCGGTCGGTGGCTCCAGCCGCGCGCGCCGCCAGAACGTAATCTCGCTCACGCACACTGAGAACGTCGGCGCGGGCTACACGAGCGTACGCAGCCCACACGGTCGCACCAATCACGATGATCGTCGTCCGTAGACTTGGACCCACTACAGCCACCAGCGCGATAAGAAGCGCAAGTGTCGGAAAGGCCATGATCGTATCGATCAGCCGGGACAGGACCGAATCTACCCAACCGCCGAAGTAACCGGCGGTTGCGCCAACCGCAACACCGATGGTGACCGCGATAGCAGTTGCCAGAACCGCAACCAACAACGCGATTCGAGTGCCGTAGATAATGCGGCTCAGTTCGTCGCGACCAATCTCATCGTAACCAAGCCAGTGTGCAGATGACGGCGCCTGTCCCAAAAATTCGGGGGCAGCCCTTAATGGATCGTATGGGGCGAAGACACCCGGAACGAGCGAAACTACCGCAAGAATTCCAAGGAAGACGAGTCCGACCAGGGCCGGTTTGTAGCGCGTGAATCGCCGCCACGAACGAGAAAACTCTGAACGACGGGCGCGCTGTTCGCCGCCAAGTGTCCCGATTACTTCCGCTTTCGCTGGTTTCTCGAGTTGCTGCTCATGGTCTTCGAGAACATTCATGATTCACCACTATGTCAATCTGATGCGGGGATCGACCACCGCGTAAACGAGATCAGTCAGGAGATTGGCGACCACAACCAGGATCGACAACAGGAGAACGATTGCCTGAACGACCTGGTAATCAAGGTGAGTGACGGAGTTGATAAAGAGTTGGCCAATACCTGGCACCGCGAACACAGTCTCAATGATGATCGTTCCGCTGAGGAGGAACGCAATACGGTAGCCAATGACGGTGATAACCGGAAGCAGCGCATTCCGTACGACATGTCTGCTGATCACCAACGCCTCACCAAGGCCCTTCGCACGCGCAGTTCGGACGAAGTCTTGTCCCATTACCTCGATAACGGTGCTCCGCATCAGTCGCGCGATAATCGCTGTCTGCTCCGTTGCGAGCACGGCAACCGGCCCAATGTACCCTTTCCAGGTGGACACTCCGAACGCTGGTATCCAACCTAGCTTGGCCCCGAAGATGACAATCACCATTAGCGCGATCCAGAAGCTCGGTAATGAAACCCCGAGTGTTGCGCCGACCGTGCTGAAATAATCAAAGACCGAATACTGCTTGATCCCAGCAAGGATCCCAGCAGGTATCGATATCAATATCGCAACTGCTAATGCCATTACATTGAGCTTGGCCGTGACTTGCGCCGGACCACCGAGCATGTCGCGAACCGGCCGCCCAATCTGGATGACCGACACGCCGAAGTTACCCCGGAACATGTTGCCGGCCCAGGTCAGATACTGAACGTAGAGCGGCCGGTCAAGTCCCCAATGATGTCGTATCTGAGCAATCTGCTCGGTCGTTAGCTGAGTACTGCCGGTCTCTCCGATCAGGACAAGGATCGGATCGCCTGGAGTCAGATGCAAGATGCTGAAGGTGGCGAGACTGATGAGGAAGATGACGACAAGACCCTGCAACAGACGACGAACGACATACCGTAGCATCGAGGCTAATCATCCTCTCCGGATTTGGAACGTTGAGGATGGCGCCGAGATCGACGCCATCCCCACAATCAGAACAATGTGGGTGATCGGCTACTCAATCCACCACTGGTACGCCTTGTTGTAGAGCTGGCTGCCACTCTGTGCCGACTTTGGTAGCCCCTTGACCCGGCTGGTGAAGTGGTTGAACCACTGCCAGTACATCATGTAGATGAAGGGGACGTCGTCCGATACCAGCTGCTGGACCTGATCATAAATTGCCTTACGCTTGGTCGCGTCAGTCTCCTGCAGTCCCTGGTCGAGAAGTTTGTCCATGTCTGGATTGTTGTACCGAGACCAGTTGCTACCGCCGTCCGAGCGAAGAGTCGGGGATGCGTCCGGGTCGCCACCGCTTCCGCCATAGGTCCAGTTGTAGAGCGAGGCATCGGTCTTATCTTTCAGGAAACCGTCGTTGATGATCGTGATCGGTTGTTCCTGAATCTGCATGTCGATCCCGACATCTTTGAAGTACTGCTGAACCAACTCGGCCTCAGGCTTACGGGCCTGGTCGCCGCTGATAATGAGACAGGTGAACGAGAATTTCTGACCGCCCTTGGCTCGGATGCCATCGCTTCCGACTGTCCATCCAGCCTGGTCAAGCAATTGCTTTGCCTTGTCCGGGTTGTAGTCATACTTGGTCACGCCGTCATTGTGCCAAGACTTGAGGGCAGGCGAGATGTTGTCGTCGGCGAGCGCCGCCGCTCCCTGGAAGACGGTATCGATCACCTTCTGACGGTCGATCGCGTGCATCATTGCTTGACGATTGAGCTTATCGGCAAAGTAGGGTCGGTTATTGTTGATCGGGAAGTGGTTGACCGCAACACTCACCGTAATGAAGTTCGTGAACTTGTCGGTCTGCTTGTTCAGTGCCAGGTCGTCCTGAACCAGGAGCGGCCAGCAAGCGGAGTCAGCCTGACCGGTATCGAGCGCGACCTTGCGCACTGATGGTTCCGGCACGTTCTTCTCGGTGACCGTGTTGAGGTACGGCTTACCGCGAAAGTGATCGGCGAAGGCTTCGACCGTAGTGTGATCGGCCGAGACGTATTCCTTCAGCTTGAAGGCGCCGGTGCCAATCGGCTTGGTGCGATAGGTCTTTTCTCCGACCTGGGCATGATACTTGGACTGAACGATGAACGTGATAGATCCCCGAGCAATGAAGGCGGCGTTGGGAGCCTTCATCTTGACGACCACGGTCAAATCATCCGGTGTAGTCACGGTATCCATATTCTGGAAGTTGTTCGCGATGACCGATCCGTTCGTCGCATCCCGATAGAAATCGAAGGTGTATTTGACATCGGCCGATGTGAAGTCCGATCCATCATGAAACTTCACACCCTTATGCAGGTTGAACGTGTAGGTCAGGGCATCAGGCGTGACGTCGAACTTGTCAGCCAATGTCGGATTGAAGACGAAGTTTTCGTCCATCTCGAGCATGCCGTTATGCATCTGCGTGACCATAACCCACTGGTCGCCTGGGCCAACGTCGTTCGGGCTCAGGCCGGCCAGTTCTTGGTGGCCGACGATCACCAAATCGCCACCACTCTTCGGTGTACCGGCCGAACCAGACGTCTGTGGTGACGGCGTCGGAGATCCGGCCGAGGTATTGACCTGGACGGTGGGCAGAACCACCTGTGTCGGAGTGGGCGCCACCGTCGCCGCACCAGAGCCTGCCGATGTACTGGCGGCCGATGGGGTCTTTGAACTGCTTCCGCCGCAGGCTGCTAACAACGTCCCGACGGCGGGAATAGACAGACCAACGAGTGCTGAACGTTTGAGAAAATGGCGGCGAGTGCTGCGGAACGTTTCATCCCACCCGCCGGTCGAATTCGACCAAGGCTCCATGACATCTCCTCCATTCGCGACGACACTGCCGACGGCCTGAAACAGTACCTCACCGGGTCAGGAACCGCGCGGTTGTAATGCGATTGAACGCATGATGAATCACGCAGGTACCCTTTGTCAACATGTCATGACAACGGAGTATTTCATGCCGCTCTGACTCACTGTGCGCGTCAACAACTGTCACTCGAATGACCGGACATGGGGAACCTGATTTCTGCACGAATGTGAAGACGCGGGTTACCATTCACAAACTAGAGTCAACGGCGGCTATTTGCGAAATTCTCAAGGTCAGCACCGTTCACACTATTTGGTACTGGCGAGTGAGTGACAATAACCCGTAGCATGACGATGATCGAGAAGAGCATCCCCATACATGCTCGATCAGATAACCGTTGAGACGCGAATTCGTTAACTAACGAGGACATAGAATTCGGAAGGAACGCGTCATGCCACTGCCGAGCCATTTGGATTCGACGAGAGGGTTCCGATTTCCCCCAACCGCGGGCCGCGTCATATCGACGCTAATCAGCCTGTTCCTACTCGTCTCGCTCGCAGCCTGCGGTTCTGGCATCGCTTCGACCCCAACGACATCGGGAGGGCAAGAAGCTACCAGCACGCCCCTGCCCGCTTCAACGACGCCGACGGCAACGGCAGGAGCGCCAACTTCCACCAGCGAACCGGCGACGACGGTATCGACGCCCACCAGCCAATCGGTCTCAACTCCAGTGGCCTCCCCCACCGTCGACATGTTGGTCCTCAACGTCTATTTCATGCAGCAAGACAAGCTGGGTGTAGCGCACCGAACCGTACCAAAGACTCTGCAGATCGGTGCGGCAGCCATGCAGGAACTGTTGAAGGGACCCACCGCCGCAGAACAATCTGCTGGACTTACGACCTCGATTCCGGCCGGAACCAAGTTTCTCGGGTTGACGATCGCAAACAACATCGCGACGGTGAACCTGTCCAGTGACTACGAATCGGGGGGCGGCAGTCTTTCGATGTCGGCACGACTGGCACAGGTGGTTTTTACGCTGACCCAATTCTCGAGCGTCGATCAAGTCAACTTTCAGTTGGACGGCAAGGCCGTGACCGTATTCAGTGGCGAAGGCCTGGTGTTAGATCATCCGGTCGGGCGATCGAATTACGAGCAACTCACGCCCGCCATCCTCGTTGAGACGCCTGCCGTTGGCGACACGATCACATCACCAGTCCACCTGACCGGTAGCGCCAACACCTTTGAAGCAGCCTTCGCCATCGACATCGTCGACGCCAGCGGGAATCTCCTGCAGGAGCAGCATGCGATGGCAACATCCGGCACCGGCACGCGCGGAACATTCGACGTGAGCGTCCCCTTCAGTGTCGACCACGAACAGTCGGGGAAAGTCATCGTTTTCGAGTTTTCCGCCAAGGATGGATCGAAGACAAACATCGTGGAAATCCCGGTCACGCTATCGCCTTAATGTCCTGACGAGGTCATGCTGAGTAGTTGACCAGCGTGAATGTGTCATTCCGAGCGAAGCGAGGAATCTCTTCGTTTGGCGTGAGCGTGAGAGATTCTTCAGCTGCGGCCTCAGAATGACTCCTGGCAAATCCACTGTGGTCGCCTACTGAGACCGTTTTCATACCCCGATTGACTCGCGGAGGCGAACGTCGAGCGACGTAAAACGCCGGGAGATTCGATCGTTGCGCACGGCGATCGCGATCGCCTTCGGTTGTGCGACCAGCACTACCAACTCTCTGGCACGGGTCACCGCCGTATAAAGCAGGTTTCGCTGAAGCATCACATAGTTCGCGGTCAAGACGGGCATCACGATGGCGCGAAACTCGGATCCTTGCGCCCGGTGTACTGAGATCGCGAACGCATGGTCGAACTCGTCAAGCTGGGCGAAGGGTATGGCGAGGACGCGCCCGTCGTCGAACACCATCTTTATCGATTGATCGATAGGGTCGATCGATCGAATCACCGCCATGTCCCCGTTGAACACTTCGAGCTGGTAGTTGTTTCGTAGCGCGATGAGACGGTCGCCTGTTCGGAACCGGTGGCCGGCGATTCGTACATCGGTCTTGCCGGACGGCAGCGGGTTCAGCGCCTCCTGAAGCGTCTCGTTGAGTCGTCTGGTTCCGGCCGGACCGCCATTCATTGGACAGAGAACCTGTATCTGCTCCGATGCGAGGTCATAGGCCTCGGGAAGTCGACGCTTCACCAGATCCACGATCATCTGTGACGCCTGTTCTGCCGCGCCAGGTTCATCGAGTACTCGAACGATGGCGAAGTCCCGGATCTGCCGACCGTATTCTGGTGTCTCACCACGATTGATGCGGTGAGCGTTACGCACGATAGCGCTCTCCTCGGCCTGGCGAAAGATTGCGTCCAAACGGACGACCGGCACGACGTCGCTGGCGATCAGGTCGTGCAGCACATTGCCAGGACCGACTGATGGCAGTTGATCGGCGTCACCGACAAGGAGCAGGTGGCACCCAGGCAGGATCGCCTTTGTGAGCGTGTTGAAAAGGTAAACATCGAGCATCGATGACTCGTCGACCACGATCAGATCCGCGGCTAGCGGGTTGTTTTCGTCAAAAGCGGCAGCGCCTCCCGGCTGAAGCTTGAGGAGT
This sequence comes from uncultured Chloroflexia bacterium, assembly GCA_963785465.1. Lineage (GTDB taxonomy): Bacteria > Chloroflexota > Chloroflexia > Thermomicrobiales > Thermomicrobiaceae > CALAGB01. The sequence continues at coordinate 112,802 of CAWAVM010000015.1, read as the reverse complement.
CGATGGATCGTTTTGGCCGGGTGCCCGGTGAGTTCACTGAGGCGCTTGGCGGCGCGACCGGTCGGAGCCGCCAATATGACGCGCGCCCGCTTCGAACGTGCTAATGTCACGACCGAGTGTATCGTCGTGCTCTTGCCAGTACCTGGGCCTCCAGTGAGGACGGCTACCCGGTTCGTCAGGGTCATTCGAACGGCCTCGATCTGCCGTTCGGCCAACGGTGGAACCCGTCGAACCTCTTCGAGCCAATGAAATGCGGCTTCCCAATCGACCGAGTGGAACACCGATAGCGATTCTGCGTCGGTCTGGATCAGGCGAGCGAGACGACGCGCACTGGCAATCTCCGATCCGCCCAACGCGGCCAGATAGACCAACGGTTCACCGTCGCGCTCTTCGACGAATATGTCCCGGTCATCGAGTAATCGCGGCATGGCGGCCTGGAGTTGCTCGTCGGAGCAATCGAGCAGCTGGCTGGCGGTCTTGAAGAGTAGGGCCTGCGGCAGATAGACGTGCCCATTGTCGTCGGCGGCTGTTGCAAGGGTGTGACGGAGGCCTGCCGCGAGTCGCGCTGGCGAGTCATGAGGTATTCCGAGCTCGGCGCCAATCCTGTCTGCTGTCTTGAATCCGATTCCCCAGATGTCTCGTGCGAGCCGATATGGATCCGTACGAACAATTCGAACCGCCTCATCGCCATACTCGCGGAAAATACGGACCGCATGGCCGGTGTGAACTCCAAGACTCTGCAAGCAGATCATGACGTCTTTGATCGCCCGCTGCTCGACCCAGGCCGCAATGATTGCTGAAACCCGCTTTTCGCCCAGTCCATGGACCTCTATCAACCGATGCGGTTCGTCGTCAATAATCGCGAGGGCTTCCGGACCAAAGTGCTCAACGATTCGTTTTGCGGTTACCGGGCCAACACCTCGAATCAGCCCGGACCCGAGATACTTTCGAATCCCCTCAGCAGTCGCTGGGAGGAGCGTGCGAAAGGTCGTGACTCGGAACTGCCGGCCGTGCTGCGGGTGCGTGGTCCAAATTCCCTCAAGCTGGATGCGTTCGCCGGGGTTGACGCCGCTCATCTGACCGACCGCCACGACTTCGGCTCCACGATCGGTTTTCAGCTTCAGGACGGTGTAACCGCTCGTCGGGTGCTGGTACGTGAGTCGTTCGACGACACCGCCTACCATCGTTACTGCCTGCAGTGTCGAATTGTTCCCGTTGGTCTGTGCCATGGAAATGATGTCTATCTGTCAGTTGCGAATTGTCCGCACGCGTACAACATCCCGTAACAACCCACGAACGTCGCCAAGTGATTGTCCGCGATGACCGAGCTGCACTGCCTATAAGTTTACCGTTTATCGACCTCACACGGATTAGACCGTCGTGCCGTAAATCGTCGTTCAGCTCCGACTGACGCTCCTGGTAGCAGCGCGGGATTTTGAGTACGCTTAGCTATGATCGCTTACATCATCACCAACCTGTGAGGCGCCCGTGTGGATAATCATGCCGTTGATCTATGTGATGTCATGGAGAAGCTGCCGCCGGTTCGGACAGGCGTTCAGCGAGACGGCTGCCTGGGTGGTCGGTTACCTCATCGCGACAGGGATCCTGCTTGCGCTTCACTTCGGGGGCGTCGGCATGATCACCGCCACACCTGACGATCCCGCTTCCGTCGTCGCGATTATCGGCGGATTCATTGGCATGGGGGTCAGTCGATATCTCTGGAAAAGACGAGGTGGACATCTCGAACCGGTCAACAATCCGCTGGCAAATAATCGGTGGTTTCGCGCCGCCAAAGCTATCGTGGTGCCAAGTAAATCCAGGTCGAAGTCCAAGACGGTACCTCGTCAACAGTCGCCGGTGAATCGAAGCGCACAGCCAAAGTCTTCCACCGGTAACATTGCTCCGAAACGCCCTGCTCCGAGCTCCGCCGGTCAGACAAACAAGTCGCCAGCCCAAAAATGGGGGCGAGTACTTGGGGCAATGCTGACTCCGTCCGACTCGCAGCGACGGCCGCCTCGGTAGAAGCTTCTGCCGCAAATCCAGACTGCTGATCCAAACACTCATCATGTAAGATGAACGGTGGCCGATCGTTCGATTGTTTGTCCATGTGCGTCGCGCTTGCCAGCGCGGGAGAGACGTGTGATGTCGTCACCCGGAGGTGAAATGACTCGGGAAGAAGCTTGGGAACTTGTCAACGAGTACACGACTCAGCCTCACTTGATCCGCCACATGCTGGCAGTTGAAGCCGCAATGCGTGCATATGCCGAGCGATTTGGCGAAGACCAAGAAGAATGGGGATTGGCCGGGCTACTCCATGATTTCGACTACGAGCAGAACCCTGATGTGAGCGTTGAAGGACATCCTATTGTAGGCGCCCGCATTTTGGAAGCACGGGGTTGTTCTGAGGACATTGTTCGAGCAATCTTGAGTCACGCGTCAGAGATCACCGGCATTCAGCCGGAGTCTCGTATGGAGCAGACTCTGGTCGCAGTCGATGAACTGACCGGGTTCCTCGTGGCCGTCGCCCTCGTTCGTCCAAGCAAAAGCATCCTGGATGTCGAGTTGAAGAGCGTTCGCAAGAAGTGGAAGACGAAGGAATTCGCGGCTGCAGTCAATCGAGCAGAGATCGAACATGCCGCCGGCGAACTCGGCATGGAGCTCAACGACCACATTCAAGTTGTACTTGACGCGATGAAGGGTTGCGCTGTCGAACTCGGACTTGAACGACAGGCGGTCGCCTGAGTCTATGCGCCAGGACGCGGAGGATAGCTCCAGGCGGGTCTCACCGAAATCACGGCCGCGATCCACATCGTTCGATTGAGCGCAGTTCTGCAATTACGTTGATCGTTTCAGAAAGATCGGGCAGCACTCGCTCAGCACCCGACGCAGTGAGTTCGTCTACTGAGAACCGCCCTGTCGCGACAGCAAGGCAGGCAACATCACCGGAGTGAGCGGCGGCGACGTCGTTCGGAGTATCGCCAACGACAACGACGTGGCCAGCGTCAAAATTCGTGTTGTAGTAGCGTTGTGCCCGGTCCAGCGCGAGCGGAAGCAACTCGATTCTCTTCTCAACTTCGTCACCAAACGATCCGATTGGAAAGAATTCGGCAAGGTTGAGGCGCTTCAGTTTTGCCTCCACGACTCCCTGGATTCCGCCGGTGAGTACACCGAGCGCAAATCGTTGGTCCGTGGCCAGACACTCGATCACATCGCGCACTCCGGGGAGCAGATCGTCGGCACCGCTCCGCCCCTCCCACGATCTTCGATAAGCTTCAGCCGCCGTATCAAGAATGAATTCAAGTTGACTCAGCGTGAGGTCCCCGCTTACGCCGCTAGCCAGAACCAGTTCGCGAACAATCTGCCGATCCACTTTCCCATCAAATTCAATGTCCTGAATCGAAACTCTGATGTTTGGGAACGAAGCAAGGATTCCGGCGTCGATCGCTGCTAAATGCGCTGGGTCACCCCGAGCGATGAGCGTACCGTCGACGTCGAACAAAATCAGCCGCCTCACCTGCGCCACCCAGGTCCAGTGAGCGGTCCCCGAGAGTCAAGGGTATTCAACCGCATCATTTCTGCAAATCGCTATCAGGCCAGCACGTCCCGGCCATCACAATCGAGTCGCTGTCGTACCAAAGCTCACGAACTGCGCCCACGAGGTAGAGTGAGCCGGTCACCAGAATGTGGTCCAGCGCCGATGCACGGCGCAGCGCGGCTCGCATCGCGGCTCGTGGGTCTGGGATGATTTCTACCGGCTTTCCAGCGTTCTGAACGATTCGCGCAATCTCGTCAGTAGGTGCGCTGGCGCGCTCGATTGCGCTTGGCGCCGTAACGATCACCTCGTCCGCGATCGGTGTGACAATACGCGCGCCGGAGAGAAAGTCATGGGCGTCTAGCGAACCAAGAACCACGATGCGTCTCGCTGGCGTGCCCAATTCGAGCGCACCCTGCACGAATGACTGCATCTTCTCGGGGTTGTGGGCTCCATCCAGGACGACGAGCGGATCCCGTTGCACGATCTCCATCCGTCCTGGAAAACGCGTTTGAGAAATACCGCAGGCAATCATATCGTCGCTGATCGGATGTTGCAGCGATCCGTCTATTGCACGAGCCGTTGCTGCTGCGGCCGCCACGTTGAATCCCTGAAAGTGTCCCGGCAGCACAGTCTTAAGCACCATTCCACTGGCGCGATCGAGCACCTGTGTTCCATCAGCCCCACTGGAAAGAACCTCGAAATCCCGACCTTCAACAATATGGGTGAGCCGAGAGCCGGTCTCAAGCGCTTCTTGTTCAATAATTTCCAACGCGTCCGTCTTACGGACGGTGGTGACAACCGGCCGGCCCGGTTTGATGATCCCAGCTTTGTGCCAGGCGATCTCCGGGATTGTGCTGCCCAAAGTGCGGACGTGATCGAGGCCGATCGAGGTGATCACCGCGACGTTCGGCAGCAACACGTTGGTCAAATCGAATCGTCCTCCGGCACCAACTTCAATTACTGCCCAATCGAGGTTCTCACGCGCAAATGATAGAAACGTAAGCGCAACCCAGAACTCACCATAGGTGAGCGGCGCTTCTCCACGAGCGACCCACCGTTTGACCTCTCGGTCGAGTGCGGCGACGTGATCGGCAAAGCGATCGCCTGGCATCAGTCGTCCATCGATCTGAAGCTTCTCCGTCTCAACCTGCAAATACGGAGAAACGTGGAGACCGGTGTGATAGCCAGCGGCATGAAGAATGCCCGCGATCAGGGCCGATGTCGACCCCTTGCCCGATGTGCCGCCAACGTGGACCGAACGATAGCTCTGCTGAGGATTACCCACGAAATCAAGGAATCGGCGCAGCCGTTCGATTCGCGCGACCGCACGCTCACGGATCTCATCCGACGTCGAGCCGGGTTTGGGACTGGGTGGACCTTGAATGAGCCCATTGATGTATCCCGAGGCCCATTGGTATTTGCTCAACGCCGTTCCGGCAACCATCGATCTGCCTGCCCTTAGCCTAATACCGGTTCGATTTTCAAACTCACGAATTGTATCAACGCACCTCCATCTCCGTGACGAGCCTGAGCGTTCGACTGGGCTAATCACTGACAGTCGAGCTCCGTTGACAGGTCCGTTTCCGCCTGGGAGCGTCGTCCTCCCGTCACGCGCGTACGGCGAGGGCTAATCTAGATGTCGTCATTGAGGTCGCGTATTCTGATGAAGAATTAAAGGGACTCCTGACCACCGATATGTCACCTGCTCCGGATTGAGAGATCGAAGTGTCCACTACTTCACTCCGACTGACACCAGTTCCGCCGTTCCGACTCGATCTGACTGTCTGGGTTCTGAAACGACGACCTGAATATGTGGTGGACAACTGGGATGGCGAGACGTATCGGCGAACAATGATCGTAGAGGGACGAAAGGTCGGCATATCAGTTCGTCAGATCGGTAGTCCGGATGCGTCTGTGTTGGACGTGACGTTGTTCACAGGCGATGAGGTCGGCGCCGACATCGATCAGATCGCCAAATCTATCGAGCAACTTCTGGGGACCAGAGTTGATTTAACAGACTTCTACGAGTTCGCCGACGCGAATGCTGAACTCCGTTCACTGGCGCATCGATTCAAAGGCTTCAAACCAACACGCTATCCGACTATTTTCGAATGCCTGACTAACGCCATCACGTGCCAACTGGTAAGCCTCAACGTCGGCCTCACCGTCGTCTCACGCCTTGTCCATGCGTTCAACAACAGCCTTGGTACTCGGTCGACCATGGCGCCAGCGTTCCCGACGCCTGAGACAATCGCACGCGCCAGTCCGGACCAACTGCGGCAGATCGGGTTCAGCCGGCAGAAAGCACGAGCATTGATCGACCTGGCACAGGGTCTCGAGAGTGGCGAGATTGAATTCGACTCATTACCGGATCTCGACGACGCGTCCGCGATCGAACGGCTGTCCTCGTTGCGAGGGGTCGGTCGCTGGACCGCCGAGTACACACTGCTTCGCGGGCTCGGTCGTCTCCACATCTTTCCGGGAGATGATGTCGGCGCACGCAACACGTTGCAACGGTGGCGTCATCTTGATGACCCGCTGACCTATGAAAAAGTGCGAGAGATTCTGAATGGATGGAAGCCGTACGGGGGTCTGATCTATTTCCACATGCTCCTGTTGGGACTCGAAGCCAAAGGCAGCGTCTCAATCGATAGGTGACATCTTCGCTGGAACAAGTGGCCCCCCGACGTGCAATCGATGACGCAGTTCACGTCGATACGATGTGCCATCAAGAACAACAATTCGAATCAGCCATTGTGAAGTTCTGATACGATGACTACACACGTCTGTCGTTTCGTTTGCACGAGTGGGACGCGAGATCAATCGAACATCACTGGACGAGCATCGACGGTCCTCGGCGCGCGACAACGACCAAGTCGACGGCTCCTATTCTCAACCAGGTCCGAAACTGATACATCACAAGAACTTCCATCTACGCCGAATCGCGATCTCCCATCTAGCACCGAAGTTAGCCAGAGAGGAAGGGTTCGGGAATGAGCCGCGAAGCCGAATCAACACACACGGTGCGGTCGACCGATACTGCAGATTCCACGACGACGCCGATGGGACGGTTGCGAATCTACAACCTGATCGTCGGCCTCGTGCATTTGGCACAGGCGATCGCCATATTCGCCATGAGCAACAACTTCTCGTTGCCGGTAACTGCGTCGTTCATGGCGGGACCGCCCGGGACGGCGCTGTCGCAGCGAGAGACACTGTTCGACATTCGGATCGGGCCGGTCGTAGGAACGTTTCTCCTGTTGGCAGCTATTGATCATCTGCTAATGGCAGCCCCTGGAGTGTGGCCCTGGTATCGGGCCAATCTCGGCCGGAAGATCAACTACGCCCGGTGGTGGGAATACTCGATCAGCGCATCGATCATGATCGTCCTAATCTCGCTCGTCACCGGTATCAGCGATATTGGAGCGGTAATCGCTGTATTCGGGGCCAACTCCGCAATGATCTTCTTCGGCATGGTGATGGAGATCATGAATCGCGATCGAGAACGTGTGAACTGGACACCGTTTCTCTTCGGGTGCGTTGCCGGTATCGTACCGTGGATTGTCATCGCATATCAGTTCATTGGCGCGATCAATCGTTCCGCTTCACCTCCCGGCTTCGTCTACGGTATCGTCATCTCACTCTTCGTGCTGTTCAACAGCTTCGCGGTCAATATGGTCCTTCAGTATCGAAAGAGCGGACCATGGCGTGATTATCTATTTGGAGAAAAGGCCTATATTTTGTTGAGCTTGATCGCAAAGTCATTGCTTGCATGGCAGATTTTCGTCAACACGCTCTTCTAAGGTGTAAGGTGCCATATTGCCGGCAAGCCGATACTTGGATCGCGTCACACGTGTGCATGTGACAGCCACGCAAATCCGGATCACGGCGAAAATCCGAAACTGAATCATCCCGCTTGGGCGACATCGCTGGTGGCAGCCAGTTTCAGCACGCGGGCCACCACGCGCTGCAATTCATCGCGTTCGGCCGGATCGAGTGGTTCGAGCAATTCCGACACCGCATTTCGCCGCCGCTGACGCCAGCTGTCGACTTTGCAACGACCTTCCGCGGTCAGACTGATCTCAACCACACGCTCGTCGGTCGGTCGACGCGATCGTCGAACCAATCCTGCGACCTCAAGCCGTTTACACGCAATGGTCGCCGAACTCTGCGACACGCCGAGAGCTTCCGCCACTTCACCTACCGACAGCTCTCCACGCCGGTGAAGCTGATGCAGAAGCCAGAACTGCTGGGGTGTCGCCTCCCCTTCCCGAATGGAGTAGGAGACATGCCGGAGCCAGCGCCAAAGGTCGAATAATCCTTCGACCAACTGATCGGTCGGCACCTGGTCGTTGTTCGACACCCAGTTGGATCCTTTCACTTCGCCCGCTGCCAGTCGCTAGCTACCGGTCAAATGAGCCTTCCGCCGCCCGCTCGCCGCCGGCGGATAGCGAATTTTCGGCCGGCAGGCACGTGGTGTGGATAGCGCACGGAAGAGCGATATGAGTTTGCATATAGCCTGATATTTTCGTGATTATAGCCAGGAATTGAAGCAGCGCCAGTTCAAACGCCAATTTCTCTGGCCACGAGCGGCCATTCCAGCCGGAGGGTCGACGAGTTGCGAAGATTCTGGACATGCGCGCCTTGCGGGAAACGTGCGTGAGGCGGTCTGGCACTGTCCTACGTCTTGAATTAGAGTGATTGTGAATATGCCAGACGATTCACGATAGGGAGCGGCGCTATGGACGATTTGGTCAGGGAACTCAACCGATTGTGCGACGACCAGCCGTTTCATACGGGTTGGTATCTGAAGAACCTTCTCTCCGGTGAGGAGGCCAACCGATTCGGCGATCTCGTCGGACCCTCCGCGAGTACACGAAAGGTCTCTATATTGTTGACGGCCCTCAAAGAGATTAATGACGGCCGGCTCGCTTTTGATCAGCAGCTGACTCCAGACCCGAAGTACCAGATCAACAATTCAGGCTGCTTTCGCTATTTCCAGCCCGGTTTTACGCTTCCGCTCAGCGATCATCTCGTGATGATGATCATCGTCAGCGATAACGTGAGCACCGGGATGCTGGTAGACATGCTCGGCATCGAGAAAATCAACGCGTACTGTCAGTCAATCGGCATGATCGGCACAACCCACCGCGATAATATCCCGTCCGCATCTCTTCCGTGGGATCATCCAGCCGACGCGACCAACGCCACCACTCCGAATGACGTCGGCATGCTCCTGAGCATGATCGTAGACGGCTCACGTGACGAGGCCGCCGCCGCGAAGCTGGGAGTCACTCCCGAGCTTTGCCGGCGCGCCATCGAGATCATGAGCTGGCAACAACTCACGAATCGCTTGCCCTTTCTGATGCCTCCTGATGCCAAAGTAGCCCACAAAACTGGTCGCGGAGTGCGCAATTACAGTGACGTGGGTATCATCTCCCGAGGCGATGACCTGCGTTACATTCTCACCGTCTATACGGATCAAGTTCGACCAGAGCTGCCCGACGGGCGGGCGGGTCGCGGCGCTGCTCATCTGCACATTGCCACCCTGTGCCGTACGTGTTGGGATTTTCTCGTGTCAAACGCCTGAATTCGTGACAATGGATTTGAGTCGAGCGAGCAGGTGGAAAACCGTCGGCGTTCCATGATCCAAACGAGACCATGACTCCAGTCCCGGAGAGCAGCGAAACTCGCGCGTCGCAAACATCCAAACAGGAATCAACGGGCGTCCAACCCATCTGGCCCGCGTTCGTCTGGTCCTCGACACTTCTTGCGCTGTCCGCCGGCTTTCTGATGGGTGGACTCATCCTCTTGTTGCGTGCGATCGGCGTGCATAGTGCCGATTGGCAGGCGGCTGCTGTTCAGGCCCACGGTCATGTTCAGATATTTGGCTGGGGCGGGCTGATGGTCATTGGAATCAGCCTGCATTTTCTCCCCCGGCTTTTCAGTGTTCAGCTTTCACACTCTGATTGGCCCAAACGCATCCTGCTGGCTATGAGCTCGGGGCTCGTCCTGCGGGTGTTGGCGCAGCCCGAGCTAGCGCGTGGATCATCGGACGTGATCCGGGTGACCGCAGCTTTAGGTGTGACACTCGGCTCAACTCTGGAACTTGTCGCCGGGACGCTCGCTATCGGACTGATCGGATCGTTGTTCCAACGTGCGCGTATCACTTCGAAGCGCGTTCCGTCGACCGGCGTCAGACTCTTGATCGGTACCGCTTTCGTTTCGTTTGAGATCGCGTTGATGGCAAATTGGATCGGCACGCTCCAGGCGTCATTTCAGCTCCGCCCACTCGTTTCGGTCCGACTGGACGACGTTTCTGTCATCCTTGGCCTCACAGGATTTCTCACCGCGATCTCGTTTGCGATGTCGGCTCGCCTCTTGCCACTCTATATCCAGACCATGCTCCCGCGCGAGCACCTGATCCGAGCCAGTGCCGCGGGCATTATTGCCGGGCTAGTGCTGCGAACGGCTGGAGTCGTGATCGACGCTCAGGTATTGGTTGGCATCGGGTTGATATCTCAGGCAATGGCCTGGTGCGGCGGTATCGTCGCTATACGCGTATTCGAACCACGCCGACAGTTGCCACGACGCCGAGTACGCGTGCTCACGGATCCCCTGCAGCTTCATCTGGTGACCGCATACTGTTGGCTACTTTTGGCCGCGTTGCTTTCGATGCTCCAGGGACTTCACGATCTCGGGATCGGAGTCTGGATCGCTCCGCTCGACGCCGAGCAGCATGCTCTTGGGGCCGGATTCGTGACCGTACTCATTCTCGGCGTCGGGGCCGAAATGCTGCCCGGCCTTGCTCGCTCTAGATTGCATTGGCCGGCGCTGAGATGGGCAACGTTGGTCCTGGCAAACATGGCAGCGCTGGCGCGAGTGACTCCACTCCTGATTCGCGATCTACCGCGAGAGTGGGACTCTTCGATTATGAGTTCCGCCGGGATACTCGCGGCTGCGGCGATCGTGATCTTCCTTGCCAATATTCCGCTGAGCGTGAGGCTGAAAGCGACCTGAACTCCTCCAACACTGGAGCGATCTCGGTTCTCCTGTCCTAAAGTACAGGGGATTTCCTGTCCGGTCACCGCAAAGAATATGGCCCTTTCGGCGGATGTGCGGGAATGCGACCGAACATATGATCCTTATAGACATTTGAATGGTGAGGCGACGACAGAACGACCGTTGAGAACAACCCTTTAGATCGCAAGACACGAAGGAACGTTTCGGACTCGGTCGCCAATGAATGAGATTGACAGCCCGCTGAGGTGGCGCGGGAACGTCGCAAAGAATTGCTCACCGCGCAACGACGATTACTCCAGTCATTGCGTGACCTCCAAAACCTCACGGTCGGGATGACCACCGGCGCCCGACACCTCCCCAAACCGAGGGTTCGCTCGTCCCCGCACGGAAACGTGGAGCGGACCCTCAAGCCTCTTCTTTTTCGAACTGGCTGATACCTGCAACCGCGCTGTTTCCTACAGACTTCGAACATACGCTTCTCAATACACAGCTCGGTGTACGAGGATTGGGTATTCTGGCGGAGTAGTCGTCTCGCTCTGGCACGTGAAGGATGAACCATGTCGGGCTCGAATGGGTTGTATCGATCGCGTAACCACCGAATCGTCGCGGGCGTGGCAGCAGGTCTCGCGGAGCGCTTCGGCGTTCCAATCTGGATGATGCGTTTGCTCTGGATACTGTTGCTGATTCCGGGAGGTATCCCGGGCGTCGTACCGTACCTGATTCTCTGGGTCATCATGCCACTCGAGCCCCGTAACGACCTCTCGCGCTAGCCAACGCCGTTCCACGGGCGGTGGTAACAAGGATCGAGCTTGCCCGCTCTGCTGCGATGATATGTGTGGTCGTCGCACTCATCGTGTGTGCATCTGGGATATCCGAACATTATGATATTCTTTGGTTTAGAAAGTCGTCGCACCGCCGCGTGATGCCGCTGACTGCTACAATCCCAGTTGCTGCGCTGAATTCTGAGCTTCGGAAGAGAGGTCTGGATGTCAACTAACGGCTTGACCAAAGAGCAGGTCATCGAGGCACTGCGACCGGTCAAGGACCCTGAGATTGGCCGGAGTCTGGTGGATCTCGGAATGATCAAGGACGTGGACATTTCTGGTCATAACGTGACCGTCCACGTTGAACTGACGACTCCGGCTTGTCCGCTCCGAGAGGACATCAAGCGCGACGTCCACGATGCGGTAATAGCCATTGATGGCGTCAACGATGTTAATCTGAAGTTCACGGCCCGGGTGCGTCCGAGCAGTGCCGGAATGATGAACCGTCAGCAGATTACAGGCGTCAAGAACGTGATTGCCGTCGCCAGTGGCAAGGGCGGAGTCGGCAAGTCGACGGTCGCTGTCAATATGGCAATCTCTCTGGCTCAGGATGGCGCGTCGGTTGGACTTCTCGACGCGGACGTCTACGGCCCGAGCATCCCAATCATGATGGGCATTCAGGCGCAGCCGATGATGCGAGACAATAAGATCGTGCCGCTCGACGTCTACGGTGTGAAGATTATGTCGATCGGTTTCTTGATCGAGCCGAGCAAGGCGTTGATCTGGCGCGGACCGCTCGTCTCGCAGCTCGTCACCCAATTCCTAAAGGACGTCGATTGGGGCGAACTCGATTATTTGGTGGTCGACTTACCACCAGGAACCGGTGACGCTCAGCTTACCCTGGTACAGCAGATTCCGCTCTCAGGCGCGGTCATCGTTACCACTCCGCAGAACGTCGCCCTCGCCGATGCGGTTAAGGGTCTCGCCATGTTCAAAGAGGTCAAGACCACGATCCTTGGCATTGTCGAGAACATGAGCTACTTCATTTGCCCGAAATGCGGTGAAGAGACTGATATCTTCGGCAGTGGCGGTGGCGAGCGCATCTCGACTGAACATGACGTGCCGCTTCTGGCACGGATTCCGCTCGAGCCATCGATTCGGTCCGGCGGAGATGCCGGGCAACCGATCATCGTATCGGCTCCGGACTCGGCCCCAGCCGAGGCGTTCCGCCATGCCGCTCGTCAGGCAGCAGCTCGTCTGGCCGTCGATGCGATGAAGAAGCCTCGGCGCGAACGGATCATGCTCCGGCCTGCATAGTAGCCACCTGAACTCGTTCATAACCGGCGGTCTAAACTCACGGACCGCCGGTTCTCTGTTGCCCGCAACTGTCGTGGGAAACGACGCACAAAGTCGAGAGCTACACCCTTCTTCAACCCCCTAACAGCGAATTGCATGAAGATTGACCAACACTGGTCGGGACACGCCTTTTCATCCTTCGGAGAATTTCCTCGCTCTCGCTCAGAATGACAACTTCACGTTGGTCGCCTACTCAGCGTGACTGAGAGGCGGCTCTCGATTTCTTTGCCAACGGTTTTGCAAGCCGGTTAGCCGAACCTGAATTCACGAACCCCGTGGCAATCCCCGATGGTTCTATTTCTGTTCTCCACTCTCCCGTGGGTCTACAACTTCACGCTCCTCGGTGATAATCAAACGCAAGTAGCCCACAAACCAGAAGGACGGGGATGAATCCATGAAGATCACTGATGTCCAGACCGCCGTAATCGCCGGTAACTTCGAGTGGGTGTTGGTACGCGTCTACACCGACGAGGGCATCACCGGTCTGGGAGAGGCCTACTGGGGTGCCGGCGTAGCCGAAATCATTCAGGACATGCGGCCGATGCTGGTTGGCGAAGATCCCTTCAACATTGGCCGGCTGTACGAAAAAATGGTCCGCAACATGTCAGGGGCGGGGTCAATCGCCGGGGCCACGGTGACGGCCATCAGCGGGATCGAGATCGCACTGTGGGACCTGATGGGTCGAGCGCTCAACACTCCGATCTCTACCATGTTCGGTGGGCGTTTCCGCAACAAGATCCGCATTTACGCCGACTCACATGCCGGCAGCGAGCACACGCCAGAGAGCTACGCCGAGAAGGCACGTGAGGTACTGGATCGGGGATACACGGCCCTAAAGTTCGATCTCGATGTCGAGAACCCGTACACGCGAGACGTCTCATCGGCCTCGGAGGATCCAGACCCACGCCGTTCCTGGTACGAGCCGTGGAACCGAACAATATCTTCAGCCGAGCGACGATTCATGGCCTCACTGGTCCAAGCGGTACGCGAGACTGTCGGACCGGACATCATGCTGGCGATGGACCTGCACTGGAAGTACGCCACCGAGGACGCGATTCAACTGGCTAGAGCGCTCGAACCATTTGACCTCGCCTGGCTCGAGGATCCGGTTCCACCTGAAAATATCGACGCTCACAAGAAGGTGAGCCAGAGCACGACCACCACCATCTGCGCGGGTGAAAACCTGTATCGCAAGCATGGCTATCGAGACATGATCGAGAAGCAGGCAGTCGGCATCATTGCTCCTGACATTCCGAAGATGGGCGGACTGCTTGAAGCCAAGAAGGTCGCCGATATGGCCGACACCTACTACATCCCGATTGCACCGCATAATGTCGCCAGCCCAATCGGAACAGTGGCAGCGGCGCAGGTTTGCGCGGCGATGTCGAACTTCCTGGTAATGGAGTTCCACGCCTTCGACGTCCCCTGGTGGGACGAATTGGTGAAGGGCGGTCCAGTCATCAAAGACGGTTTTATTCACCTGAACGACAAGCCAGGACACGGCTTGGAGCTAAACGAAGCAGTGGCCCGTGCCCATCTCAAGCCGGGCACCAGCTACTTCGGTGAGTAGCAGGACTCACGCGGAAAGGATCACCATATGGACCAGGAACCCCTTTATCACACTGGGAATCAGTCAGCAGCGGCGTTGCTGCCGCCCGTTGCCCGGTCACTCAAGACGCTGTCCGATCGACTTGACCAGTACGCAACCCGCCTCAAAATGCCCGAGGGAGATCGCGAACTGGTAGAAATGGCCAATCGGATCCTCAAGATCGCACAGGAGGATTTTGCGGATCTTCTGTCGGACGTTGCGGACCGGGTCGGAGAGAGCGCGTGACTGATCGAAAACGTGTACTGGTCACCGGCGCTGGCGGCAAGATCGGGAGCAGCCTGGCGCAGAGTCTCAAGGAAAGATACGACCTGAGACTGCACTTCCATCACGATCCCCCCACGCTGCCCGACACAGATTACGTGGTCGCCGATATCGCAGCCTACGATGAACTCGTTCCAGCCATGCATGGCGTTGACGCCGTGGTGCACCTGGCCGGATCGCCACACGTCACGTCACCATGGGAGATCGTCCATCGAACCAACATCGTCGGCACGTACAACGTCTTCGAATCCGCGCGCTTGGCGGGAGTTCGCAAGATCGTTTTCGCCTCCACAAATCACGTCATGGGCATGTACGACCGCGACCGCGAGTGGCCGGTCTACGCCGATCAGCCGGTGCGACCAGACTCACTCTATGGCGTTTCCAAGGCATTCGGCGAGAGCCTGGGCCGGCACTACGCCGATCAGTACGGTATTTCCGTTGTTTCGCTGCGAATCGGCTGGTTTCTCGAGCACCCACATGACGAGATAGCCCGCTGGATGTGGCTCAGCCCACGAGACTGCGCTCAAATCGTCTGGCGTTCGATCGAGAGTGACATTGGCTATGGAGTCTTCTACGCTATCTCGGCAAACGGCGGGCGGCGCTGGGATATTACCGACGCAATCAACGTTCTCGGCTACCGCCCGCAGGACGATGCCGAGAATTTCTTCAAGCCGGAGCAATCCGGAGAGGGACGAATGTGAAAATCACTGATCTCAGGTGCGCCGTCATCGGAAGCAACCCCATCGTGCGCATCGTCACCGATGAAGGAATCAGCGGATACGGCGAGGTTGAATCCTACAAGCCGTATCTGAAGCCGCACGTCATTGTTCTACCGGGATGCCGTGATTGGCGAGGATCCGACCAACGTCGAACGCGTGATGCTCAAGATCCGACAATTGGGAGCATTCAAACCCTGGGGAAGTGCGGTGAGCGCGATCGAGATGGCGCTCTGGGACGTAGCTGGCAAGGCGGCCAACCTGCCAGTCTATAAGTTGCTCGGCGGTAAGGTCCGCGATCGGGTGCGGGTATACAACGGCGCGATTCGTTTCCCGATCGAGAACTACACTCCCGATGGATTCGCCGAAGACATGACTCGCATGATGGAGTCGCCCGAGAACTTCAGCATTATCAAGCAGAGCATCGCGTTCCATGGACCAATGTCGCGCGAAGTTCCCGATTTCTTCTACGGCGATATGCGACCATCGAACTTCCATGGCCCACACGACCGGGGACTCCTTACAGAACGTGGACTGAACCACCTCGTCGACTGTGTGGCCGCGATGAAGGAGGTACTGGGCGACGAGATTGGCCTGGCGCTTGATTGCGGCCCAGGGCTCAACGTTCCCGACGCCATAAAACTGGCACAGATGCTCGAGCCGCTCAACATTCTGTGGCTCGAAGACATGATTACCGGCGATTACGTTCCCTACACGTCGGCGGAGCTCTATCGTGAGGTGACCCGCGCCACCTCGACGCCGATCCACACCGGTGAACAAATCTACCTGCGGCAGAACTTCAAGGATCTGATTGAAACGAATGCGGTCCGGATTCTCGGCCCCGACCCCTGCGACGTCGGCGGGATCGCCGAGCTCAAGTGGGTCGCGGAGTATGCTGACCTGCACGGCATCCTTATCGCTCCGCATGGCACTGGTAACGGCCTGCTCGGGCTGGCCGCATTGGTACAGGTCTGCGCCACATTGCCGGATAACTACATCGCGTTCGAGTATCCGATCGGGAAGCCTGACTGGTGGTACGACATCGTCGAGGGCCTGCCAGACCCGATCGTCAAGGACAGTTTCATCGATGTCTGGGATCGTCCGGGTATGGGCGTGGAGTTCATCGTCGACGAGGCAGTAAAGTATTTGAATGATGAGGATAAGGAGTTCTTCGCGTAGCGAAACCTTCACGAACCTGCCATCGCGCGCCGATTCTGAGGTATGTCGTGGGCCAAAAAGGGCATTCGACGCTGCGCAAGCCGAATCTGGTACGATCATCATCGCCCGCGAGAGATTGGGATTGCGCGATTTTCATTTGAGTGGCGCGTGTGCGGGTAACTGAGTAACAAGACACGGCCCCGCCGATTGAGCGGCCCGTGATGACGCTGGAGGAGACCGGTGGATTGCCCCAATTGTGGTGTGACGGCACCAACTGACGCGAACTTTTGTCCGCACTGCGGACGTGAGCTAACGCCGGATGCCCGCCGATATCATCGCCGTGTGGTGATCACCGGGTTGGGCGCCGTTTCGCCGCTCGGGCTCACGGCCGACGAGACGTGGCAGGGACTTGTCGCCGGGCAGTCCGGAATCCGGACCATCGAGCGCTTCGACCCGAGCGAGCTTACCGTCCACATCGCGGGAGAGGTTCGCGGTTTCAGTATCGGCGATTGGGTAGAACCCAAGACTGCACGCCAGATGGCGCTCTTCTCGCAGTTCGCCGTCGCGTCGGCAGGAATGGCACTTAACGACGCGAAGCTTGACCCGGCCACGGTCGATCACGATCGGGCTGGTGCGGTGGTAGGCACCGGCGCTGGCGGTATGGCAACGATTATCGATGCACATGACGTCGCGACTCGGCGTGGCTTGATGCGAACGTCCCCCTTTTTCATGACGACCTTCCCGCATAATCTCGCCTCATTCCATGTGGCGAACACGTTTCGGTTTCTCGGTCCGAGCCTGACCGTGTCAACCGCGTGCGCGACCGGGGCGCAGGCGATCGGCGAGGCAGCCGAGATGATCAGGCGAGGTCAGGCAGATCTGATGATGGCCGGTGGCACTGAACATTCGGTCTTCCCTCTTTTCGTGGCCAGCTTCGCGGTACAGAAAGCCGCTTCGACCTGCAACGACCATCCGGAGCGGGCAAGCCGGCCATTCGATGCCACGCGCGAAGGATTCGTCATCGGCGAAGGGGCCGCCATATTGGTACTCGAGTCATTGGAGCACGCTCAGGCCCGAGGAGCGACGATCTACGCGGAACTTCTTGGCTACGCCAGCAGCAACGATGGCTATCATCCAATCGCGCCGGAGCCCGAGGGACGTGGCGCCGCAGTCGCCATCACGAACGCGCTTGCGTCCGCCGGAGTCGCTCCAGAAAGCGTCGATTACGTCAACGCACATGCCGCATCGACGCCACTCGGCGACAAGGCCGAGACCCTGGCGATCAAACGAGCGCTGGGCGATCGCGCGCTGACCGTACCGATTAGCTCGGCAAAGTCGATGATCGGGCACTTGATGGGCGCGGCCGGTGCGATGGAGGCGATGGCAACGGTACTCACGATCCGAGACCAGGTCATTCATCCAACGATCAATTACTGCACGCCCGATCCTGAGTGCGATCTCGACTACGTGCCGAACATTGCGCGCCAGGCGAAGGTCGACATCGCAATGTCAAACTCCTTCGGACTTGGCGGACAGAACGCGTGCCTCGTCTTCTCCCGCTTCGATCCCAATCGGGAGGGACGCTAAACCCATGCCGCGTTATGAGCCAGCCGACGCGCTGCAGGTCCCGCGGTTTGCAGGAATTCGGACCTTCGCGCGCCTGCCGCACATCACCGATCTGGACGGGGTTGACGTCGCCATCACCGGTGCACCCTTCGACACCGGCGTCACCTACCGTGTTGGTGCTCGCTTTGGACCGGCGGCGGTGCGTGACATGTCAGTGATGACACGCACGTACAATCCATCGCTCGATATCAACGTTTACGATCATCTCTCAGTCGTTGACTACGGTGATTTGCCGGTTGTTCCGGGCTACATCGAGGACAGCTACCACCGCATCACCGAGGGCTTGTCGGACGTGATGGAGGCGGGTGTCGTCCCGATCACCATCGGCGGCGATCATTCGATCGCGTTGGCGGAGCTCCGGGCGGTCGCGGCCCATTACGGTCCTGTCGGGTTCATTCAGTTTGACTCGCATGCTGATACCTGGGACGAGTATTTCGGCCGCAAGTACAATCACGGCACGCCATTTCGGCGGGCCGTCGAGGAAGGTCTCATTGACACCTCGCGAGCGATCCAGGTCGGAATGCGCGGTTCGCTCTACGGTCCCGAAGATTTGGACCAGTCCCGGGAGCTTGGCTTTGAGGTTTGGACGTCCGACGATGTTCGGCGCGAGGGCCTGGAGGCGACCGTTGCCGCGATTCGAAGAAGAGTCGGCAGCGGCCCGGTGTATCTGACGTTTGACATCGACTTCATCGATCCCAGCTTCGCGCCTGGCACCGGCACGCCTGAGATCGGCGGATTCACCAGCCGTGAAGCACAAGAACTGGTTAGGGCGCTGCCGGGCATCGATCTGGTTGCGTTGGACCTTGTCGAGGTCCTTCCGGCGTATGATCCAAGCGGAATGACGGCGTTGATCGCCGCAAATGTAATATTCGAGTTTCTGAGCGTCCTTGCGCTCAATCGGCGCAACGGCACGCAGCGATAATACGAGGCGGAGAGCAGAGAGAGCATGGTCAACACTACCGACATTCTGGCAGGGCGAATGGCACGCCGCGCTGCGCAGGTGCGCCCGACCGCGCCGGATACGTTTGAGATCCTTGAGGGACAGTACCTGCAGATCAACGATGTCGAGGGCCATCAAGTCTCGGAGATGATCGCCTTTTACAAGCATGACATGCGCGAGATGCTCTCGACATCACATACACGCGGCATCAACAACTCGATGATGCTGGTCAAGGGCATGAACATTTACAGTAATCGACGCAACGCGATGTTCGCCCTGATCGAAGATACCGTTGGGCGTCACGACATGCTGCTTCCCTCGTGCGATCGCCGGCGCTACCAGGACGACTATGGGCTCGTCAATCATCCCGGGTGCCGTGACAACTTCTTTCGTGAACTCGAACGCTGGAACGTCGACTATGATCGGATCCCGGACCCGATTAACTTCTTCATGAACGTCGGGCTCCGAGCACGCGGCGAGTTCGAGATTCGTGAACCAATTTCGGAACGCAACGACTACGTCCTGCTACGTGCGCTGATGGACATGGTCGTCGGCGTCTCTGCCTGCCCGCAAGAACAAAGTCCAGCCACGGGGTTCAATCCGACGGACATCCTGATTCGCGTCTACATGTAGCCGGAGTCGGCGAACAGACGGGACGCCCGTTCGCTTTCAACGCTCGTCCAGTGGAATCCAGCTTCTGGAACGGTCACCGGCGTAGATCGACTGCGGCCGGATGATTCGTCCGGTTGCCTGCTGCTCGAAGTAATGTGCGATCCAGCCAACCGCGCGGCTCATCGCGAAAGTGGGCGTGAAGAGATCGGACTCCAGCCCGATCGCGTGCAGCAGCAACGCAGTGTAGAACTCTACGTTGGTCTGCAATCGGCGTCCCGGCTTGTACTCTTCAAGCAGTTTCAGTGCCTTCTGCTCGACCTGCAGAACCAACTCATAGAGCGCAGAGTCGGCCGAGCCACGCTCGAATAGACGCGCCGAAGCAGCGGCCAGTACATCGGCTCGTGGATCCCGCACTTTGTAGACCCGGTGACCAAAACCCATCAAGCGGTCTCCGCGTTCGAGCTTTCTCACGGATGTAGGGTTCAGCACGATCGGCCGTTCCGATCTCGAAGACCATGTCTAGCGCCGGACCTGGAGCTCCTCCATGCAACGGACCCTTAAGCGCTCCGACCGCGCCGACCAACGCCGAGACGACGTCAGAGCCGGTCGAGGCGATGACGCGAGCGGTGAACGTCGACGCGTTCAAGCCATGATCAACGACGGTGTTCAGATAGGTGTCCAATGCTCGAACGTGCTCGGAATCGGGACGTTTACCGGTCAGCATGTAGAGATAGTTGGCTGCTTCGCCAAGATCCGGGTCGGGCACAACGGTTGGCTGCCCGGACAACACCCGAGCGTAGAACGCGATGATCGTTGGAATGCGGGCGATAAGGCCGAGGGCGTCATATTTGGGATCGGAATCCGCTTGGCCTCCTGACGACAATTCAAGGCTCAACGTATCGATCCCCATGCGGAGCGCGTCCATAGCTGGGATTTTCTTGGTGGCCGCTGATCTCAGTAACTGCGTTGTAGGCTCCGGTAGAGTCCGATTCGCGGCGAGCGTTGACTTGAGGCCGCTCAGTTTCGCCGTGTTTGGCAATGACCCGTGCCAGAGAAGGTAGATTGTCTCTTCGAAAGTCGCGTTGCTGGCGATCTCCTCCAGGGGAAAGCCACCGATGATCAACTCGCCTGCTTCGCCATCGACACTGCTCAGTCGCGTCTCGGCAGCCACGACACCTTCGAGTCCGGACTTGACCTCGACTCGCGCGTTGCTCGACATGCCTAGCTCCCTCTCTGTCAATCAGATGGACCCTCGTCGTCGGCTCCAGCTTCACGAGCGATCGAAATTCGCTCACGACCGAGTTTAGTAGGGACTCATCATATTGATCAAGATTGATTCATGAATCAATACATGGCACGATGCACGGGGAATGGCGCGGGGCCAGAGGAAAGGGGAGAAGATGGCAGGCGATCGGCACCTTACAGCGCAACAGGCGGCGAGCGAGCTCGGCATCAGCGTCTCGACCCTTTACGCCTACGTGAGTCGGGGACTGATCCACTCCGAGCCAGGGCCCGGCAATTCTCGCCAGCGGCGCTATTCCGTCGCGGATGTCTTGGCGTTGAAGGAACGTCAGGCGCAACGCCGCGATCCGGCCCGTTCGGCGGAGACCGCACTCAACTGGGGCACTCCGGTTCTTGAGTCGGCCATTACGTGTATCGAAAATGGCCGATTGTATTATCGAGGTACGACGCGATCGAACTGGCGACCACGCGCCAGTTTGAAGAAGTCATCGGTCTGTTGTGGTCAGGGAAACTCGATGGCACGGCAGTTCCGGAAACCGACTGGAATCGTCAGGACTTTTCGAAACATGAATGGCCGGTCGATCTTGGTCCGCTGGAACGCTTCCAGGCTCTTTTGCCCCTACTAGCGGAAACGGATCCTTCCGCATACGATCTGCGTCCAGATGCCATCGCGCGCGCGGGCGAACGAATCCTCGGGGCGCTCGTCGAGGAAGTGGCGGGTCAGCCCTCGAACGGTACGATCGCCCAGACACTTGCGCGTAGTTGGAATCCAGAAAATAGGCACGCTGAGCGGCTGATCGACACGGCACTGATCATCACCGCCGATCACGAACTGAATGCATCGTCATTCACCGTTCGTTGCGTGGCGTCGGCCGGTGCTCCGCTCTATGATGCGATTGGGGCTGGAATCGGCGCGCTGCGGGGGGTCCGTCACGGAGGGGCCAGTTATAGAACTGAGGCGTTGCTGGCGGAAGTCGAATCGCCTGTTCGAGCGACCTCGGTCCTCGAAGATCGACTTCGACGTGGCGAGCAAATCCCAGGATTCGGACACAATCTGTATCCCGACGGCGATCCGAGGGCCAGGTTGCTGATCAATCTTTGTCACCAGCTCATGCCTGGAGATCCGGCATTGGATCTTACCGACGCAATCGTTGATGCGGCGAGTGAACTCATCCGAGAGAGTCCGAACGTTGACTTTGGCTTGGTCGTCCTGTCTCGAGTTCTCAATCTCCCACCCGGTTCAGCCCTGACATTGATGGCGCTGGGACGGACAGCGGGTTGGGTGGCACACGCACTGGAGCAATACCAGCAAGCGCGGATCATTCGCCCTCGCGCCAGGTACATTGGACCGCCTCCGCGAACGAGGCGACTAACTCGAGCGATCAGTTGGGCCGTGGATCTGTCGACGCAGGCGCACAATCATCGCCTGCGTCCCGGCTAGGCAATGAAATAGCGGTGAGTGAGGGGAAGCGTCTCGGCAGGCGGTGAGTCAACGATGTTACCGTCGATCTCAACCTCGAGCGAGCGAGGATCGACACGGACCTCTGGACACGCATCGTTGTATCGCATGGCACTCTTGTAGGTCTGGCGCGTACTCTCAACTGCCACCGCGCTCCGGCGCAGCCGGTGACGCGACGCGAATCCGCCATCAAAGGCCTGACGCGAGATGAAATTCAGGGAAATCGATGATGGCGTGGCGCCGAGGCCACCGAACATCGGCCGGTAGATCAATGGCTGGCTGGTGCGCGTCGAGCCGACGCCGTCGCCGACCGCCGCCCAGGCGACGAACCCGCCCTTGATAATCGCCTGCGGCTTGGCGCCAAAGAATGCCGGATGCCACAGTACGATATCCGCAAGCTTGCCCGGCTCCAGACTCCCTACTTGATGACTCAAACCATGGGCGATAGCGGGATTCAACGTGTACTTCGCCAGGTACTGCAACACTCGTGGGTTGTCGTCGCCTTCGCCGGATTCAACGTCGAACCCTCCACCACGCAATTCTTTCATCCGGTGGGCCAACTGCCAGGTACGACTGATGACTTCGCCAATCCGCCCCATCCCTTGTGAGTCAGATGACATGATGCTGATTGCGCCAAGGTCGTGAAGAACGTCCTCAGCCGCAATGGTGCTGGCACGAATCCGATCACGGGCGGCGGCGAGATCTGTGTCGATCGCCGGGCTCATGCGGTGGATTGCCATAATCATGTCGAGTTGCTCGGCAAGGCTGTTCTTGCTATACGGAATAGTCGGATTCGTGGACGAGCCAATGACGTTCGCCTCACGTACGATCTCAAGCAGATTCGGCGCATGGCCGCCGCCGGAGCCTTCGACGTGATAGGCGTGAATTGACCGGCCGGCAATCGCCGAAATCGTCTCGCGCAGTGACCCGGCTTCGTTGAGTCCATCCGTGTGAATCGCGACTTGCACACCTGTCTGATCAGCCACACGAAGGCAGGCGTCGATAACGGCGGGAAAGGCCCCGACATCCTCGTGTATCTTGAGGCCGGCGTTACCAGCCTCGATATGCTCCTCCAGATGGTCCCGGCTGGAAGAACCGCGTCCGAGCAGCGCGAGGTTGAGAGGAATACTCTCGAACGACTCGAAGATGTGGAGTAGGTTCGCGCTCGGGTTGACCCCGAGATCCCAGACTCCGCCTGAGCCTTGCGCGACCAATGTGGTCAGACCGGAAGTCAATGCCGCACCGATCAAGCTGGTCGACGAGAGATGAACGTGTGAATCGACTCCGCCTGGCGTGGCAATCAAGCCGTCGCCGTTGATGATGCCAGTACTGGCACTCAGGATCAGATCGATTCCATCAGTCACGTCCGGATTCCCGGCTCGCCCGACTCCCACAATGCGCCCATCCTTGATCCCGATGTTGCTCTTGAAAACGCCGAGCACTGGGTCGACCACGACGACGTTGGTCACCAACAGATCGAGTTTGCTCGGTCCGGGCTGTCGACCAATCAACATACCGTCACGTGCAGGTCGACCAAAACCGGTGATCAATTCGCTCCCAGGGAGCGAATCATCGCGTTCGACGCTGATGAACAAATTGGTGTCGGCCAACCGAACTCGATCCCCAATGGTAGGGCCATACAGTGCGTTGTAGTCATCTCGATTGATCATGCTCGGCATGCGGTACCCCTATTCGGCCGGCTCGTGCCGGTAGCCAAGCACGACGGCACGCTCAAGCAAAGCATCGACATCAGCATCATCGAGGGATCCATCGACTAAACCCGCGAACCCTCGCACGACGCGTCTACCGCTGATCGGGACCAGACACACGTTCTGGCACTCGCCGGGTTCGATGCGCACCGCCCGGCCGGCGGCGACGTCGGGACGCTTACCAAATGCCTGCCGGCGATCGAACCGTAGCATCGGATTCGCCTCGAAGACGTGCATGTGTGCCGTCAGATGAACCGGAACATCGCCGTCGTTGGTGATTCGAAGCTCAGTCACCGGCAGACCAGCGTTCACCTCGATGGAATCGTTAGCCGGAATGACGACACCAGGAGCCAAATCGGAAAGCTTCATCGGATCGGATTCCGCACGGTGACCAGGCGAGTGCCATCCGGAAACATCGCGTCAACCTGCAACACGTTCATCATCTCCGCGACGCCGTCGATGACATCCTCGCGATGCAGCAGACTGCAAGCATGAGACACGACCTCGTCGTATTCGCAGCCAGCGCGCGCCTCTTCGAATATTTCGTCACAGATGATCGCGGTTGCTTCGGGGTGGTTGAGCTTGAGTCCGCGTGCTCTCCGCCGCCTGGCCAACTCAGCCAGGGTGAATACGGTGAGACGATCCATCTCCTTTGGGGTCAACAGCACGACATACCTCACCTGTGCCAAATCAGCCGGTAGATGCCCGAATAATCTCACACCGTTGACTGACCACAGATCACTGGTTGCTCGATAGACTAAACCTCATCGTCCGGGGTCGGTTGAATCTGTTCGAGCAGCACCTCGTAACACCGACGGTGTGGTATCTGATGATCTCGCATCAGTCGCGATACATCAACCGAGCGAAAGCCGGTTGGCCCAGGGGATTGGTGTGGCGATGTCGCAACCCGGTTGGGCAGAAAGCGCCCCAGCCGGCCGCCGGCGATCGCCATTGCCAGAAGTTCGAGGTCGGAAACTCCGGGAATGTCCTCGATGTGGGTGTCCGGCTCGGAAACGCGCGGATCGCCCTGAAGCCAAATGTACAGCGCGGGAGCAGGTTGATCCGGGGCCTCACTCACGAGTTGAGCCGTGCCACGGACTCAACGCGGCCGCTTCCCGAAGCTGAATAGACACATCGGCAAGCAACGCATCAAGATCGAACGGCTTGCTGACGACGCCGTCAGCCGGTAGGTCGTCTGCCTGCAACCGAAGATTCGCCCCGGCCGACATGGCGATGATCCGAATCCAGTCTGTATCGGGATTTGATTTGATCAAACGCGTCGCGGAGGCACCATCGAGAACAGGAAGCATGAGGTCCATGAGAATGACGTCTGGTCCATCGTTCCCGGCGATTTCGACCGCGGTGCGGCCATCTCCCGCGACGAGAGTGTCATAACCTTCATCGGTAAGCAATTCGACGAGCATGCTTCGGATAGCTGGATCGTCATCCACGATTAAGACACGCGGCACAGCACCTCCTCCCTCGGCGATAGACGTGAGCAAGACGCGCGCCACAACATTCTCCTCATCCGGGCTGATGAAGGAGTTCCCCGCTGTTGCTACGACATCATGAACGTTCACGAAGAGGGTGTCCAGGGCCGCAAAGAATTTCCACCGTCGCCAGCTTTACGCCGGGCATAGACGCCGCCTCGGCGATCGTAAGGTAATCGACGCCTTCGATATTCATCATTCGCAATACCCCCGCATTGCGTGTCAGTATAGTGAGCGGGGCCTCAGGCGTCAAAAGAATCAATATAAATCAATGTCCGTCTTGTTCTGTGTACGGTCCTGAACCTGCGTGCTACCATAGACATAGCGACCGCGCAACGCGACGCGAACACGCCGTTTACGCGACCGATCTGAGCTATTTGATGAACTAATTCTAGGGAGGATGAATCCATGGCTGATTCTGGCACCACCAGCACAGCCCCCGAGATGGTCGATCGTGGTCTAGCAGGGGTTGTCATAGCCGAAACACGGCTGAGCCTCGTAGACGGGACCAATGGTCGTCTCACCTACATGGGATATAGCATCGCGGATCTCGCCCAACATGCCGAATTCGAAGAAGTTCTCTACCTGCTCTGGTACGGAGAACTCCCGCATGCCGCACAGCTGAAAGAACTGAAGCGTAAACTCGTCGAGGCTCGCACCCTGTCTGATTCGGTAAGCAGAGTGTTGGCTGATCTACCGAAGACTGGCGCTCCGATTGATGCCATGCGTGCCGGTGTGACCGCAATGGCGATGGAGGACCCGACCTGGCACGATCTCTCCCACGACGCCGTGCTCGAGAAGTCGATCCGGCTGGCGGGCGCGATGCCGGCGATGCTGGCAAACTACTCGCGACTTCGCAAAGGTGAGAAGGTGGTCGCTCCTGATCCCTCGCTCAACGACGCGTCCAATTTCCTGTACATGTACCACGGCAAGCGCCAGAGTGAGATCGCAGAGAAGGCGTTCAACTCCTATCTGGTCTGCCTGGCTGAGCACAGCATGAACGCATCGACCTTCTCCGCACGCGTGACGATCTCGGCGCAATCCGATATTTACTCAGCGATCTCCAGCGCACTTGGCACCCTGAAAGGTGACGCACACGGTGCCGCCAATCAGAAGGCCATGGAAATGCTCCTCGAAATTGGGTCGGTGGACAACGCGAAAGACTACATCGAGGAATCTCTTCGCATTCACCGGCGTCTCATGGGGCTGGGTCACCGCGTTTACAAGACGCGCGACCCTCGTGTCAATGAACTGATGGGGCACTCTGAGAAACTGGCCGAAGAGACCGGCGACGCAACGTGGCACAACCTGGCCCATCGCATTGAGGAGATCACCTCGACGAGTCCGTACTTCATCGAGCGCCATATCTACCCGAATGTTGACTTCTATTCGGGGCCGCTCCTCCACATGCTGGGCTTGGACACCGATGTTATGCCCGGTGCCTTCGCCGTCAGCCGCATCGGTGGCTGGAGTGCCTCGGTACTGGAGCAGCTCGAGGACAATCGTCTGATTCGACCTTCGGCCCGCTACATCGGTCCGGAATCACAGACCTACGTGCCGATGAGCGACCGTAAGTAACGTCGTCTATTGAGCGACTCCGATCCAGTCGGGCGTCCGGTGTTTCCGGTCGTCCGATTGGATCAATTTGATGTGCTATAGTTGGTTATCGAGCGAGCACGTCCCGTGCGTGTGTCCCGGAACAATTCCGGGGCGTCATTATTTGTGGGGCGATTCCGCTCGAGAATTTCGCGGATGAAAGGAGGTGATCTAGTTAATGCGTGTTGAATTACGCGATAGTGAGAGTTTTGATTCCCTCCTGAAGCGTTTTACAAAGGACGTTCAAAAATCAGGCTTATTGCGAGACTATCGAAGCAAGCGCCGTTTTGTGAGCAAGAGCGAGCAGCGTCGAGCAAAGGCCCGCAAGGCCGAGCACAAACGAAGGCGAAAAGAAGCCAAGACCACCACACGATAGCGTGATGTGGTACCAATTCTGACTGTAGACATTGATGAATCGCTGGCAGTGGCGGGGACGATTGATCGCCGAGGCTGCCCGCGATTCTTTGGTGAAGAGCGGACCGGCGGACGAATGCCCGTGATTCGGACGCGCGAGTCGGCGGAGTATCAGCTCACGGTGCAAGCACTAAATCGATTTACCTGGCTCTTGCCGGCGGCTGTCGGGGTTTTTGCGGTCTACCTCGCGCTGGCGATCATCGGGGGTGTCAAGCTTGGATGGCCGATCTGGCTGATCCTGGTCGGCAGCTTTCCCGCGGTTGGCATTACATGGATCGCCATGGTCGTGGCCCTGCTTGACGCGAGTAAGCGTCCCAAAGTCCAAATCAGTGACGAGGCCCGCATCGTCTGGCTACTGTCCCTCTGCATCTTCAACGTCGTCGCGCTACTCCCCTATTGGTTGATCGTGGTCCGCCGCAATCCCGAGATCTCCGCCTGACGACTGACCGCCACTCCAGCCACCGAACTTCGAGATGAATCACTTGCTCTGCTGAGCGGCGACGAACTGATTCGTGAATGCCTGGCTGGCGTCGATGGAACTCGATAGCAGACCGTTCTTCGTCATCCAGTCGGCATACTGTTGCCAACGCTCGTTTGTCTGCCAGCCGAACATGGGGGCTCCTTCAGTCCACAGTGGAGCCAATCGGTCCATACCGATCGTTTCCATCTTGACGTCGGTGTCAGGGTATCTTGACGTGATCGCCTTGAGCGCGGCTGCGTGATCGCTCGAAGCGGCGTCATACCCTTGAATGACGGCGTGGATGAACCGGTTGACCATCGTTGGATTGTCTTGAATCGTCTTCTCGCTCGCCACCAGCACCAGTTCGTAGTAATTGGGCACGCCCCAATCCTGAACCCGCATGACGTTGACCGGGTGCCCCTGTTGTTCCGCAAGAATCGACTCATGCACGTCGTAACCACCGATGATTGCGTCGACGCGGCCACTGATCAATGCGGGCACGAGGTCGAACCCGATATTGACCAGCTTTACTTTACTGCTGTCACCTCCATCAGCCGCCATCATTGTCTTGAGTAACGCCTCATCGCTTGGAATACCGGGGTAGCCGACCGACTTGCCTTCGAGTTGCTTCGGATGGGTGATCCCGGATGTCTTTAGCGTCATAATCGTGTTGAGCGGTTGCTGCACTAAGGCCGCGATTGATCTGACCGGAATTCCTTGTTCACGAGCCAGTAACACGTCTGTCTCGTAGCTGATGCCGAACGTGTCGTGATCGGTCCCGACCAGCTTCAGCACGTCATCCGTGCTCGACGGGACGTTGATTTTGACGTTCAGGTTTTGATCTTTGAAGAACCCATTTTCCTGTGCCACGAAGAGACCAGCATGGTTCGACCAGGGATACCAATCCAGCACGATGCTCACCGAGTCTGTCGCGGATGAACCTCCGGACGATCCGCAGGCAGCCACAATCGGACCAATCAATACGAGCATCAGGACTGCGCGTTTCCAACTCATCGGCCGGTGTTCTCCTTCGTGAGATTACGCCTCAACATTGGTGACCTCGTTCGACGCGTCACGGCAAACGTGCTCGCTGCCACGGCAAGAGCAAACGTTCGAGCAGCGAGACGATCCCGAACATACTCAATCCAAGCAGTGCAGAGACCAAGACCGCCGCGAAGACGCGAGCTGTGGCGAACTGCCCGGCCGAACGGATCATGAAATACCCGAGCCCAGCCGATGAGCCGACCCACTCGCCGATGAGCGCACCGATCACACTCACGGCCGCGGCGATTCGCGTTCCCGAAAAGAGATACGGCAACGACCACGGGATTCGAACCACCCGGTAGGTTGTCCAGCTACTTGCTCCCATACTTCGGAGCAGATCAATCAGTTCCGGATCGACCGAGCGCAAGCCGTCTACGGTATTGACAACGATCGGGAAAAAACAGATCAACGCCACGACGATCACTTTGGGCGTCAGACCATAGCCAAACCAGATCAAAAGGATCGGCGCCAGCGCGATGATCGGGATAGCCTGTGAGGCGATCACGAACGGATAGAAGGCCCGCTCGACAAGCTGAGACGAGGCAATTGCCAGCGCGAACACCACCCCAAGGAGGAACGATAGTGCAAATCCAACGGCCACCTCTTCGAGCGTGATGAGCGTGTGGTGAAGAAGTAGCTGACGGCTGTCAAACAGGGCCGAGGCGACAGCGGACGGAGGCGGCAAGAACCACCGAGGCGTATCTCGCAGCCGGACGATGAATTCCCAGCCGCCAATGACCAGAGTGATCAGGGAAACCGGAATCGCCCAAGACAACCAGATCATCCCACGTGAATAATCGCGCTGGTTCATCGTGCGGGGACCTTCTCGTGTCCACGCAGCGCAGTCAGAAGCCGCGATTTGAGTTCGATGAACTGATCGTCCGTGACCATTTCGTAACGACGCGGACGAGGCAGCTGAATTTGCTGATCGGCGACGATTCTACCCGGGCGGGGGCTCATCACCAACACGCGGTCGGAAAGGAGCACGGCTTCATCGACGTCATGGGTGATGAAGATTATGGTTCGGCCCAGTTCCTCCCAAATGTCGAGAAGCCATTCCTGCATGTCGGCTCTCGTCAAGGCATCAAGTGCGCCGAACGGCTCATCGAGCAACATGAGCTTCTGCTCGGTCAGGACAGTGCGGAGAAACGCCGCGCGCTGGCGCATCCCGCCGGAGAGCATTGAGGGATAACGGTCTTCGAACCCACGCAAGCCAAATCGGTCGAGGTGTTCGGCGGCACGTGATCGCGCCTCCTGTTTGGGCACCCCAGCCACTTCGAGCCCGAGCGCCGCATTGTCCAACACGGTTCTCCAGGGGAGGAGCAAGTCCTTCTGGTGCATGTAGGCGCTACGTCCCAGCCGCCGTGCGACCGGACGTCCGTCGAGCAGAACCTCCCCACTGGATGGTTCATCGAGACCCGCTACGATGTTGAGCAGCGTGCTCTTGCCGCATCCGCTGGGACCGACAATACTGACGAACTCCCCATCCCGGGCGCGCAGATCAATCTGATCGAGCACGTCCACGCTGCCACCCCGACTGATGAAGGTCTTCGAGACTCCGCGCAGTTCGAGGCGATCAATCTGACTGGAGGTGATCACGGCGTTCGCTCCACTCTTGGAGTGTTGCACCAACTCACGATCATCTCAGCGTACACTTGAGCAGCCGTGACCATATCACCGATTTCGACCCACTCGTCGATGATATGCGCCTGTTCTAGTTGACCCGGTCCATAAATCACGGTAGGAATGCCGGCCGAGGCAAGCCAACCGGCGTCGCTCACAGATGGCCACATGGCGAATTTTGCCGGAGTTTGTAACACGCGCTCGTGAATGGTGGCGAGTAGCTGAACACCCGGATGCTCGCGATCGATCGACGACGCAGGGAAGACCTCGCCCCGATCCTCGATCATCGAACGCCCACCCCAACGGAACGCCGGCGGATGATCTCGCAACCAGAAGTCGGTAGCGGCGACGCGCAGCACGTGCTCTTCAATTTCGTGTGTCACCTGCTGCCAGGTCTCATCTGGGTAAAAGTGGACGGTAACCCACACTGCGCAGCGATCGGCCATGAATGCCGGATGCCGACCGCCTTCGATCACAGCAGGATTAATCGTGGTCGAACCAGGAGCAAACCCGGGATATCGCTTCATGAGCGCCCAGTCACGTTCGAGATCCTGCAATGCACTGATTACCTTTGCCATCTTCTCAATGGCATTGGCACCTCGGATGCCTCCTCCCGCATGGATCGTCCTGGCTCGCATGCCGTCATGTAACGTCTCTGGACTTTGGATCTCAACCCAGCCGGTGATCACCCCACCCTGCCCGGAAATCGTGAGGTTGGTTGGCTCGGGAACGATCGCGAAATCAGCCGTGTAGCCATGCTCGACACAGCTAAGCGTTCCAGCCTCGCCTTGTTCTTCGCCAATTACCGATTCGAATATCAGGTCCCCGTCGAGATTAAATTCAAGATCGCGTAAGACTCGGATCGCGAAGAGGGCGGCGGCCAGAGCGCCTTTCATATCGGTAGAGCCACGACCGTAGAGCTTGTTGTCTTGGACCGAAGGAACAAATGGCGAGTGGGTCCAGCGATCGAGTGGGCCAATTTCGGCTACATCAATGTGTCCATTTATCAGTAGCGATGACGCTCTCTCGGGGTTGCGTCCTGGCAAACGAGCGACTACGTTAGGATCACCGGGGTAGACATCGAATCGATCGACAACGCAGCCGAGCGCGTCGAGATAGCCCGCGACAAACTGTTGGGCCTCCGAAGTGTTTCGTCCCGGCGGACTCACCGTTGGATAGGAAATCAGCGCTCCGGCAAGTTCGACGAGCTCGTCCCTGCGTGCGGAAATTTCGGCTTCAATTCGTTTCGACCGATCTGACGACATTCGGCATCTTTTCCCATTCGCATCGTGTCAAGAACGCACGAATCAGACTATCAGAGCGATACAGTGCGACGGGACAGCTTGATCGGTTCGAAACGGGAAGAGTTTGAGAGGACAAACAAAAGCGGACACCGCCTGAGTGGCCAGCGTCCGTTGACATTCGTCTAATCCACTCCCTACGCTGGAATTACCCAGGTCAGGTTCATCGGTCGGTGGCGGATATGTGGCCACCCTCTCAGCCTGGCTCCCCAAGCCCCCGTCGTACTGACGTGCTTATTACATTGTTATTCGGACTCTAGCATTTCCGACGTCGCCGTGTCAACGCATCTGAACTGCCAGGGACCGTGACATCAGAGCGATAAGCGAATCTCATTTATTCGCGTTCGCAATGAATCAGCCGCTTTGCGCGCCGACGCAGCGAAATCAGCACTACTGTCCGAATAGATAACTCCGCGAGACGAACTTATCAGTACGCCGCCACCGGCCGCATCGAGCCCAGCCTTCAATGAGGCTTCCAGATCTCCGCCTTGCGGCCCGACACCTGGGATCAGTATTGGAAGATCAGAACAGATCCGCCGTACTTCGGCAAGTTCCTCTGGCCAGGTCGCCCCAACCACTGCACCGCACGTGCCGTATTGCGACTGCCAGTCACTAACCCATTGAGCCACCTTCTGGTAAAGAGGCGCCTGTCCAGAATTGTCTGCAACGCTCAATCCCTGAATCGCTTTGCTGCCAGGGTTGGATGTTCGCACCAGAATGAAGGCCGCTCGATCCTCGTGACACAAGAACGGTTCAATTCCATCGAGCCCCATGTACGGATGAACGGTTATCGCGTCGAAGCCAAGCGTCCCATAATATCCTCGGGCGTAGGCCTCTGATGTGACGTTGAAGTCGCCCACCTTGGCGTCAAGGATGACGGGTATTGACGTATCGATCATGCGTCGCGTCTCAGCGAGTGCTTCGATTCCTTCGGGTCCGTACGCCATGTAGAATCCAAGATTCGGCTTGTATGCGCAGACAAGATCTGAGGTCGCCTCGATGATCGCGCGGTTGAACTCGACGATCGCGGACGGATCTGACCGAAGGTGAGCCGGAAATCGTCGAATATCCGGATCCAAGCCAACACACAGGAGAGAGTTGTTCCGCGTTGCCGCAGCCTCGAGCCGTTCCGCGAAGCGCATACTGCACTCTCCCCGTCTCAGTCGGTGTGACTGGTCAAATCTGCTGAGCGCCAGGTCCCCCGGTCACTCAATCTGAAAGGATAGCATAGGAGCGATCTTGGGGATGGACAGAATGGTTGATCCGACCGACACTCCCGTAGAGGACTGCAAGCGGTACACTTCACCGGGAAGGATGGACATGTCGATTCTTGACGCTCCTTCGTTTCAAGACGTTCTCCGGGCGCGACACGTCGTTCGGCGATATCTGGAACCGACGCCACTGATTTCGCGTCCAGCGATTGACCAGCGGCTTGGTTTTTCGGTGTTCCTCAAATGCGAGAATCTGCAGCCAATCGGAGCCTTCAAGATTCGCGGCGGTCTCTATTTGATGAGCAAACTTAGCGACGATGAACGTGCTCGCGGTGTGGTAACCGCGTCCACTGGCAACCATGGTCAGTCGATCGCCTATGCGGCGCGAGAGTTCGGCGTGAAGGCGATCGTCTACGCTCCTGAAGGAGCCAATCCCGGCAAGGTTGCGGCGATGAAAGGCTTGGGAGCCGAGGTAGTTCTCACGGGTCGTGATTTTGATGAGGCACGACTTGCCTCCGAGCGTCGAGCGATTAACGACGGTATGCGGTTCATCCATTCGGCGAACGAGCCCGATCTCATCGCCGGTGTTGGAACCTACGCGCTTGAGGTCATTGAGGCCATACCCGATCTCGACACCGTCATCGTTCCGATTGGAGCCGGCAGCGGGGTCTGCGGCACGCTTACGGTGATGAAAACAATCAACCCGAACATCCGCGTCATTGGAGTTCAAACGACCCACATGGATGCGGTCTATCGCTCGTGGAAAGAAGGCCGCTTAGTGTCGTTGGAAAGCGGCATGACCTTCGCCGACGGGTTGGCGACACGAGTCGCGTTTGAGCTTCCCATGCGAGTCATCAATGAGAAGATCGATGATATTCGGCTTGTCACCGACGAGGATCTCTGTCGCGCCATCGTGATGTTGCTGGACGATGCTCACCTCGTGGCCGAAGGGGCCGGGGCAGCCTCATTGGCAGCGGCCATCCAGCTTCGAGACGAACTCGCCGGACAGAAGGTCGCCTTGATCGTGAGCGGTGGGAATATTACTCTTGATACGTTACGATGGGCTATCTCGACAGGGACTGGAAACGAAAAAGCTTGACGGGGAGCAACCGGCATCGCGGCCGGTGGGAGCACGTGAATGGTTGATCAGGTAGGTCGCTGGTTACGCCGCCGCCAGGGCATAGAGCGTAATCCAATTTATCGCCTTGCCATGGATGTAGGCGATGGTCGCATGTCGCCAGAAGCCGCTTATCGCGCCGTCGAGCGAAGCTCACTGCTCAACCGGCTGGCTGATGGTGAAATGTGGCAACTCGACCGTGAGGCCGAACTGCTGGCCGTCGATGATTCCGAACGTGCCATCGTACTGGTTCGCCTGACGATCCTTGCCGCACGGTACAAAGGGTTTGATCGGTTGCTTGTCGACTGCAACCTGCGTGCGGCTGATCTACTGGCACACACCGGCAACGATCGAGACCAGGAACTCCACCTCCGTGAAGCCTTGCATGCGGCCGAGCGAATCGCCAACATTCCAGGCAAACGAAGAGCGCTTTCACGTCTCGCCAGAGTCAATTTCGATCGCGGCGAAACTGAGCGCGCCCGCGAGATGTTGAATCGGCAGCTGGAATCCGGTCGAGAGGACGCCGATACACTGGAAGATGTCGAAACTGCCATCTTGCTCGGTGACCTCGCCCGTACCGATGGAGACCCTATCGGAGCTCAAGAGTACTACCAGCGTGCTGCGAGAAGCGCGCGGCGCGTCGGGCATTTCGCCGGTGTCGTTGACGCTCTACTGCGTCAAATCGTCATTCTCCGTGAGATTGGCGAGACCAAGGACGCAGTACTCATCCTGCAGCAGGCACAGGACGCGGCTGATCGAACGATCGACGTGCGTTCACAGACTGAGATCGCGATCCAGACTGGAGCGATCTTGGCCGAGCAACAACAGTACCAACAAGCACGAAGTTATCTGATGACGGCACTGGAACGAGCTCGCTCGATGTCCGATATTGCGCTTGAGAGTCGCAGCTTGACCGGTCTGGCTAAAGTCGAACAACGATCTGGCCGATCACTTGACGCGGCATCTCATTTCGAGGAATTGGCAGAACTCGAGCTTCGCCTCGGCAATCGCTCTGCGGCCGTACGTGCGCGTCTTGATGGCGCCGAGATCTTCTTGAGCCAGCGCGATCCGAACCGAGCACTGGCTACCCTGCAGCAGGCGCAGCCGCTGGCCGATTCTCTCGAGGATCCAGCTATTCACCAGCAGGTACTCGGAACGCTCGGTCTCGTCTACGGAGCACTCAACCGGCGCAACGACGCCGTCGAATCGCTGATGAATGCTGTCCAGCAGGCACGCCGTGCCGGAGATGTCGACCAAGAGGGCCGTTGGCTTATCAGTATCGGCGACGTGTTACTCGATTTTGGGGAGCTGGATGATGCTCTCGCCATCGCAAAACGAGGCTTGGAGATCGCTCAGGAGACCGGCAATCCTCGACTCGAGGCGCGGTCGTTCGGATTGATGGGGTCGATCAGTTTGGCCCGTGGTCTGTTCCGGGACGCTGAAGAGCAACTTCTTCGAGCGGCGTCACTGTCGAGCCAAGCTGGCGGACCAGATGATCAGATTGGATATCTTCAGCTTCTCGCACAGATTGGCCGCAAATCTGGACAGCCGCAGAATGCCATTCGTTATCTGCGTCAAGCACTGGATATCGCCACGCTCTATGCCGGTGCAGAATCGCGGGTGCGCCTCCACGGCCAACTGGCTCGTCTACATACTAGTTTGAATCAGTTGCCGGAAGCGGAAGAGCACTACGCTTCTGCCTACGCAGACGCGGAAGAGTCGGGCCAGCCGGCGTTGGCAGCGCGTGCACTTCGCGGACTGGCGATGACCCAGGATGCGCGAGGGGACGCGGCTTCCGCATTCGACAATTACACCCGGGCAGTCGACCTGGCGGATCAGAACGGAGACGTTCGGACGGTGGCAGCGCTACGCTACAACCTTGGGGCCATTCTCTACGAACGGGGCGACGTCGAAGGCGCCCGTCAAAACCTCAATCGTTCTCTCGAAACTGCGATGGCCGTGAGCGACTATGAAACAGCTGATGCCGCACGAGAACTCTTGCGCTGGCTGACCTCATCGGCGACTGATACCGGTGAGCACGGATGGACAGAAGACCTTCTCCTCAACGAATTCGCGGTCGACAACGATACCGATCGTTGGCGCGATTCGTTTCGTTAGTCGCGTTCGTACGCAGTTTTCAACCCTTCAGCGCCCATTTCCCTCTAGACGTACGTACACCCTTATGCTAGACTAAGCGTTGCCAGGCGGTCAACGACGCGGACCCCCTTTGCAACGAGCGCATCAATATCGCGGCAATCGCATGCGGTTGCCCCGGGGATCGCCTTGCCTGCTTTCCGTCGCAATGGGGACGGTCGACATCATGGAAAGACGGGACATCAATGCCTCGCGTTGAATCTCCAACTCGTGAGCTCATCATTCGGGCAGGACGTCTGACAGAGGGCACCGCCTACCTGTCCATGGACCCGGTCGACGATCTCGGGACAGCAAATTCACAGCGAATCTATGTGATACTCGAACCGGTCGAGGAGTCACCGCTGGCAGGCAACGTCGCCGACGAAGTGATCCAACGCCTGCGTGGTGCTATTCTCGCCGGTGGATCGCAAACGGCCACCATGGCCCTGACCACCGCGATCGACGACGTAAACCACTGGTTGGTTCAAGCCAACGCCGTACGAACTCCGGACCACCGCGTGTCGTTCGGCTTCACGTGTGTGATGTCGCGCGGCGATGAGGTGTATGTCGCTCAATCCGCCCCAAGCCAGGTTCTGATCATTCAAGAAGACGAGCTCTACACATTTCCAGAGCTTGACAGCTGGCACTGGAAACATGATCGAGAGAGCGATGATGCATCATCTCCACTCGGGTTAAGAGAATCGCCTCAACCGGATCTGTATTACACGAAGATCGACACCGGCGACGTAATTGTCCTCTGCTCGACATCGATTGCCCGGGTGCTTCAACGCGCTCCGCAGGACGTCTTTCTTCGCGGTGAACCCGACGAGATCCATGCCCATATCGACGAAATCTCTCGAATGTACTCGATCGAAGACGGTCACGCCGCCGTCATCGTTGTTCCGTACCGCCGTCCCCATAAAGCGCGAGAACGAACCGATCTCGTCAAACGAATCCGTTCGTGGTGTTATCATTTCCTTCCGGAGGAGACGGCAGATC
This sequence comes from uncultured Chloroflexia bacterium, assembly GCA_963785465.1. GTDB lineage: Bacteria > Chloroflexota > Chloroflexia > Thermomicrobiales > Thermomicrobiaceae > CALAGB01. Next base: position 75,404 of record CAWAVM010000015.1, on the reverse strand, counting down.
GACTTCGAAGGCGAAGTGATTCTGACGAAAACCTTGACCTACAGTCGCAGGATGTGCAAACTACTGACTATTCAGCGGATGCGTCGGCGACTGAATCGATCTCGTGGACCCAGCCGTGGGAAGAACTCGATGATCCCGTCACAACGAGGCCAGTCCGTGACCAAGGTGCGGGAGACTTTGCGGGAACTTCCAGCGAGATCGCGTTTGATACCAGTGTTGGGGACGATGAATACTGGTATCCCGACCCAGTCGATCAATCCGCCGAGGATCTGGAACACGATGAAGTACCGCGCAAAGGGGGTCGTACGCTGACCGACCTTCTGGCCGGAGCCATTCTGGCGTTTTCGGCAGCTGTTGTCGGAGTCTGGCAGCTGACCGTCAACCGTGATCGTCCGATCGACGGGCCTCGCGATGACGGCACGCTCGGCTTGCCACGTTTGAATCGCTACGACGATTCGATGCACATGCCCAATCTGGCTTCACTCAGCCGTCGCATGCCACGTACGCCGTTCAATCGCCTCACCGCCGTGGTGGCGATCATTCTGGTTGCCATTCTCGCGACTGGGTTGGTCGTTTCGGTGCGGACCAGCCGTCAGCGGGCTCATACCGCGAAGGTCGAAGCGGCCTTCAATACCGTCGTGTCACAACGAGAACAAGGTGAGCAGACAAACGATCCGGTCGTAGCGCACGCGTATCTCCTGGCCGCTCAGCAAAGCCTCAAAGAAGCCGTCGTGGTTGGTCTTGACCCGCTACGGGCGGCACAACAACAGCAAGCGATCTCGACCGACATGGACAAGACGCTAAAAATCGATCGCCTGTCGAGCATTCAGGTGGTTGGCGGAATCCCGGCAGCACCTGCGGGCGTGACACCGCGTGTCTTCCTGGGGAATGGACAACTTTACGTCTTCACTGACGCGCTCTACCGCCTTGAGTCGAATGGATCGACTCTGGTTAGACTGATCGGCAGCGGTGACAAAGTCGGTGATTCGAATACCGGCACGCTTGAAGGAGCCGCATGGGGAGACGGCGCGCCAATCGTTTTCGATGGCAGCGCCGCGTACGTCTTTGACCCGACAAGCGCGAGCTGGACAAAGAAGCCCGTTGGAACGTTCGGATCACCTCATACCGGTATCATCGCCACGAACGGCTACGCCGGTAATCTGTACTTGCTGAAGCCGGATACGGCTCAGATCCTCAAATTCAACGCCGGATCGTTCTCGTCCGCACCTGAAGACTGGACCGCCGGCATTGACACGTCGGACTTGGGTAGCGCGGTCGATATGTCGATTGATGGACATATTTACGTTCTGCTGAAGGATGGTCGCATTCTTGATCTCTACCGCAGCTCGCTCGAGACTCCGGTAACACCCAACGTGACACCTGCCATTACCGACGCGGTCTCGCTATCCGAACAGCCTGATCGACCCTATTTCTACGTTGCCGATAGCCAGGGACGAATTATTCGCCTCAGTCGTGACGGACAGATGGTGCAGCAATTCGAAGCGAAAGCCGGTGAACCATCGCTAAGCGGGATCAAAGACGTCGTCGTCGATGACGGCACCAGTACCGCATACATTCTCACCGACAAGGAACTCCTGACTGTGCGTTTACCAGGGCCTCCGTCTGCCGCGAAGTAGCTACCACTGCGGACGGCCGGTACGTGCGAATACGTACCGGCCGTTTCTGTTCCAGGCTGATCCGCGCTTAGGGCGCTCAGGTGAACTTTCTTCTGAAAGAAACCTCAGTCTTTGGCCTTCGTGAGATTCACGACTGGCACGACTGTCTCGTCACCGGAGTCGAGCCGAACGATGGCCGTGTTGTGGCGTATCGAGACGCCTACCATTACCCCTGCTCCGTCTACGGTTCCAACCCGGCTTCCGAGTCGAGGCCATCCATTGGGAGCAAGAGTACTTTCGGCATCGTCTATTCGAAGGCGATGTCGAATTACCTTCTCTTCGGTGGTAGCGTCTCTTACCCGGATTCGTCCGAGACTTCCAAACGACTGAGCCGGCCGTTCGCGCCACTCGACCACAACGGGACAGCCGAGCGTGGCGCTCAACTCTCGGTCGAGTTGAGCAGGTGGATCAGCCGCGTCTCCGTGGCAGGTGCAGAGGATTCTGGAACCGTCGAGCGTGAAGCGCAGATTGCGTAGCTGAATCGAGGGATCGATCATCTCTGCGACCCGCGCTGCCTCGCCAATCACCGACAGAGATCGAAGCATGTTGGTATCTAGCTCTAAGATTTCGGCTATAGTCATATTACGCACGATCGACGCGACAATCTCAATCGTCGAGGGCACATCGACTCGGTCAACCGCGAACACGATCTGACCCGGCTCGACGCCAAAAGGGCTGTCGATCACGACCCAGTCGCCAGTTGTCGCTCCAGTACGTTTCGTTTGACAAAAGCGGGGACGTCCATCGCCCGGCACCAGCGCAGCGACGATTGAATCACGTTCGCTTATCGGTTCGGACGCGGCCACTGAGTCACCATCCGGTCGAGTGCCAGCCGAGGCTGGATGTTTATCGAAAGATCGAATAGAGCCTGATGGGTCGCGGTGACACCGGTCCGGATTTGATCGAGAGTCCACGCGATTGCCAGTGGCTGCAAGCGGTCGATCACATCGACGTTCACTACCTGCTCCGCACATCCGGCCCCCAGCAGTAGCAAATCGCGCCAAATGCCAAGGAGCGTGTCGAGCTCGGCTTCGATTCGAGATCGCTGGCCCCGACGGTAGCCGTCCGCCATACGCCGTACTGACCCGATCGCCTGGAGAGGATTTTCAATCATCTCGATTCCGGCGTCGATCGACGTGCGCCTTGCCGCGAGCGCGGACGCATCCGCCGCCAGTTCGATCGCCTGTCCAATGTGGCCGCGAGTGATACCAGCGACCATAGTCGCCAGATCCGGATCAACTCCTCTACCGGCCAGCGCCGCGGCCACATCCGCACGGCTGAGTGGCTCGAGCGTCATCGGACGACAACGCGACCGAATCGTCTCCGGCACGGTATCCAATTCCGTGGCGATGAGCAGCAGTACAACGAAGGGCGGCGGCTCCTCCAGTGTCTTGAGCAACGCGTCATAGGCCGACAACGAGAAGAGATCGACATCTTCGAGAATCGCGACGCGCCAGTCAGCTTCAAGGGGACGCAACGAGAGGTTGGAACGTAGTTCGCGGATAGTCCCAATCGAGATACGCGTATTCTTGCTGTCGCGAGATTCGTTGGCGGATTGCTGTTCCAGGCTAATCGTTAAGATGTCAGGATGAATGTCGCGCTCCGCCCGCCGACAAGCGGAACATACCCCACACGGACGAAGCTGAGCGTCTGCCTGGCACACCAGAGCCCGAGCAAAAGTTCTCGCCAGCGTCCGGCGTCCAACCCCCTCCGGACCAGCAAAGAGATAGGCATGTCCGACTTGACCTCGTTCGATCGAGCGGCGCAACACGTCGACTGCAGATCGATGGCCGATGATCGGCCAATCCATCGTCCGTTCCATCATGTGTTTCAACTACCTCGCGGATAGATCATGGATGAGAAACTCGGCTGAAGCTATGCGGCTCGTGCGCTTTTCGAGCCTGCTTGCCGACCTGAAAGTGATACCGGCCCCTCGACGTTGTCGCCTTCGGCCAGCGTCGCGACTATCGCGTCGCGATCCTTTGTCGTGAGGACCGTTTCGGAGCTAAGTTGTCGAACGGCGTGAAGCAGTCCCTCGGTGGTTACCACAGCCATATCCGTCGTCCCGACCACTAGCTCCGCTCGTGGATTGAGGAAGGCAACGATTCCGTCGATCGCATCCTCGCCCGGAAGTCCACGCTCCGCCAGTATCGACTGCAGCACCCGTTGTTCACGTTCATTATCGGCCGTCGGATTCCCGAGTTGTGGTCCTGACATCCCGATTAGCGCCCAAAGTCGCCCGCCCGCGCGATGCCACCTATCACCGTCGACACGTATTTTCCCTTGCACTTCGCGAGTCGTAATGATCGCGAGACCACCAGGATAGACGAGCACATGCTCAGGATGACCTTTGCCAACGGAAGGGAAATGAATCAGCGTGTAGCGATCGTTTAGACGGCGGAGCGCTTCTACTAATGCTTCGTCAGGACGGGGATGACGGCTCCATTTGGTGATCTGCTGCATTCCGGTGTTGAAGGTGATGAAGCCGACAATGAGCAGCGCGTAGCCCGGAATAAACAGCGCCGGTATAAAGAAGGTCAGCGCGACTGATGAAGTCAACATCAAGAATCCACCGAGGGCTGCCAGGCGCGCAAATCGTTTTCGCTTCTTGACATACCCATTGTTCCGCACAAGGCGCATATTTGTTGGACTTCCATTCTGACGAGCGAAGCGGCTCAGCCGAGAACGGGCCGAGCAGAACCCGACACCAAGCGTCGGTTGATGAACCGAGTCTAGCACGTAGGTAAGTGGCGATCCACGCGATAACTGTCTATGGACTGTGCATATAACGGCGATTACAGGCAGGTCAATCAACCACTGCTGACTGAATCCAACGCGTTCACTCGGGCTCTTTGCGTCGTCGTTCGGTAAGCTTTTGTAAGTAGTGAGTGCACCCGATGAACTGACTTTCAAATGGCGACGCATTTCGCCTCTGGTGTCCTCGCCCTGTTACACGAAGGGTGAATCTGGCACGGTGATGGAGTTCGACAACCGACCCGCCGCACTTTCTGTCGTAATCGTCTCATGGAACACTCGAGAACTGCTCGACGGTTGCCTCCACTCGGTCGTCCACAACACCAAAATCGATCGAATATCAACCGAAATTATCGTCGTCGACAACGCTTCAGCAGATGGAACGGTCGAAAATCTGGGAGCGAAGTATCCCACAGTCAACTTCGTGCCGCTTCAGAGCAACATAGGATTCGCATCAGCAATGAACGTTGGCATTCGCCAGGCGTCGGGCAGATACGTTCTCCTCCTCAATCCCGACACGGAGGTTCGTCCTGGCTCGCTGCCCGTACTGATCAAGACGTTGGATACCATGCCTCATGTGGGTATGGTGAGCGGGCTCTTGCTGAATCCGGATGGGTCGCTCCAGTCATCCGGATATCGCTTTCCCGGCCTGATTCAATCGTTTCTCGACTTCTTCCCGCTTCATCCTCGCCTCGTCAACACCGCGTTGAACGGGCGAGTCCTTCCAGGGGACCGTACAGCACCATATGAAGTCGATTACCCTCTTGGTGCCTGTATGCTGGTACGCAGAGAGGTCATTTGTCGAGTCGGTCCACTCGATGAGAGATATTTCATGTACAGTGAAGAAATAGATTGGTGTCAACGTATCCGGGCAGCGGGCTGGTCGATTCTCATCGCTCCCGAAGCTCGAATCGTTCACTACGGAGGGCAAAGCACGGGTCAGATGCCTGAGGAGATGTTCCTCCAACTGCACCGGAGCCGGGCGTGGTACTTCCAGCGCTATAAATCTCCGGCCTTCCTGCGCTCCGTCGAGTTGATGGCACAATGGGCGGGAATCTGGGCCCGCGTCTGGCCACGCTCCAATCAGATTTCGCCCACTGAGAGAAACACAAGAGTCCAGGCACTTCGGTCAGTTGCTCGCATTTATGCGCAGGCACGAGTTCGAAATGGCTGACATCCCACTCCAGCGACTGCCTCTTGCCATCATCGTTCTCACGCTCAATGAAGAAAGACACCTTCCGGAGTGTCTCGCAAGCGCCGCCGGGCTGGCTGAGCGAACGTTAGTCGTCGACTCGGGCAGTGAAGACAATACGTTAGCCATTGCGCGACAGATCGGTGTCGACATTGTGTTCCATGAATTTCACGGCTATGCCAGCCAGAGAAACTCCGCATTGGAGATGGTCACACAAGAGTGGGTGCTATTTCTCGATGCTGATGAGCGTCTTACGCCTGATTTTCGGCAAGAAATGAAAGAGTTGATTACGAACGCCTCGTCCGACACGGCCGGCTACTGGATTCCACGTCGCAACATCATGTTTGGGCGCGCCCTGCGAGGCGGCGGCTGGTGGCCCGACCACCAGCTTCGGTTGCTTCGTCGGAATCGCGCGCGGTACGCGGCGCAGCGTGAAGTGCACGAGATCGTCGAACTCGACGGCAAGGTCGATACATTTGCACAACCGATTCTCCACTTGAACTACGATTCGTTCGATGAGTTTCGCGCCAAGCAGGCGAGCTACGGTCGGTTGCGGGCACAAGAACTGGCAGCCGAAGGCATCGAACCCAGAACCCGAAGTTACCTTGGCCGCCCGGTGCGTGAGTTTTGGCGCCGTTTTGTGACGTTGTCAGGATATCGGGACGGTCTCACCGGCATGCGCCTGGCACTAGCGATGGCCCGATACGAATTTCGGGTACTTGCACAGGTCAGAGGTCTTCTGACGACTGAGAACGTCGCGGCCCAAGAATCGTCCGACGTCGATCGACAACCTGTGACGCATTCACATCTTGGTACCGAAACACCGACTATGGACTTGAGCGTCATTATCGTGAGCTATAACGTGCGGGATTACCTCTTGAACTGTCTCGCATCAATCGAGGCCTGGCTGGCCGAGACGAGCTACGCAGTCGAGGTCATCGTCGTCGATAATGCTTCGCACGACGGATCGGCCGATTCCGTCCGACGTCGATTCCCTAACACAACGATCGTCGAACTTGGCGCCAACATTGGATTCGCGGCGGCAAACAATCGCGCCGCTGAGATTGCGCGAGGGCGGTTTATCACCTTCTTGAATCCAGACACAACCGTCGTCGGTGATGCCTTTGGCGTGATGCTTCGCTATCTTCAAGAACATTCTGATGTCGGTGTCATTGGACCCCGATTACAGTATCCTGACGGCACGATTCAATCAACCAGGCGCCGCTTTCCGACGCGACGCACCGGCTTTTTCGAGAGCACGATTATCCAGCAGTACTGGCGAGACAATGCGATACTCCGTCGCTACTACGTCTTGGATCGAACCAATGACGAGACGCAGGATGTGGATTGGCTGGTTGGAGCGTGCCTGTTCACCCGTCGCGAGACCGTCAAGACGGCAGGTCTTTTCGACGAACGGTTCTTCATGTACTCGGAAGAGGTTGAATGGTGTCATCGAGTGCGCGAGGCTGGCTGGAGGGTGGTCTACCTCCCCTCGGCGACGATCGTTCACCGTGAGGGAAGTAGCAGCAAACTGGATCTACCGGTACGTCAAATCAATTTCGACACCAGCAAGGTAATGTTATTTGAACATTTGCACGGCAAACGATCGGCCAGTGCGCTCCGGATCTTTCTGCTTGGTAGCTACCTGCTGCATGCGTCGATCGAAGCAGTGAAGGGACTGTTGGGACATAAACGACCGCTGAGAAAGGACCGAGTTCGGATCTATCTTCGAGCCTTCAAGAGTGGGTTGCGGGGACGGAGCAAGTCACGTTGAAAGGCCCGGTACTGCTAGTCTCGGCCGAGTATCCACCAATGCACGGTGGTATTGGCGACTACACTGCGCGACTCGTCGACGCGCTCGCGGACAACGGCTGGGACGCTCGGGTGCTAACGAGCAGTTCGGTCCAATCCGACGATCAACGAGTCCTTGCTCGGATCCCAAGATGGAACTGGGAGATTCAACGACAGGTTCAGGTGGCGGTAGACGAAAGCCGATCCACAGTAATTCACGTCCAATACCAGACCGGTGCGTTCGGTATGCATCCGGCGATCAATTTCTTGCCACGCAGATTCAACGGAATACACACCAGAATCCCTTTCGTCACCACCTTTCACGACCTGCTACCGCCTTACCTCTTCCCCAAGGCCGGACCCATCCGAAGCTGGGTTACAAGGTCGCTCGCAGGTTCTAGCGATGCCATCATCGTCACCAACGCACGAGACCTCGAGTGCCTCGCCATTCAACGCCGGTTGCGACGAAAAGTAACGATGATCCCGATCGGAAGTAATCTGTCGGACATCGCTGACATTGATTCGGAGGTTGTTCGCGGCAAGATCGGGCTTACGGACCCTCATGAATTCGCGATCGGATTTTTCGGCTTTCTTACCGAGGACAAAGGTGTCGATATCCTTCTAAGCGCACTCGCCGAACGGACCTGGAGTGAGTCAACCGCGCTTGTCATCATTGGTGGAGGTTTGGCGGCTACCGACATCTCCAACCGTCAGTATCTCGAGTGGATCAAACGCCAGCTCATTGAGTGCCCCGTTCGAATGATTGAAACCGGATTTCTGCCGCCTGCAGACGCCGCGGCCACGCTCAGAGCGATGGACGTCGTGGTTCTGCCGTTCCGTCATGGCGCCAGTCTGCGACGAGGCACATTGGTTGCCGCGATTCGCGCTGGAGCCACGGTACTTACGACCGACCCAGAATCGGACGAATCGCTCGCGCCGCTTGTTGGCGGCGAGACGATGTGGCTGGTTCCGCCGGGGGAACCGGACGCATTACAGGCCGGCCTTTCCACACTGCTCGGCGACCGATTGTTGCGATTGCGACTGGCATCGAACGCACGAATTCGTGGTGCCGAGTTCGACTGGAACACTATCGCCCAACGGCACATCAGCCTGTATGAGGACCTACTAAAACGTTCTGGACGGGTTGACGGCGCGAACTAACGCGAGGCGAACCTTATGCGGGAACGATCTCGTCGACGTACCGGCGGAACGTCTCGGCTATTGTCAGGCGATTGTCCTTCACTGTGTGCCTGGCGAAATCTGATACGATCGGCGTTCGTTAGATGATCGGTGGCATGAGAGGTAATAGTGATGTCCTGGTCGAGCAAGGAACAGCGAGCTGTGGACGAATTTCATACCGCCCTCCACCTTCCATTGGCGGAACAACCCACGATGTTAGCCCCAAAGCGGTTCGGGTTTCGTTGTTCATTGCTTGAGGAAGAGGTCGGGGAGCTTCGCGAGGCTGCCGACCAGGGAAACTGGCTTGAAATCGCTGATGCGCTGGTCGATATCCTCTACTTTACGTACGGAACCGCGGTGGAGATGGGGCTTGATCTCCAGCCGTTCTTTGACGAGGTGCATCGGGCAAATCTAGAAAAGACCCCAGCACAGCACGGCGAGAAACCAGCGAAGCCGGCGAATTGGAATCCACCGAACCTTGAGGGGGTATTCCGCCAAGTCTATGGCTCTATCCCCATCCCGGCAGCTGATTCAAGTGGAATGTCCTGAACAAGGCATCCGAGAGTTCTTCGTATCAGCGTTGGCAAGCACCTCTTCCTTCCTGCCAGACCGAGTGCAAATATGTGTTGGGCATCATCGTCCTCCCGCAATCTTGATGCGCCAAAGTCGCTCTTTCGCGAGTCGTGACAACGGCTCCATCGACCAGCCGCGATTCACGTATATGCTTCGCGTCTCCGGCGCGCTCCTGCGTGCATGTTGTCGCCCGCGCTGCCGGTGTAGCCTGAACAGTCACTCGTTCCGCTCCCAGCCGTGCGGGAGTCCATCGACGAGCGACGCAATGGCATAATCCGCTCCGGCATCTGCCAGTTGATCGACGCTGAAATTGTGGCTTCCAACACCGACACACGCGACTCCGGCCGCATGGGCTGCCTCCACATCGTGCGGGGTGTCTCCGATCACGATCGCCTGTGAGGCTTCGATTGGTTCACCGTAGACCAGCTCCGCTCGCCGAAGCGCGACCCTCGTCACCTCACCCCGGTCGGGCGAGTCTGATCCATACCCGCCGAAGGAGAAGAAATGATTCAACTTCGCGCGATGCAGTTTGATGTGCGCCGCGCCCTCTACGTTTCCGGTGACAAGGCCCAGCAGGCAGCCCTCCTCGACTAGTTTCGGCAGGAGTTCTTCGACGCCATCCAACACCCGATAGTGTTCGGATTCGTCAACGGTCTGGGAGAGGTAATACAATCTGCGTTCCATCAACCGGGTGAACTCTTTGCGTTCGGGTTTGCGCCGCAGGATCGCCTCGAAGGTTTTTCTACCGACTTCGGGATCGGTCAAACCGGTGTCGGCGTATTTTGTGATGTCGGCGGGGATGCCGTAGAGCTCATTGAACGCAAGGCGCCAAGACGCAGCGCCGGCTCCGCCGGTGATGATGAGCGTTCCGTCGATGTCGAACAGGGTCACGATGCGCGTTGTAGCCATATACATTCCTTTCCCCGGCCCAAACCCTATGTGACCGGTTCATCCGCGGGTTTCTCGGCATGTTCACCAAATTGTTTGCACATCGCAGAGAGGGTCTGATCGGCGAAATGGTCCAGCCGGCGGGAGCCGAACTGAGAAGCCAACTCGCCTAGCAAGACCTATGCAGACACGCTATCTTCGATCGTGGCGATGGCCGTCGACCGGCCCCGCAGGAGTTTGAGACATGGTCCGAGTACTGGTGTAGGTCGGGTGATTCGAGTAGTGGTGAGACGGACAGACCTTGCCTACGAGAGTTGGCGCTCGCCAGATCGGCCCGACTGAAGTTCTCGAGAACTGACATGCAGTAGATCTTTCCGTCATCGAGCTGATGGTCGAGATACCAGGCGACGCTCCGCTTGTTCCAGGCCTCACCGGTCAACCGAACGATGTCCAGAGGCCGCCCGGCCAGATCGATCATCTGATGATACGGCAAGAAGTGGCGCGTTCGTTCCGCTGGCGGGTGACCGAAGAGCACGACCGAGCGGATCAGTTCTGAGGTGAACTGCTCAGGAAAGCGACTGCCGGGTTGGAGTTGCTCACTTTTGTCGGTGAGATCGACCCACTGGCGTCTCGTCTTCAGCATGGCACCCAGCCTATTGGACCGCATGGCGTCAAACTACATTCCTGCTAGACGAACCGAAAACATGTATCAGCTATCAAATAGCGCGGTGTGCCCGCCATCGTCCCTCTGCCCGGACTGACGTCTTCAATTTCTCGCGGAAATGAGCGATGTCCGCGATCCCCTCGCTGCAACGCGGCAATATCCATCAAAACCCGTAGTACACTAGAGGTTGCGTTGTGGGCGGCAATAGAAACTGAATCACACAGTCGTCAGCCGGCTTGGGAGGGAATCGAGTGAGCTACTTTTTGAAGACTGAACGTGGGGCGCACGCTCTGGAGATCGACTCGTCCACCGGACGGGCGATTCTCGATCGCGGACGCCACGAAGGTCGCCGGATCGTCGAAGTCTTCACCGCGCATCCGAACGGTCACATCGATCGCTATGAAGAACGGACTCGCAGACGACTTGGCAGCAACGCGATCAGCAGTCGCACATGGCTCTGCCAAACCTATCATCCCGGAGATTCCGACGAATGGGGAGACGACCGCTATATCCCCAATCCGGAAGAGGAAATTCACAATACGGACCCGGCCCCTCAGGCAGTAGTTCTGGTCCTCACAGGTGCCGAAAAAGACTCCGAGAATGTGATCGAGCAGATGTTGAGTTTGGGCACTCGCTCCTGATTATCCCGATCTCACCGAGACGCCTTCTCGCGAGCGCAGGTCCAAATGATCGGCGTTCGAAACATGTACCTCCGCCTCGCGCGCAGCCACTGTTGATCGAGCGTCACGAATTAATTCTTGGGAAGGAGAGCCGTCGTGATCGTGATCCCCGAGCCTCTACGCCGAAGCAGTCACCGCCCGCCGATCCAGGCACGTCATTATGTCGCTTCTTCGGGTCATTATTTGGCAACGACCGCTGCGATTCGGATTCTGGCGCGCGGCGGCAACGCTATCGACGCGGGCGTTGCGGCGGGGATCTGCATCAACGTGCTTCTTCCTGATCTCACCAGTTTCGGGGGTGTTGCACCGATCATCGTGTATCACAAGGCATCCGGAGAAATACGCTCAATCAGTGGACTCGGCTGCTGGGGAAAGTCCGCAAACATCGAGGTCTTTCAGCAGGAAGAAAGTGGCGAGATTCCGGTCGGGGCGCGGCGCTCTGTCGTCCCCGGTGCGCCCGATTCCTGGCTGACAGCACTGGCACGCTATGGTCGACTCACCTTCGAGGAGGTCGTGACTCCAGCCATTGAGCTGTGCGAAGGCGGCTACCAGATCTACCCATCCCTTCACCGTAACATCGCCAAAGAGGTGGAGGCGATCCGTGGCTGGAAATCGACCTCGTCAATTTTTCTCGTAGATGGTGAAGCGCCCGGTGTCGGAGACGTGCTCGTACAGCAAGACCTGGCGCGAACGTTCCGTCGCATGATTGCAGTAGAACAAGGAGCGAGCGGACGTGGGCGAGCGACTGCTATCGAGGCGGCGCGAGATGAGTTCTATGGTGGAGACATCGGCAAACAGATCGCTGAATTCATCAGCGCTGAGGGCGGATTCATGACCGACGAGGATCTCGCCGATTTCCATGTCGACGTCGAAGAACCGGTTCAGAGCGACTACAGGGGCGTCGATGTCTACGCGACCGGTCCCTGGAGCCAGGGGCCAGTCATTTCTCAAACGCTGAACATCCTCGAAGGATATGATCTGGCCGACATGGGCCACAATTCTGCCGATTACATCCATCTCGTCAGCCAGGCACTCGATCTGGCTTTCGCCGATCGAGAAGCCTATTACGGCGATCCTAAATTCATCGACGTCCCGATGCAGATATTGCTGTCCAAGGATTACGCCGCGAGACGGCGAGCCCACATTCGACTAAACCAGTCGTTTACCGAAATGCCGCAGCCGGGACTCCACTCGAATGGCGCGAAAATCTATCAAGCAGGTGATCTGACCACTCCGGCACAACCGGATACAAGCTACGTCTGTGTGATCGACGAAGAGGGAAATGCGTTCTCGGCCACGCCGAGCGATGGTATTGGCAGCACACCCATCGTCCCCGGACTGGGCCTCATCTGCTCGGGACGCGGATCGCAAAGCTGGCTGGATCCGAACCATGCGTCATCCCTTCAGGGAGGGAAGCGCCCTCGCCTGACGCCAAATCCGGCGATGGCATTCCGCGATGGGCGGCTGTTCATGCCCTTCGGTACTCCGGGCGCGGACATGCAGCCTCAATCGATGATCCAGGTCTTCCTGAACATCGTTGAATTCGGCATGGATCCGCAAGAGGCCATCGAGCAGCCGCGGTTTGGCACCTACAACTATCCCGAGTCGTTCTGGCCTCATACCTATCGACCCGGTCTGCTCAAACTCGAGTCGCGGATCGGCGCAGGGACGGTCGAAGATCTCCGTGGACGCGGGCATCAACTCGATCTCTGGCCAGAGTGGACCCGGTCGGCTGGCAATGTGTGCGCGATCATGGTCGATCATGATCGAGGGACGCTCACCGGTGGTGCGGACGCCCGAGCTGAGGCGTACGCTCTGGGCTGGTAGCATCTGCCGGCTGGCCGGCGAGGGCATAATCCGGTCTTCTTCGGCGTTCTCTGTAGCGACGTCGTCGTAATCCAATGAACGAATAGGAACATTACTTGGCCGACATCCGCCCCTTTCGCGGCATCAGATTCGACACGTCACGGGTAGGCGGACTACGTCAAGTTGTCGGCCCTCCTGAAGATATCCCATCGCCTGAAGAAGCCGCCGCTATCGTCGCGGGACGACCTCACCACGCCGTCCGCCTGGAGATGAGCGACCCAGGTCCAGGCGAGTGCTTCTCACGAGCGGCGCATCTGTTCCGCTCCTGGCTGAATGACGGAATTCTGGTTCAGAGTGAAGACGCGGGCTTCTACGTTCACGAGCACGAGTTCAGCTTCGCTGGCGAACGCCGCGTTCGTCGCGGCGTATTTGCGGCGCTCCAACTTGCTGACTACCAGGAGCGAATCGTTCTGCCGCACGAGAATACGATGCCGCACAACGTCGAAATCCGCACCGAACTCCTACGCGACGTGAGAGCCAATCTGAGCTCGGTCTACACGCTGATCGAGGACAGAGGCAAGCTTGAAGCAATGCTGAAGAACATTACCCGCAGCCCAGCCGATGAGGAGGGTGTCGACAGCGTCGGCGGCAATCACCGCCTCTGGTCGGTTACCAACCCATCGTCGGTGCGCAACCTGCGGGACGCGGTCGCTCGCCACCCCCTCTTGATCGCCGATGGCCATCATCGCTACGTTGCAGCCCTCAATTATCGCGACGAGCTTCGCCAAGCCGGGTTTGATTACCCGCAAGCCAACTGGACGCTCGCGTACATTACCTACGTCGACGATCCAGGAGTGCAAGTGCTCCCAATCCACCGCGTCGTCAGGTCGCTCGATGAGACCAGCTGGGGAGCGTTTCGTCGCCGATTGGCTCGTTATTACGAGACCGAGACCCTGCCGCTCTCGGCTGAGAATGCGCTGAGCGACGTGGAAGATGCCGTGAGCGAACTAGCTCGAACTGGAGAACCGCTGACATATCTGCTTCTCGAGCCCGGCGCCCGCAACCTGATACGCCTGCACCTGCGAGATTGGGATGCCGTGTGCGATTTGATCCCTGACTCGGCAGGGAATACGTCCAGCCATATCGACGTGACCGTCTTCGATTGCGTCGTACTTCGCGACATTCTCGGCCTCGACAGTCGAAAAGTTGAAGCCAACGTCGACTTCACCAATGATGTCTCGACCGCCTTTGAAGAGGTCCAATCCGGTGCGGCAGTCTTCGCCGGGTTCGTCCGTCCAACGCCGCTTTCAACACTCCTGTCTGTTGCACGAGCCGGCGGTCGCATGCCACAGAAGTCGACTTATTTCTTTCCGAAGATCCCGATCGGCCTTCTCATGCGGGACCTCCTCGATGACTCGGAGACCTGCGAGTGACGGATCGCGTCACGCAAAACCAACATTCTTGCTGGTAAGCTGTAACCGCGACCGCGCGATGGACACCAACATGATCAGGAGCGCTGACCTCGATGAGTACTCCGATTCGCCGGCAGTACCTGTCAATCAAGCGTCAATACCCGGACGTCATCGTCTTCTTCCGCCTGGGCGACTTCTATGAAACGTTCGATGAAGATGCCCGGACCGCCTCTCAGGTGCTCGACATCACCTTGACTTCCCGCAGTGGCATGGGCAAGGAGAATCGCGTACCGATGGCCGGAATTCCGTATCACGCTGCGGAAGGGTACATTGGGCGCTTGATCGCGGCCGGCCACAAGGTCGCCGTGGTGGAACAGGTTGGATCTCCCAATGGACGGGACCTCGTCGAGCGCAAGGTCACGCGTGTGGTCACGCCAGGCACGGTCACCGAGCCATCGCTGTTGGGTGGCGACAACAATCGCTACATCGTGGCTGCGCTAATCGAAGGCCGCAGAGCTGGGCTCGCCGTAGCTGATCTCTCGACCGGTGAATTCGCGACCACGGAGATCAACGGAAGCGATGAAGCCTCGACGCGCGCCAGCCTGCAGCGGGAGTTCCTTCGTATTGGGCCGGCGGAGATCGTCATTCCCGAACGTGACGACGGCGCGGACGATGGGTTGTCGAGCTCGTTGCCGCGGGCGGCGTTCATCAGTGGACTTAATCGACGAAGCTGGCGACTCACTGATACGACAGAGGAGCTGACACGACATTTTGAAGTCGAAGCGCTCGATGCCTATGGCTGCGCTGGAAAGCCATTCGCCATCCGAGCAGCCGGAGCGCTGCTGAAATACCTGGCGGAAACCCAGCTCGGGAGTCTCAAGCAGATCGTCGATCTCGTCACGTACAGCCTCGATCGACATATGACGCTCGATCTTCAGACGCTACGTAATCTCGAGCTGACCGAAAGCAGTCGCGGCGATCGACGTCATACGCTGTTGGGCGTTTTGGATTCAACGCGAACGCCGATGGGCGGGCGACTGCTCCGACGATGGGTAGGTCAGCCGCTACTCGATCTTGATGAGATCAACGGACGCCTCGACGCTGTAAGTTTCCTGGCCAACCAGACGTTGATCCGGGCGCGGCTACGAGAGGCCCTGAGCGACGTTTCCGATATTGAGCGACTCATCAACCGGGTGGTGACTGCCGCGTCGGGGCCACGCGAACTATTATCCCTCGGACGTTCGTTGAAAAAGCTTCCCGCTATCAGTGCACTCATCACTTCTGAGAGTCGCCCGGCGACGATCCACGACCTACCGGATTGTGGTCACGCCGCCCGACTCATCTTTGACGCGCTCGTCGATGATCCACCAGCCGTTCTCGGCGCGAGTCAGACGATTCGGGCCGGATACAGCGCCGAACTGGACGCATTGCGGCGTTCATCGCATGAAGCGAGGGAGTGGATCGCCGGCCTGGAACAATCCGAGCGTGAGCGGACCGGCGTCAAATCCCTGAAAGTCGGATACAACAAGGTGTTCGGCTACTACCTGGAGGTTAGTCGCGCAAGTTCGGCGGCTATCCCCGACAACTACCAACGCAAGCAGACGTTGGTCAACGCAGAACGGTACATCACGCCTGAGTTGAAGGAATACGAAAGCAAAGTGCTCAACGCTGAAGAGCGGATTGCTGAGCTTGAAGGGCAAGTCTATCGCCAGTTGCTCGGCCAAGTTGGGGCAAACGCTCAGCCCATTCGCGAAGCAGCCCGGGTCGTAGCTCAGTTGGACGTCTTCTCCAGCCTGGCCGACATTGCCGCTCGGCATCGCTACGTTCGTCCTGACATCGACGAAAGCACGACGCTGGATCTCACCGGAGGCAGACACCCGGTCGTCGAATCTGCGCTTGAGTCAGGCCAATTTGTGCCAAACGACACCCATCTCGACACATCTGATGTGCAGGTCACCATACTTACTGGGCCGAACATGGCCGGAAAATCAACCTACTTGCGGCAGGTTGCATTGATCGTGCTGCTGGCACAGATCGGCTCTTTCGTTCCCGCCGAGCAGGCGCGGATTGGTCTGGTCGATCGGATTTTCACTCGCATCGGCGCGCAGGACGACATCTCCTCCGGGCAAAGTACCTTTATGGTCGAGATGGTTGAGACTGCGTCGATCCTGCATCATGCGACAGAGCGTTCGCTGGTCGTACTCGATGAAATCGGACGCGGCACGAGCACCTATGACGGTATGGCCATCGCCCAGGCTGTGGTGGAGCAGATCCACAATAGCAGCCGGCTCGGCTGTCGCACCCTGTTTGCAACCCACTACCATGAATTGACCGAGCTTGAGAACGTGCTACCGCGCGTGCGTAATTACCGCGTAGATGTGCTCGAAGAAGGGGACACCGTCATCTTCCTGCATCGCGTCGTTCCTGGTGGTGCCGACCGCAGCTACGGCATTCACGTTGCTAAACTGGCAGGTATGCCAAAATCGGTCGTTCGTCGCGCGCGGGAGATCCTTCAGGGTCTCGAAGAGGGCTCGTCGGGCAAAGAAGAACAAAAGCGACGACGACAGGCAATCGGTGAGGCGCGAGAGGCGTCGCTCCAGCTTACCTTCTTCGGGTCACCCGACCCTGTCATCGAGGATCTGAAGCAGCTCGACGTCGAGGGACTCTCGCCGCTGGAAGCGCTCACCACGCTATTCGAGCTTCAGCGTAGAGCAGTGGATGGCACGTCGTAGCATTCACATTCCGTGAGCACGATTCCCGAATCAGTCTCCGTGGTGGAAAGGAAATGCATGTTTACGCTCGTTGACGTTCTCGTAGCCGCCGGCGCCGAACAAGCGGACGATGGAACCGACCCCTCGTGGTCTCGGATCACGTTCGGCGGAGCCGCGATCGACTCACGTTTGGTGGCGCCGGATGATCTCTTTGTCGCCCTTGTCGGCGAGCACCACGACGGACACGACTACGTTGAGGCGGCCTTTAATCGTGGTGCAACGGCTGCGCTTGTCCAACGAGAATCAATCGATTCGCTGAAACTGAGTCCGACTCGTTCGGTTCAGGTGCTTGAATCCCACGTCCTTCGTTCCGCCAGTCAAGTCGATCCGGGCGCGGTTCTGCTGATTTTGACCGATAATCCATTGGCCACACTTCATCTGCTGGCATCGAACCATCGGACGAAGTTCAACCCCGAAGTCGTCGGGATTAGCGGCAGTGTCGGCAAAACCTCGACGAAAGAAGCCACTGCGGCAGTACTCCACGAGCATTTCAGGACGCTCAAGACGCCCCGCTCCTACAACAGCGAGAGCACCATGCCGCTGACGATGTTGCAGATGTCTCCGGAACATCAGGTCGCGGTTATCGAGATGGGCACCTATGGGCTTGGTGAGATCGCTCTGCTGGCGTCGATTGCCCGGCCCCGAATCGGCATCGTCACCAACGTAGGACCCTCTCACATGGAGCGAATGCTGACCATCGAGACGATCGCAAAGGCTGAAGGTGAGTTGATCGACTCGTTACCCGACGACGGCGTGGCCATCCTGAACTACGACGACGATCTGGTTCGTGCAATGAGGACGCGAACGAATGCCCGGCCATTCTACTTCGGGCTGAATCCTGACGCCGATGTCTGGGCGGATAAAGTTCAGAGCCACGGTTTCGACGGTGTCACACTGCGGGCTCATCATCGCGATGACGTTGTCGATCTTTCGATCCCGTTGATGGGCAAACACCACGCCTATACTGCGCTGGCCGCGGCTTCAGCCGGACTTGTTCTCGGGCTTAGTTGGGACGAGATCGCTGCCGGACTGAAGAACTGCGGCGAGCGTCTGCGGTTCATCACTGTTACAGGCCCGAACGGGTCGACTATCCTTGACGACACCTACAATGCCAGTCCAGTCTCTTGCGTCGCCGCGCTAGATTTGCTGGCTGAAATCGAGGGACGCCACATCGCGGTGTTCGGCGATATGTTTGAGCTTGGCCCGGTGGAGGAAGAGGCACATCGAACGGTAGGACGTCACGCCATCAAGACCGTCGACCTGTTGATTACCGTCGGCGAACGGGCCGGCTGGATCGCCGATGAAGCCCGCGCCTCAGGGGCGGACATCGGGATCATCGAAGCAGCAACGAAGCAAGCGGTGGTCGAGATGCTCGCATCTGAACTAAGACCTGGTGACCAGGTGCTGGTCAAAGGTGCCAGAGGAATGGAGATGGAGACCGTCGTCGCTGGTCTGCACGCGTTGGTTAGTGGCGATTCACATTGAACTCTCTGACTGTTGCCGACATTCTCTGGCTGCCAGGAATTCTTCGATCCTATCGTCGAAACGGCTGAGTATACTGTCTAGAGTCAACCCTGCAGACGATGCGAAGGACGAAACGGAGGATCTCAGTGGGCTGGGCTGAAACAGTAGTACGAGCCTTGATCGAGAGTGACGTGCGGCTGGTAACCTACGTTCCTGATAACGTCTTAATTCCACTTATTTCAGGTTTTAAGGAAGATGATCGCCTGCAGGTCTTCTCGGCTACGCGCGAAGAAGAAGCGATCGGGATCGCTTGCGGAGCTTTCCTGGGCGGGACGCGAGCGGCGGTCATGATGCAGAGCAGTGGATTTGGAAACGTCCCGAACGTGCTCGCGTCGCTTGCCACGCCCTATCAAATCCCGCTGCTGATGATTATTTCGGAACGTGGATCGCTCGGCGAATACAACTCGGTACAGGTTCCGATCACTCGTGTCATCCGGCCAACGCTCGATGCTCTCGGCATCCCTCACTACACGCTCACCCGTGAGGATGAGGTCGACTTTGTTATGCGCCGCCTCACCTCGCAGAGCTTCAACACACAGACTCCAGCCGCGGTGATCCTGTCCCCGCTGCTGACCGGTGGTAAGCAGGATCGGTGACACAGAATCGAACAGGAATTTGGCCTCCGCACGACGGGGCGTCGGGAGCAATGAGAACCTGCACAAGATCTGATACCAGAACGGAGAGACGCTGATGAGTGTTCAGGCTCGATTTGGCGGCGAGGTGATGAACCGGCTCGACCTGACCAAGCGGCTGGTTTCGCTGCTGAAACAAGGTGAGGCGGTGGTCGGTGGTATCGGCAATTCCAACTTCGACCTCGTCGGTGCCGGTGATCGCGCTGAAAACTTTTACATGCTTGGAAGCATGGGAATGGCCGTTCCCATCGGACTCGGAATCGCACTAGCTCAGCCCACGCGCCGAGTGTTCGTGCTCGAAGGCGATGGATCGGTACTGATGAATCTGGGAAGCCTCGCGACGGTCGCGCAGGTTGCACCAAAGAATCTCACCATTGTGGTTTGGGATAACGCCGCTTATCAGATCACCGGTGTTCAGGAATCACCGACGGCTGAACGAACCGACATCGTCACCGTGGCCCGAGGAGCCGGCATTGCGGATGCTGAATGGGCACGTGCCGAGTCGCACTTCGAGCGACTCATCGAGCGATCGCTACTGGAAGACGGTCCCCATTTCATCGGCGCGCGAATCGACCGGGCTCCGGGCCAGGCTCGACCAGAACGAGATCCCGTCATTCTGAAAGACCGATTTATGCGGGGCATCGGCGCAAAATAGCCGAGCTACCGTTTTGTCGAATGGGTTCTCACAACATTCTCCCTGATCGCCAAGCATTTGAAGGTGTTCCCGAGGCGATCTGGCTAATCAGCCCGAGTTCCCAGCCGTGGGTCGTGGCGCAGGTCGTCGCGCGTCAAACCGAATTGCCGTCGGCGTCGTAGCTGTACGTGTCGCTACCTGAGGCGGCCAATCCCGTTTGTCAGAAGCAGAAGGCTGTTTCAGTGGACGATAGTCCTCAAATGGTTTGGTTCGCCAGCTTCAAGTGGTGGGCAGTATAGTGCGCCAGATTTGCTTGCTGCCGGTCGCCCAGTGTCTCACAGACCCACCCCCAGTGAAGCGAGACCCAGTCCCCAACCTGCGCGTCGTCCGCGAAGCCATGTCCTTCGATCTGGCGAACGACGGTCGTCGGTAAGGCTTCACCCAACACGAGCTTGCCCTGATTCAGCAAGAGAGGCTGGCGATCAACGATGAGTTCCGCTCCGTTGACCTGGCTCACTTTTCCCCAGCTAATGCGGCACTGGTCCATCGTCTCGAGTGAGTGTTCGAGCTGACCGGCGCGACTGTGAACATCGAAGACATGGAAATTGTGGTGTGGCCTGGCTCCGGCAGGTGCCTTCGATAGCACGAGATCCAACGTACGACCGCTAAGCTGTTTACCGAAGCGCTCCTTCAGGGCATCGTAAAGCTGGCGGACTTCTACTCGCTGCAGGAGCGCGTTGCCGATCCAATACGCGTCGACCACACGAGCATCGAACGGATCGACGATGCCATTCTCTCGTGCGATCAGCTTGAGGTAAGGAAGTGCGCCGGTGAAGGATTTCAGTAAAGGCGACAAACCGTCGTCGACGACGCGTTCGATCCCATAGTCAAAGAGTGTGCGGTTGGCGTCACTGCCACAGAAGCGCAAGCGGTTTGGCATAAAGCCGTAACGAATAAAGCGGAGTTGACCGGCGAGAATTGATTCCGTTCCAACGAGATTCACAGCTCGTCCGGCAATGTCAAGATGGAATCCAGCTCATCCAATACCGACAAGATCTCCAGCGCCATGTCTGGTTCGAGCCGCTCAAGCGCCAGTCCCGCGTGATGGTAGACGTATTCGCCTACGTTGACCTCACCCACTCCAAGCAGCGATACCGGAACCTCCCGACCATTCTGGTCTACCCAGGCTACGTCCGATTCAACTCGCAACACGCGCGCCGGAACTGCTTGACACATGGTAACCCCTCACCCGTCAATATCTATACTCTCCAGGACAAGTTCTGGCACTCCGTCTGACGGCATCCCAGGCCGCTGGCAAGTGGGACATACGGCGCTGGCATCCGTCGCCGCGTAATCACAGTCACAAAATAAACAGTGGAATGCACTTTCCTGGGGCTCGACCACCAGACGAGCCCCTTCGGCGATCGTGCCACCGCTCATAGCTTGAAAGAGCGTCTCAACGATCTCAGGCGTAACGTGCCCGGTCGGCGCGTACTTGAATGTCAGACGCTGAATGCGCGATGCTCCCGCATCCCCAGCCACGGCTATCGCTCGATTCAGCGCTTCCGACATCAACCCAACTTCGTGCAAGAGATTCCTCCATCTGCCACCTATGAAATCCAACGAGTGGTTTCACTGATGGTAGCGGAAATAACGGGAAACGCACCAGCCACTAAAGTGTCATGTTTATCCGTGGCGCGTTCGCCTCAGGCCAGATACTCAGCGTTACGACCTCACACAGTTCGGTACAGAGCATTCTCGGTGCCAAGAAGTGTCTGCGGTGCCGTGTGCCTTAAATACGGCACAGAAGTGTCACGATTCGACTGGGTTCGTGACGGCGGTGGAACCCTCGTGGTGCGTACGGAGCACCATGAGCGGAAGCAGTAGTACGATCGCTGAAGCGGCGGCAACATAGAAGATCGAGGACATCGAGACCGACTGGTAGACCGACGTAAACCAGAGCGGCGATATCGCCATCGCTAAGAAACGCGCGCTTCCGAACAGCGACGACGACGTGCCGCGGTGCCGCGGCGCCAGATTCACAGCCAGGGTACTGAGCCCTGTCCAGGCCATAATACTCGTTGCACCGAGAATGAAGTTGCCGGCCACAAACCCGGCCGGAGAAGGTGACATCCCCATCAATACGAGGGCGACTGCCACCCCGACCATACTGGCAGCAACGCTCCGAAACGTCCCGAAGCGTTCCATGATGAAGCCGGAGAACGGCCCAAAGAGCAGGCCGGCCAATCCGTAGGTTGAGAGAATCACTCCCGCTGAAGCGACGCTGATTCCCCACGATTGTCCGAGATAGTCGGCAAAGAGATAGACCGCGCCCCGTATCGCGTTGCTTGCGAGGAATGACAGAGCCGCCAGCCAGATGATGCGAATACCGAGGGCCGACGCCATGTCGCGAAGGTCATCACGCAGGCTGTGGCCACGGGGACGACGAGGCACGGCGTCATTATGCTTTCGGAACCACGCCACGAACCAAACGGTGAGGAACCAGTTGAGAATTCCTATTGCAATGAACGGCACACGCCAGCTGATATCACCGAGGAAACCACCCAACAACGGCGCAAGCATCGTTCCTGCGAGATTCGAGGTGGTGAAGAATCCGATCACCCGGCCGGTGCGATGCTCTGGAACCACATCGCCGAGCGTGGCCATCAACAACGGCGACGTGAAGGCATTCGTGGCGCCCTGGAGAACCTGCGCGAGCAGAAAGAGCTGAAAATTGGGCGCGAGTCCTGCAAATACGGTCGCGGCCCCAAAACCGCCAAAACCAATCAAGATGGATATCCGGCGCGACGTGAGATCGGAAACGCTACCGGAGAAGAGTTGCACGATCGCGTATGGGAACATGTAGGCAGGAAGCGCGAGCGAGAGTACCGACCGGTCGATACCGAACGCGCCCATGAGAACCGCGAACAGCACCGGAATGATGCCGCCACCCATCGGCCCACTCATACCGCCAAGGTAGAAGGGCAGAAGCTGCAATGTCGACAGCTCCTGTGCTGGTCGCTCTGATCCGATGTGTGTTGGCGCTGAGGTCGTTCCGGTCACAACCGCCGATTGTAGCAGTCATGACCGGTCCCGGCGACCGCAATCAACGCGGCGATTTCTAGATCGAGGCGGTGGACCCAACGAAGTCGTCGTAAATCAGCTTCGATATCTCCGCCAACAACTGTGTTGCCTCGACGCCGCTCTCACCCCTCTTGCTCATCAACGCAATCGCATATTTGTGATCTCCGGCGTAAACGATACCGACATCGTTCCGTACGCCTTTCACCGAGCCAGTCTTGTGGGCAACGCGCACTCCAAACGGAAGCAACCCCGGAATGCGATCCGAGAACTTCTGTCGCAGCAAGATGTCGATCACTGCTTCGCGCGCGCCCGTGCTCAGCCCCTCTCCCTGCTCGATCTTCTTGAGGAGTATGAGCATGTCATTCGGAGTTGAAATGTCGTTTTCCGGCGTCTCTTTCAGAGCGTTACTTTCCCATGGAGACTCTGTCTCTCCCAGACGTCGTTTGAGGTCCTCGTAGGTGAGGGTTGGGTCGTTTGGATCGAGATCGTGGAGCCCAGAAAGAATGCCCCAGCAGCCGAGCGGAAGATGGGTTTGATGCATTCCCAGTCGATTCAACGTCGCCGCAACCGGTTCAAGGCCGATCAGATTATAGATCACGTCGGTCGCGGAATTGTCGGAGACGACAATCATGAGGGTGGCGACGTCTTTCACGGTGAGCGAGGCACCGGCGTCGAGATCCTGCAGCACGCCGGATCCAGGCACTCGCATGCTATCTTCCAGAACAATGCGACTGTTGGGATCGATCTTGCCGTCGTCTATCTGTCGGTAGAGCTCATAGAGCAAGACCGTCTTGAACGTACTCGCCGTCGGAAAGATGACATCGGCGTTAAACCGAATGTCACGACCACTGGCAAAGTGGTGAGCGGCGACCCCAACCACGCCATTGAACCCGTTCGCGAGTTCCTGAATTCGATCGATGACACTACCCTGAGCGGACCTCATCACTCCGTTAGCCTCTTTCTTTTCAAACAATTGACTCCTCCGCGCACGCTAGCACTTTCACGTCCGGCGATGCAATACAAGATTGGGTCTTTTGGAATGCAAAAGACCCAATCCACGACTTGCCGACAGAATCTGGATGACGACGATCACTGTCCCCGAGTGCGCGGATCCAAAAAGTCACGCAGGCCATCGCCGAGGAGATTGAAGCCAAGGACTGTGATTGCCAGCGCGATCCCGGGGAAGGTGATGAACCACCACGCATCCTGGAAGTGAGATCGTGCGCTGTTAATCATCGAGCCCCACTCGGGCGTCGGAGGCTGGGCACCGAGACCGATGAACGAGAGACTCGAGGTGGCCAGAATCGCGTACCCGATGTCGAGCGTGAGCTGAACGACGACTGGCGAAAGAGCGTTCGGGAAGACGTGCCTGATGAGAATGCGCCGGCTAGACGCGCCAGCAGACCTCGCCGCCTCCACGAATTCGCGATTCTTCACCATCAAGACCTGGCCGCGCACAAGCCGGGCGTACCAGGGCCAGTAAACCACCGACAGTGCGATGACCGTGTTTCGCAAGCTTGGACCAAGTGAGGCAGAGATAGCGATGGCAAGCACAAGGAACGGAAAAGCCAGGAACAAATCCGTCACGCGCATCAGCACATCATCGTAAATGCCCCCAACGAAGCCGGAGATGCCACCAACAAGGCATCCCAGAGTCACCGCGATCGAGAGGACAATGGCCGCAACGCCCAATGAGACACGAGCACCAGTCATCACCCGGCTCAGAATATCGCGTCCCAGGTCGTCAGTTCCCAAAAGGTGAGTGCGAGACGGTGCCTGAAGCTGATCAAAGATTGCCGGGGCGTTCGGATTGTAGGGCGCGAGAACCCGTCCGAACAGACTCGCGAAGAGAAACACAACAATGATCGCAACAGCGAGAACGTTCAGCCACTTACGTCGAAAGAACTGATTAAGCGCACGCCGTATCCGATCCCGGCGAGTACTCGGAAGGTACAGATTACCCGACTCGAGCCGTTCACGAGCCCGACTAGGTTCGAGGGGAGTATCCGCGGTTGATGGTGTGGTCATGCGTACGAAATCCTCGGGTCAAGGAACAAATACAGGATATCGACGGCCGTGTTCATGATGACATAGACGAAACCAATGATCAGCGTCACTGCCATGATGACGTTGTAGTCGAAATTCGTGATGCCTGAAATCGCGTAGCGGCCGATGCCGGGCCAGGAGAAGATGATCTCCACCAGAATATCACCCGAGAAGAGAACGCCGATCTGCATTCCGATCACGGTAATGACTGGCAGCAGCGCGTTCTTCAGTGCGTGCTTGAGAACCGTGGTTCGATCGCGCAACCCTTTGGCCCGGGCCGTTCGGATATAGTCGAGCCCCATGACCTCTAGCATCCCGGCCCGCACCATGCGCGTGATAACGGGAAGTGTGCCGAACGAGAGCACAAAGGCCGGCATTGCCAGGTGTTTCACCACGATGACGAAGAGTGAGAAATTGCCCGTGAGCAGCGAGTCAATCATGTAGAGGTGGGTGATCGCTCGCGGCGGATCAACGCCTACGGGTAAGCGTTGACCATCCGGCAGCCAGCCCAGCCTCGCGAAGAAAGCGAACTGGAGCATCAGGGCAAGCCAGAACACAGGAATGGCCAAACCAGCCACCGATATCACTCTGCCAACATAGTCGATCAACGAATTAGGCTTGACGGCCGAGAGAATGCCAAGCGGAATACCGACGATGATCGCTACCACGATAGCGGTCAGCGCAAGCTCGACGGTGGCAGGCAGGTAACGGCCCAAATCACCACGGACTGGACGTAGCGTCGACAATGACGTACCGAAATCGAGCGTCACGACGCCCTTGACATACGATATGTACTGATCATATAGAGGCCGATCAAGGCCGTACTCGTGCCGGATTACGTCGACTGTGGCCTTACTGGCCCTTGGGCCCGCGATGAGTCGCGCTGGATCGGCCGGTACAATGTGAGAAAGTGTGAAGGTAATGATCGACAACCCGATGAGAACAAAGATGACTGAAATCAGGCGACGTGCCACCAATTGACCGAACATGGACGGCTTCACTTCCCACGAGTTGGACAACGAGCAGTGCCAACGTCACCAGCCCGAGCCCAACCGGAATTGAGTATCGTGCCCGGGTTGGACCGGGCACGACGAATCCAACGCTACGACGACTAATCTACATCGTGACTCGATGCATGTCATAGAAGTAATAGGCGTTCAGGTAAATCGGATTCCACTCGAACCCACGCACGTCTGCCGCGAGGATCGTATACCACCGCATGGCACCCCAGAAGATGGCACCTGGGTCCTTCTGCACGAGAATGTTTTGGCATTCCGCGAGCAAGGTCGCGTAGTCCGCATCCGAAACACCCGGTGCCAACGTGTCGATGATCTGGTCGACACGATCGTTCTTGTAAAAACCGGCGTTGGCACCGGCGCTGCCGGCAGACTTCGAGTAGAAGTTCGGATAGATCTCGTTATAGCCGTCGTTATAGTCCGGCCACCAGCCCCAGTCCCCGAAGAAATCCGGTCGCTGGCTGGGCGGTGCATCGCCATAGGCGAGGTCAGTATCGGCCGAGCGCTGCACTTCGCGAATGTCCAGATCGAACCCGATCTTCTGAAGATTTGCCTGCATCAGTTGAGCGACGCCTTTAATCAGATCGTCGCCGCTGGCGATCATCCAGGAGAACTTCTCGCCAGCCTTGAACTTCTTGCTGATCAGATCCTTGGCTTTGGTCAGATCAGTGTCAAAGATGAAGATATTCTTGTCGTAGCCTCTCGTGGTGGGCGTCAGCGGCCCACCCGATTTCTCTATCAGCCCTTTGTAGACGCCGTTGCGCACATCGTCGTATGGGAACGCATAGCAGAGTCCAGTGCGCGCATCGACGTCGCTCAATCGATCGCCGTAGTTCATCGTGGCCCATAGGGCGTTTGTGGTCGGGTAGTCGACGACCTGAAGCTTGGGATTCTTCTTGAGGTCATCGAATCCCTGTGGATTCAAGCTATTGGTTAGTGCATCGGCAGATCCACCCTCGATAAGCTGTCGGCGGGTCGCAGTGTCTTCCACGATGCGCATGACGATCTTGTCGAAGTGCGCGCCATCCCAGCCTCGATAGTAGTCTGGGAACTTGTCGAGCACGATCTGTTCGTTCGGGCTGATCTCCGTGGCCTTGTAAGGGCCGGTTCCGACCATGTTCTTAAGGAACCACTCGTGTGCCCACTCGTCAGTGGCGGTCTTGTTCTTGTTGACGGCATCCATGCTCACGACGAACGGCCCATATTGAGACGCGATCGCTGCTTCGAAGATCGGGTTCGGCGTCTTAAGCTTGAACTTCACCGTCTTCGCGTCGGGTGCGGTGATGTCGGTATCCGGGTTGTCGATAAAGCGTCCAACAACATCATGTGGACCGCGTCCCATTTTCATCAACCGTTGGAACGAAAAAACGACCGCATTCGCGTCGCAAACTGTCCCGTCATGAAACTTGATGTTGTCGTTGAGCGTAAAAGTCCATTCGGATCCATCGCTGTTCGGGCCCCATTCCTTCGCCAGCATCGGCTGGTAATCGAAGGTGCTGTTTCCTTTAAGTCGAATGAGCATCTCGTAAGTGCCGAAAAAGGTACAACTGGCAAAGCTGTCATAGGCGGACTGAGGATCAAAGTCGGCTATGCTGCCCGGGAAGATGGCGGTGAAAGTACCCCCGTTGACCGGAGTGCCGCCGGTTAATAGTGATCCCGGAGACGCCGCCGCCGTTCCGCTGGAGGCTGCCGTCGCGGTCGATCCACTCGATGCAGTGGTCGCAGTGGAACTCGATCCGCTACTCCCACCAGACGTTGTGGTCGACTTGCTCGAGCTGCCGCAAGCAGCCAGAACCCAACCGATGGTCGAGACCGAAAGACCCATTGCGAGCCCTCGCTTGATGATGTCTCGACGGGAGAGACGCTGATTCGACGCGTCCACAATTAAATGCACGGCGCGAATGTCGTTATCTGGCATCGCGGATCCCTCCTCCTGCCACTTCGGCAGTGTTAAGGTAAACTGACCCCGAGAATCACAACACATCTCGGAATAAGGGCTAGATTTATGCGTTGCCATACATTACTGTTCAGAAGTAGTGTTGTCAAGGGAACGTTGATCGGGGCAAATGACGGATCTCTCAGAGGACTGCGATATGGGCAGAATCCGGTAACTGACGACGAGAGTTCGGTTCTGCTATTCCACAAAGAAACGCGAAGCCGAAAGTACTATCCGATTGCTGAAGGCGTGCTAGGATGATCGCAATGGAGGTTGAACAGACGAGGTGATCCGAGCCGACCAGCGTGACCAAGAAATACTGCGAAAGTCGTGCTGATAATTAGTGCACAAGGAGGGGCTCAATGGGCGACGTCGCCGACACAACAGTTAATGCTCCAGCTCTTGAGAAACAAGCGTTGGAACACGTCTGGATCCAAACGACGGAATGGGTACGGCTGGCAGAACAGAAAGGCCTGCACGTCTTCGATCACGCGCATGGCAGCACGCTGGTCGACATTCACGGGAATGAGTATCTCGACGGAATCTCCGGCCTATGGGTGGTTAATGCTGGTCACGGCCGCGCGGAGATCGGTGAGGCCATGGCGGAGCAGGCGGCCAAGATCGCCTACGTGTCGAGCGCCTCGTACACCACTGTGCCCGCGGTTCAGCTTGCGAATCATCTGGCATCGATCACGCCTGGGGATCTGAACCGCATCTATTTCTGTTCGGGCGGATCCGAAGCCGTCGAGAGCGCCATGAAGATCGCCAAACAGGTCCAGGCGATGCGTGGATTCCCAAAACGCTACAAGGTGATCGCACGCCGTGGTGGCTATCACGGCATGACAATGGGCGCGCTGAGCCTCACGGCGAGTCGAAGTGAGCAGTATTTCGGTCCGTTTATGTACGGCGTGTATCATGTCCCGTCTCCGAACCACTATCGCAACGATTTCGGGCTCGAGGGCGAAGAGGGCGACCTCATGTGCGCCAACTACATCGAACAAGAGATCGAGAATCAGGGGCCGGAAACGGTCGCGGCAGTAATCGGCGAGCCAATTTCATCCTCGAACGGTTTGCACATTCCGTCCGCGAAATACTGGCAGCGGCTACGTGAGATCTGCGACAAGCACGGCGTACTGCTGATCATGGACGAGGTCATCAACGGATTTGGTCGAACCGGAAAGATGTTCGCGACCGAGCACTTCGGAATGCAGCCCGATTTGATGACCATGGCCAAAGGCCTGTCGTCTGGCTACGCTCCGATCGCCGGAGTCGCGGTGAGCGACAAGATCTTCGACACCTTCAAAGAAAAGAAGGACGTGGCACTTGGCCATCTCCTCACCTTCGGAGGCCAGGCGGTTGCGACGGCCGCGGCGCTCAAGAACCTGGAGATCATCGAGCGCGAAGGCCTGGTCAAGCAGAGTGCTGAAAAGGGCGAATACCTGCTCGAGAAATTGAATGGCCTGCGTAGCCACCCGACCGTCGGCGACGTTCGTGGGCTCGGGCTCTTCTGCGGCGTTGAGCTCGTGCAGAACAAAGAGACCAAGGCCAAGTGGTCCAAAGAATCCGGATTCGTCAAGAAGGTCGACGAGCGCATCAACCAGAAGGGGATGCTGACACGCACGTGGGATATCCTGCATGTCGCCCCGCCGCTGGTTACGACCTACGAGGAACTCGATCGCATCGTCACCATCATCGACGAGAGTCTGACTGAAACGGAAGCCGAGCACGAGTCCGAACTCGGGAAATAGTTCAGTCGCCTCAGAAGCGATATGTAACCACAACCGAACGGAGCCTCAGGGCTCCGTTCGGTCTTTTCTCGCAATTCGTTGGTGAAAGGGGCCACCGAAATGCGGAGAGGACCGTGCCGATTGAACGCAAAAAATGGACCGGCCGGCCAGAGTCGTAAGCGCCCTGGCATCGGTTCGACCAAGATTCGGAACGATGACTCGGGCACAACCCTACCTTCGTCGGCACTCCACGAGGGAAACGCCGGACCGTCAATAGTAATTTGTGAACTACGGCAGGTTCCTACTGAACGCGCTGGCGCTGGTAGCAGTCTCGACAGTAAACCGGTCGGCCGTTTCGCGGCTCAAACGGCACCATGGTCTCTTGACCACATTCGGCACAGATCGCGGGAAATAGTCGCCGCTCGCCTCGCAACGCACCACTCCCACCGAGATCGCCGTTCTGGCGAGACTGTCGTCTAACGGCACGGCAGCTCGGACAACGCGCGGGTTCTACGAATCCGCGCTCCAGGTAGAACGCCTGTTCACCCGCAGTGAAAACAAAGCTCTCACTACAGTCCCTACAGACAAGCGTTTTGTCCCCGACAGACATCACCGCTACTCCTTAGCTCGAGCAATTTGAGCCGGAAACGTCTTGCGCCTCCGACTCCCCTGTGTCCAGATCCATACGCTAGAGCCAGGTGGTAGTCAAAAGACACCCACCGAGCAGCGACTGAGAATCGAACGCAGTATGCCGGAAATCCTGATCACCAGTATAGGTAAGTACTGTCGAATACGCAACTGTTCGCCCTCTGCCTAGCGAAACCGCAACTTTGTACGCGTGTGACCTCATGAATTTCGCGGGGTCGTTGAGCATCCGCCCACGATGGACGAGAAGCGGTGCGGCAATGCTCGAAGCGTGACGCAGACCACCTCGGCCAGTACGAGGTGCGCCGGGTTGCCTCTGGCGCAGACGTGTTGTCCACCACCAGATGAGGACCCGGCACCTGACATTCGACGTTCAGCGATCAATCAGAGGTGAGCTGTGAGCAGAGAAGGCAGCAGTATCGCGCAAAGCGACTACAAGAGAACCTCTTTGAGCGCTCGAAAATGCTCGTCATCATGTTCGTCAAGCCGTTGGATAATTGACTCCAGCGTTATTGAGCCGAGCGAGGGGTGACGCGCTGTCCGCTGCCATTCTTCGTCGCTTAGACCGTCAACTCGGTTCAGGAGCATCTCGCGAACCGCGTGAAACTCTTCAATCGACTGGCGTGGATCTTCTGCGTGGTAATCCCGCTCGATGGCACGCATGTCGGTATCGAAGATTTCTATCTCTGGGTCATCTTGCTGCAGGATCTGCTCGACCCGATCGAGCGTCACGTCGTCAAGATCCTTGAGGTGGGCGATATGTTCGACTGCTCCCCAGGAACCACCGATGCCAGCCCGCTTCAAGTCGGAGTCCGACATATCCGCGATCAGGCGTCGAATCCGTTCGGGAAGGCGACTCATCCGTTCGAGCAATTGATCACGATCGGAGGGCATCTACATTGGCTCCTTCCCGACGCGCGAAGTCTTCCGTTCGCGGGTTACCGGTCGCTCGAGCCACGGCCGTTTCGGCCAACACTTGGGTCGGGTCAACGAGCGTAACCGTGACATCGGCGGAAGTCAGGATAAGCGGGAGTTCGGTGCAAGCGACGATGAGAACCTGAGCACCTTGAGATACGAGCGCGCTTGCCGTCGCACTGACGAGCTCAGTTTGTTCAGACCCGACACGACCAGCCTTCACGTCGGCGATTGCCCGAGAGACGCTTCGCTGCCCATCGACGTTCGGAGTAATAGATCGGAGCCCGCGCTGTTCGAACGCCTTTTGGTAGAGATTAGCCGAAATGGTTCCCTCCGTTGCCAGTATGCCAACGGTGCTCCCGGGAAGCCGTTCGGCGATGACCCGAGCCGTCTCATCAATCATGCTGACAATTGGAATGGGCACTAATGGCGTGATACACGGTAAGAATGCGTGCGCGGTGTTGCATGGCACAATGACAAAATCGGCGCCGGCGTCGGCCAATCGTTGCGCCCCCTCGAGCAGAAGCGGTGTCGGGTCAGTCCCGTCATTCAACAGTGCGTCGCTTCGGTCCGGGACCGCCGGATTCGCCTCAATGATGACGTGCAGATGGTCTTGATCTCGTTCTGCCGGTGTGGCTTCGATGATCTTTCGATAGAGATCGACCGTCGCAAGCGGCCCCATGCCGCCCAGAATGCCGATCACTTTGCGTTCATCCAACCTATTCACCCTCCATTACGTGATTTCGATCTGCACTTCCCGCACGGTGCCATCAACCCGGTACGCACGTGCGTCCGGAGGCTCCGACGCAAAGGAGACGATCACCATCAGTGTGTCAGGGTAGTATGCATGCGTCAGATCAGTCTGTGACGGAAACGGGTTGCTCCGAGGATGGGAATGGAACAACGCCCCGAGCTGCCATTCCTGCCGGTCGATCTCATCGAAGGCATCCACAATCTCCGCCAAGTCCATATTGTAGCGGGTTTCGCTCGACTCGGTGTTCGTGCCTCGAAAAATCTTGACCGCAGCGCCGGAATCACATGCGATGATCCCACAGCCCTCGAGTGGCAGGTACGACCTCAGATGGTCAATCATCTCTTCGTAAAGTCCGACCGGAATTCTTAGATGTGGTCCGTCACCCATATTTGAGACATCGGATCCAGCCGGCTTCACGCCGTCGTCTTCCGGTCGCTGCCCAGACATCAACGTCCGACCTCTGTACAATCATCTTTGACAACGGCGAGCAGCGGCGCGACAGTGCGATGCTCGACGGCAGTTGTACCTTCCGAGCTCGAGTCACCTGTCGCCGAGATCGCGACTTGTAAGCCGGACGGATGGGAGGCAGGCCAGAGATGTTTGTCGATCTGAGCTTTTTTGAGGTTGAAGACGGTCACCAGCGATCCTTCGAACGAGAATTCGGAACGATCGTGAGGCGGGCCGGCGAAACGAATGGGTGTATCACGTCTGAACTCATTCGCATGGATGAGGACTATCACTACGTTTGGGTCGAACGTTGGGAAAACCGAGAAGAGCATAACAATTTTAATGAGATCTTGTTTGGCCAACTCCTACCGGATCTCCCCGATATTGGTCGCTACGCAACCAGGTTGGTTGATCGCGATGCGGAAGGGTATGTCGTCATCTGAATAGTGCATCATCTTCTCGACGGGTAAGACCAGCAAGCGCGGTTGCGCCCAAAGGGCTCCCGGGCCAAGCGCACTAGCGTATGACGTTAGCTGGACCATCGTTGAAATTCGATGGGAAATGCAACGCTTAACGTCTCACTCCGGGAAACCGATATCGTCCAATCGTCCGATCGCTGGCAGCGGACCGTCGATGAGTGGCTCTGCGTAGCGACGAAACGCTTCGGTAACCGACCGACCATCTTGTCCGATGAACTCGTCGGGCAGAAGCCGCTCATGGTTGGCCACCTGCTCGAGCGTAACCGTTCCGGCTCGGACGTGATAGGGATCCTGGCTAACACGCTCGAGCGTGATCATCACTCCCGAACCACCGTTCACCAGCAGATCGATCGCCGCACGTCCAACCTGCACTGCCTCGGCAAGATCGGTTTCGGCAACGCTGTCGCTGAACATGCGCGAGATTGTACCTGGCTTGTCGAACCGCGCCTTTAGCCCAAGTCGATCTTCAATCGCACGAGACAATGACGGTCCTGGTCCCGGAACATACGGGTGCCCGAATGCGTCGGTCCACTTAACACCGTCACCACCGATCGGCACGCCATTTGCATCTCTTAGCGTCTCAGGCACGACCGCCACTACCATTCCCGATCGTTCCCAAGCACGCTGGATATCCTCAAGGAAGTGATCCAGATTGCGAGGTGGACGTTCAGGAAAGAAGATGACATGCGGCGCCTGATCACTATTCTCTTGTCCCAGTGCAGCCGCGGCGGCAACCCAGCCGGCATTGCGGCCCATTACCTCGATCACCTTGACCGGGTAGAGACTGGCAGTAGCTTCGGTATCCATACCGGCGTCACGTGTGGCCAGCGCCAGGAATCGGGCGATCGAGCCGTACCCGGGGCAATGGTCGGTGCCGGGAAGATCGTTGTCGATCGTCTTGGGAATACTTACGACCTGTAGTGGATAATCGGACTGCTCCGCCAACTGGCTTAGTCGCAGCGCCGTATCCGCTGAGTCATTGCCTCCGATATAGGCGAAGGCATGGATGTCGTGGGCACGTAACACGGAGAGCGCTTGCCGCGCCGAAATCTCGTCAAGCTTACGGCGAGAAGTGCCCAGCGCGGCCGATGGTGTGCGTCGCACCAACGAAAGGACCGAAGCCGACTGACGGCCGAGATCGACGAAGGACTCGTTAAGCACGCCTTCGATTCCCTGGCGTGCCCCAATAATGTGCGTGAACTGTCCCGACCGTTGGGCGGCTTCCACCGCGCCGACCAGACTTCCGTTGATTACCGCAGTCGCCCCGCCCGATTGTGCGATCAGCAGGTTACGATCAAATCCCAAGCTACTTCCTTCACGATTGTCCTATCGGGAATAAATGCCTGCACATCGCGAACGTCGATCACTTCTTCTTCGAGAAGCCTAAACGCTAGCGGACCCGATACCCTCCAGCAGAGATCTCTTCCCGGTCTCCGGTGATCACCGTGACATTACCCTGTTCTTGCTTACTCTGATCGTCGCGTCGCGAGTCTGGCGGCGTACCAGATTCACAAGTATGAACAAAGACAGGACTGAGCACGAACATCGAGACGAGTCCGAATCGCCCTTCAGGACGGCGAACCTCAACACCGGAGATCTGCAGGTTCCCTACTCGTGCATCGGTCGTCACGTAACGTTGAAGCAACAGACTAAGCCGTGGGCCGAGCACGGCCGACGCCAGGAACGCTGCCAGGAAAGGAAGCCAACTCAGTTCCCTCAGCAACAACAGCGCCACAATGAAGACGATCGCCGTAACGAGCTGCGCCGCAACCAGACTCGTTCCACAACGCGGATGTATCGCCAGCCGTCGTTCACCGTCTCTCAGTCGTTGTAGCGCTTCCTGTGCGGCCGAAGCGACGAGGTCCGGCGGAGCGCCACCTTGTATGGTAAATCCGCCCGATTCGGCAAGGCCAGCCAACCTGCCAGGTCCGAGGCGCTCCTCGATAACATTGATCGTCCCGTGCTCGAGCGCATGATTGCGCCGCAAGCGGCGGTCGCGCAATAGGATCCGAAATTGCGAAGGAGCGGTGACAAGCGTTACCAGGGACGCGAGCGTGAATCCGATAGTCGATATGACGACGAGAAAGAGGACGAAGACCAATCCGATGACGGCGAAGAAGAAAAGGAACATGCTCTCCTGCACTTCCCACCGGCCGACGAACGCCGATGGCTTTGTCAATTTTGCCATAGCGCAGCCTGGTAGAATTGCGGTCTCTTGGACATTTCATGACTCGCAGTAGTACGGCGAGGTACGCCAATGACCGATCTCAGCACGTCCCATTCAGGGTTCGTACGAATTGCGGACACCCGGCTCTTTTACGAAGACTCTGGCGTGGGAACGCCCTTAGTTCTGATCCATGCCGGAATCGCAGACAGCCGCATGTGGGATTCGCAGTTCGACGTGTTCGCAGAGGATCATCGCGTGATTCGATTCGACCTGCGCGGCTTCGGTCAGACCGTGTGCGGAACCGGCGAGTTCGCTGACTGGGAAGATATGGAAAAGATCTTCGCCGCGCTGAAAATTCAGCCAGCGATAATCTTGGGGGCATCGATGGGCGCGCGAGTGGCGGTCGAGTTCGCTCTTCATCGTCCAGGCCTGGTGCTCGGCCTGATCCTGGTGTCACCGGGCCTCTTTTCCGATGTGCCACGATCAGAACCGCTGGCGAAAGGCTGGAAGGCGATGGAAGCGGCATTCGAAGCGGGGGATCAAGATGCCATGCTCGAGATTGAGACGCAGATCTGGGTCGATGGGCCACGCCGGAAACCACATCAAGTTCCTGCCAGCGTCAGACTTAAGGTACGCGAGATGAATGAGAATGCGTACGCCCTCGAGGCAGATGCCGCCGGACGTAAGCAGATATCGCCGCCGGCGATATCACGAACAGCTGAGATCAACACCCCAACGCTGGTCGTGGTCGGGAATGAGGATCAGAGTGACATACTCGGGATCGCCGATCGTCTGGTCGGTGAAATCGACGGCGCTCGCAAGGTGATGGTGTCCGGAGCGGCGCACATGCTTAACATGGAACAACCCGACGTATTCAATAGTCTGATCTTGGAGTTCTTGGACGAACAGATTTCCTGACTCCGTTGTCCCTGCGTAAACGTTAGATTGGCGCGACGAGTTCGTTCTTGGCGCACAGAACCACCGAACTCCGTTGCCTTGCAACGCGTATCCTTCAACGTCGAATTCATCGCGACTATATTTGGTCAGACGACGCGTTCTTCTTCACCGTAATCCGGCTCAGGGGACTTTTCTCGGCCGTCATACATGTCGATCGCTGTGACGATGGCCTTGGCCACGTTCTCGCAAAAACGGCTGAATTCTTGTTCGGTCATCTGTCCGGGGGCCGCCGGCAGGCCGCGTTTGATCTCGGTCACGAGCTGGCTGACATCGACGTTGTTGTGTGTGCCTGACATCGATCTCCCCTTTCCTGCGAGTTGAATCCCGCGTGATGCGCGCTTCGATTATCGCCGAA
The DNA here is from genome assembly GCA_963785465.1 of uncultured Chloroflexia bacterium. Classification (GTDB taxonomy): domain Bacteria; phylum Chloroflexota; class Chloroflexia; order Thermomicrobiales; family Thermomicrobiaceae; genus CALAGB01. The sequence continues at coordinate 38,700 of CAWAVM010000015.1, read as the reverse complement.
GTAACGAGAACAGGGCAAATCCAGATATGCAACGAGGCCGGTTTTTGTGACCGGCCTCGTTCGTGTAATCAACTCTGCGACTAACTGGTTTCTGCCAGATCAGCGGGTAAACCCGCGAGATTCATCGAAAGATGATTAGTAGATAACTGCCTTATCAACGGTGCGCCGAATGACTTCGAAGTCGCGACGTGCTTCTGATGCACTGGGGCCACCCTGGTTGCGGCTGCGTGCCAGCGAACCATAGTAACTTTCGAACTCGTTGTCCCTTGACGGGCCGGCCGATAGGAAGTGAATGAATTTCGAGAATGCGGTCATTGTTTGTTCCTCCTGCAAAGCGGGGCAAATCACACTTCGCCCCAACACTGAGATAATAATATCACCATATCGCGATATTGTCAAGGGGTTTAGGGCGATCGGTGAACTTGTCTTGCGGCTCCGTTCGAGGCTGGCTATGATGCGGGTCATGACCCTTCGCATTAACAGGCAGGAGCCCGCGAAGATGGATAAGCTGATCCTCTCCGTAGCAACGACCGGAAGCCGCACCTCTCGCGATCAAACGCCGCACGTCCCAATCACTCCAGAGGAAATCGCCGAGCAGGCCGTCGCCTGCTATGAGGAAGGCGCCGCCATCGTCCACATCCACGTACGAGACGATCATGGTCGCGTGACCTGTGAACCCGAACGCTACGCTCGGGTCGCCGAAATCGTCCGCTCGCGTGGATGCCCAATCATCGTCAATATGTCGACCGGCGGCGGAGCCGGCATCGTCTCTGACGAGGACCGCATGTCTCCCGTCCGATTGCGCCCCGAGATTGCCTCATTCGACTGTGGGTCGGTCAACTTTGGAGACGGCGTCTTCGTCAACTCGCCATCATTTCTCGATACCCTGGCCGATCGCATGAACGAATATCAGGTCAAGCCAGAGATCGAGTGTTTCGACAGTGGGATGATCGAAAACGCAAAGCGCCTGATCGCCCGAGGGCTGCTGACCCCGCCTTTCTGGTTCCAATTCGTGCTGGGCGTGCGAGGAGGAGCTCCCGCGACTCCGGGACAACTTGTTCACATGGTTAACCAGCTCCCACCGAACTCACGCTGGTCGGTTTGCGCAATCGGCCGCGACCAACTGCCGATGAACATCATGGCCATCGCGATGGGCGGTCACGCCCGTACTGGTCTAGAAGACAACATTTATTACTCTTATCGAGTTCTGGCCGAGGGAAATGCGCCGCTGGTTGCGCGTGTGGCACGGATTGCTCGCGAGGCGGATCGTGAATTGGCTACGCCGGACGAAGCCCGGGAGATGCTCGGACTCCCGGCGCGCGGAGCTGCATGATGAGGATTGTCGCGGCCGAACTCTCGCACGAAACCAACACGTTCAGCAGCACACCAACCGACCTGGCCGCGTTTGAACGGGCCGGGATCCATCGTGGCGACCAGATCTCGCGTCATTTGGCGGGGACCGCAACGCCGTTTGCTGGCTTCTTAGATGGGGCCAGCAAACATGACTTCGAGTTGATCCCCCTACTCGCGGTCTGGGCGACTCCCTCCGGCATGGTCACCGGCGATGCGCTCGGTACGCTGCTGGACGAAATCATCGCCGGCATCCGGGCGCAGCCACCCGTCGACGGAATCCTTCTCGGCCTTCATGGTGCAATGGTCTCGGAACTCGATCCGGATGGGGACGGCTATATCTTGTCGCGCGTGCGGAATGCGGTCGGACCCGACATCCCGATTGTCGCAACGACCGACCTGCATGCCAACATTAGCCAGCGGATGGTTGACCAGGCAGATATTCTGGTTGGGTTCGACACATATCCGCATATCGATCAGCGCGAAAGAGGGCGGGAAGCCGCGGACCTGTTGGTAGCAATGATCCGCAATGACATTCGCCCGACCGCGGCGCTGGCAAAGCCACCGATGCTTCCGACCTCTCAGAACATGCCGACGAACCGCGAACCCATGAAGTCGATCATCGCACTCGCACACGAGATCGAAGCTCGACCCAACGTGCTAAACGTTACGGTCGCAGGAGGCTTTCCTCCGGCCGATGTTGCTGAGGCTGGCTTTGGGGTGGTTGTGACCACCGCTGGGGACGCGAAGCTTGCTCAATCGCTCGCTGATGAACTTGCCGAATTCGCTTGGAACCAGCGTGAAGGATTCCTCGGAGGCGTCACGAGCTGGGAAGACGCGATTCGGGCATTGCAGTCAATCGAGCATGGTCCACTTGTGCTTGTCGACATCGGTGACAATCCGTGGACGGGCGGACCAGGTGACAGCTCAGAATTGCTCCGTTTTCTGCTCGCTCAGGACGTACGCGGCGCGGCGTTGGCTCTGATCAAGGATGCTGAGTCCGTTGCAAAGTGCATCGAGGCGGGGGTCGGCAACGAGGTTGAAATCCGGCTCGGTGGCAAGACCGATCGCTTGCACGGCGATTCGCTCCTGGTGACAGCCTACGTCCGGATGTTATCGGACGGTAGCTACGTCAACGCCGGCCCGATGCACGCGGGAGTACGGGTCAACCTGGGTCGGACTGCTGTAATCGTATGCAACGGCGTTGAGGTACTTGTTACCGAGCACGCCGAAACACCGATCGACCTCAACATCTTTCGTTACCACGGCATCGAGCCAACGAGACGGCGTGTGATAGCACTGAAGGGCAAAGGGCACTTTCGGGCATCGTTCGAGCCTATAGCCGAGCGCGTGGTATTGGTCGAAGGACCTGGTATCACCGGTTCAGATTTATCTCGTCTGAGCTTCCAGAATGTGCGCCGTCCGATCTGGCCACTTGACGACCTGGAGTGGCCGTAGCGTCACTGGGGAAATCCCTGTAGCACGTCGGGCTGGAGAACTCGTATCGCCAAATCCTGCTGGAACGTGGTGCAGCGTCTCGTATCCCCTTCATAGTTCCCACGTTGCTTCAACGCGGGAGACGGGTGGCCGCCTGTCGAAAACGGGCCACCATCTTGATAAATCGTCAACTGTTTCTGGAACATCCCCTTTTGAAATTTTGGGTTAAAAGGGCGAGGGGCCTGTCTGGTGGGCCAGGCCTCTCGCGGGATAAGGGGGAGAGTAGGGGGTGGGCAGCGGCGCGACTCGCTGCCCGGGGGTTAGGAGTTATCAGGTGATGCGACGAGCGTTATGTTGAATGTCATCGTCTTGCCAGTGCTCGTCCGGTAGACCTCCACGTTTACTTGGTCACCCACTTTGTAGTGAAACAATAGATTCTCCAGCGGGTGATCACTATCAATGTCCTGATCATTTAGCTTGGTTACAACGTCGTTTCGTTGAATTCCAACATCCGCAGCAGGCGAGCCAACCCGTACGTCAGTGACGACCACACCGTGGTCGATAGGCATGTTGCTCGCTCGGGCCACTCGCGGAGTCAATGGTTCATACGTAATCCCAATAAATGGTCTAACGACCTTGCCGTTCTGAATGATCTGAGCCGTAATATCCTTCACCGTGTTGCTCGGAATTGCGAACCCCAGGCCTTCGGCAGTTACTCCTGGTTCAGCCTGGCGAACAACCGCAGTGTTGACACCGACGACCTCTCCCAGCAAGTTGAACAACGGCCCACCCGAATTACCGGGATTGATCGGCGCGTCATGCTGCAGCATGTTCTCCATGTTGTAGCCGGACTGGGTCTGCAGCGTGCGATTGAGCGCGCTGATGATTCCCTCGGTCACCGTGTTGGTGAAATCTCCGAGAGCGCTGCCGATGGCTATGACGTGGTCGCCAGGCCGAAGATTGTCAGAGTTTCCGAACGGAACCGTCGCGGGTACTGCCCCGTCAATTTTGACGACTGCGAGATCGGCAAACGTATCGGTGCCGAGCAGCGTCGCCGTTTGTTCTGTTCCGTCCGAGAAGATCACTTTGATCCCCTGACTCCCCTCAACAACGTGATTATTCGTAATCACGTGGCCTTGATCGTCGATAATGAACCCAGTTCCCGTACCAGCAGGTTGCAGATCAGCGCTTCCGACGAATCCGCCCGCCTGTTGTTCGTTGACCACCGTGACCACTGCGCGACCAACACGTTCCACGATATCGGCAACCGAGACCGAATCACGTTTGTCAGCCGGCAACGACGTCACCTGAGCCGGGATGCCTGTCGTAGTTGCCGACGCAATCGGCACCGGGCTCGTTGGCGTGGCGTCAAGGGTGCGAGCTGATATGTCTGTGACCACACCGACTGGCGTCGAGGACGAACTTGGTGAGATGAAGTAGGCTGTGAGTCCGCCCGAGATGGCCCCCGCAATCGTCCCAAGGACGAGAGCCGCCACCGCAACCGCGACAAGTATTCCGAGACCGAATCGGCGCTGCATGTAAGTGCTTACCTCTCCAGCCAGTCCGGGGCTTTCCCCTGACTGGTTACTATGATGAATCTCGTCACTGAAGTCGCCGTTAACTCAACCTGAAAGGAACCTGAATTTCGCGGCGCTTGACGGCACCCTCAACAATGGCTATCGTTCGGGCGCTGTGGAGACTTTCGGAGCTTCCCCTATCGTGAAGTCACTTCGAGTACTTGCCGCCGCGCTGATTCTTGCGGCGATGGTTTCGGGTTGCCGCCAAAACGCACCAACTTTGAATCGCGACAGCATTCAGAGTCTTCCCACCGACTACCCCAATGGCAGTCTCCTGGTTACAGCAAAGTGGCTCCACGATCATCTCGATGACCCAGCGTTGCGTGTAATCGATCTCAGCCCGATCAGCGACTACCAAGACGGGCACATTCCAGGCGCCGTACATCTCTGGTGGCAGGATACGATAGAGGTACATAACGACGTCTATGGGATGATGGTAGGGAATTCGGGCGTGGAGCAATTGGTGCGAGATTCGGGCATCACGCCAGAAAGCAGAGTGGTGCTGTATGACTCGTCAGGTGGACGTTGGGCAGCGCGTCTCTTCTGGGTACTGAACGCGAATGGCTTTGCCAACGTCGGGATCCTCAATGGTGGACGGCAGGCATGGCTCGCCGACAAGTACCAGATGAGCACAGCCAGTCCCTCTGTTCCTGAAGGCCACCTCGGTCTTGCGCTCAACTACGACGTGCTCATTGGATCCGATTCGCTCCTGGCCCATCTCAAGGATCCATCATACGTTGTTGTCGACAACCGGACAGCTTCGGAGTTGAAGCAAACCTGGTACGGCAGGCTTCGACTCGGGCGAATTCCAGGTGCCCGGTGGGTGCCGTGGGATGGAATGACGTGGTCCGGCGCGGTTCCCTACTATCAGACCCCGGAGACCCTTCAGATGCTCTTCCGAACCGCGGGGGTTACGCCGGACAAGACGGTGATTGTATACGGACTGGATGGCGTAAACGCGGCGCAGACGTACTTCGTACTGAAGCTGCTCGGCTATCAGTCTGTCCTCGTGTATGACGGTTCATGGGCCCAGTGGGGTGCAACCGACAGTCTTCCAATCGAGCCGACGCCGTGAGCGTCAAGGTCCTCACAGTTGTCTCTAGCTGGTCGACCACGCGTCACGCGAACGACCGGTCATCTGGGACATGGACCACACCTTCCGTGCCGTCGTTGCCGCGTTTCGAGCCGGGAACGACCGTCGAGGCGCCCGACAATGCCGCGTGGGAGTTCGCCGAATGAGCGAACGAACCACGTCAGTGACGTCGCCGGCGCATGGACCTCACTCACATGTGCGACGGTCTCTCATCGTCATTGCGGTAGCCCTCCTCTTTGGAGGAGCAGTTCTCCTCCTGCCGTTGCGCGGTATTGATCCGTGGTCACAACGTGTGCTGGCTATCGTCGCGACGGCGTTGGTTCTCTGGATCGGCGAAGGGCTCGATATTGCCGTCACATCGTTGGCGGTGATCGCGCTACTGGCCATCTTCGGGCCGGCGGAATCATCAGAATCAACCCGTAGCGCCCTCTATGGCTTTCAGCTTCCGGCCGGATACTTCATCCTTTGCACGCTTGCAGTCGCGACCGCGACCGTGAAGAGCGGCCTGGCCGCGCGCCTGGCGCGGCTGCTTATCGCCGGCGCTCGTGGCAGTGCGCGGAGAATGTACCTCCAGTTGGTGCTCTTCATGCCGCCGTTCGCCATGATCATCCCGTCGGCCACGACGCGAAACGCAATCTTGCTCCCAGCCTACGAGCACGTTTACAGCCGGTTCGGCGTAAAGCGGGGAGACCGTCTTTCGACGCTCAACAGCCTAGCAATGGCAGTGCTTCAGATGATCGCGTCGACCGCGGTGCTGACCGGGGGCGTCCTCCCAATCACCGCGTCATTTCTTCTCGGCGGGATGAGCTGGGGAGAATGGTTCCGTTACATGGCGGTACCGTGCTATCTCGTAATGCTCGGTTCGGGAATCCTGCTCTATGTTTGGCAACGACCTAAGCTCCCTGAACGCCCGCCAATCGATGAAATGATCGAGGACTCACCCTCGAATGGCTGGACGCCGCCGGAAATCCGAACCGCAATCACGATTGCCGTGATGACTTCCCTCTGGCTGGGCGATTTCCTGACGGGCTGGGACCCATTGATTCCCGCCTTGCTTGGGGCAGTCGTGCTACTCACACCAGGTATCGGCGTTATCACCTGGAGAGATTTCGAAGGCGCCTCCCCCTGGCGCCTCTTCTTCGTCACTGGCAGCGCGCTCTCGATTGCGCACGCCATGGAATCGAGCGGCGCCGCCTCGTGGCTAGCCAACAGCCTGCTCGGACATGTGCCTCTGGCGAATATGCCGATCATGCTCGTACTCCCGACGTTGTTGTTGGTCGTTGTTCCCGTCAGCCTGCTGTTGCCGAACCGGTCAGGGGCGCTTGGAATACTGATTCCACTTCTGACTTCGATTTCGCTGAAGATCGGGATCAATCCGATTCCGGTCGGGCTGATGGCCACCCTTACCGTACAGACGACGACGTTCTATCCGGTACAGAATGCGTCGACGCTGCTGGTCTACCAAGTGCGACATTTCGCGCCGTTCGATTTGCTGCGAGCCGGTCTGATCGTGTTCGGAGTGGCACTATTAGTGATGTTTACCATCGCGTTCCCGTGGTGGAGCCTGGTTGGTCTCCCGTTGCGACCGTGATGTGCATGGAACATTGACAGAATCGAGCCTCATGATCGGTGAACAACGATGCGGTATCGCGATGGAGTCCTGAAGGTAGAGCACGGCATATTACCTGGGTTACGAGAACTGTTACAGGATCTCGCCGAACACGAGGATATCCGATCGATCGTCCCGGGTCGCATCTATGTTACGCACGGCCGACCCGGTGGCTCGCTTCGAGTCAGAGTCAGTGCCCCAACTGCCAACGGCGTTAAGCTCATCGCGCGTCTCGGAACATCTGTACAGGAAGTCTTCGTCGTCTGCGATGATCCTGCCAGCGTAAGAAAAGTCCTCAAATCCGATTAGGTTCTTAAGAGCCAACGAAGCGCAAATCAGTCCTCCCCATTTGGGCAGGTGCGGCACCGCCGATTCTTCTCATCCTTTGAAATGCCCAACTGGATAGCATTGCCGTGGCATGATGCAGGTGATGAGGGAGTAGTGGATGGCGTGGAACGGATGGCACGGAAGCAGCAACGGGCACAGCCCGCGAGGGAGCGGGCGCTCGGGGCGATCTCCGAACGGAACAAACGGCGAGCAAGGCGAGCGGCAAACGACTCGGGACGTGTTGCGCCAAAACGTCGAAGCGGCGATGAGTGGGATCCCGCGCGTTCTGCGTCTGGTCTGGGATACCAGCCCGCGGCTCAGTCTGGCGATGGGCACACTGGCGGTCGCTCAGGCGGTGATTCCCGCCAGCCAAATCTGGCTGTCCAAACTCATCATCGACGCGGTTGTCGCGGCCATCAAATCAGGCGGCACGAACGCCGACATTCGTCGAATTGTGATCATTGCCGCGCTCCAATTCGCCATCGCCGCCCTTGGCAGCCTATTCGGCACCCTGAACAACATCTCCCAACAACTCCTGCAGGAACAGGTTTCCAACCGAATTCAGATGGCGCTAATGGAACACGCCGATCGTCTCGACCTGGCTTTCTTCGAGCGTTCCGAATCATATGATCTGATCCAGCAGGTGCAGCGCGAGGCGACATCGCGCCCAGCGATGATGGTCTCGCAGACCTTCGGCCTGCTTCGAACGACATTGACGTTCATTTCTATGATTTCGTTGATCGTCCGACTCCAGTGGTTCCTCGCGGTTATCGCGCTGCTCGCCCCGATCCCGGCCTTTATATCGAGCACTCGCTACGGATGGTGGGGCTACCAGATGATGCGACGGCAATCACCGGCTCGTCGCATGATGTCCTATCTCACGACACTTATGACAACCGACACGTATCACAAAGAGGTAAAGCTCTTCAATTTAGGTCCGTTCTTTGCGAATCGATACCGGAGCATTTTCGACGAGTATTACGCCGAGAACCGCTCGTTGATCGTGCGGCGCTATCTGGCGGGATATGCCTGGGGCGCGCTATCGACCCTGGTTTCAAGCGCGACCTTCCTGTATGTGGCATTGCGCACCGTAGCCGGGAAGATTACCCTCGGCGACCTGACGTTGTTCACGCAAGCGGCGATCTCCATCCAGAGCAACTTTCAGGGAGTGCTCACCGGCCTCTCCTCGATCTACGAGCATCAACTCTATTTGAAGACCTTGTTCGATCTGCTCGAAGCAAAGCCCGCGGTTGACAAACCGGAAAATCCCGTTCCGATGCGACATCCATTCCAAGAAGGGATCGAGTTTCGCAATGTGTCACATATCTATGAGGGAACCGGGCAACCGGCACTGCGTGACGTCAGCTTCACAATCTCACCTGGCGAGACTATTGCAATCGTTGGAAAGAACGGTGCCGGCAAAACGACCCTGGTGAAGCTGCTGGCTCGGCTGTACGACCCGATCGAAGGCCAGGTGCTCATCGATGGTCACGACGTGCGCGAATACGATCCAGCCGATTTGCGCAATGAGATCGGTGTCATCTTTCAGGACTACGTCACGTATCAACTGACGGCCCGAGAGAACATTGGTCTAGCACGAACCGAATTCATCAGCGATATGCTGCTCATCACCGACGCGGCGGAGAAGAGTGGCGCACATCCGGTTATCTCCGGGCTCCCGGGCGGATACGACACTTTGCTCGGGCGCTGGTTCGCCGATGGCCACCAACTCTCTGGCGGCGAGTGGCAGAAGGTCGCGCTGGCGCGAGCGTTCATGCGGGACGCGCAGATCCTGATTCTGGACGAGCCGACAGCTTCGCTCGATGCTCGAGCAGAATACGACCTGTTCCTGCGGATGCGCGAGCTCACCGCGGACAAGACAGCCGTCTTCATCTCGCACCGCTTTTCGACCGTGCGTTTGGCCGACCGAATTCTGGTATTGGAAGATGGACGCCTCGTCGAGCAAGGATCTCACGACGAGCTTATGGCGCTCGATGGCCTGTACGCCGAGCTCTTTAGTCTCCAGGCCGCGTCCTACCGCTAATCTTCTCTCGACTCGACGGACATCGCGATCCCGGCCGCTGCCGGTGAGCAGCCATACGGTTCCGGACGCGTTGCGGTAAATGAACGGCCGGTGGTAGCATCTGGTGATGTCCACCCCGTCCCTTTCTCGACGACGACTGCTCACAAACGAACGAAACGCGACGGTGAGTCGCGCGTGCAGCGTGCTGATTTAGCGGTGACAGGAATTCGATGGCGACACGTCTGAAACGGCTGGATCTGCACGGATTTAAGAGCTTCGCGACGCCCACCGCGTTCGTTTTCGACACCGGTATCACCGCGATTATCGGTCCCAACGGATCCGGCAAATCCAACATCTCCGATGCGCTGCGCTGGGTACTCGGCGAGCAGAGCTACACCAATCTTCGCGGCAAGCGAACTGAGGACATCATTTTCGCCGGTAGCTCGACGCGCACGCCGCTCGGCATGGCCGAAGTGACGGTAACGCTCGACAACGAGGACGGCAGCTTGCCAGTCGCCTTCTCGGAAGTCAGCGTCACTCGGCGCGCCTATCGGAGTGGCGAGAATCAGTACCTGATCAACGGCGCGCGCGTTCGGCTGAAAGATGTGTTGCAAGTCACCGCATCGTTAGGACAATCGCACACCGTTATCGGACAAGGACTCGTCGATGCCGTACTCAGCCAGCGCGTTGATGAACGCCGCGGTCTTTTTGAGCACGCGGCTGGAATCACCGGACTTCGCATCAAGCACGCATCAGCCGGTCGCAATCTCGAGGAAAGCCACGCGAATTGCACTCGGCTGGAGGACTTGCTGGCGGACCTCGAACCGCGGCTTCGCTCACTGGAGCGAGCGGCCAGACAAGCCCGCGAGTATGACAATGTCAAGCAGCAGCTCCGGACGGCTCTGGAACGCTTTTACGCCCGTCACTGGCTCGAATCCACCGATCGCCTGCGGGCCTCAAATGATGCGGCCAACGCGCTGGAGTTGGAACTCGGTGAGGCAACGCGGGCCCGAGAGACCCACCGGCAGATACTGGCTCGGTCCGCCGATGCCACCACAGGGCACGCACGGGCCCTCGATTCCCTCAGCAATGAGATACAGCGACTTCGGGATGAGCATCAGCGCTGCGCACACGATCTCGCATTGATTGAAGAGCGACAACGCTCCGCGCGCACGCGCCGGGGTGATGCGGAACGATCGCTGGAGGCCATTCAATCATCGATTGTTGATCTCACGCGGGAAATTGACGATGTTGCCGCAACGACGTCGGCGCTGAGCGAAGACACGGATTCCCGAGAGCAGCAAGTCGCTCAACTCGAGGCGGCACATGACGATTCGCAACGCCACATCGACGACCTTGATTCCCAACTTCGTGCGGTCCAGCAGCGAAGAGCAAGCGTCGAACGAGATGTCATGCTCATGGAGACCCGTGTGGCGCTGTTACGCGGGCAACTCGAACAGCTTGACGCCGAGCGCCAACGTCATCAGTCGGGTTCAGCCGAACGGTCGAGTCGTAAAGACGAGATCAAGGCGCAGTGTGAGAAGGCCGGCGAAATTGCAGCCGCAACTTCCCTGCAACTAGAGGACATGACCAGCCAGATGCGGGTAATGTCGGAGAAAATCGCCACACGCGTTGAGGAACGAGACGCGCTCGTCAAGCGCCGAACAGATGTCGAGCGACGGCTACTTGAGGCGGGCACGCGTTACGAGACGCTGAAGAGGTTGGAGGAAAGTGGAGTTGGTCTCTATTCAGGGGTCAAGCACGTGCTCGATGCGAGTCGGAAGAATATCTTGTCGGGCATTCTCGGCACGTTGGCAAGTCTGCTCGTCGTTCCAGCGGATCTCGAAGCGGCCATCGAGGCAGCTCTGGGAAGTCACCTGCAGGATCTAGTCGTCGAGCGCTGGACGGACGCGGAGCGCGCGATCGCGCTGCTGAAGCAATCGCAGACTGGCCGGGCGACATTTCATCCATTGGATACCGTTCGAAATCGTGGGAGGTCTTCGCCACCAGGCCTCGCTCCGGGAATTCGGGGAATGGCTTCTGATCTAATCGAAATGGACGAGCGAGTCCGTCCGGTGATCGATGGGCTCCTTGGGCGCGTTCAGGTGGCCGAAGATCTCGACGCCGCTCGCGCGGCGTTACGATCTCTCTCGCCCGGTTGGAGTATCGTCACCATCGGGGGCGAGATCGTACGTTCTAGCGGGACCGTAACCGGAGGTTCCCGCATCAAAGAGACCGGAGCACTGGCCCGGAAGCGAGAGCTGCGTGAACTTCCGCGCCTGCGCGCACGGCTCGAAAAGCAACGCGGCGACCAATCCGCCGAACTGGAGACGATCGAAGAGGCATGCTTCGCGGCCAGATTCAGAACAAGTCGGAGATCGAACAAAATATTGCCGCCGCACGGGCGGAACTGCGCGAACTCTCTGCCACGCGAGACCGCGCGGAGCGACAGCTGTCGGAGATTGAGCGGGATGACGCAGCCGCGCGAGAGCGATTCAATCGTCTCGAACAGCAATCAACCACCCTATCTACTGAGCTGACCGAGCTATCGCAGGCCAGGGACGAGGGCGAAGCTCGCCTGACGCGGATTGCGGGCGAATCTGAGCTCCTCAGGAATTCCCTGCTCGACGCACGAAGGGTTATCGATGATGAACAGCTCTTACTCGCGCGAGCGGAACTGTCAGGTATGCGCGAGCGGCTCCGCGGTGCGCAAGAGCAGCGCATCCGACTTGAGGCGCGCAAGCAAGACCTTGACACAGAGCTGATCGCCGGTGGACATCGCCTCACCGAACTCGATCAGGCGACGCGCGCGTTGCTTGAAGCGCGCGAGAAGGCGGTCGTCGAGCGAGACGCGCTCAGTCAACGACTGCTCCAACTGCGGGAACGATACGCTGCGGTCCAAGCTGAGCACACGTCGTCGGTGCGCGCCGAGCAGGTCGCCCGTCAAACGGTGGAACAAGCGGAGGAGCGGTGCCGGGAGTTGGATCGTCGCCAGGATCATCTGGCGCTCGAAACCGCCCGGCGACGAGACGAACTCGATCTGACGCTGGAGCGGGCCGGTCGGGATCTCGAAGCTGAGGGGGTGGCGACGATTCTCGCGGATGCCATCGCCGTCGAGGCCGACGATCTTCCACGCGTGGAACGAGAAATTGGCCGGCTGCGCGAACGTTTGCGTCGAATCGGCGTCGCTGGAGATGACGCCATCGAACAGTACGAGCGTGAATCGGAGCGGTACTCGTTCCTACGTCAACAGCTTGACGACGTACGATCCGCCACCGAGGCGCTCCGTGCGCTCATGATGGAACTCGACCGCACGATGGCGTTGGAGTTTGATCGGACCTTCTCCGAAGTCGCGCGCGCCTTCGAATCAACGTTCACGGCCCTCTTTGGCGGTGGCAAGGCACGTCTTATTCGTTGTGATGACGAGAACGGTTCAACCGGCATCGATATCGTCGCTCAGCCGCCAGGGAAACGACTACAAAATCTGAGCCTGCTTTCCGGCGGAGAACGCGCCCTCACCGCCGTTGCACTCCTCTTCTCCATCCTGAAGGTCAACCCGAGCCCCTTCTGCCTGCTGGATGAAGTGGATGCGGCACTCGACGAATCGAATGTCGTACGGGTGCGAGACGAGCTACAACGTCTGGCTGAGAAGACACAGTTCGTGGTCGTGACCCATAATCGGTCGACCATCGAAGGAGCCGACACGCTCTATGGCATCACCATGGGAGACGACGGCCTTTCGCGCGTCCTGTCGTTGAAACTTCCCGCTGAATCGGTCCCATAGCCACAAGCGCCTGCGACGACGGCGCATCCTGCAACGCGTTTTCGCTTCGTTCAAATCAGTAGCCACTCCCAATATCACTCTATTCTCCAACGTCGCCGAGCGGATGTTGAGCAACCGCCTTGCATCGCGCATCTTTTTGGCGATAATGGGAGACGCGCGAGCATCTTCCTAACGTTTGAAATCCAGAGTGATTTTCCGGTGCACGAAACGAGTGACTCGTATGTCCGCACGGTCCGTTTCAGGCCTCGGCGACGAATTGATTAGCGTTGTCCAGCCAGCGACTATCACGTCACTGGCCGGACTGACGGTTGTATCGGCGGCGACCGTATTGATGTTGCAGTCGATGCGGGTATTCGTTTCCTATCTCGTCTTTGTCGTCGACCAGAGCAACCGCACTGCGCTCGGCGGCATCGCTGTCGGTGTCTTTTTGGCAAGCGGTCTGGCCTGGGTGGTGATCCGCGCAACCAGTGTTCGCTCCGTCCTTATCGGCTCCACAATCCTCCTGGCCGGCACGCGAATTTCGTTTCAGTACTGGCAAGTTCCGGAGGCACGTCTCTGGCTGAGCGCCCTGGCTGTTGTTTGCTGGGGCTGGCTCGTCTTCTCGCTATTGATCACCCGCCGACAGCTCGTCGCGCTGGGCCTTGGACTCGGCCTCGCGATTGACCTGGGCATACGCGTGGCTTTTCAAACGGTCGATGCACCCTGGATGCCCGGGTTCACTGCCTACCTGGTGACCTGGGCGCTAATCGGAGCGATGCTGGCCGCGCTACTTCGGCTCGATCTGTCGTCAGAGGTGCGCGGTTCAACCTTAAGCGCCTCTATCGCACTGCTCGCCATCGGACCTACCTTTGTCCTCTACCACCTGATGCTAGGCAACCTCGGACTGGCGCAATCTCACCTAGGGCTCGACTATCCGGGGGCTGCTGTCGTGCTGACCTTCGGTATGGCGGTGGGGATTCTGGGTGCGGCGCTGCGATGTTCCGACGAAGTCGCAATCCTGTCGAATAAACGCTGGTGGCTGGCCTGGCGGCTCTCGCTGGCAGCCGTATTCGCCATGGGGTTCGTGTGGTTTTGGAGCGTTCCCGCGCTCGGATCGATCGGGCTCAGTCTCAGCATCGGAGCCAGCATCGTGCTCATCACTGAGCTCCTGCTGGAGGGCGATCAGATAGCCGTAACGTCCACACCGAACTGGACGGCCATCTTCTTCACCATTGGATTGCTCATCGAGGTTGGCCTGCTCTTTGGGTATTACACGTATTCAGGGAGCCCAGCCTTTCTCAGAGCAGCCGTCGCGATCTTCCTGACCGTGGCGATCGTCGGGACTCCCAGATCCGTACCTCGAATACGGAGTGGCGGCATCCCGATCGTCGTCCTCGCCGGAGTAATCGGAGGCTTGCTCCTGTTGGTCAGTAGTTGGGAAGTCTGGTCCTGGAACGACGCCGGGGCGACCTCGGCCATTGGCCCAGAGATCACCGTCATGACTTACAACATTCAGAGCGGCTTCTCGGCGAGCGAACGGTTCAATCTGGAGCAGACGGCCCAAGTCATCGAGGCGCAGCATCCAGACATTGTCGTGCTGCAAGAGGTTAGTCGTGGCTGGCTGGTAACGTCTGGCATCGACGAGGTGCTTTGGCTAAGCCACCGACTGAACATGAACTACGCGTTCGGCGCGAACTCGGATGATGGTCTGTGGGGCAACGCGGTGCTCACCCGCGCACCGATCGGGTCGGTGCAGAAGATCCAATACGACACCACACAGAATCTCAAGCGGAGCGTGCTCGAAGTTCAGGTTGAGACGCAGGCCGGTGAGATCACGGTCCTCGCGACCCATCTTGACGATCCTGCGAATGCCGGGCCGGTTCGCCTGCAACAGGCCAGCGAACTGGTCGTCGCCTGGAACCATGAGTCACCAGCTCTGTTGCTGGGAGACATGAATTCGGATCCGACCGATCCGGTCATTTCACTCTTCTCATCAGCCGGCTTCGTCGATTACGGTCGAACCCTAACGCCATCCGACTACACGTCCAGGGACGGCCGTCGCATCGACTACATCCTCGGCACGCGCGACATCGCGCTCATGGGTATCGAGGTCCCGAATGTTTGGACGTCGGATCACCGCCCAGTCGTAGCACGAGTCAGCATTCTCCCCATCCAAACCAGCGCTCCCGACTCAAGCGAACCGGATGACAAGGACTGACTCGACCTCGCGGTCATGCTGAGTAGCAAATCGCAGTGCATTTGCCAGGAGTCATTCTGAGGACGCGGCCGAAGAATCTCTCACGCTCACTCCAAACGAAGAGATTCCTCGCTTTGCTCGGAGTGACACATTCGCGTTGGTCAATTGCTGAGGCCGAACCCGAAGCATCTCGTCCATGTCTCTCGATCGATACGGCGAAAGTGGAGAGGGGGAGATCCATGGTCGTGGCTCAGTAAGCTGCCACTGAGAATGTGTCATCCCGAGGCCACAGCCGAGGGATCTCTCCATGCTTTGTCGAATTGAAACGAGGAGATTCTTCGCTGTCGCTCAGAATGACACATTCACATTGGTCGGCTGCTCAGAATGGTTAGACGTACCCCGATCAGCGTTGGCCAATGTTTGTGCAATACGTTGCAACTCCAGATAGCCGGTAACGGTTCCTTCCGGCCGAGTTCAGCCCGTTAAAGCGCTCGATAACAGAAGCGCCCCCCGGTTTCCCGGAGGGCGCTTCCTCGTTGTGTGACTTGGGTTACGACGACCGTTCGTCGTCTAGCGTCCTGCTATCGGTCGAACTCTTCTAGTTCGTGCCGAAGTAAATGCACGGCGCGAAACCGAAGATGTAGTTACCGTTGTTGGTCTGAATACCTGTCTGCGAGCACAGGAACCGGAACTGACCCCAGGTATTGACCATGTTGTAGACGGCTGACCCGTCACCCTGGACGTCGTAGTTCACGTTGTTCGAGACGCCGAACAGAATACCAGAACCCTCAACCGGCACCGCGATCGCCGATCCCTGGAAGCCCGCGGACATTTCGCTGAAGTCCATCGTGTAGACCGTCGCGGTGCCCAAAGGCCCAAGGGTCAGCTCGTATGGCTGCTGCAGCGTCGGAGCCGCAAGCGCGCCGGATGGCTGGAAGAAGTAGACGTCAGCGACCGTGCTGCCGTCAGACGAAGCGTTGAACAGGTTGATACCAGAGGTGTCGCCCAGTCCTGTGTACGGGCTCCCCTTCTGGATCAGCGGCATCGCCAGGAATGGCCAGTTGCCTTCCGGATGAAGGATCGTGTACGCATTCGGCTGCTCGCAGCGGCGGCTCGCCGGATCCGCATGCTGGCACCACTCGGCGGATGCACCCGCGTCGGTCGCGATGTAGGACATCGCTTGTCCAACATCTTGTCCCTGACCCTGGTACTTCACCTCGTCAATAGCCGCGTGGAACGGCAGCGTGCTTGTGAGAATTGCCGCGCCAACGAAGCCATTTGTCAGACCCAGATCCTGGGTCGCTGGGACGTAGTAGTACTCCATCGCCTTCGCCGGGATCGACAGAGAGTCACCACCTACGGTGCTGCCGGTCGGGCCAACGAAGTTGATGCTCACCGTGTTGGTGAACTCGGAGATGTTCGCGATGTTGATACCGATGTTCCAGCCGTTGTAATCCTTCATGATCAACGGCGCGACCATCGTGTACAGACCGCTCAGTGTCGTCGACTGCGTTCCAGCCACGCTGCTGCCATGAGCACTCGGGCTCGTGATCGCGAGCAGGCTCGGAGCCGACTGGTTCGTGATCGCCATGTTCGTTTCCGGCTTCTGGCGATTCGCAACCGCTACGACGCCGTAGTCAGACGTGATCCAGACATCGCCAACCCAGCCATCCGGAATACCGGCATCGGCGGAGAGGTCGAGTGTCCAGGTCTCGCCCTGGCTCAACGTCGTGGTGAACGAGCCGACGCTCGGGCCGAACGCGCCCTGGCTACCGGCCGTGTACAGCGTTGCCGTTACGGACGTGAAGTCCGGCGCGGACGGATCGACCAGCGAGATGTGCAGGATCGTGTCCCACCCACTGTTCGTCTGGGCGATCGGGATGTAGCTATGACCATCAAACGTGCCAAAGTCCGGGATTCCGACGATGTAATCGCCGAAGTTCACACAATCGCCACCGACGATGTCGTGGCAGATCGTGCTACCAGGACCCCAGGCAACGTCCTGCATCGGAACGGCGGTGTAGCCGTCGACCGACATCTGGGACGCACTGGTCTTGGCGGATGCGCTCGGGGTCGCCATGACGTGCTTCTCAACACCGGCGATGACCGGAGCGCGGCACGTGCCGATGCTATCTACGTAGTGCACCGTGAAGCTTGCACCCGGCAGGATTCCGCCGTTTGGCAGCGTGGAGGGATCCACGGTCCACTCGACCGTGTTGTTGTTCTGGAGAACGAAACCGTTGTTATAGGTCACGGTATTCGTGCCGCCATTGGCGTCCTTGTACGTGATGTACGTGGACGTGGTGAAGCCGCTCTTCACCGTTGCTCCCATGGCATCGGCCTGCGTCGGAACCTGATTGCCATTGGCGTCGACGGTGTACCCCTTGGTCAACGTCACCGTCGCGAAGTGCGGCTGGCAGATGTCATCTTGGGCCAAGGCAACATCCTGCCCCGACGGCGAGAAATCCCAGGCACTCTGTACCGCGACCGCGCCACCCGGTGACGCGACGCCCAGCTGATCGGCACTCATCGTCTTCGACGCGTTTGGCTCGAGCGTCGTCGTGTTGGTCGTGCCACCAGCTTCGTCGTACAGCGTGATGATGACGCGATAGTTCTCGAGGTTCTGGACCGTCACCGTGCCATACCATGGCCCGGCGTTGTCCATCATCTCCCCGTTAGGAACCCACGGGAAGTAGATCCACTGACTTGCGGTTCCGGCCGGCGAAGTGTCCGCCGACGCGGAGCCGACGACGCCCGCCATGAGACCGACTACCAGTCCCAATGCGAACGTCATGTTGAGAAATCGTTTTCCCAACTGGTTGCTCCTTTCATGCAAGGCGCTGACGCGAAAAGTCGAAACCCTACTGTCACACACAGTCTTCAGTAACGATCTGCCTGATTCCTCAATCAGGCGCCAATTCCCCCATGACCTCCTTTCCACTTCCCCAAGTTCGTAATAGTCAACTTGACCGCTGAGCAGTATAGAAACGATGTCTCACTGCTGTCAACGGACGGTGCCCTGCGGACACCCCGATACCATGATCTGGATCCGCTATCCCATCCTGATATCGGGGTGGCTGCCTGACGACAGCTTTCGTCGACGCCGAAACCGCGTCCTCTACACTGTACAAACGCATGAAACCGGCAACGGTCGCACCAGATGGGGTGTCAATTTCATGACCGCGAGCCGATTGGGTTTCAGGTCATATGGTTTTCCGATGAATCGAGCCGCTGTATTACACCCATCCTGAAAAGAATCAGGCAATCCGTAGCAGCGAGGGCGTGCCACGTTGCCATCGTTCTTAACGGTCTTCATCAACACTGGTTGCACCGATAGCGTGATTCTGGGGCGACAATTTGTTTCGACGCTTGCCACGCCGGTCGAAATCCCGTCCACAGGGCATCGTCTGTAAAGATTGACCAACACTGGTCAGAGTACGCCTAACCATGCTGAGTAGGCGACCAATGTGAATGTGTCCTTCTGAGCGACAGCCAAGAATCTCCTCGTTTCAATTCGACAAAGCATGAAGAGATCCCTCGGCAGTGGCCTCGGGATGACGCATTCCCAGTGGCAACCTACTGAGCGACGACGGAGGGTCTCCCCTCTCCACTTTTGCCACAGCGCTCGGGAGCGACGCACGAGATGCTTCGGCTGCGTCCTCAGTAGTTGGCCAACGTGAGTGTGTCATTCTGAGCAACAGCGAGGAATCTCTTCGTTTGGAGTGAGCGTGAGAGATGCTTCGGCTGTGGCCTCGGGATGACGCGCTCCCATGGCAACCTACTGAGCGGCGACGGAGGGTCTCCCCTCTCCGCTATTGTCCACAGCGCTCGGGAGCGACGCACGAGATGCTTCGGCTGCGTCCTCAGTCGTTGACCAACGTGAATGTGTCATTCCGAGCAAAGCGAGGAATCTCTTCGTTTGGAGTGAGCGTGAGAGATGCTTCGGCTGCGGCCTCAGAATGACGCCTGGCAAATCCACTGTGGTTGCCTACTCAGCATGACCGGGAGACGGCTCTCCATTTCCTGGCCAACGGTTTTGCGGGCCGCTTGAATCTACTGGGCACCAACACAACAGAAGCGCCCCCCGGTTTCCCGGAGGGCGCTTCCTCGCTGTGTGACTTGGGTTACGACGACCGTTCGTCGTCTAGCGTCCTGCTATCGGTCGAACATTCTTAGTTCAAGCCGGCCGAAGTAGATGCACGGCGCGAAACCGAAGATGTAGTTACCGTTGTTGTTCTCGATACCTGTCTGCGAGCACAGGAACCGGAACTGACCCCAGGTATTGACCATGTTGTAGACGGCTGATCCGTCACCCTGGACGTCGTAGTTCACGTTGTTCGAGACGCCGAACAGAATACCAGAACCCTCAACCGGCACCGCGATCGCCGATCCCTGGAAGCCCGCGGACATTTCGCTGAAGTCCATCGTGTAGACCGTCGCGGTGCCCAATGGCCCAAGGGTCAGCTCGTATGGCTGCTGCAGCGTCGGAGCCGCAAGCGCGCCGGATGGCTGGAAGAAGTAGACGTCAGCGACCGTGCTGCCGTCAGACGAAGCGTTGAACAGGTTGATACCAGAGGTGTCGCCCAGTCCTGTGTACGGGCTCCCCTTCTGGATCAGCGGCATCGCCAGGAATGGCCAGTTGCCTTCCGGATGAAGGATCGTGTACGCATTCGGCTGCTCGCAGCGGCGGCTCGCCGGATCCGCATGCTGGCACCACTCGGCGGATGCACCCGCGTCGGTCGCGATGTAGGACATCGCTTGTCCAACATCTTGTCCCTGACCCTGGTACTTCACCTCGTCAATAGCCGCGTGGAACGGCAGCAAGCTTGTGAGAATTGCCGCGCCAACGAAGCCATTCGTCAGACCCAGATCCTGGGTCGCTGGGACGTAGTAGTACTCCATCGCCTTCGCCGGGATCGACAGAGAGTCACCACCTACGGTGCTGCCGGTCGGGCCAACGAAGTTGATGCTCACCGTGTTGGTGAACTCGGAGATGTTCGCGATGTTGATACCGATGTTCCAGCCGTTGTAATCCTTCATGATCAACGGCGCGACCATCGTGTACAGACCGCTCAGTGTCGTCGACTGCGTTCCGGCCACGCTGCTGCCATGAGCACTCGGGCTCGTG
Source organism: uncultured Chloroflexia bacterium (assembly GCA_963785465.1). Classification (GTDB taxonomy): domain Bacteria; phylum Chloroflexota; class Chloroflexia; order Thermomicrobiales; family Thermomicrobiaceae; genus CALAGB01. Next base: position 18,196 of record CAWAVM010000015.1, on the reverse strand, counting down.
ATCGCGAGCAGGCTCGGTGCCGACTGGTTCGTGATCGCCATGTTCGTTTCCGGCTTCTGGCGATTCGCAACCGCTACGACGCCGTAGTCAGACGTGATCCAGACATCGCCAACCCAGCCATCCGGAATACCGGCATCGGCGGAGAGGTCGAGTGTCCAGGTCTCGCCCTGGCTCAACGTCGTGGTGAACGAGCCGACGCTCGGGCCGAACGCGCCCTGGCTACCGGCCGTGTACAGCGTTGCCGTTACGGACGTGAAGTCCGGCGCGGACGGATCGACCAGCGAGATGTGCAGGATCGTGTCCCACCCATTGTTCGTCTGGGCGATCGGGATGTAGCTATGACCATCAAACGTGCCAAAGTCCGGGATTCCGACGATGTAATCGCCGAAGTTCACACAATCGCCACCGACGATGTCGTGGCAGATCGTGCTACCAGGACCCCAGGCAACGTCCTGCATCGGAACGGCGGTGTAGCCGTCGACCGACATCTGGGACGCACTGGTCTTGGCGGATGCGCTCGGGGTCGCCATGACGTGCTTCTCAACACCGGCGATGATCGGAGCGCGGCACGTGCCGATGCTATCCACGTAGTGCACCTTGAAGGTGTCACCCGCGATAATACCAAGCGACGCTGGATTTACTTGCCAGACGATCGTGTTCAGGTTCTGAACCAGGAACGAGTTGTTCCCAGAGTTGATCGTCACGGTCTGGCCATTGGCGTCAACGTACGTGATGTACGTGGCGGCGATGGCATTCGGGTTATTGTAAACCGATGCACCGATGGCGTCGGTCGGGGTCATAACTTGATTGCCATTCGCGTCGACGGTGTACCCCTTGGTCAACGTCGCCGTCGCCCAGTGCGGCTGGCAGATTTCCTGATTGATACAGGGTCTGGGCCTGACCCGACGGCGAAAGATCCCAGGCACTCTGTACCGCGACCGCGCCACCCGGTGACGCGACGCCCAGCTGATCGGCACTCATCGTCTTCGACGCGTTTGGCTCGAGCGTCGTCGTGTTGGTCGTGCCACCAGCTTCGTCGTACAGCGTGATGATGACGCGATAGTTCTCGAGGTTCTGGATGGTCACCGTGCCATACCATGGCCCGGCGTTGTCCATCATCTCCCCGTTAGGAACCCACGGGAAGTAGATCCACTGACTTGCGGTTCCGGCCGGCGAAGTGTCCGCCGACGCGGAGCCGACGACGCCCGCCATGAGACCGACTACCAGTCCCAATGCGAACGTCATGTTGAGAAATCGTTTTCCCAACTGGTTGCTCCTTTCATGCAAGGCGCTGACGCGAAAAGTCGAAACCCTACTGTCACACACAGTCTTCCGTAACGATCTGCCTGATTCCTCGATCAGGCGCCAATTCCCCCATGACCTCCTTTCGACTCCCCCAAAGTCCGTGCGAAATCAACTTGACCGCTGACCAGAAAGAAACGATGTCTCACTGCTGTCAACGGACGGTGCCCTGCGGACACCCCGATACCATGATCTGGATCCGCTATCCCATCCTGATATCGGGGTGACTGCACGACGACAGCTCTCGCCAACGCCGAAACCGGTAACGGCCGTGAACTGTCACATTCACGACTTCAAACCGTCGAGGTCCATGATTTGTATGATCTACAATGATTCGAGCCATTGTCCTACACCCACCTTGCCAGGAATCGCGCAATCCGTAGCCGCGAGGGCGTTTTCAGGCTTCTAGACTCTTAAACGAGCGTGTATCGATCTGGTTGCACGTCGGTTTGGTCAATTTCTCGAACGTCCGGAATCTGTCGTTGCCGTCCACGCTTCGCAACCGTTTTCGATCAGCGGCATGCATTCGTTCGCACTTGGTTCTACTCTCACTGGATTCAGCTTCACACAGAATAACACACGGTGTCGATACAAAAAGAACCGGCCCCAGTTGTCACCGGAGCCGGCTGCTGAATTCAGATGCGTTGTTGCGCTTGGGCTATGCCCGGCGTAGGAATCCGCTCGCGGCGATCAGAGCCACCAGGGCGCCGACGATGACGGCGTTGATAGTCGGAGTGGAATCGTAGTGGTACGCAAGGACGAACGGCGTAATCGCAACCCAGACGCCCATGATGAGGTTTCCGAACGAGAGCCACCAGTAGTGCCGTTGTGACATCGCCATGCGTGTGATCGCCATGCCCAGAATCAGCCCACCAAAGACATCGGCGGTCAATCGTGCCCCGGTCCACAATGTGTAAGAAAGGATATAGGGCGATGCGATCAGCCAGATCGCCAGGGCAACGTTGAGCCCTTCCACATAGATCATCAGTTCCGATTGTGGCTGGCTTTTTTGCACCGTTGACCTCTCTCCTCTCGTGCGGGGTAACGACTTCTCTGCCTGCTCTTAGACCGGCCGCGTGCATTGTACACTGGAATCCACGAATTGGAATACCGCGCCTTCTCCCACGCGGCAACCGCAATGCTCCTGACGGTTCGGACGGGAAAACCGCGAATAGCACCGCTCCTCTATACTCAAGCACGGTTGAACCTGGAGGCAACATCGCGCCTCTTGATGCGCTCGACCGCTCGAATCGCCGCCTTCTGGCGGTCCCGTCATCCTCGGATAAGGTTGGCATGGCACGCGTGCACCGGCTCCTCGCTCGCCGATGGTTTCAACGCAGCCTTCACATTCTCGTGATCGTTGGATTGATCGGCGGATTCGCCGCCGCCACGGTTGCGAACGGATATTTCAACCGGGGCGTCGCCTCCGGGGCCAACCTCCAACCGATCGCGCACACCGACGTCAATCCCATGGGGGTGAACACCTTCCTCGATCTGGAGCCTGACCCGGCTAAAGTCACTCGCGAGCTTCAGATGGTTAAGGCCGGCGGTTATGGCTACATTCGACAGATGTTCCCATGGTACGACATCGAGCCGGAACCGGGGACATTCTGGAACACCAAGTACGACGTCAGTAGCTGGGCCAAATACGACCGCATAGTCGAGCAAGCCAACGCGCTGGACATCCAGATTATTGCCCGTCTCGACAAGCCGCCCCGCTGGGCACGTGCGGGCGCACCCAATCTCGCGCAATTCCCCGATGGTCCACCGGACAAGATCTCGGACTACGCCAACTTCGTCTCCGACTTCGTCAATCGCTACCGCGGGCGCATTCACTATATCCAGATCTGGAACGAGCCGAACCTGCAGGGAGAATGGGGTGGGCAGCCGATCGATCCGGCCAAGTTCACCGAGCTTCTCAAAGCCGCCTACATCGCCGCCAAAGCAGCCGACCCGACGATCACCGTGTTGATGCCCGGACTCGCCCCGACCGATCAAACTGGACCAACAAACTTGAGCGACCTGCTTTTTCTCCAGGGTATGTACGACGCGGGCGCCAAGGACTACTTCGATATCGGGACGGTGATGGTCTATGGCTATGGTTACGGTCCGTACGACCGGCGAGTCGACTTCGCGCGAGATAACTTTTCGCGCCCGATCCAGACACACGAGATCATGCTGAAGAACGGAGACGGACAAAAGCCGGTCTGGGCCGCCGAATATGGCTGGGTATCGTTACCGGCCAACTGGAGCGGCAATCCGTCCCCGTGGGGCAAGCCGGTCAGCCTGCAAACTCAGGCCGAATATCTGTACGAGGGATACGTGCGGGCCCAGCAGGAGTGGCCCTGGATGGGCGTCATGTGCATCTGGAACTTCCGTACGCCCACGTCACCCGATGCTCCAGATCAGGTCAAAAATCCAACGCGCGGGTTCTCGATCGTCAACTACGACTTCAGCCCGACACCGGCATACACACTACTGCAACAACAGAGTGGGCGTATCAATCTCGCCTATACCGGCGCCTACGACGCCGACAGCCGGGAAATCCAGCATGACACGGGATGGACGTTGAACGGCAGCGGCGAGAATGCGGCGCTGATTCCCAACCAGGATGGAGCGACCGCATCGATCGATTTCTCGGGCACGCGACTCGATCTCCTGATTTCCGGTAGTCCGCAAGATCTCGCGGTGCGTGTCGATGGTCATTCCGCCAAGCTCAAAGCGAGCAGTCAGAGCGCTACAGCGTCCAATTCAATCACGCGCGTGACGGTCGCCAGCGGGATGGCGGACGGTCCACACCACGTCGATATTGTCGCTGGAACGAAGGACACGACAAAGATCGACGGATTCGTGGTCGTCCGGCGCACGCTGGACTCCTGGATCTACCCCTGGATCTATGTCTCACTGGCCCTCTTGCTCGTGCTCAACCTGGGTTCGCTTGCGTGGGCGGAAATCCGGTTCCGAGGCGAGAGGGCATCTGGCGTCGTACTCGAGCATGTCTTCACGGCAGAGGATCTCAGGGCGGCGAGGATGCCGTCAGAACGCCGACGTCGTTAGTTCATCGGGCAATCTGGGAACAGAGGGCTCAGTCTTTGCGTTATTTTATGTGCGCGAACGCGAAGTCCGGTGTATCCTGTGGCTTCGAAAAAGACATGCGATCATATCAACTCACAATATCGGGGTAAGGGGAAGATTCATTGGCACAGAGTGCAACCGCAGTTCAGCCGGCAGCCGAGGTGAGTGAGGTTCCAGCACCCGTCTCCTCGTTTGATGCCCGGAGCACCTTCATCGTCTCAGGCGCCCATCTGTCTCACGACATCTACGGCTCGTTCATGGGGGTATTGATCCCGGCAGTCCAGGAGAAACTGGGCATCTCGCTTGCCATGGTCAGCTTGATGATTCCCGCCCAACAAATGCCGAGTATCGTGCAACCCTTTGTTGGCTACCTGGCGGATCGGACCACGCGAAAGTGGTTCGTCGTCCTCGCTCCAGCCGTGGCGGCTATCTCGCTCTCGACCGTTGGACTGGCTCCCAACGTCGCCGTGGTGCTGCTCCTGTTGATGGCGTCGGGGCTCGCATCGGCCGCGTTCCACGCTCCGGCGGTTGCACTCATCGGCGATTATGGCGGCGACAAAATGGGCCGAGCCATGTCGATCTTCATGGCTCTGGGCGAGTCGGCCCGCACGATTGGTCCATTGCTCATCACCGCGGCCATAGCGCTGTTTACGTTAGAGGGCTCTGCCGTCGTGATGGTCTTCGGCATCGCGGCGTCAATCGTTCTCTATTTCACGCTCGATACGTCACATGGCGATGCCCAGCGCAAGAGCGCCAACAAGGTCGACTTCCGACCATTGTTGCGGCAACGAAGGAAGGCGGTTGGGGCGCTCCTGGCTGTCTCGGTTATCAACGGGCTGGTCACGTCCCCGTTTCAGTATTTCCTCGTCAAGCTGCTCATTTCGAGCGGCCGGAGCGAGTGGTACGGCGGCATTGCACTGTCGCTCCTGTCGGCCGCCGGAATCGCGGGCGGACTGCTGGCCGGTAACCTGTCGGACCGCCTCGGGCGCAAGCTTCTCCTGACTGTCACGGCCGTCCTGTCCGCGCCACTCTTCTACCTCTACCTCTGGCTTGAGAACGGCACATGGCAGGTGCTGCTGGTGCTAATGGCGGCCGGCTTCATCGCGATCTCGGTGCGTCCGGTCACGCTGGCGCTGGCACAGGAGCTGATGCCGGAAGCGCGTGGATCGATGTCCGGTCTGATGCTGGCGATCGGCTTCGTCGCCATGAGCATCGCTTCGCTTTCCTTCGGAACTCTGGGCGATATGATCGGCATTCGACAGGCCTTCCTGGTGGTGGCGGCCACCTCATGGTTTACCCTGCCATTTATCGCCCTGTTGCCGAACCGGGATCAGCTACCCGCCTATTCCGCTTAGCACGGCTGAAAGAGCGCCTGTCGGCGGCCGCTCACGAGTGAGACGAGAGAACAACTGTGGTCATCGATCTGCATAGCCATTACTTTCCACTCAGCGAAGTCTGGGATGGCAACGATCTTGGCATCCAGGTGGTCGCGAATGGAGACGATGGGTACACCGTCGACGTACGCGGGCACTCGCTCGACGTATCGCGCGAATTGTTCGAGGTGGACGCGCAGCGATCCGCACTGATCCGGCAGCGACTCGATCGACGGACGCTCATGCCACCGCCGTACACCATTCTTTACGAGCTCTCCGGCGAAGACGGTCTCGTGTGGTCCCGAATGCTGAACGACGGGATCAGCAAGGTGGCCCAGGACGATCCGGAGGAATTCGTCGGATTCGCGACCGTACCGCTGCAGGCTCCTGCTACGGCCGTTGCGGAACTCGAACGGGCTGTCCGGCAGCTTGGGATGGGCGGCGTTGAGATCCTCAGCAACATCAACGGCGGTGGACTTGATGAGCCGTCTCTTGAGCCCTTTTGGGAGGCGGTTGAGAGGCTAGACATTCCCGTGCTGATCCATCCCAACAACGTGGCGGGCGGAGAGCGTATGGGACAGTTTTACCTGCGCAACTTGATCGGCAATCCCACCGAAACGGCCCAGGCTGGCGCGCGCATTCTCTTCTCCGGCGTACTGGAACGTCACCCCGGGCTCAAACTCATCCTCTCTCACGGCGGCGGTGCGCTGCCACATCTCATTGGAAGACTGCGACACGGTTTCGAGGTACGTCCCGAATGCCGGGAGCGTGCCGCCAATCCCATCGAACAGCTTCGTCACCTCTATTTCGATACGGTGGTCTTCGATCCCGTTATCTTGCGCCACCTGGTAGAGATCGTCGGGATCGATCAAATCGTGCTCGGCACCGATTTTCCGTTCGATATGGGCGAAACCGACCCGGTATGGTTCGTCAGAAATTCCGGTTTGAGCGACCGGGAGATTCATGCCATCCTCGAATCTGGCGAGCGCCTCCTCTTCTAACACCGGCTCAGGGAAGTCCTGACGTTGACGACGCCCCGAAACAACGTCGGGGCTTGCCCAACCCCGCTGAACGGGCGAAGATTAAGGAGCGTGTCCTTCTCGCGGCGCCGTTCAAGGTTGTCGCGATTGTTGTGTTACTGCGGGCACGTGATTCCAATTTCGATGAGATGAGGATGCCGAATGTCAAAAACTGCCAGCGAGAAAACGCGATATGTCGGCCAGTCGGTTCGGCGGGTCGGAGACCGGCGGCTTGTTACGGGCTACGGCAAGTTCGTCGATGACGTTCGCATTCCCGAAACGCTCGACGCCGTGATGGTGCGCAGTCCTTACGCGCACGCCAAGATCCTGAGCATCGACGTGTCGGCGGCTTTGGCATCCCCGGGAGTTGTCGCGGTCATGACAGGCGACGAAATCGCCCAGATAACAAAGCCGCAGCATTCGCCAGAACAAGCCCCGGATCGACCGCTCGAGCGCTACCCACTCGCCGTCGGAAAGGCCATGCACGTCGGGGACGCGGTGGCGGTCGTACTGGCCGAGGGTTTCTACAGCGCCACCGACGCGGCCGAGCTCGTGAAGGTCGAATACGAACCACTCACGCCGGTAGTCGACGCGGAGGCCGCGCTGGCTAACGGCGCACCCCTGCTCTATCCGGAGTGGGGCGACAATCTCGCTTTCCGATGGCACGTCGAAGGGGGTGACGTTGAGGAGGCATTCGCACGAGCAAGCCGAACCGTTTCGGTCCGCCTGAGGAACCAGCGGATCCATGCCACGTTCATCGAACCACGCTCGATCATGGTGAACTACGAGCGGGCAACCGAAGAGATGACCGTTTGGGCGACGACCCAGACGCCGCACCGTGTGCGTAGCACCATCGCCGCGACGATCGGTATTCCCGAGCATCACGTTCGCGTTATTGCGCCTGACGTCGGCGGCGCCTTCGGAGCCAAAGGACCGGTCTATCCAGAATATCTGGTCGCCGCCGCACTGGCCTACCGTTACAAGCGTCCGGTCAAATGGACCGAGACGCGCCGGGAGACGTTTGTCGGTACCAACCACGGGCGCGATCAGGTACAGAAGCTAACAGCCGCGGTTGATGACTCGGGCAAGATTCTCGGGCTCAAGGTGGAACTCATCTCCAACGTCGGTGCCTATGGCGCGGCGACGGTCGCCACGCGCACCGGCGTGATGTCATCCGGCGCCTATCGCATCAAGAACCTGAGCACAACCGTGCTCGGCGTGATGACCAACACCACGCCGACCGGCGCGTATCGAGGAGCCGGGCGACCCGAAGCCGCCTATATGGTCGAGCGACTGATGGACGCGATTGCCCGGGAGCTATCGATGGATCCGGTCGAACTGCGACGGCGTAATTTCATTCAGCCGGAAGACTTCCCGTACATGTCCGCGACCGGCATTGAATATGACAGTGGCAACTACGACCTCGCGCTCACCGAAGCCTTGAAGCAAATCGGCTACGACGACGTGCGAGCCGAACACGTCAAGGCGCGGGCAGATGGGCGCCTCGTCGGACTCGGCATGGCGGTCTACTGCGAACTGGCTGGTCCGGGCTGGGACAGTGGCTCGGCGCGGGTGCAGCCTTCCGGCACGGTGACCGTCACAACCGGGATCTCGCCACATGGGCAGGGCGAAGAGACGACATTCGCGCAGATCGTAGCGGATGAGCTTGGCATTCCGATGGAGGACGTGGTTGTCCGCGCCAGCGATACCGCAGTCACACCGCAAGGAATCGGGACATTCGGCAGCCGCGGAACGTCCATCGGCGGCTCAGCCGTCCTGCTGGCCGTGAGACAGGTCAAAGAGAAGGCCCGCAAGATCGCAGCGGCTCGACTTGAGGTCAGCGAAGAGGACGTTGTCTACGAAGATGGGCGGCTTCAGGTCCGTGGAACTCCCGACCGGTCTATGAGCTTCAAACAGGTCGCGCAAGCCGCCTACGGGATGGGTGGATTGCCTGGTGGCCTCGAGCCGGGGCTGGAAGGGACCAGCTACTTCGCTCCAAGTGGCCGCACCTTCCCGTTCGGCGCGCATATCGCGCTGGTCGAGATCGATCGAGAGAGCGGCGCGCTCAAAGTGCTCCGGTATCTCGCGGTCGACGACTGCGGACCCTTGATCAATCCACAACTGGTCGAAGGACAGGTCATCGGAGGACTGGCGCAGGGGTTTGGCCAGGCGCTCGAAGAGGAAATCGTCTACGACGACAACGGACAACTCCTCACCGGCTCGCTGATGGACTACGCAATTCCGAAAGCCGATTTCCTTCCTCCGTTCGAGACGGCGCACACCGTGACCGCAAGTCCGGTGAACCCACTTGGCGTCAAGGGTGTTGGCGAGGCAGGCACCACGGGATCGCCACCGGCTCTGGTCAACGCGGTGCTCGACGCGCTGGCTCCGCTCGGCGTGACGCATGTTGATATGCCACTGACGTCACAACGATTATGGAAACTGATCCACGATGCTGAAAAGACTCAGTCGAACGACTGACAGAGAGAGGCACGAGAATGGGAGCGCTGAGCGGGAAGACCGCCCTGATCACCGGAGCCGGACGAGGGTTTGGTCAGGCAATCGCCGAGGTCTTCATCGAGGCAGGCGCCGACGTCGCCCTTAATTACCGGGAAAGCCGTGATGGCTGCCAGGCTGTGGCGGCGCGGGCCGAGTCAGCCGGTCGGCGCGCGATGCTCGTTCAGGCAGACGTCACCGATGCGATAGCGGTCAAGCGAATGGCGTCCGAGGTGATCGAGCAGTTCGGACGGATCGATATTCTGGTCAACAACGCCGGAGTCATGCACGTGCAGCCATTTGCCGAGACGGTCGAAGAGTCCTGGCAGGACGAGATCGAGGTAAACGTCTTTGGCCCGCTCAGAGTGACGAGAGCCGTTCTTCCACACATGATCGAGCAGCGTTACGGCAAGATCATCAATCTCTCGTCGCAGTTGGCCCTGGTTGGCTGGGACCGCGCCTCGGTATATGCCGGAACCAAGGGATTCATCCTCACCTGGACCAAGTCGCTGGCTCGCGAAGTCGGCCAATACAACATCAATGTCAACGCCATCGGGCCGGGCTCGATCATCACCGACATGAATCGCGGCGTCTATCCGTCTCCAGAAGCGGCCGAACGGCGTGCGCTGGAGCTTCCGCTACGGCGTCTCGGTTCGCCTCGTGATGTCGGCGAATGCGCCCTGTTTCTCGCTTCCGACGCCTCCGGCTACCTGACCGGACAAATGCTTGGCCCAAATGGCGGCAATGTGATGTAGACCGCCCGGTCCAGCCGTAACCCGTTACGACCCAACGTCCGCCTGGAGGATTTCTTGCAAAGAGTGGCAGCGCTGCCGGACTGGTACCGCAACAACCGTGTGCTGGCGTGGGTCTGCGTGCTGATTGCCGTGAACCAGTTCGGCTTCGGCAATATCGTGCCGGTGGTGCCTCTCTACGCCAAATCCTTCGGCGTCTCGCAGTTCCTGATCGGACTGACGGTCGCCGTCTACGGTCTGGCTCGCTTCGTAGCGAATATGCCGGCTGGCCGCATCGCAGACCTGCTCGGACGAGGTTGGGCTATCGCCATCGGCGGTATGGTGACGGCAGCCGGGAACCTTCTCTGTGGCCTGGCTGGAAGCTATGGCGTCTTTCTCACTGGGAGATTCATCGGCGGGCTCGGTGCCGCCATGGTGTTGACGGGCACGCAGATCATTCTGACCGACATCACCACACCGGAGAACCGAGGTCGAGTCATCGCTCTGTATATGACCGTTTTCATGTTTGCCGTCGGCATCGCGCCATTGCCAGGCGGCTTCATGGCCCAGCATTTTGGTCTGCAGATCCCATTCTACGTCTATGCCGTGCTCGGTCTCGGCGTCACCGCGTTGGCGCTGGCGCGAGTGCCAGAGACACGTTTGGCGGCGCCGCTGGACGCGCGTACATCTGGCGGAGGGAACCCGCAGTTCGGCCGGCAGATCCTCGAACTGGTCCGCCAACCGGCCTTTCTGCTCATCAGCGTTGCATCGTTTGCTACCTTCTTTGCGCGGACCGGCGGAGTCTTCACCATCCTTCCGCAGCGAGCCGACACCACGATGGGACTGTCCACCAGTCAAATTGGTCTGGGTCTTTCGGCAATCAGTATCGTCAGCCTGGCAATCGCCTACCCGTCAGGCGTGGTGGTAGATCGCTTCGGCCGCAAGTCGGTCATCGTGCCCGCACTCATGTTCGGCGCCATAGCGATGGTCTTTTTTGCGGTGTCGACCAATTTCATTTTCTACGTTGTGAGCTGTCTCGTTTGGGGCATGTCCGCTGGCCTGGCTGGTGCGGCGCCGACGGCCTACGCAGCCGACGTTGCGCCTCCGGGCATGAACGCGGCGGCCATGGGCACGTTCCGCACGCTCTCCGACTCGGGCTACGTATTCGGTCCGTTCCTGCTCGGAGCGATCGCCGGATTCGCCGGGACTGGAGCAGCATTGGTTTCAACCGCGGTGATGCTATTGGTAATTGGAATTGGGTTTGCTCTGATCGCTCCCGAGCCTCATAAAATCATGCGGCCTGCTCCCGCCGATTGAGGATTACGCGCGCAGGAGATCCAGCGAGAACCTCTCACGAACGTCAGCCGAAACGAACGGGCCGACGTTTGTCGGCCCGCGGCAGATTTCATTGATTGTTGCGGTTCCAGTCGTTCTAGTTGACGGTGAAGACCGCACCGTGATCGTCACTGTGATCGTAGACGACAGAGGCACCGATCGACAGCTTCTCCTTGTCGGAGGCCGGCAGCCGGGCAAGAAGTCGCTCGCCGTCGGACGTCTCGATGACGGCCAGTCCATAAGGCGCCTCGCCGGCAAATTCCGGCGTCGGCACGTAGATCACAGCTGTAGCTGATGATCTTGCCAGTCACGTCAGCAAACGTTTGTGCCTCGGCCATCACTCCGCCTTCCCAAGAATGGTGACGACACAGGTTGCACCCGATCCGCCAACGTTGTGGGTCAAAGCGATATCCGCGCCGTCGAGCTGCCGGTCACCGGCCTCACCTCGAAGCTGGAACGATGACTCGACGATCTGACTGACACCGGTGGCCCCAACTGGGTGCCCCTTGGCTTTCAGCCCGCCGCTCGGATTGACCGGAATCTTGCCATCGCGACCGGTTGCTCCGGAAACGACCGCGTCGCCTCCATCACCGGCGCCGAAGAAACCGAGGTCCTCGGTAGCGATAACCTCAGCAATCGTAAAACAATCGTGCACTTCGGCGAAGCTGATGTCATCGGCCCGGACACCGGCCATCTTGTAGGCTCGTTCGCCAGCCAGTCTGGCGGCCGGCAACGTCGTCAGGTTCGCGTGCTTGTAGAGCGCCAGTGAGTCGGACGCCTGCCCAAAGCCCATCACGCGAATACCGGGCTTATCGAATCGTCCGGCAACATCTTTGGCCACGAGCAATACGGCCGCGGCACCGTCGCTGATCGGCGAGCAGTCGTAGAGCGTCAGCGGGTCGGCGATCATGGCCGACTTGGCGATGTCCTCGCGCGTGATCTCGCGGTGGAATTGGGCGTATGGATTCCCCATCGCGTTGTGATGATTCTTGATCGCGACCGCATCCAGGATCGATCGATCCTTGCCGTACTTATCCATATAGGCTCGGGCCATCAAGGCGTATGCGCCCGGAAAGGTAAGCCCAACCTTGCTCTCGGTCTCCCAATCGGCCGCTTCGGCCAGAATCGAGGTCGCCTCGCCAATCGGAGTCGACGTCATCTTCTCGGCGCCGACGATCAATACCACGTCATAGGCACCGGCAGCGATCCCCATCAATCCGCTGACAAAGGCACTCGAGCCGGAGGCACAGGCGTTCTCGAGCCGCATGGCAGGCACATTCGCCAAGCCAAGCTCGGATGCTACCAGCGGCGCCACGTGTTCCTGTTTGATGAACGTCCCGGGTGAAAATGTGCCCAGGAAGAGCGCCTCGACCTGCTCCGGTTTAGCGCCCGCATCAGCCATCGCTGCCTGACCAGCCTGCACCGCCAACTCGCGGTAGCTCCCCTCGGCCTTGCCGAATTTGGTCTCGGCGATGCCGACGATCTGAATCTCTCGCATGCAAACCTCCCTCGTCATTGTTCAGCCGCCCGAGTGGATTGCTCCGTCGGTCTGACGCCGGGCGGCTCTCACCGTCGAGTATCGCATATGGGCAAGGAGCAGGATTGAGCGCGAGTTTCGTCAGCATCATCGACTAGCAATTTAAGCCCGATCGACTTACGGTACGACGTTTGAGGGCAATCTTGTAAGTGACAGGACACCCTCCCTGACACCCACCCCATCCCGTGCGACAATCGCGACGGGGAGAAACAGCAGCGAACGGAGAGATGCATGGCTACGATGCCGGATGATGAACTACGGAACAGTTCGGCCTACTATCACGTGGTGCTCGAACGCATTCCGCCGCGCGCTTTCCCGCCCTTCGAGGATGGCGACATGCAGCGGCGCGTCTGGGGCCGCGAATGGGGCGTGCATAACGACGTTGGTCGCCTGCGGCTCTGCGCACTGCACCGGCCCGGCGACGAGATCAAGCTCATGGACCCTGCCAAATACGATCCGGCAATTGCCGCTTTGATCGATGACGACGAGCAGTGGTACTGGCGGGATCGCACCGGCCCCGACCTTGGCAAGATGCAGGCTCAGCACGACGGCCTGGTCAAGGCGCTCGAGGACGAGGAAGTCGAAATCATCTGGATCGACAGTTCTCCCGGCGACGTCAAGGCGGTCTTCACTCGCGATCAGGCGATCTCGGTCAAAGGGGGCGCGGTTGTCTGCCGAATGGGACCCGTCGGCCGCGAGCGCGGCTACGGCCGCCGTGGCGAAGAAGCCTTCGTAACGCGAGCGATCGCGAATCTTGGCATGCCGATCATTCACACCATTCACGGAACCGGGCTGCTCGAAGGCGGTTCTTTCGTGTTCCTCAGCGAGAACACGGCCGCCATCGGCATGTCGTTCCGGCAGAACGAGGCGGGCGCGCGTCAAATGGAGCACGTACTGGCTGAGCAGGGAACGCAGTTGATTCGGGTACCATTGACCGGACATTCGCTACACATTGACGGCTGCATTGTCATGGTCGACCACGATAAAGCCATCGTGAATGTGCCGAAGCTTCCGTACTGGTTCCTCGACACGCTCAAAGAACTCGATATTCAGCCGATCCACGTCTGGCCAACCGAAGAGAAGGCGGTCAACTGTTTGGCGGTTCGTCCGGGCAAGGTGATCATCACCGATGGCTGCCCGCGTACGGTTGAACGACTGAACAACGCCGGCGTCGAGACGGTCGAGATTCCTTACGATGAGATCCACAAGAACGGCGGCGGCATTCATTGCTCAACGCTGCCGTTGGTACGCGATCCAGATTGACCGGAGACATCAACACTGGATGCAACACGCGTGTACAGGAGAGGAGTGGCCATGACCTTAGCACAATCGACCGGTCTGGTATTCGACGATCGGTATCTTCAGCACAACACCAATCCCTACCGGTTGGTATCCGGCAACTCGTTGCCATTCGTCGAACCGGTCGATCATCCATCGAACCCACGTCTGGTCGAGCGCACCAAGAAGCTGCTCGATTACACGGGGCTCACGAAGCAACTAACTCGGGTCGATCCGTACTACGCGGCGCCGGAGGATCTGACCTCATTTCACCCCATGAACTATGTCAAACGCATTCGTGATACCAGTGAGGCTGGCGGTGGCGATGCTGGTCAGGGCGCGCCGATCGGGCCGGATTCTTATGACATTGCGCTCCTGGCCGCCGGTGGCGTCATGGCCGCCGTCGATTCCGTGATGCAGGGAACGGTTCAGCAATGTTATGCGCTGGTGCGCCCGCCTGGACACCACGCGGAGCCGAGCAAAGGGCGTGGCTTCTGCATATTCGGTAACGTCGCCGTTGCCGCGCGCTACGCACAACGACGGTACGGCATTGAGCGGGTCATGATCGTCGATTGGGACGTTCATCATGGCAACGGCACCCAGGCGGCCTTCTACGAGGATCCCAGTGCCCTGTTCGTAACGTTGCAGCAGGATCGCCTCTTTCCGATCGACTCAGGTTCGCCGGATGAAGTCGGTACCGGGGCCGGAGCTGGGTTCACCGCCAATATCGCGCTCCCGGCCGGGTCGGGCGGTGCGGCCTACCGGTCGGCATTTGAGCGGATCGTGGTGCCCCTCGCCGCGCAGTTCAAACCTGAGCTCGTCTTCGTATCAGCCGGGCAGGATGCGAGCGCCAGCGATCCGCTCGGTCGAATGTTGCTTGCAACAGAGCACTATCGTGAACTGACCTCGATCATGCAGCAGATCGCCGCCAGCACGGCTGAGGGGCGGCTGGTGTTGGCTCAGGAAGGTGGCTACAGTGAGATCTACGCCCCGTACTGCACGCTGGCGATCTTCGAGGCCTTGACCGGACACCAGACCGGCATTGAGGAGCCGACCGATCCGGTTCGAGTGGCGGCCTGGCCCGCGTCGCAATCTGTTTCGGAGGATCAAAAGCACGCCATTGACAAAACGATCGGCGCGCTTCAGCCCTACTGGGACTTGTAAACGCGCCAAGGCAAGACCATACGACCTGACGGCCTCTAAACGTCGCCGAGAACCATGAGGATGTTGGTGACGCTTTGGCGCTCTGTTTTTCTTTTCTTTCTTTTTTTTCTCGGTCCAACCATAGGTCGATAAAGCACCGAGATAATAGGCGAGATCTTTTCGGGCGAATCCTCGCTGTTTAGAGGGCGCCTCCACCATTTACCACCGTCGTCCGGCCAAGCTGGGTAGGATCGAGTGCGAGTTGCATCAGCATCGATGGTAGAAATCGGGCTCAATCAACACACACTGAGAAGTGCGTGGGCAGACTTGAAAGCCACCGGACTGCCTTCCCTGACACCCTCACCGTCCCATGCGACAATCGCGGCGGGGACGAACAGCAGCGAATGGAGAGATGCATGGCTACGACGCCGGATGATGAACTACGGAACAGCTCAGCCTACTATCACGTGGTGCTCGAGCGAATTCCGCCGCGCGCCTTCCCACCATTCGAGGATGGCGACATGCAGCGGCGCGTATGGGGACGTGAATGGGGCGTACACAACGATGTCGGCCGTCTGCGACTCTGTGCACTGCACCGGCCCGGCGACGAGATCAAGCTCATGGATCCCGCCAAATACGATCCAGCGATCGCCGCTTTGATCGACGATGACGAGCAGTGGTACTGGCGCGATCGCACCGGTCCCGACCTTGAAAAGATGCAGGCTCAGCACGACGGCCTGGTCAAAGCCCTCGAGGACGAGGAGATCGAGATCATCTGGATTGACGGATCTCCCGGCGACGTCAAGGCGGTCTTCACGCGCGATCAAGCGATCTCCGTCAAAGGAGGTGCGGTTGTCTGCCGAATGGGGCCGGTTGGTCGCGAGCACGGTTACGGCCGTCGCGGCGAAGAAGCCTTCGTGACTCGGGCCATAGCGAATCTCGGCATGCCGATCATCCACACCATTCACGGCACCGGGCTGCTCGAAGGCGGTTCTTTCGTGTTCCTCAACGAGACCACGGCCGCCATCGGCATGTCGTTCCGGCAGAACGAGGCGGGCGCGCGACAAATGGAGCACGTGCTGGCGGAGCAGGGTACGCAACTGATTCGGGTACCATTGACCGGACATTCACTACACATTGACGGTTGTGTCGTTATGGTTGACCACGACAAAGCCATCGTGAATGTACCGAAGCTTCCGTACTGGTTCCTCGACACGCTCAAAGAGCTCGACATTCAGCCGATCCACGTCTGGCCGACCGAGGAGAAGGCGGTCAACTGTTTGGCGGTTCGTCCGGGCAAGGTGATCATCACCGATGGCTGCCCGCGGACGGTTGAACGACTGAACAACGCCGGAGTCGAGACGGTCGAGATTCCTTATGACGAGATCCACAAGAACGGCGGCGGTATTCATTGCTCGACGCTGCCGCTGATACGCGATCCAGATTGATAGGACACGTCAACTCTGGATGCGACAGGCGTTTACAGGAGAGGAGTGGCCATGGCCTCAAAACGATCGACCGGTCTGGTATTCGACGACCGGTATCTTCAGCACAACACTAACCCCTACCGGTTGGTATCCGGTAACCCGCTGCCATTCGTCGAGCCGGTCGATCATCCATCGAACCCACGTCTCGTCGAGCGCACGAAGAAATTACTCGACTACACCGGGCTCACCAAGCAACTGACGCGGGTCGATCCGTACTACGCGACGCCGGAAGATCTGACCTCATTTCACCCGATGAGCTATGTCGAACGCATTCGTGATACCAGTGAGGCCGGCGGTGGCGATGCCGGTCAGGGCGCCCCGATCGGGCCGGATTCCTACGACATCGCGCTCCTGGCTGCCGGTGGCGTCATGGCCGCCGTCGATTCCGTGATGCAGGGAACGGTTCAGCAATGCTATGCGCTGGTTCGACCGCCAGGACACCATGCCGAACCAAGCAAAGGGCGCGGCTTCTGCATATTCGGCAATGTCGCCGTTGCGGCGCGCTACGCACAACGACGTTACGGCATTGAGCGGGTCATGATCGTCGATTGGGACGTCCACCATGGCAACGGCACGCAGGCAGCCTTCTACGATGATCCAAGTGCACTATTCGTAACGTTGCAGCAGGATCGACTCTTTCCGATCGAATCTGGATCGCCGGATGAAGTCGGTACCGGGGCCGGAACTGGTTTCACCGCCAATATCGCACTCCCGGCCGGATCGGGCGGTGCCGCCTATCGGTCGGCGTTTGAGCGGATCGTGGTACCACTCGCCGCGCAGTTCAAACCTGAACTCGTCTTCGTATCGGCCGGGCAGGATGCGAGTGCCAGCGATCCGCTGGGTCGAATGCTTCTCGCGACCGAGCATTATCGTGAACTAACCTCGATCATGCAGCAGATCGCCGCCAGCACGGCTCAGGGGCGTCTCGTGTTGGCTCAGGAGGGTGGCTACAGCGAGATCTATGCCCCGTACTGTACGCTGGCGATCATCGAGGCATTATCCGGGCACCAGACCGGCATCGAAGAGCCGACCGATCCGGTTCGGGTGGCAGCGTGGCCTGCATCGCAATCAGTTTCGGAGGATCAAAAGCACGCCATCGATCAAACGATCGGCGCGCTTCGACCCTACTGGGAGCTGTAGACGAGACGAGGCAAAAACTGACGGGGTAGAGGCCTTCTAGACGTCGCCCAAAATCATCAGAATGTTGGTGAAGCCATTAGCGCTCGTCACCGAGATGGTCAATGATGCCTTATCGGTTTTGAACGTCGCTTGCAGGCTATTCGCGGTAACCTCTTTCCAACCATACGTCGGTAGCGCACCAAGATAGTAGGAGAGGATCTTTTCGGGCGAATCTTGGCTGTTATAGAGGGCGCTCCCTCCGTTTACCACGGCCGTCTGGCCAAGCTGGGTGAATTGAGCT
>CAWAVM010000014.1:0-136062 GCA_963785465.1 uncultured Chloroflexia bacterium | reverse complement strand
GTCAACTTCTCCAGTTTGGATCGCGGCGCGGGCAGCACTGGTGGCATCGCCACCACCCTTCATCGTGACTTGCTGGAAGTACGGCTTGTTTGGGTCGCGGAATTTGTCGTTGATCGCGTAGTAGACATGATCACCAGATTGGAAATCGGAGACGACATATGGACCAGTGCCGATCGGCTTCAGGTTGTACGGCGCATTCCGCGCCTTGCTGCCGACGAAGTCCTTCAGAATATGCTGCGGCAGGATGCGGCCGTAGTCTCCGCAGAAAACACCATACCAGCCGGGGGTCGGATTCTTGAACCCGATCTTGACTGTCGTAGCGTCAACCGACTCGACCGATTTGATGACGTCGTAGTTACCGGAGGTCGTCGCGGCGGTCTGCTGGTTCGAGACGTAGTCGTAGGTGAACTTGACGTCATCAGCCGTGAAGGGCTCACCATCGGACCAGGTGACGTTCTGTTTGAGTTTCCAGGTGACACTCATACCGTCTTTTGCCACGCCGCCGTTGGTCAGACTCGGGATCTCGGCAGCCAGAACAGCAACGAGCTTGCCATCTTTGTCAAAATCGGCGAGCGGTTCAACGACCGGTCGAGTCGCATCGAAGTCTTTCGTACCTTGTGATAGGTGCGGGTTCAAGATGGTCGGTGCTTCCCACCACAAAAGCTTGAGTTGCCCACCTTTTCCACGACCCGCTCCCGCAGTCGAACCCGATGTTCCAGAGACTGAGCCAGGTGTTGCGCTGGCCACTGATCCCGAACCTGCCGCTGGTGTGCCCGTGCTGCCGCCTGTTCCGCTGCTCGTTGTCGAAGTGGGAGCAGTCGTCGATGAGGAACCGCTCGATCCGGTTCCACAAGCGGCCAGTAGCGTGGCAATTACGGGCGCGGTCACTCCCAGAGCGGCGGCGCGCTTCAACACCTGCCGTCGACTGAACTTTCCATTGCGTGCTTGATCATAAAGCCTTTGGATCTCTTGAGCTTCCATGTAGATATTCTCCTGCTCTTGTCACAATCGCTGTTCCCATCGATAACGTGTCAATGGGCGGTGCTCGAATCTGTCAGCTAAAAAGCCAACGCCTCCTCACTATCCCGGCTCGCCAAGTGCGACCGGTCTGGTTCCTGCTTTTGTTCATGCATTGCGCAGTCGTGGAGTCCTCGTTTTGTCACGCGAAGCACGACATCTCGCCGGGACACGGTCACCGGGACGATTCACTCTTCGCTTGGTCCAGTTCATGGAGCTCCGGCCGAGATGTGACTAAGTGGGTCGGGGCTGAAGGGTGATGGGCGAAATTAACGAAAACAGGAACAACGAATTTCCATACCTACGAGATATTAGCTCCTCCATTACTTCACCAGTTGGGGCCGGTGAAGCGCTCTTCGTGAAACATCTGGGTTTGGCCAGAACCCTGGAGAAGTCGATGTGGGAGCGCGCATCGCCTCTCTTCCATTTAACATACGCATTGCCTGAAGCAACGCACATACGCGAAATGGCGTATCCAAACGTACGTACCAAATTCAGAATGTGACGCCTGATGTTCTGTGAATATCCCTGGCTTGCCGGGGGCAAACTCTCGCATCACATCGCGATTACTCCGTTTACGCGCGCTCTTGCCCGATCGCGGCCCAGATTCTTGGCGGCCCACCAGAACGTTTCCCAGCCAGCAGCGATGTTGTCATATGTCTCTATCATCTTTGGAGACAAAGTGCGTGCCGCAATACCTTTCGCGTGGTTGAGCGCGCCAATGATGAGAGAAGGTGGAAGACAAGGAAAGGGCCCCACCAATAAAGGTGAGACCCTTCTCGACATCGCCGTCGTGACTTAGCCAACCACCGAGCGATTACAACGGACGGTTGCCAATCGCTAAGCTAGCTGTTCACGAACCCCGGTTGACTAGCTCGACATCGTCCAGTTCTCGATGTTCCAGAGCTGCGAAACCCATGGCGAGAGGTTCAGGTTCTTCAGCTTCTTGTTCACACCCTGGACGTTATTCCGCTGTACCAGCGGGATCTCGACCACCTGATTCACCACCAGGTCATTCATGGTGATGAAGAGGGGGGCCTGTTTCGTCGGATCGAGCTGCGTCTGGGCATCGGCGTAGGCCTTGTCATAGTCGGCGTTCTGCCAGCGCTCGACGTTACTCCCAGCCCAGGAGTTCGCTTTCTGCGGGATATTGCTGGGGTCTCCCCACCACGAGATCATGTAGTCGAGTGGATACGGCGTCGTCGGACCGTTGGTGTACATCTCGATGTCGGCGTAGAAGTGGGAAGCCGTCTCCACGTTTCCGGCATCCGACGAGAAGTAGACACCGGCATCGATCGACTTAATCGTGATGTTGATGCCGATCTCGGCGAACCCTTGCTTGACGATTTCCTGCTCTTTCTGGCGCAACGAGTTGACCGACGTCTGATAGACGATGTTCATCTGGACGCCGTTCTTGGCTCGTACACTACCGCTCTTTGCCCAGCCCGCGTCATCGAGCAGCTTGTTGGCAGCCGCCGTATCGTATTTCCAGCTGGTGTTCTTCGAGACAAAGGCGGTCGGCGCGACGAGGACATTCGACGTGACTGTTCCGGTTTCGCCATAAAGCTGCGTCGTCATCACATCACGCTGAATACCGAGGGCGTAAGCCTTCCGGACATTGAGATCCGACTGGAACGGGTGGGGAGTTCCGAGATGTGATTTCTCGCCGTTGACGTCCTTGTTCGGGTCCGTCATGTTGACGAGAATTCGCTCCATTCCGGTTCCTGGAGAGATATTGACCTCACCGGGGTTCGAATCGGCCTTCAGGGACTGCAGCACGCCCCACTCAACCTGCAGATTCCAGGCGTAGTCGATCTCGCCCGTTTGAATCGCAGCGCGGGCAGCACTGGCAGCGTCGCCGCCACCCTTCATATTGACTGTCTTGAAGAAGGGCTTGTTTGGATCGCGGAATGAATCGTTGATCGAGTACGAGACGTGATCTCCCGGCTGGAACTCATCAACTTTATATGGGCCGGTACCGATCGGCTTCAGGTTGAACGGAGCGCTCCGTGCCGCCGTCCCAATCGAGTCTTTCAGGATGTGCTGTGGCAAGATGCGTCCGTAGTCACCGCAGAAGACACCGAACCACCCGGGAGTTGGCTTCTTGAAGTTGATCTTCACTGTGTTCGGATCAACAACGTCGACTGAGTCAATGACCACATAGTTGCCGGAGGTCGTCGCGGCGGTCTGCTGGTTCGAAACATAGTCGTAGGTGAACTTGACGTCATTAGCCGTGAAGGGCTGACCGTCCGACCAGGTGACGTTCTGCTTCAGTTTCCAGGTGACGCTCATTCCATCCTTGGATACACCACCATTGTCGAGACTCGGAATCTCGGCAGCGAGGATCGGCGCGATCTTGCCATCTGGATCGAAGTCTGCCAATGGCTCGAGAACCGGACGCGTGGCGTCATAATCCTTGGTGCCCTGCGAGAGATGGGAATTGAGAATGGTTGGGGCTTCCCACCATAGGAGTTTAAGCTGACCACCCTGTCCACGAGTACCGCCTGACGACGCAGCCTGAGTTGCCGTTGCCGCTGAGGTCGTGCTGGCCGCGGTCGCTGCCGGAGTCGATGCTGAACCGCCACTGCTGCTGGTTGTCGCGGTTGAGGCGGAGCTCGTCGGTGCTGTTGTCGAAGCGGCGGCGGTCGTTGGCGTGGACTTAGATGAACTGCCGCAGGCAGCGAGCAGTGCCGCGATTGCGGGCGCGGCAAGACCAAGTGCGGCCGCGCGTTTCAACACCTGCCGCCGGGTCAGTACGCCCGATACGGCCTGGCTATACAAATTTTGGATCCTCGGGTCATCCATGAAGAATTCTCCTCCTACAATCGTCATCATGGGAGCCACGGTCGACACAGTTGTTGACAACATGGCGTGAAGCACAACGTTATCTGGTCCCCACCTCCTTACACGATCCCCCGACGATGTGGGCTTCAGTCACATGGGCGGGGTTGACACATCAACATGTTGGGTAACGCCATGGCAGTCCAGAATGATCTGATCAACACCCGGAGCAGATCTTGATGACTCAGGTCAACAAGCAAGTTCTGGCAAGCGGTCGGTATCAGAAAGTGTCATTAAAGACGTGTTGAGAGGAACGAGAACGGGACCGCTGAGTTCTGTAGACCTGAGCAAATCGTCCTGATCACTCATTACCTGGTATCGAGTGGATACCCGAATTCCGAGTAATACTGCAGGACAATTCAGCGCTCGCGGAATATTCCACAAGAGACTGCACAAAGCCTTAGATCTCTAACATACCCTCGTACTCACGCAACGAAAATACGCCAAAAGGCGTACTAGCGATGCAGTCTTCGTGAAGATTGCGGAATCACACCGACCTTAAGCTCGAGGATTGTCAGCGAATACGCTTCTGACATGCAGTCTGTACTAACCGTTGCCGGACGTTCGCGGTGAACGACGTTCATGTCCCGACGAGGGGCGCAAGTAACCCCGTCCAGGAGGAGCCAGACGGGGTCACTTGGTGTAGGTAACACATCATGCAGAGAAACGCGCCACCTCACACGACTTGACTCTAACAAGTGAGACGCGAAGGTAAATACTCCAAAGGTAGTATGTTCGTGCGAAGTCTCCCTGATGATTGCATCGATCATTTGAACGAAGCCCAGAATATCACGAGCGTTTCAAGGCGGTTTGAGCGATTGGCTCGCGAACTCGGTCGGTATCACAGAGCATTGAAGCACGTGATCTCGGATCCGTACGTGAGGGATCGTGTTGTACTGAATCTTGCACCGCGAGCTCCGTGTTGGCAGTGCACTGAGGTTCTGGGAGCCTTTTTCCCTGTATTCTTCCTGTCCCATCTCCAAAGACATATCTGGCCACGCTGACGGCATACTGTCAGCTGCCGATTCGGCCTGCGCGCTCGTTTCTTGATATCAAAGCCCCACCCTTGACGGTGACATACTACACCACCTAAGTTCCTCATGTGAGTTATAATAGGATCTGGTCGTGGACTCAAAAGCTTATGCACGGATTCATCACGAGAGAGAACAGTCAAATGACCGAGATCGTCATGACCGCAGGCAATATGAAGCTCCTTGCGGGCTCTCTCTGCCTCGATTTCGCGAACACCGCGAATTGGCACAAGAGCGAGCAGCCAGTCGAACTCCTCAATAGTTACACCGATCTGGTCGATTGGAGCCGTCACGCCAACGTGCTCAACGAGCGTGAAGCGGAGACACTGTTGCGGGAGGCAGCCGACCAACCGATCGACGCGGAATCAGTTCTCTCGCAGGCGGTGGAGTTGCGCGAAGCGATCTACCGCATTTTCGCGACGATCTCCGAGAATGCCCAGCCTGCCGTGGAGGACCTGGAACTGCTGAATGGCGCGCTTGGGCCGGCTCTGGCTCACGCGCGGATCGTCGAGGGGCAGGACGGCTTCACCTGGGATTGGGCTGATAACCAGACTTCCCTGGACAGGATGCTGTGGCCGGTGGCCCGCTCGGCCGCGGAGCTCCTCGCGTCAGCTCAGCTCGGCCGAGCCCGACAGTGCGCCGACGAGAAATGCGGCTGGCTCTTTCTCGATATGAGTCGCAATCGAAGCCGCCGCTGGTGCTCCATGGAAGATTGCGGCAATCGGAACAAGGCGCGCAGCTACTATCATCGGCAGCGGGCGGCGAGCTAACCGGTCAACGTCAACAGCGTCACGATTAACCGCAGCTACGTTAGCGACCGTAGACCCAGCCCCCATTGACGTGGAGCACCTCGCCGTTGACATATGACGCGCTTGGCGACGCGAGGTAGTAGACAGCCTCGGCAATGTCCTCTGGATGTCCCGGACGGCCGACCGGCACTTGTGCCACGGTTCGCTCGCGTCGCTCGTCGGTAATGCGCTCTCCGAAGAACTCGGTTCCGAGCACGATACCCGGTGAAACGGCATTCACCGTGATTCCCTCTGGACCAAGCGTGCCTGCCAACGAGTATGTCAGCCCGACGACTCCCGCCTTCGCCGCGGAATACATGTCTCCACTTCAACGAAAGCTGGCGATTCCCTTAGTGATGCCGGTCCGACCTCCGTTTACCATAACCATTCCTTGCACGTCGTACAAAATTTTGCTCGCTATCTTGAAACTCAAGGTATATTATCCTGAGACTCAAGACAGTTAGCAGAGTTTTGAATGGACAGGCCTGACATGAGCACCGAATCACATGAGGAACATCGGTCCACCGACTCGGTCGACCGGGAGGCGAAGGCCTGGCTGGATGAACTCTCCGGCGTCGATCCCGAGATCGAGATGGCCCGCATGCGGCTGCGACGCATCGGCCAACAATCGGAGCATATGCTGTCTGATATCGCCCAGCGCCACGACCTGACCTTGGGTGACTGGGAGACGCTATCGGTCCTTCGCCGGTCGGGACCGCCCTATGTTATGACGCCTTCAGAACTGGCACAGGCGCTCGGCGTCACTTCCGGCACCATCAGCGTGCGGATCGAGCGCCTTATTCAAGTGGGCTTAATCGAGCCGGCCGGCAGCACGTCAGATGGCCGGTCACGGCCGATACGCATCACCGATGAAGGGACTCGGCGCTGGCGCGCGGCGACAATGGAACGCACGAGCGCCGAGGCACGGGTTTTCCAGAACGCACTCGGCCCGATCGAGATCGAGTATCTTAACCAACTGCTCCGCTGGCTGATGATCGAGATGGAAACAGAATTCGGCCATGGGCACGAACGTTTTCACGGCCAAAGCTGACGTCTTCCGTGGTGCGCGCGAAGGCGAAAGAATTCTTGGGATATTCCAGCGTATTGACATTTCTGCTATGATCAATACTCAGATACTGCATCACGAATCAGCCATTGAGCCTGAGCGGTTGGCTCCCTAAGGTCGCAGGTATCTTGGGTGGCGGAGCACGATCAGGGTCGGTTTGATGGGGCATAGAGGAGCCGGTAGATGACCGCAAACGCCCGGACTGATTTCATCAACGCCTATCGCGTGGTCGAGTTCGTGACCCTCACGGGGGATGGTGCGCCGGTCTGCTGGCCGATGTCGCCTGGTTTCGAAAACGGCAAAATCACATTCACTACCGGTTATATGTATCCAACGAAGGCGCGCAATGCTCAACGTAACCCACACGTCTGCGCGCTCTTTTCCGACCCGTCCGGAACTGGACGTTCGGATACCGATCCACTGGTCCTCGTGCAGGGCCGTGCCGAGGTGCTCGATCAGGATCTTCAGCGAAATACCGAGCGCTACGTCGACTGGCTGCTCCAGAACACGCCACCTGTGTTCTCGATGATGCTACGCATTCCGCTCGCTCCGGCAGCTGTGGATTGGGTATCTCACGCGCATCTGGCTCGAAGTTACTCCGGAAAGCGAGTACGTTTGGGAACGGAGTGCTCCACCACCAGAAAGCCTGAGTGCCATCCAGCCCGACGAGTTCACGCCAAATGAGCCGATCACACTGCAGGATAATGTTCGGGCCTGGGCACACCACTACGTACGACCACCGGTCCTATCCTGGGTTGCGAGCGACGGGTTTCCTGCCGCCGCGCGTGTGGGTGCCGATCTCACACATAATCGGATTGCAATCCAGGATGGACCACACGCCCAGGAGGGAGCGCCTGGCTCCCTCCTCTTTCATCGCTACAAATGGACTTTCTACTCGCCTCAGACCAGTGGCTTCCTCATCCGCGGGCACTTCGACGCTTCTGGCGACCTCATTCCGGAACGGGTGTTGGGATTTGGGGGTACGAGCGACGACCGCGGCATCGGCTCGCTCAAAGTGACGCGTCTCTTGGTTCTGGACTATCGCCGCCAACTAAAGACTAAACTGGCCCGCGAGGGCCGCCCTCTTCCACGAGCCCGGCCGAGTAACCAATCCTGATCTACCGGCTGATCACGAACGTATTGTCGGCACTGCGACAATCGTAAGCATCTCAAATCGTGACTCGTTCTGCGTTGCTGCGGGTGCTGCTCGCTCCCCTGCTGCGAGACGGGATCGCTGATTTTCTTGGCGATGACGCTCGCGATCTGATCAAGATCTTGCCCGAGCTGCAACGCTGGCTGCCCGAACTCGTCTCTTCACCGACGCTCGATACGGCACAGGAGCATCGGTTGGCGATACATTCGGCAGTATTTCGAAATAGGCGAAGCACAAGCCACGGTCCACCTCCGCCTCGGAGAATCGATGAGAACGCACCGTCGCACTGATTTGGTCAACGGTCACCAAAAGCGTGTGCTTTAATTGGGACGTTCGCTCTTAGGCGATCTCCGGTATGACGCGTACTCGAAGTCCGAACCAAGCCCTTGATTCGCTGATGAGTTCATTTCACCCGGGCAGTTTACGGAAGGGAGTTCTCCATGGGCGTTGTACCGACGCTGCTCGTCGAAGATGATACTCAGATCGCCTGGGGGATCTCCCGAGCGATCGAGGCACAAGGCTTCCAGCGCCCCCACCAAGTAACGAACGCCCGGGACGCTATCGCTTGGGTTACGCATAACGAGTGTGGGCTCTGCTTTCTTGCCTACAAGCTACCTGATATGACCGGCGTCGACCTCACTCTTCGATTACGTCAGCGGAAACCCGAACTTCCCATCTATATGCTTTCGAGTGCCGGATCAGAATCCGTTGCCGTTGCGGCATTTCGAGCCGGGGTCAGCGATTATTTCATCAAAGACGCACACGTCTATGATGCCGCGGCACGTATCGTTCGACAGATCTCCACGGCGGAAAAGACTCTCATCACGCACTCGGGCAATGATTCAATCCCAGAGGGAATGCCACGGGAACTGTCGAACCCAACGTACCAAAACCGGCTGCGGGCCGTCGGGCGACAGCTCGATATTAATCGCTACCGCATAGCCTCAATCTTCGAGGTCAAAGGTGGCTTCCTCGTCCGAGCCATCCCGGAGAATGGCCGCACGGCGGAAGCACTCGAGTTCCCGCATTCCGACTTTCTTCACTGGATCGCCGATGGATACCGAAATCGTGGGAGCGGGGAACGGAAAGCGTCGACATCGCCGTTGCTGACGTCCGGCTACGAGGATTTTCTCCGTGCCCTCGGCGCTGAGCTTGATCGGCATGCGGCGGAGTCGATCACAATAACGGAGTTAGTCAGCGTTGTCGCCGTCGGTGGCAATGCGAGATTGGCTACTTCAGCCCAGGCGGTCGTCGGAAATCTGCAAAATCTGCAATGGATTCTGCAGTCTGATGCGATCCAGGAGCTACTCGACGAGGACTACAAGCTCCGATCGAAGAGCGGTGGTCCCCAGGGCCAACCCAGCTCGGTGCTCAACCGTATCAAGCATCGTCGCCCGAGTAGTTAGCGGCAATCGCGATCGCGGACTCCCACAGTGCCCACCCTCACGTGGGTAAAACACACACGGCTTTCTCCCACCTAGATCTCCAATACGACCTGCTCATCCTGACGAGTCGGATTCAAAAGAACGCCGTCTCCGAATTGCCAGGAATCCTTATAGTGTGCTGCTGACTACACAAAAAGAAACGGCACCCACACGATCGATATTTGCGCCATTGCTGAACAGGTCGGTCTGACCAGTGGCTACACCGGGCATGGGCCAATCCCCGGTAGCGTGGTTACTCGGTACGAGGAGCATATGGGTGTCGATATCGAATCCATGCGTGGGCGTTACCTTCGATCCATCAGCATTGATGTCACCGATTCCGCAACGACATCTCATTCCACCTGCTGTAGACTGCCAAAAACGCTTGAGTGGCGACGGCAACGAAGGACGGGGGCACAGGTGGTCTGGACAGAGGCGGAGTGGCGCGGGAGCGGAACTATCACGCCAGATAGTCCGGTGATCGCGGCTCAACACGGAACCTGGGTGGTCAATTACATCGTCGGTGTCTCTGGAATCGACGACGGAGGGCGCGTACGGCTCGCCCTTCGCAGCGTTACCGACTGGGCAACACCGCAGTTTAACGATCCACACGCCGAGAACTACGTCAGCGTGCATGCTTCACGTCCGGTCACGCTCACACCCAGTTACGAACTTGGCGGCATCCGACCCTGGACCAAGACGATGACGGTCCGTGTCTCGAGCGGAGCGCTGGCACAAGGGGATCGTCTGACGATCGTTCTGGGTGACAGGCTTTCCGGTGGCCCGGGTATGCGAGCACAGACCTATCCGCAGCGTTTCTTCAGCTTCAAGCTCCAGATTGATCCGTTTGGCACCGGTCTCTACGAGCATGTCGCCGACCTTGGTTTCCCGATCGTCGGGGGCCGGGCGACGCAACTTGTACTGGTCGCGCCGAGCGATGTAGTCAACGGCGAGGATAGCTGGCTACAGCTTCGCGCGCTCGACGCCTGGGGTAACCCGGACCCGAACTACGCGGGCGAAGTCACATTCTCAGACGACGTTCCCGAAGGCTGTCCTGAGACGCTTCACCTTCTCTCAGGAGGATGCGGGCGTGCATCGCTTCGAGAGTGTCCGCTATCACGGCGAGGGCGTGTTGCGCGTTTCCGCCAGCGACGCATCCGGACTTACCGCCACCAGTAACCCGATCCGGTGCCATGTCAAAGCACCGAATCGGCGCCTCTACTGGGCCGATCTGCACGGTCAGACCGAAGAAACTGTCGGGACCGGCTCGATCCCGGAATACTTCAGTTACGCACGCGACATCGCGGCGGTCGATGCTACCGCGCATTCCGGCAATGATTTCCAGATCACGAAAGAGGTCTATCGCGAGCTACGCGAGAACGCCGAACGCTACTACGAACCCGGCCGCTTCGTGACCTTCCATGGCTACGAGTGGTCCGGCAACACACCAGCCGGTGGCGACCACAACGTCTACTACCTTGGAGATGGCCCAATCCGCCGTTCGAGCCACACAGAGGTCGACGACAAGAGCGACATCGATACCGACTGTTACCCAATCGACCGGCTCTACACGGCCAACGCTGGCCACGACGACATCCTCATCACGCCCCACATCGGCGGGCGGAGGGCCAATCTTGCCTACCACGATCCGTCATTGGAGCCAGCCATTGAGATCGCGTCGCAGTGGGGCCGTTTTGAATGGTTCGCCCGAGAAGCGCTCGAGCGGGACATGCGCGTCGCATTCATCGGCGGATCGGACGATCACAGCGGTCGGCCGGGATGGAGCGCGTCCACACTGGCGCATCATGGTGTCCGTGGAGGCCTAACCGCCTACCTGGCAAACGACCTGACGCGCGAGTCGATCTGGGAGACGTTACGATCCCGTCGCTGCTATGGTACGAGCGGCCCGCGCATCATCCTCGATGTCACCGTCAACGGGCATGCAATGGGCTCAGAGCCGAACTTGACTGAAACGCCCGCGATTGCGGTTCAGGCATTCGGCACCGCGCCGATCGACACGATCGAGCTACGGCGTGGACTCGACACGATATACACCCACTCAGCGCTACCCGAACCCAAGGCTGATGAACCCTGGCGCATCCGCTTTGCCTGGCGTGGCGCGCGTAACCTGGATCGCACCCGCGCGCTCGATTGGACCGGCGGGTTAACTGTCTGGAACGGGCAGATCACTGGCGTCGAGAACTACGCCATCGACAGTCCAAGCGACGGCGTGATTGACTGGGACTCGACGCGTGTCAGCTGGCGTAGCCATACCTGCGGCGACTGGGACGGGGTGATTGTCGAGCTAGACGGGGACGAGCAGACCCGCATCGATTTCACCACGCCAGCTATGCGGTTCAGCTGCGGTTTGAGCGAGCTTGCGAGCGAGTCCTTAGAACGCCAAGGACCGGGACTCGAGCAACAGGTAATCGTGCGACGTCTAGCTCATTCGGATGGACCGACTA
The DNA here is from genome assembly GCA_963785465.1 of uncultured Chloroflexia bacterium. Classification (GTDB taxonomy): domain Bacteria; phylum Chloroflexota; class Chloroflexia; order Thermomicrobiales; family Thermomicrobiaceae; genus CALAGB01. Next base: position 124,277 of record CAWAVM010000014.1, on the reverse strand, counting down.
ACGCGGCGTTTTCCTGGCGCGACGAGTCGCCGCAGCCCGGTCTCAATCCATATTGGATCTGGCTCACTCAATCGGACGGCGAACTGGCCTGGAGCACGCCGGTTTACGCTACCTGGGCTTCTGGAACACCCGGCTAGCCAGCCGACCGATGATCACAAGAGTCCGTGGGTTGCACAGTTCACGCTTTGCGCGTCTTTATTCGCAGCTAGCCAGTAGATCTCGGGATTGTTGGGGGAGAGAGCTAAATGACGTCTCGACGCTGGCTCAGATGGGCAGGGGCCACCTCGGCCGCCGCGGCGCTTCCGCTGGCGGCCAAACGGCTTCACCTGAATCATCCATCAATCTTGTCCGAGCCAGAGCGGACGACCAGCTTTTGGATGGCGACGATTCCGGATCCACCTCACTTCCCACGTCTCGATCATGACGTCGAGGTCGACGTTGCGGTGGTCGGCGGCGGGTTTACCGGTTTAGCCGTCGCCTACTACTTGAAGTCCGGCAACCCGACGCTCCGCGTTGCCGTCCTCGAGTCACAACGTCTCGGCTCCGGCTCCAGTTCGCGGAACTCCGGGGCGGTCGCGCCCCGTTTTCGCGGTCAGGATCCAACCGAGAGCTCTCGCGCTGCCTATAACCTGCTCAAGGATTTCGCGACGAAAGAGGAGATCGACTTCGATCTGCGAGAGTCGGAGCCAGCCATCTACCTGCATCGCAGGCCTCCACGAAGCGGGAATCCAGATTTGGTCGGCGAGAAGCTGGTCAGAGAGATAGGTTCCCACTTCTACGTGGCAGCCGACGTAACCACAACGAACTCCGTCCATCCCGGCAAACTGGTGGCGGGACTGATCCAGGCTAACGCGCGGGCGGGGGTCGAACTCTATGAATATTCACCCGTCGTTGGCATCGATCGATCCGGCCCGATCACCCTCTCGACTCCACACGGTCGGGTCCAAGCCCACGATGTCGCGCTGGCGACCAACGCGTATACGCAGCAGCTTGGCATCGCGCAGGACCTGCTGCTCACAATGCATCATCGGGTGATGGTTACCCGGCCGCTGACTCCGGCCGAATGGGAGATGAGCGGTCTGGAACGCTGGCCACTCCGCTTCGAAGTCGGCGGCTATAACACCCATACGGTTCGCTCAACAGCCGACCGGCGCTTCTTCTTTCGGCACGTGCTCGGACACCGGGCGTTCGAGGCGCCCGACTGGGAGATCGACGGCCACGCGCGCAAGTCGGGATTGCATGCGCTTCTTCGACGCTATCCGTGGCTGGAAGGCGTGCCGATTGAATTCGAATGGCACGGGCTCACCGCTCGCACGCGGAACTGGTGGCCGATCAGCGGGCAGGTCGATGAGCATCTCTACATCGCCGCGGGCTATAACGGCTCCGGTGTCATGCCGACGCATTTCTTCGGCTATCTCCTGGCCAATCGCATCCTCGGTACAGAAGATCCTCGCTATTCGTTCTTGCGTCCTCCAGAGATGCACCGCCGCATTCCGGGAAGACTCTTACGACATGTCGCGTTCCAGGGATGGATCAATTTTCGGAGATTCCGTGATGGCTGATCGCAGATCCAAAGGCCGCATCAGCGCCATCATCTTTGACATGGATGGCGTTCTGATCGATAGCGAACCAGTTCACCAGATCGCAACCGACGAGATCGCGCGCCATTTTGGACTTCCACCGGTCACGCCGGAGATCTTCGCACGTTATTTCTTTGGCCGTACCGACTACAGCGGCTTTCTTGACTATTTAGCCGCCGTTGGACGGATGGATCTGTCCATAGCGGAACTGATCGAAGCGAACGCCGAAGCCTACGCAAGACGTTTCCCCACGGAGGTGCAACCCTTTTCCGACGGTCTCGATGCACTTCGCGCGTCAGCCAAACTCGGCTATCGCCTGGCGATCGTTTCTGGTGCCCGCAATAGCGAGCTCGACGCCGTAGTCACCCGCTTTGAGCTAGCCGCTCTGCTCGACGCCACGGTCGGTGGGGATGACGTGCCGATCGGCAAACCTGATCCCGCGCCGTATCTGACCGGCGCCACGCGGCTTGGCCTGGCGCCAGAGAACTGTCTCGTCATCGAGGATGCGCCTGCCGGAATCGCGTCTGCGGTCGCTGCAGGCATGCGTTGTTTGGCCGTTGACCGTGTTGGTCGACCGGAACTACTGACCGAGGCAAATCAAGTCGTTACCACCGTTACCATCGACGCGATCGAGAGATTGGCGAGAGCATAGCTCGTGTGCCAGTGATCCCGAACGGACACTTTAGGACTGAACGTAGCATCGACCGGTGCAGCACTCTCGTGCTGTGTCTTTGCGCTGGTCGGCGTCCGTCCTCAAATTCCCTCGGTGTTCATCAGGACGATACGCCAGCCGTCTGGATCCTCGACAGTGACGCCACGACCTTCCCAATAGGGATTCTCAGGTGGTACCTCATGATGGCCAAGCCCGACGAGACGCGCCGCTATTGCATCAATGGCTTCGCGATCGGGTATGTAGAAGACGAGTAGGTTATCCTCGGTTGGCGCCGGACAGGGGCTGCCGTCCTCATGTTGAGTGAACTCGAGGTGATAGTCGTGGCCGGGAAGGCCGAGCATGACCCCCGTGTAGCCTTTATGACCTTCCCCCCCGAACGAGCCGATTACCGGCAGGCCAATTCCCTCGTGATAGAAGCGTACGACGGCATCGAGCTGATCGGTTGGTCGCGCAATTCTCATTTGCACCGCCGGAGGACCTTCACTCCATGGTTTCACTATTCTTGTCTCCCGTTCACTGCTGTAAGTCAAAGGAACGTCGGGTTTCCGTCTGACCTATACTTTGTCCGTACTCTACAAGAATCCAGTCCATAACACGCAATGATCGAGCCAATCTCGCTCATCACTGACGGCACAAACGTTGGTTCACATGACAGGGAGTGATCATATGTCAGGCAATCGCGAGAGCTTCAGCAGTGCCGAGGTCGCGTCGTTCTGGCGCTTTATCTCGAGCTCGGTGTCGCGGTTAGTGTCGATCCTCGATGGACTTGGTGAGGAGGAATTGCAGTGGCGTCCGCCGGCGCCTGAGGCCAACAGCATCAATGTGCTGGCTATGCATACGCTCGGCAATCTCGAAGAAAATATTCTCCAGACGCTCTGCGGGGAGCCGGTTCATCGTGAACATGACGAAGAGTTTCGTGCCGATAAGATATCGGCTCAAGCCGTTGAGATTCGCTGGACCTCTCTGCGGCTGCGGGTAGAGTCGGCGTTGGCGATGTTAACGACTTCCGACTTGGACCGTCCGCGCATGCATCCACGCCGGGGCGAGATCACTGGGAGAGACGTTCTGATCGTCGTAGCGCGCCACACAGCCGAGCATCTGGGACAGGCAGAGCTGACGCGTGACCTGATGCGAGCAGCTCAACAACCTGTTGCTTAATCGTCCATCGCAATGTGGTGAAGTATGTCGACGCAGCGACTCTGCATCACGCCCACAATCTACTCGGATATCTTGGGGTGGCGCAGCTCCTCCACAGCTCGGGCAAAGGCAACATCCTTCTCAGTGATGCCTCCCTCATCATGAGTTGACAGCGTGAGACGTACGCGGTTGTAGCTGTTCCAGATCTCGGGATGATGCCGGGAGGAACGCGCAATGTCCGCCACCTGATTGATGAACTTCATCGCGCCTGTAAATGTCTTGAATGCAAATTCTTTGCGTAACGATTTCTCTTCAACGAACCAGTTCGGCAAACTAATGAGCGCAGTCGTGATATTCACCTCCGTCAGCCGCGCCATAATACCTGCCTTTCTCACCGTTCGGCGTACGAAGCGCTGATCGACGACTCGTCTTACGACGACACTAGAACGTTCGCCACGCACGTCAGTTGCGCACGTTGTAGCGTGCAGACGACCAGATGAGTAATTCTGGGGCAATTGGATGGTTCAGAGGGCAGATTCTGCCGTCTATCGTGTTCGACTGCACCATATTGAGGTCAAATCGTTCCGCACACTGCATCATGTACATTCAAGGTAGCCATTTGATGGACGAACTCCTCAGATATTCACTCCGGACGCTGACACGTACCTGAACGAACAGCGATCTCCCATCATTCGCGCAAATATCTCTCATTTTCTCTTGCGCGATAGCATTCGTACGCACTTTTGAAGCATGTTTTCCGGTGCCAATCCGTCACACAGATTACTAATTCGTTGAGTTCCTTGTAATTCGTCAAATACCCCTGTAGGATATGCGCGGTCCGCCGCTGGGCCTGAATACGTAGATTGAGACTTCTCCGGTTCGCAAATGAACCGGGCGTTGTTGGTGGGAATGCGGGGAATTCCATGCCAGGCGTTGTCTCTCGCGTATTCGCGACATCACAGCTTTTTGCTTACGCCTACGGAGCGGCACGAGGCGAGGGAGGTTATCATTGAAGAGGTGGATTCTGCTTGGTGGCATCGTTGCTCTTGTGACGATGTTCGCGGCACCAGCCACCGTCCTCGGGAATGAACTGAGTCTTGATCCACAATCGGCACCAACGGCTGTCGCAGAGCTTTGGGCACGTGCCGATGGACCAGCGGCCAGATCCGGCCAGAGTCGGACTTGGGTTTGGGGTCCCGCCATGAGAGCGATGACCACCGAACCATACAAAGAGTCTCCCAACGGATATCGTTCCGTTTTCTACTTCGATAAGGCCCGTATGGAAATCTCCAATCCAAATGGGGATTCCCAATCTCAATGGTATGTCACGGCCGGACTGCTCGTACGCGATCTAATCGCCGGCCAGATCCAGGTCGGTGACAACTCGTTCGTCAAGTCAGAACCGGCATCGGTTCCTGTCACTGGCGACATCACCAACAATCCTCTGTCGCCAACCTTCGCATCGCTCGCCTCCGTAGCGTCGATCGGCACGAGCATCTACACGAATCGTAGTCCGAATCTCGTGGGACAGAACGTCACCGCTCTGCTAAGTGCGGATGGCACGGTGCAACCAAGCGCTGTATCCAACAGCAGTGTCGTTCTGGCCGCCTATGACGACCAGATCGGTCACAATATTCCGAAGCTGTTTGAGAACTGGCTTGCCGCGCAGCCGGTTGCCCAACAGTATCTTGTCGGGCATCCGCTGACGGAGCCGTTCTGGGTTGACTCGATGGTCGGCGGGAAACAAACGCGAGTCTTGATGCAGGCCTTCGAGCGGCGAATTCTGACCTATACACCAGATAACCCGCCAGCCTGGCAGGTCGAATCGGCGAATGTCGGACTCCAGTACCGTGCCTGGCACGGACTGACCGAGCCGAGTGATCCGAATCTCTATCCGCTCGCGAGCCAGATTCCGTTTGGCGAGATCATTTCAAACAAGGCTGCTCAGTACAGTATCGATCCCTATCTGCTGGCAGCCGTGGCCAAGGTCTCGAGCGGCTACGATCCGCTCTTCCAGTCGGCGGATGGTCGACAAGGGTTCTTCGGGGTCCGTAGCGAGTTCCTCGGACAGCAGGCATACCCGCTTGATCCACTGGTTAACGCCGACATCGCGGCGCAGAAACTTGCCGAGCTGCACCAAGGAAACAGCGATTGGCGCGCGGTGTTAGCACAATACTTCACCGGTTCGCCCAATCCCGATTGGTCGAACGCCGCGCTCAATGACTTCGTCAATAGCGTATTGAAGACGCAAGGTACGCTCATCTCAGACCTGAATCAGCCGCTGGTGACGCTTGCCAGCCAGCAGCTAACCACGCTCGGTGTCGGGCATGCTGCCTACTACTCGTCGAGCTATTCGACTGCCTGGTGGGAAAAGACGCTCCGAAACTACTCGAGTTGGGGCCAAGCCGCCGCCGGATGGTCAATCGATCCGAACGGCTACTACTGCGTTCACCCAGGCTATATCCCTGGGCAGCGCATCCAACTCACCGCGAACGGGGTTACGATCTGGTGCACCGTGGGAGACACGGTTGCCTCACAAGACCTCGCAAGCTGGCAGGCACATTGGGTAATCGAAGTCTCGTGGAACACGTTCCAGGCGCTGAAGCTCGATCAGAACAACTTGGTTGAGGTTCGCGCACCCTAGAGTAACCTAATCATTCTTCCGAGGACGCAATGGGCGGTCGGCACTGCGAGTCGACTGCCTGTTCTTGTTTAACGGCGAACGTCATCATGCACTTGCCTATCGAAACATCAGCCAGTAGCCTTTAGTCGCGCGGCATGCATGCGTCACTATTGACCGTTGCGGTGCCGCAGACATGTAGACTACCCGGCGTCAGGATCATCTCCCTGCCATCCACACAGCTTTCGTCGGACTACGCTCATCAGCGAGAAGACCGTATGGCATCTACGAGAATTGCGGCGAGCCGAACACCCCTTTGGGCACTATTTGCCGCGAACGCCGTGTCAAATATTGGGAATGTGCTGACGATGGTAGCCGTCCCCTGGTTCGTGCTGCAAACGACTGGCAGCGCATCCAAGACGGGTATTGTCGCAGCAATGACCGTGCTTCCCGCGATTATTGCCGGAATCTTCGGAGGCACGATCGTTGACCGGACCGGCTTCCGGCGCATGAGTATCCTGGCTGATTTAGCCAGTGGACTCGCCGTCGCCATGATTCCGCTTTTGAACCGAACTATCGGGATCCATTTCTGGGAACTAATGCTGCTGGTATTTCTTGGCTCGCTGTTCGACGCTCCGGGCAGTACGGCCCGTCAGAGCCTCCTCCCAGATCTTGCGGAGATGGCACAAATCCCGCTGGAACGGGCCAATGCCGTTTACGTTGGGATCGAGCGTGGTTCCCTTCTTTTTGGCCCTCCGCTTGCCGGGATTCTCATCGCGCTCTTATCGGCGGGCGACGTCCTCTGGGTTGATGCCGCAACCTTCGCCTTCTCCGCCATCGCGATCGTGATCGCGATCCCTTCTCCCGCCGCCAAACCGGTTGGAGAAGAAGCGGAAGGTTATTTCTCCCAGCTCACCGAGTCTTTTCGCTTCGTCCGGCAACATCAATTGATTCTCACCATGCTGGTCATCGTCGCGGTCGTCAATTTTCTGACCGCTCCACTTTTCGACGTGATCCTCCCCGTCTACGCTCGAGAGATCTTCGGTAGTTCGGTCGATCTGGGGATCATGCTGGCGGGTTTCGGCGCCGGTGCTCTGGCCGGTACCGTAGTCTACGGCGCTGTCGGCCATCGTCTGTCACGACATCTGACCTTCGTGAGCGCGTTCTTCTTAGCGATGATCCCATCCTGGGTTCTGGCAATGACGCCAAACCTGGTAATCACCACAGCCGCCCTGGTGGTGACCGGCATCGCATCTGGGCCGATCAACCCTCTCCTGATGACCATCTTTCAGGAACACACGCCCGCTGAAATGCGTGGTCGAACGTTTGGAATGATTACCGCGATCGCCTGGATCGCTATGCCGCTCGGCATGCTGGTCTCCGGCATCCTGATCCAGTTCGCAGGCTTGCGCGTCAACTTGATTCTGATCGCCGCAAGTTTTGCGCTTGTTACCGTAGGCGTGGTGGCGAATCCAATATTGCGATCGCTGGATACGATCCCAAACGATCTCAAATCTGACGCAGATACGAGCATCGAAGCCGAACCGCGACGGTGAGCGGTACCATAAACGCCCGGCAATGAATACCGGACGTTTATGTCAATACAACGCAATTTGATGATTGAATCGAGGCAGTTTACCCGCGACCGACCACGACTTCCGCCACTGTCTGAATCGCCTGCTCGATCTCCGCACGCGAAACGTCGAGGTGAGTGACGGCACGAATGCGATGCTTGCCGGTGGCACCCATCCGCACGCCCTTCTCTTTCATCGCCGCCGTAATTTCAGCCGCCGTCTTACCGGTGTCGACGACATCGAAATAGACCAGATTAGTCTCGATGTCATCCGGGTCGATGCCAACCCCAGGGAGGTCCGCCAGCCCGCGCGCCAACAGTTTGGCGTTCTCGTGATCTTCCGCCAGGCGATCGAAGTTGTGCTCGAGCGCGTAGACCCCAGCCGCGGCAATGATGCCGGCCTGCCGCATGGCACCGCCGAACATGTGCTTGTAGCGTCGTGCCCGCTCCATGGTCTCGTGATCGCCGGCCAGAACGCCACCAACCGGCGCTCCCAGTCCTTTCGAGAGATCGATCCAGACAGTATCCATGTTCGCCGCCCAGTCACTGGCCGGGATACCGCTCGCGACGACCGCATTCAGCAATCGAGCGCCATCCATGTGGGTCTTGGCACCTAGCTCGTGCGCCGTCTCGGCCACCGCATTGACGCCATCAAGCGGCCAGATTTTTCCACTCCCGCGGTTATGGGTGTTCTCCAACAGCACGAGAGTAGTCGGTGCCGAGTGGTAAGAGTAGGCCGGCATAACCTCGGCGAGCTGCTCGGCAGTGTAAACTCCCCGGTCTCCGTCGATCAACGTGGTCATGACGCCACATAGCAGCCCGGGTCCGCCTGCTTCCGACGTGAAGGGATGCGCGTATCGCTCCAAAACGATGCGATCGCCAGCCTGGGTGTGAATCTTAATGCCGATCGCATTACACATTGTGCCCGAAGGCAAGAAGAGCGCCTCTTCTTTTCCACAAAGCTCGGCAACCATCTCCTGCAGACGATTAACCGTCGGATCCTCTCGAATTTGCTCGTCCCCGACTGGAGCATCGGCCATGTAGCGGCGCATCTCCGCCGATGGCCGGGTAGCGGTATCACTTACGAGGTCAATCATCAGGCCCCTCATTTCCCTTTCGTACGGTCTCGAACAGGAGACATTATGACCCGTCAGGCGCCGCCCGACCAGAGCCAATTACGTGGCTGTGCCTTGAATTCACACTTTGGCTAACAAACACAGCATTGCCACTGAACACCCGCTATACTATCGCGTCTGGTCGGCGCGTGGTGGGGACAGAGTAGGTGAAGAAGCCAAACCTGGGACTGAGTCGGGACAACACCCGAATCTTCGTGGCCATGTCGTTCAACGAGGGTGCTTTCGGCGTCTACCAGACGCTCTGGCCTCTCTATGTTGCGGCGTTGGGCGCGAATCCAGCTCAGATCGGCATCGTCCTGGGCCTGATGGGAGTGCTGCGCCTCTTCGCTCTGATGCCGAGCGGCATCGCTGGTGATCGAATACCCCCTCGCCAACTGATTGTTGCCGCCCGGTCGATGACTGCGGCGAGCATGTTTCTTTATGGGGTGGCCCAGAGCTGGTGGCAGCTTATTCCGATGGGCATGATCATGGCGGTCGGAAACATCGCGTTCCCGAGCATCTCAAGTGTTATCGCTGAAGCTGCCGGCCCAGGCCGACAGCGAACGCGAGCCTACACGCTGATCTACACGGTTGGACCTGCCATTGCGTTGCTGGTTACCCCAGCAATTGGCGGTCTCGTCGCTGACTTCATCGGGCTACGGGCGATCTTTTTCGTAGCGGCGGCCTTCACCGGGGCGGCGGTTGTCACCTTTTCAACCATCAGCCCGCGCGAGGTGCGCCGGCATTCCGGTCCGCCTCTCACCTACCGTTCGACTCTGGGTCAGCGCCCTATTCTGCTCCTCTGCCTGCTCGAAATGGCGACGATCTTCACGCTTACTCTTGGCGTCACGCTTACCCCGAACTTCTTACAGGATGTTCGTGGAATGAGCACCGGAACGATCGGTGTGCTCGGCTCGGCCTCGGCGATTGGCAGCATTGGGTTGTGGCTGATGACAACTCGGGTGCGCCCATTCGATCAGCCATTGATGGCGATCGGGCTGGCGATCGCGGCCGTGGGTGGCATGCTGGGAATCCTGGTCGTCGGGAACTCGATCATTCTCTTCGCCCTAGCGTACATACTGCGGGGAGGTTACCCCGTTGCCTGGTCACTCTTCTCAGCCGCATTCGGCGAGATCGTGGACGAGCGCCACCGGCAGCGCGCATTCGCGTTAGCCGAGATCATGGGGGGCACTGGTTTCGCCCTAGCGCCGTTCGTGGCGGGTTGGCTGTATGAGATCAAACCCTCGATCCCGCTGATCGCCGGATTATTGTTGATCATTCCGTTGAGCCTGGGCCTGCAGCTGGTTCGTCGGGCAGTTCATGTCGATCAGTCTGCACTTCTCGAAGAGCCGGTCTGAGTTCCCCGTTTTGCAGTGGCGCCACATTCCGGTTATGGACGTGTGACTGAGTCGCCTGAGGATACTGTTGATCCCCGAAAAACCGGTACGCAGGACTTCCTCCTTCAGCAGCGAATCACCAACACGACGCGGCGGCATCGCTGCTACCGGTCTGTTATCGTTATGCGGCAAAGTTTTAGTCGATCTCGTCTTTGACCCGATCCGATGAGAGCAGGACGTCGACTGTGCCGATCCCGGGCCGGCCGCGGCAGGAAAAACCCGCTCAGCTTCCCACCACCGCTGAATTGCGCGACGAGCGCGCCCGGCAATGGGCGGCCTACTTTAACGGCCCGGCCGACGAAGCGGACTATCGCCGTGCCTTTCTTCGCTATTCACCTATCCTTTGGGATATCGTGCGATTGGATCAGCGCGAGCTTTTGCGCCTGCTCGTTGGGCGGGTTCCGGCCGATATAGGGGTACCTGCGATCTTTGGTCTCTCGGTGACATTCATCGGACATGCGAAGGCGGATGAGGCGTCACGTGCGACTCTAGCCATGATCGCGAATGAGCTTATTCCGCAGCATGCACGAACGCTCCTCGTCTGCCTGGCAGATGCTTGGGACAACGCCTCGAATGCTCCCTACCACCAGCGGGGAGAGCTTGTGGCGCAGGAATTTCTGCGAACCATTCGCCGTCTCGAAGCGACCCCCGCCAACGGCCAGGGGGTCATCTCCTCGATCCGCGTCCTGGTTGAACGTTGCGATCAGGACGACGATGACTTCGGTTTCCCGGCAAAACAGGGTTAGAAGCGAAGTCCACTGGCGACGGAGAGGAATCTCTCCAGCATTGCACCAAAGTCCTCTCCAGCCTGAGCGAAGAGTGCCTGTGTCTCAAGGACATCGATATCTCCCGGATCGGTCTGGCGCGCTCGTTCCGAGACGCTGAAGCCCAGCATCGACAGTCCGAGCGGAGCAGCGGCCTGCCAAATAAGGTCTTTGAGCTGGGCATAGTTGACTGCATCAGACTCCGGCACGCTCCATTCGTCGACGATGTATCGGATCGATGGCATTCGCTCCCGCAGGACTTCGGCGAGTATCTCCGCCCGTTCTCGGTCGTCCAAAGTGGCATTCCTTCCTCGTTCAGGGCTTCGTGCTCAAGCATACTGGTGCTGAAAGTCTGTACATCGACCGTTGCCAGGCGGTCACGAGTACGCGACGATCGTTACAATTGACGTTATACTGCCCTTCACCGGCAGGAAGGGGATGGGAATGAGCGGGCAGTCGCTCCTTATCGTCATCATAGTTCTCGGACTCATCGTCTGGGCTGGCGAACTCGCCTGGCTCTATCGTCGTGCCCTGGTTGAAGAGGCCGATCCGATCGGCTTTGTCTCCGGTGCGGCCTTCTTTTTCGTATTGGCGGCGCCGGTCGCGCTGTATGCCCCCGAAGTCGTCGATGTGATGGATGGGTTCTGGGAACGCATCATTCGGCTCGAGTTTATTCCACGTGGTGAGGACAATACTCCGCGGCTCATTGTTGCCGGGAAGAGCGTGGCACTGAACCAGCCACGTGTCCGAATTGGTCGTTACCCGAACAACGATGTGGTTCTCGATCACCCAACCGTCTCGGCTTACCACGCTGAAATCACCCTGCGCCCGGACGGTCGCCATGAACTGATCGATCGCGAAAGCCGAAATGGAACACGCATCAACGGGAGTCCGGTCCGGTCAGCTATTCTGCGTGATGGCGATCAGATCACCCTTGGAGCGATCACCCTCCATTATCTGGTCCGTCCAACTTCTGAACGGCAGATTCAAGCCGGGTTGCCCTACTCCACTCGGCGCTAGCGACAGGGCGTATCCGAGTTAATCGGCGCGGTGATCCGAACACTCGAGATCGCGCGATCTAAATCCAACGACGCACGCTAGCCTGATAGGTGTCATAGTCTTCACCGAAACGCTGGGCAAGATATGCCTCTTCCCGTTCCACGACGCCGCGGCGCATTATCGTCAGCAACGCTGGCAACAAGAGCACGTGCCAGAATGTGCCGAAGAGGATGCCCGCACCCAGATAGCTGGTCGTCATCGAGAGATAGATCGGGTTGCGACTGATACGGAATGGTCCATCGACAACCAGTGAGGTAACCGGATGGCTTGGCTCCGGATTGTTCCCCTGGCGGAACATGGTAAGAGCGGCCCACAGGGCCGGAACGAGACCCGCGGCAATGAGAGCGATGCCAAGGGGCCGCCGAACGGACCTGGAATGATCCTGCATGAAGCGCAGCGGAAAGAGCAAGTGCAGGATGACCCCGAGACCTAGCGCGCCGCCATAAATCATCGGTGGCGGAGCGATAACGTTTGCGATTTCGTCTTTCTGTTCCTTCATATTCGTTATTTCCTCTCATTCGGGAACGGTAGCATCACCTTCTCGTTGCGCAGCGTTCGAGCTTTCGCCGTTTTCAACGTATCAAGTATGAGCTTGGGCGCGTTGCTACGCTAGATGTCTGTCTATCGCTCGGTGACGAGTGACGTGACGGTGCGTGGTATAGTGCGGCGGGCCCGAACTGGTGGGTGGTGGCTCCCGCCCGGAACCAACGGTGGGATACTGGCTCGATGACGGGATCGCGCACTTCCGCAGCCAAGACGCAGAATAGACGGGCTGAGATTCGGCTGCGCGACATCCGGCGATGGGACGTGTCGACCTGGCTGAACTTGGCTGGCCGCCTCACGATCCTGATCGGCGGCCTCTTCTTCTTCGCGGTGGCAGTAGTGCTGAGCCTGCAGAGCAACCTGGGCGCGAACTCCTGGACCGTGCTGAGCGACGGAATCTCGCGCCGGACCCCGATCACCATCGGTCAGGCAACCCAAATCACGGGTCTCGTCATGCTCCTGGTAAGTTGGGTCGTCGGCATCGCGCCGGGGATCGGCACTGTCTTGAATATGATCCTGGTCGGTTTTTTCGTCGACGTGATTCTCGGTACCGGGCTTGTCGATAAGGCCGGCCCCTACCCGCTTCGCTTCTTGATGCTGGTTGGTGCCGTGGTGGTGATCGGACTCGCCTCGGGCATGTATATTAGTAGTGGACTGGGAGCCGGGCCACGTGACTCATTCATGCTGGCGCTGACGGAGATTACCGGACTACCGGTGCACGTGAATCGTTGGATGATCGAGGTGGTTGTCGTTATCATAGGCATCATTCTCGGCGGAGCATTCGGTATCGGCACGATCATCTTCGCTCTCGTGGTGGGACCCGCGGTTGGAGTCGGCTTTCGTATCTTTGGTCTGTCAACCAGGGGAGGCAATGCCAATATCCCTCGGTCCCGCAGACGGATGCGCCCTGAGAGTGGCGACTGACCCAGGCTTTTTGATACATCGTTCGGCCGGCTAAAGCGACCGATCAGGAGAGAATAGACGGAATGAGCGCGGAATCAGCTGAGATGAACGGGGTCGCAGCCTTGCGACGGTTGCGGGATCGGATTCTCCCGATGCTGCAGGAAGTCGCCAAAGAGTATGAGACGCGAACCGGGCCGGGCTATCCGGTCATCATGAATGATGTTGACTTTGGTGGCTACTTTGGGATCATGCTCGATCCTGCCTACGGCCTCTATTTTATGACCGACGGACAGCAGATCTTCGCTCAGATCAACATGGTCGGCTGGCGGAATGACGTCCGCTCGAGCGCCAACAAGGAGAAGTTCTCTGGACTTCCGTTCGGAGGGGTACGACCGGTTCCCGAGACGTTGACGAGTCAACAGCTGCGGAATTTACTGGCAGAGCTTCTCTCGCACTGGAACATGCAGCCATTGCTGATCCACCACACCGACAGCTAGCGCATCTCGACGGGTTCTCTGTCACTCCAAGCCTGGGCACGTCTTTGATCGTGTCCTTGCTTGACTCCAGTTCGACTTTTCAGCGCTACGGCTACAAGCTAGTGGCCTTGCGCCGCCAACTGAAGCCAGATCCCAAAATGCTCCTCCACAGTCTGTGACACGTGCTCTAGGCTCTTCGATTGATTCACTTCAACAATCATGAGCCCGCGCTGTTGAGCTTTACGACGGATATGCTCTCCCATTCGCAGATCCCGTTCGATCAGATTCCGCTGTGCTCGCTCGGGATCTGAGGTCTCCCCGCGATTGCCTGGTTTGTTGCGACGGATGGCCGAGGCAATTTTGAAATCGGTGGATGGAACAAGCCAGATTGCCTGAGCTGAATCGGACAAGATTGGCCCGAGACATTCCGGAAAGAAGCCGGGCCCCTCGGCAACGATTCCAGTGGTCGACGACATCGCGAGAATATCGTCGATGGCCATCGAGAAACGTTCGGTCCAGCACGCGATCGTCTCATCCGCCATCACCTGCGGAGACGACCCAAGCCAACGTTTTTCGGTTGTTAGGCGATCGGGGTGAGCCTGATACAGTGCAGGGGTGTGGTGTGGATCAGCGCGGCTAAAATGGGCAGGCTCGTGATGGTCGAAGTGATAAACCTGCAGGCCGCATTTAGTCGCGAGCCGATCGGCAACTGAAGTCTTGCCGCAATCGGGTGGGCCACCGATCCAGAGGACGTGTGAGAGACGAGACTTGAGTTCCTGAATATCGTCCAGTTGGTGACCTCCGGACGGAACGAGAGCGATGAACGTGGGTATGCCGTGAGAGGTAAACTCGAGATCTGATCTTGATCTATAAGATAGCTCTGCTTTGGGGACTCAATGTTTCACGTGAAACGTCCGGACGGGCCGAGCAACGTTTCACGTGAAACGTCATTAGTCTTCGATTAGCCACGCGTCGATGGCACGCTCGTAGGTCACCAGTTCTTCAGAACTAAAGAACAGTTCGATCTCATGCCGAGCGGTCTCAGCACCGTCCGAGGCGTGAATCAGGTTACGCCCGATAGTCAAACCAAAATCGGCACGGATTGTGCCGGGAATCGCGGTTCCCGGGTTTGTCGCACCAACGGTGGAACGTGTGATCTCGATGGCGTTCGGCCCTTCGAGCACCCCAACCACGACCGGCGACGACGTGATGAAATCAACCAAACCCGCAAAAAACGGCTTGCCTTCATGCACGCCATAATGACGCCGCGCTAGCTCACCAGAAATCTGCATCATCTTCAGACCAACAATCTTCAGACCACGACGTTCGAACCGGCCAAGAACTTCACCGATCAGTCCGCGTTGCACGCCATCTGGCTTGACAATGATGAGCGTCCGCTCCACACCAACTCCTCTACGATCGACATCTTTAACAGCAAGACCGCTAGCCAAACGGCCAGCGGTCCGAAGCCTACCACAGCCTTACTGTTTGATTTATACCCCGTCACCCGCGAGTTCTGAGTCGATTGCGGCAACTGATTCCAGCATCACGTTCGCGAGTGGATCTTGTGCCACTGAGCCCTCAGCCAACACCACCAGCATCAGCTCTTCGCCTCGTGTCAGAAACAACGAACCCCCGTCCAAGTCGATCGCCAGCGCCGGATCATCGCCGCCAGCGCCGGACACTAGGGCTGAGGCAGCGGCCGCGACCATCTCTGCGTCCAACATCTCGAGTCCAGACGACGCCACAACCAGCCCATCGTGCGTACTGGCAACCGCGCCCAGGACATCCTGATAATTCAGCAGCGAGAGAAGTTGCTCTTCCATCTAGGCCTCTTTCCCTGTGTTACCACGGTAACCCGAGAGCGATAACTGATAATGGTGTGCAGACAGGCCGAAATTCCCCGATCTCCGGTAGATCGCTCCCAGAAGGCGGTGACCCGCCACCTGCTGGTCTCCGCCACGATCAGTGACCTGGTTCAGATTGCTCAGATCCTGATCGTCGAAGCTCAGTCGCTCCCGGAACATCCACTGGTATTCGGAGAAGGCGCGCTCAAACTCCTCGACTCCGAGGAGCGCTTCCGCGAACTGTCGCCGCAGATCCTGATCTTCAGCGTTCTCCTGAACCATCTGCTCTAGCATCTCGAGCGACGGGCCTGGTGGCTCGACACCCGGAAGCAGCTGATCACCCTGAATTTGGCCAGATTCGACCAGCTGGGCCTTGGCTCCGCGAACGCGGTCAAAGAGCAGCGCGTCGACTCCAAGATGTGCGATAGCCGCTCGTATGGCCTCTTCCGGCCATTTGTCGGCCACAGGCGAGACAGCAGACTCCACCGGGAGATCTTCCACGACTGGCTCGACCAGGTTGGTCTCGACCAACGAGGCCGCCCGCGGCTCGCTCATCATGATCTGCTCATCCACAAGTTCATCGACCGGTACAGCGGCAGCTAATTCCGCTGGCAACAACTCTTCAACCACTTCAATCGGCTCATCAACCGGTGCGGCGGCAACTAGTTCAGCCGGCTGCGACTCTTCAACCATTTCGAATGGGGATTCGTCGCCACTCTCGGCATCGGCGAAATCAAACAGGTCCGCATCGGAGACAGCTTCAGTCTCGACCTGAGCGGCGCCGGTATTAATGTTAGAAACAACCGTGTCGGGCTCGTCCTCGAACGTCCAGAGGTCGATACCAACGGCGAGATCATCCGGTACTCTGTCATCGCCGGACTCGGCCGCTAATTCCTCGGTTTCAACTTCTTCGTCGAGGTCGAACTCGTCCGCCTCAACGAAGAATGGCTCGACACCACTCTCGGTGAGCTCGTTCAGTTCATCGGTATAGCCCGGCGGAGTTTCGGTGGGAATCGCGTTCTGGATTTCTTCGTCGATACTGGCCCAACCGTCGGTCAGATCGACGTCAACCGACATTGACATGTTCCGATCCGGCCGCTCGCCTTCGGTCACGGGTGCGGCGTCCAGGAAGGCTAGATCATCTCCATACGATGCATCGAGATCGATCTCATCCGCGAAATCCGCTTCATCATTTCCTTCGTCGTGGACCGTCTCCAAGGAGAAGGGTTGAATTCCGATTTCATCGAGATCACGCAGTTGCCCAGTGTAGTCTTTTAGGGAGGCCTCGTCGGGAGGCGTTGCACGCTCAATCTCAGCATCGATGTCGTCCCACCCAGCGGTTAGATCAGTTCCGTAATCGACCGATTCCGGCGCCGCGGTCGGCAACTTAACTTCAGCGACCGACTCGGTCGGCACAGCTGGTTCGGTCGGATAACCGGATTCCCCTTCCACTTCAAACGGGGAGAGTCCGCTTTCATCAAGCGAGTTGAGAAGTGACGTGTAACCGTGTGGGCGCTCATCCGGCGGGCGCGCTGCGTCGATTTCTTCATCACTCACAAAACCAAAGACTTCTTCAGCACTGGTAGCTTCCGCAGCCGGGGCGAACCCTTCATCCGAGTCATCGCTTTCGTCACCATCGAGCCGGAAGGGCTTCAAGCCCTCATCCTGTAGTGACTCCAACATCGACGTGTAACCGTGTGGGCGCTCATCCGTTGGCCGCGCTGCATCAATTTCAGCATCATCTGGCAGGCTCACATCGAATCCGCCCTCATGAGCTGCTGCAGACGCCTCAACTGTCTCCGGCGCTACTGAGGTTTCCGCCACGAGACGGTCAACTTCCGCCGGTTTCTCCTCTTCAACCGGTTGTGTCCAGCTAAAGTCGGGAGCGGGAGCGATGCGAGGACGCTCGACCTCGGTAGTCAGTTCCGCTGAGTCGTCGAACTCTGCGATTCTCGCAGGCAAAATGAAGTCAGCCAGATCGTTCTCGCCAATGGTGACAAGGTCGGCCGCGCGAACCCCATCCGGATCGATTGTGCGGGCACGATCAAGCAGCTGCGTCGCCGTTTCCTGATTGCCCTGACGCCGCTCTATATCCGCCAGCATCAATAACGCCATCACGGCTGACGGAGAAGAGTCAAGCACAGCACGGCAGGCTTTGGCTGCGGCAGGAAGACTACCGCGACGCCACAAGGCTTCGGCCATTCGGAGTTGTACGTCCACGCGCATTGGGTGCTCGGCTAGAACCGAGGCGGCTTCAGCTGCCGCGCGCGACCAGCGACCGGCACGGAAATGCAGCGAGGTCAGCGCCGCACGAGTTAGGTGGAGGCGACCTCCCTTGCCAAAAAGACTCTCCGACAGCAGGGTGACACGATCTCGCAGATCTTCCCTTTGCGGCATGATCTCCCAGGCAGCTTGCGCATAGGCGAGCGCACCATTGCTATCACCGCGGCCATCAGCAATCGTTGCCAGCCCGGCAAACGCAGCCGCGCTTTGGGGGTCACGCTGCAACGTCTCATTGAACGCGCGCTCAGCCGCAGCAACATCTCCCTCTTCAAGATATGCTTCTGCTAATAATCTGTGCGCCGTAGCGAATTCCGGAAACTGTCCCAGCACACGGCGGCAGGTTTCCACCGCAAGCTGATAATTTCCTCCGCTGATCGCTTCTTCTGCTTGCTGGACTGCCTCAGTCAGTGGACGGACGGCCATTGCAACCTCGCTTCTCTCGACATTATGTGCGGCATGCGTCTCTCACGTCGCCAAAGAAGAACATTCGGAGCCTTCATACCGCCTGGTGGGTTTCCGCCGACCGCCAGGCACAATACAAGTAGGTTACAGTATAAGAATTGTGTGTCGGTCCACTCAAGCTGCCCTGGTAGCCTAATACTCCCAATTAGCCTGCTGTGATTCAAAGTCAACGGCGCGACCGGGCACGGTCAAAAGAGCTGAGGGAATATCACGGTACGCTCGAAGCGGATCAGCCGAACTCCGATCTATGCGTTGATGAGTGCCAACGTAGTCTCCTTGACCGGGAATCAGTTGGCTCTTCTGGCGTTGCCCTGGTATGTGCTGCAAACAACTGGTAGTCCAGCACGTGTTGGGCTGGCCGGGGCAATCGAGGCGGCTGGAATCATCCTCTCCTCCTTTTTGGGCGGAGCGCTTGTTGACCGGATTGGCTTTCGCCGTTCGAGCGTTCTCGCCGACTGTGCCAGCGGAATCTCCATTGCGCTCATCCCGCTTTTCGATCACGTCTTCGGTCTCGCCTTCTGGGAACTCCTGCTTCTCATCCTCTGTGTCGCGATGTTCAATACTCCAGGCTCAACGGCACGGGGCAGCATGCTTCCCGATCTTGCTGAACTGGCTCAGATGCGGCTCGAACGTGCCACCTCATTGAATGAGGGAATCAGGAACTTCGCCTCACTCGGCGGACCGCTCCTCGCCGGTCTCCTGATTGCCACGATTTCCGCACGCAATGTCCTGTGGGTCGATGCCGTGAGCTTTGGACTCTCGGCCATCATGGTCGCCACACTCACACCGACATCAGTTCCCCAGACAGCACAGCCCGAAAGACGGTACATTGAGGCGGTGCGCGAAGGCATCCAGTTTATTCAAGCCGACCGAATCATCCGGTCACTTGCTCTTATAGCATCTTATGTCAATTTAGTTGGTGCGGCACTGATGGCGGTGCTGCTCCCGGTCGTCGCACAGCGCATCTTCGATAGCTCGATCGCGCTCGGTGTTCTGATCGCGGCCGACGGTGGTGGTGCGCTGGTGGGCACAGTCGTTTTCGGCTTGGTTGGGCACCGCTGGCCAAGGCGCCCAGCGCTCATTACGGCTTTCAGCATTTCATTCCTGGCGTTGGCAGCGCTGGCGGCGACCCCTGGACTCACCCTCAGTGCGATTACTCTTGTCCTAGACGGCATAGCCTTTGGGATCATCGGCCCGCTCACCTTCACCGTCTACCAGGAGCGTGTGCCCGCTCCTCTGCGAGGTCGCGTCTTCGGCGCTCTTTTCGCCCTCCACCGACTGGCGACGCCGCTCGGCGTAATTCTCGCCGGCTACCTCATTCAAATCTTCAGTCTCACCAGCGCGCTCGTTTCAGTAGCAGCACTTTCACTTTTGATGCCAGCGATGATCCTAGCTGCCCCAGCCCTTCGCGTTATGGATCGACCAGAAGCGCGGGTTCCACGGAGAAACTCACAATCTAGCCAACCTGATCGATCGAGGTCTTAATCCATCCCCAGCTCGTGCCGCAGTCGCGCGTACTCAGCGCGGAACTCGGTGTCGAGCTGGCGTCGGTCAGCTTCCGGCAAGAAGGAGGCGTTGATTCCCTGTAAATTGATACGTTCGATATCGGCAATGCTGAATTCGAACTTATTGGCAAGAAGTAGCTGCTCATCGAGCAACGTCGTACCGAACATTGGCGGGTCGTCGCTATTTACCGTGACCGGCACTCCGGCCTCGAATAGCTGACGTATCGGATGTTCAGTGAGGGATCTCACCACGCCGGTGCAAACATTGCTCGTAGGGCAGACTTCGAGCGTGATCTGGCGTTCTCTGAGCTCGTCAACCAGAAGCGGATCATCGATAGCGCGGATCCCGTGGCCGATCCGTTCCGCCTTGAGTGAGTCGATCGCTCCCCAGATGCTCATCGGCCCCACCGATTCGCCGGCATGCGGGGTACTACGTAATCCTGCCGCTCGACCATAGTCGAACATGTCGACATAATCTTCCGGTGGGAAGCCGGCCTCAATGCCACCGAGCCCGATTCCAACGATTCCATCACCGACAACCTTAGCGGCGTAGCGCGCGGCGGCCCAGCTCGTTTCAACCCCGGCGTCCCGCACGATATCCACAACGAAGCGCATTTCGACACCCCATCGTGCGCGCGCTTCCCGCGCCCCGGCCATGATGCCTTGGTGAAACTCGTCGTAGGTGAGTTTTCCGCGTCTGACGTGCGGCCCAGGACTGACCGTTACCTCCATGTAGCGGATGTTCTGTTGAGCCGCCTCTTCACCCAACTCCTGTGTGATCAAGGCGAAGTCTTCTGACGTGCGCAGGCATTGACTCACCTGAATGTAGATCTCGATGAAGTGGTCAAAGTCACGGAAAGAATAAAACCGCTGTAGCTCTGCTTCATCTTTGGCAGGCAAGACAATCCCGTGGCGTTCAGCCAGTTCGAGCAGCGTCCGCGGCCGCACCGATCCCTCGAGGTGAATATGAAGTTCAGTCTTCGGCATGCGCCGGATGAACTGCTCGATCTTACTGTTGTCTACCATCCTCTATCCCCTCGATGGAACCTGTCAGTACCTGCTCTTAGCGCACCGACATAAATCCTGCATCTGCTATGCTCGTTGCAACATCTCGCGACGGTCGCACCTCGAGGACTTTCATATGCTGACGCTCCCAGATAAACCAGATCCACTCGGCGTTCTTAGCAGCACGTTACCGGTTATTAATCAGGCACGATCAGTCAGTATCGATTTCCAGGCGGTCGAGTTGCTGGCCCAAAGAATCTCTCGTAACCATTTCACTCCGGTTGGCTGGGACTATCAGCTTCACTGGAGTGGTGACGCGGACGAGACTGCCAATTTCATCTTCATTCTGGACGCGCTCAACTTCTGCTTCTGGGGTGAGCCACGCTGGATCGTCAGCCACGAAGGCCAACGATACAACGGTTACTGGGCACTCGCCGCTGCGCTTACCCGCGCCATGCAGCAGGGTGTTCCGCTTATAGAAGCCGACTTCCTGGCTTCAATCGATGAGCCGACTCTTGGGAACATTCTTGCTGGCGAGCATACCATCCCACTCCTGCCGCAACGGGTCGAGAACCTGCGTGAAGCCGGCCGCGTGCTTTGCGACCGCTACCACGGCCAATTCAGCCACCTCATTCGCCAGGCTCAAGGAAGTGCGATCAATCTCGTGCAGCGGGTCGTTGCTGAGTTCCCATCTTTCAACGACATCACAACCTACCAGGGGCATGAGGTCCGGTTTTACAAACGCGCCCAGATTCTTGCCAGCGATCTCGCGGGCTCGTTCGGCGGCCGCGGATTGGGATTCTTCAACGATCTTCACCAGCTCACCGCGTTCGCCGACTATAAGGTACCCCAGGTCCTCAACCAGCTAAACGTCATTGAATATGACGATACACTCCTACGTATTCTCGATGCTCAAATCGAAATCCCGGCCGGCGATCCCCTCGAGATTGAAATCCGTGCAGCCACGATCTGGGCCATCGAGAGTCTCCGACAAACCCTGGAGCAACTCGATATGCCCCTTGCCTCTTTTGAGCTCGACTGGATGCTCTGGCAGCTCGGTCAAGACCTTCAAGGCGATGTGCGCCCATACCATCACACCCGAACGATCTATTACTGATGCGGTGCCACTATACGTACTGTGTATTAAGAGAGTTATTCTTTAAAGTATATTCGTCGGTCGTCGTAGAGCCTGTGTAGACGGGGAAAAGTCGTTCTGCAGCGCTTCTCAATAGGGAAAACGCCGTCCCTCGGATGTGGGTTACTTCTCCACAGCTCCACATGAATTCAGGTGATCGTCCTTTGCCTTAATAGTCACATGCTGGCCTGTCCCCAGGCTGCCCACCCAACTGACGTGGTTATCCAAAAGGAAACGATCGCTGTACACAAGTCTTTCCACAGGTATGGCATGTTATCCACAGGTGGTACGACCTTATCCACATTTCACGGGAATTGGAACCGATGTTCTGCACTTTCGTGACGTCTGGTCACGAAACGGTCTCAAAGTCGATGGAGAGGATGTGAAAGATGCTGCAGCAACGACCTTACTCCCCGAATGAACTGCTCGCCTGGTGCCGCTTGCTCTCGCTTTCCCTGGTGGGGGCAGCTATGTCCTATACGAGGGAACGCGAGGGTACGGTGGACGGGCTGACACAGTTCTGGACCGAACGCTTGGCCGGGCTGTCAATGGGCGTTCCTGGTGGCGGAGTCGAGAGCGCGCTTCTCGGACTGCTGCTTAACGTCGAGTCTATCGGCGGCGAGGTTGTCTCACGAGCGGTAAATCCAGAAGGAGCAGAAGTCGTCGTCAGGAGCCTGCCGGGTCAGCGCATTCGTGATGAAGTGGAGCACCGCTTCGAGGTAACCCTCCGTGATGAGGATCTTCTGGCAGCGGCTGGACTGACACGTGAGGAACTGAATCGGGTACTTGACGTGTTTGGATCCGCGGCCGCAGGGAGCGATTTCGAGTACAGCCGTGAGACGGATGACGGCACGCAAAGACTAAGCCTGCGTGTCTGGTAGAGGAGTCCTGCGCCGGCACTTAGGTGTACATAATCGGTGAATCGCCGGAACAATCGCAATTGGCAAAATAGCGATCTGCTGGTGGTCGATGGAGATCCACCGGTCGATCTCCGGATCCTGCAGGGCCCTTTGAAGCTGCTTGGAGTGGTCAAGGAGGAACGGATTCTCGTCGATCGGGGACTGCCGCGCCAGATGAGCCCGCTGGTCTGAAAACCGCGTCTATCCCGAGAAAATTAGTCAACATTAATGTTTGGAATCCCATTGACAGGCGGGCGCACGTTCAGTATGCTGCCATAGAAATAGGACTCATTCTCAATCGGATTTCTCTAGCTAAGAACATCTCCGTAGCGGATACATAGTGAGGCGAAATGCGCGAACGAACAATCCCGATAACGCTGGAAGACGGCGATGAAGAGCATTGTGCGGAGTTGTTGCTCCAGACACTGACGGGCTACAAAGGTATCGGGGCAATTGAATTCGATACCCAGCAGAGCGCTATCAAGGTGAGGTATGACCCAAATATCGTGTCGCTGGAGGCGGTCGAGCGCGTTGCTGAGCGCGTCGGGGCTCAGCTTGGTGAACGCTATCATCGTTGCTCGCTACGAATGGACGGTGTGTCCTGTCGCTCATGTGGTGTCGCCATAGAGCGGCGCCTCAAGGGACGGGACGACATCATCTGGGCTAGCGCCAACGCTCCCAGTGGAAGTCTGAGCGTGGAGTATGTAGGTACCCGTGAACAGCTCCCAGAAATCTCGAGAGAGATCGGCGAGTCGGGCGTCTCCGTGCGGTCGAGCGAATCTGAGCCCCCCACCAAGCAAGAACCGGAAGAAGCAGAGGGTTGGTGGGAAGAAAACAAGCTCATGGTCATGGCCGCGGTTACCGCGATCTTCCTGATCAACGGATGGGGCCTGGGGGCGCTTGGACTGATCTCACACAATGTCCAGATTGCGTTCTACGTGCTGACCTATCTCGCCGGCGGCACGTTTGCCACGCGAGACGCCATTCGGGCGCTGAGACACGGAAGCGTCGAGGTCGACCTGCTGATGGTCGTGGCGGCTATTGGCGCGGCCACTATCGGTGGCTGGGTTGAGGGTGGCATTCTGCTCTTCCTCTTCTCACTCGGTAACTCGCTCGAGCATTTCGCCCTTGGTCGTACCCATAGGGCCATCCGCTCTTTGATGGAGCTCAGCCCGGAAGACGCCCTCGTGATTCGGGACGGGCAAGAGCGCCGTATCCCGGTAGAGGAGCTGGTGGTCGGTGACGTTGTCATGGTGCGGCCGAGCGAGCGGATCCCGGCTGATGCTCAGGTCATCAGTGGTGAGTCGTCGGTCGATCAGTCGCCAATCACCGGTGAGTCGATTCCCGTCGGCAAAAGGACCGGCGACAATGTCTTCGCTGGAACGATTAACGGGCACGGACTGCTGCGACTGAGCGTCGAACGTGTGGCTCACGAAAGCACACTGGCGAAGATCATCCGCATCGTCGAAGAGGCACGTGGCCAGAAATCTGCAACGCAGCGTTTTACCGATCGCTTCGAAGGTGCCTATGCCATCGGAGTGATGGGTATCTCGACGCTGACCTTCACTATACCGATGCTTCTCTTTGGAACCGGAGAGTTTCACTCGTGGTTTTACCGTGCCATGACGTTGCTGGTCGTCGCGTCGCCTTGCTCGCTAGTCATCTCGACTCCGGCGTCGATTCTCTCGGCACTGGCGAACGGCGCGCGGCAAGGCATCCTGTTCAAAGGCGCAGTTCACCTGGAAAACGCTGGCGTGATTACGGCAATCGCCTTCGACAAGACCGGTACGCTAACGCTTGGCCGTCCACGCGTGACCGAAGTCATTCCATGGGAAGGCGTCGAAGAGCGTGAGATGCTCTCGATCGCGGCAGCCGTTGAGCGTTTGTCTGAACACCCCCTCGGCACGGCGGTCGTCCAATATGCTGAGTCCAACGGATTTGGCAGCCTGATCGATGAGGGTGAAATCTCCGGATTACAGTCGGTGCCGGGGCGCGGCGTCCGTGCCAATGTACAGGGTCGAATGATCCGAATTGGCAATGATGCTCTCTTTGAGGTTGAAGGGGTTGCGCTGCCGGAGAAGCTCAGCGATCAAGCCAATACCTTCCGAGAAAATGGCGAGACGACGATGTACGTGATGGCTGACGATCAACCGCTCGGTGTAATTGCCGTGGCTGACGTGATCCGGCCAGTCGCTCCGGCAGTCATCCAGGAACTGCACCGCATCGGCGTTAAAAAGACGATTCTGCTGACCGGTGATAACGAACGGGCCGCGCGAGCCATCGCGCGACAGGTCGGCATCGATGAATGGCGTGCAGGTCTACTGCCGGAAGAGAAGCTCGACGTCATTCGTGAGCTACAGCAGGCAGGCGTGAAGGTGGCGATGGTTGGTGATGGTGTCAATGACGCCCCAGCGCTGGCGACCGCGACGCTCGGTATTGCCATGGGCGCAGCCGGGACCGACGTGGCGCTCGAGACGGCCGACGTCGTGCTGATGTCGGACGATCTGACCAAGCTACCCTATGCGGTTGAGCTAAGCCGCCGGGCTCGCCAGATCATCACCCAGAACATGATTTTCGCGCTGAGTGTGATCGTCTTCTTCTCGATGGGTGCGGTAGTCGGGTTGGTTCCGCTTCCGGTCGGCGTTGTCGCGCACGAAGGCGGCACGATCCTCGTCGTCATGAATGGGCTTCGGCTGTTGCGCTTCGCCCAGCCGGACATCCAGAAGGTAATGCCGGTTCCGGCGTTCGCGGCTGATTGACCTGTTCGACATAACTTAGCCTAAATAGGATTATGGGCCGTCACGACGACGGCCCATTTGCATGTGACACGATCTGCCCGACCCGGTGATCGGTCTGAAGATAGCCGCGCTATGTCGAGGCCCGGACATTCATGTAACCCAGATTGCCGTGTCTACCAGGTCACGAAGTGCTTGATTAGTCGCACAACTTCCGTACCAGATGGACCGCTCCCGAGCGTGATGAATAATTCAGGCTACGGTGTCAAACAGCACTCCCGGTGATCTTTTCAAAGAGAAACCGGGTGAAGTAGACTAGCCGAACCGATTCAGAGACGCATAGTATTCATCGTGGGTTACCTGGTCCAGGAGTGTTTGGTTATCGGCTCATGGTGCGAGTAGTTCGGGGCCGATCCGTGCCCTGGGAAGTCTCGCACGGTGGGTCGCGTGATTCGAGGAGACGATGACGACCGACATCCCAGCGGTGAAACCGGTTCTTCCCATTACACGCGCCGTCTTTACTCTGTCGATCATCCTGGCTGGCATCGCGGGCGTGCAACTCTACGTGCTTGCCGATCGCACCGACCGCTACTTCGCCTGGACGATCGGAAATCCCCTCTCGGCTGCTTTCCTGGGTGGTGGGTTCTGGGCCGGTACGCTATTACTCCTGTTTTCCATGCGTGAGTCGGCCTGGGCCAACGTGCGTGTTGCGATGGCTGCGGTGTTGACCTTCGTGCCGTTCATCACTCTCACAACCTTTATGCATCTCTCTCCGTTCCACTTCCATAGCCACGATGTTGGCCCGCGTGTCGCGGCCTGGGCCTGGCTCACCGTCTACGTGGTCGTCCCATTCGCGATCCTGGCGTTTGTCGTCCTGCAAATTCGTGCGCGAGGTGGGGATCCTGTCAGGATCGCGCCCGTGCCCCTCTGGATCCGCCTGCTCCTGGGTGTCAATGCAGCCGTCTCGCTCGTCATCGGCCTGACGCTGTTCATGGTTTCGGATCGGCTCTTCTCGCTCTGGCCCTGGCAGCTGACTACCCTGACAGCGCAGACGACCGGCACCGTCTTCCTCACCATCGCGATCGCCTCATTCTGGTTCCTTCAGGAGAAGGACTGGATCCGCGGCCGCGTCGGAAGCGTCCCCTATCTCGTCGTTGGTCTGCTCCAGCTCGTGGCGCTGGCGCGCTTCCATACGATGGTCGAATGGCATCGGCCCGGTACCTGGCTTTACGTCGTCTATCTGTTCGCGGTTCTCATCGGCGGCTGTTACAGCATCATAATGATCTGGCGTCTCGACCGGCATCAGGAGATCGAGCGCGTCCCCACGCTGCGGCAGACGTGAGTGTCGAAGGCGTGCAGATCGCGGCTGGGCAGAACCTGAAGCGCTACCTCGCCAAGCGGGGCTGGGGCAAGCGCTGGGGACCGATGGGCAACTCGTGGCCCCGTTGGTCACCAGTTTCACCAGTTTTGACGGTTGATGCGCAGGTCTCCAGCCGCCCGCTCCATGAGTAGCCGGAACGTACTCGGCCGGAGGGTGGCACCCCAGAGGATCTTTTTCAACAGGCTGCGAGGTATTTGAGACTGCCTCGAGCAAGTTGATCCAGGAGGTTTGCGATCGTCATTGCTAATGTCCTCATCGCTGGATGAAACGGTTTGGGGTTCGCGACGACCATGGAGAAGCGGTGCTTCGAGACTTGAATCGCATTGGCCGCCAGAAGTGGGGTTGCGCTCGAGATCGTGTGATCTGCCTTCACGTGCCGCCTTGGAGTTGGATGACAGATACCGTAACGCTCAATCCTGCGATGGAATGGGTTGCCGGTCCCGCGCCAATTGTTCGAGTAGGTCAACTGCATGGTCCAATCCAGGCATTTCGATGATTTCACGCTGGAGATCACGAGCAGTTGACTGGTATTGAGGCTGCTCCAGCACCCGCCTTACCCCGATACGAATCGTCGCAGCGTTGCGCTGTTGCGGGTCGATTTCCATCGCACATCCCAACGCGCTGGCACGCCGCGCGCTAGCGAATTGGTCTGCTCCCATCGGGATGATGACCAGTGGCAGCCCCTGGGCAAGCGCCGACATCGTTGTGTTGTAGCCACCATGCGAGATGACGGCGTTACAGTGCGGCAAGATCAACGATTGTGGGATGTACTCGGCAACGTGAATATTGGGAAGGCCTGGGTCGAGCAACTGCGTCGCCTGGTCGCGACCGACTGTCAAGACAGGTCGACTGGCACGCTCCTGAAGGCGTCAACGATGGCCGTGAAGACGTCGCAAGCGCCTGGAAAGGTGCTGGCAACGGTGCCGAGTGTCCCATAGACCGTTGGCTGTGACGATAGATCGTTCAACCAAACAGGAAGCTCTTCCGGTCCCGATCGATCGAAGCTGATCGGGCGAATGAAGTGGCTCACCGGAGATACGTAATCCTCCGAGGTTGGCCATCTCCGCGGAGCCATCTTCAGATCGAGGTAGCGCCACCGGCCAGTCATACTTGGGTCGGGTGGAAGACCGTTATCTTCTCTCAAGCGCGCGACCGACCGGCCGAACACGCGGCGCAGGTGCTCTGGCGAACTGAAGTTGGCATAGCCCGTCATGACGTGCGGGATGCCCAGGCGCTCTGCGACGATGTACCCCGCGAACTCGACGTCGTCGCGGAGGACTAGGTCGAACGGCCATGTCTGGTACAGGTCCAGAAGATCAGGGATCATAGATTCCGCCATTCTCCCGGCGAAGAAGTGTTGTGCCATCCATCGTCCCTGGTCTTCGCCGCGAAATGCTCTGCCCTCTGCCTGATAGCGCCGCTCCAGTGCCCCCATCGATTCGTCGATCCACGAACCGCCGTCCGGATAGAGCCACTCAAACCCGGCATGGAAATGCCGAAAGCCGTTGTCCCTGACAACGTGGCCAAATGATTCGGTTGGGCACGCAAATGCAACGTCATTGCCCGCCGCTTCAAGGGCTCGCGCCAGCGGAACGAAGGGATGGAAGTGACCAAGTGAGCCGAACATCGGGATCAGAACGCGCACGGAGGACCTCGATTCTCGTGATGATGAGGGCAGTCTAGCACGCTGGACACATGATGGACAAATTCCCTTGCGATTGACCAACCCAGCGATGATTGCTCACGCTCGTCGCTCAATTTCGAGACGGTACATCCGAAATGGGCTGGTGCACGTGATGCGCGCATATTGGGGGTTGCCCTCAGATGACGCTAGAACCGAAAACAGTAGCGGTCCGCAAATGAAGTTCCAGGTCCAACGTGTCCGTTGATCTATATTCGGGATCCCATTGCGCATAACGACCCCTACAGGGACACATAGGCATCGTTCACAGCTACACTCCGGTCTCCAAGGAGGGGAGCGGCATGGTCACGAAACCGGTGTGCAGCGGATCGAGCGCCATCGCGCACTACGCGCACTTTTGGGACGAGTTGCACGGGCGCATCGCCCTTCGTTTCGCGCGTGCCGAGGTGCGCGAGCGGGCGCGGCGCTACCTCAGTGGCTTGCTCGATCGAGTGGAGCGCAAGAATGGTTGGCAACTGGCCGAGGCGATCGGCGAGCGTGGGGCAAAGGGGGTGCAACGTCTCTTGAACGCCGCCACCTGGGACGCCGACGGGGTGCGAGACGATCTGCGTGGCTACGTGGTGGACCACCTCGGGGACGGAACGAGCGGCGTCCTGATCATCGACGAGACCGGTTTCCTCAAGAAAGGGACAAAGTCGTGCGGGGTCGCGCGCCAGTACACGGGCACGGCGGGCGAGACCGTCAACTGCCAGGTTGGGGTGTTCCTCGCCTATGCCTCGGATCGCGGTGCCGCGTTCATCGACCGCGCACTCTATCTGCCGCGCGGGTGGACGCGAGATGCGCACCGCTGCGCTGCGGCGGGCATCCCGGCGGACGTGCGCTTCGCGAGCAAGATCACCTTGGCCGAGCAGATGCTGGCCCGGGCCTTCGCGGCGGCGATCCCGGCGAGTTGGGTGGTCGCGGATTCCTTCTACGGCCGCTCGGGCGCGTTCCGGCGCTGGCTGGAGGAGCGCGGCCGACCCTACGCGGTGATGATCCCGCGGACGAATGCGGTCCAGTATGACGGACAACGGATCCGCGTGGAGCAACTGGCCGAGCGATTCACCGTGCCGGCATCCTCTGGGTGGCTCCGCATCGAACTTTCCGCGGAATGCGCGGCAGGAATGGCGCGCTGGCTGCTCATCCACCACGACGCGGCTGAACCGGACGAGGACGCGTACTGGCTGACCTACGGTCCAATGGAGACAACCAACGAGGAATTGGTGCGGGTCTGCGAGGCACGCTGGCAGATCGAAGAATGTTTCGGGCAAGCGAAGGGGGAGGTTGGCCTGGATCAGTACGAGGTCCGCACCTGGGTCGCCTGGTACCGGTTCATGACGCTCTGCCTCTTGGCCCATGCCTATCTGGTCGTTCTTCGCGCTGCCGCCCGGCAGGAGGAGTCCAGGGAAAAGGGGGCGCTGATCCGGGCCTGATCCCCCTGACGGTGCCGGAAATACGCCGCTTGGTCTTGGCGATGGCCGGATCCGGCGAGCAGCGAGCATTCGCTTCGATTGGTCCCAGTGGAGACGGGCGCACCAGGCCGTTGCGGCCCGCTGTCACGCTGCCCGTCGTGCCGTGCGGCAACCGGGAGGATGTCCTGTCCACGTCGCGCAGCCGCTTCCGTCGCTCCACCAGGCGTTGAGCGATGCGGAGTGGGAGCGCATCCGGCTGCTCCTCCCGCCGCAGAAGCCAGCGATCGGGCGACCGCGGCATGACCACCGCACGATGCTCAACGGGATCCTGGCGGTGGTGGGCACGGACCTATCGTGGCGCGAGATGCCGCAGACGTTTGGACACTGGGAGGCTGCCTACAAACGGTATCGACCTGGTGTGACGAGGGGCTCTGGCCGCGTATTATCGAAGCCTTAGCCGGCGCGACCTATGAAGTGTCCCTGTAGGGACGACACAGCCTGTTGAAAAACGGGTGATGAGCGGCTACAGTGTGCCCTTCATTTGAGAGGAGGACAACCATGATGGGCACTCAGGGCCGCGACTTCGTATCCCATCCGGCGATCTCGCTTGAGGATTCTCGTTCCCAGCGATTCCGTCTACCGGCGCTTGTAAACAACGCTGGACCTCAGCTTCGTGCGGGAACTCGTGGAGACCGGTACGCGCCGGGTGGTCGGCCCTCCATCGATCCCGAGGTGTTCTTCGAGTTGCAGCTCATCATGTTCTTCGAAGATCTGCGGTCTGAACGCCAGCTCATGCAGGTAGTGGCGGATCGGCTCAGTCTCCGTTGATGAATGGCTCCCAGCACGGTCTCAGTAACGGCCAAGCACCCCACAACGAACCCCAAAAAGCAGAAAGTCGATGATAGGGTACGCAATTCTGTCATTGCCGTTCGGTTGGTAAGACCGTACCATGGCGTACTATCGTCCAGGAGACAGGCTATCGTGCAAACAATCAGACATCAGCACGTTCAACACGGCAACGACAGGAAGCCTCTCGAGCTCCGGTTTCGCTTTCAGGATTTCCGCGTCCTTTGCGACAAGGAGATTGAGGGATGAGCCCGTCGTCTTGGTGGCAAGCCAGAGTGCTCCTCGTCGTCGGAGTGATGAGCGGTCTTCCCTTGTTCGTCCACCTCGTGACTCATCCGGCGCTCTTGCTGCGACGACTGCGTAGCGGACCGCTGGCTGAGCACGAACCCATCCAAAAGGTCATTGTCGTGTTCTTGCAGTTCGATATTCTGACCCTGGCTGCAGTCTCGGCGATCGATCACGATCACGGCTGGTCTTCAGTGCCTCCCTCTGTTGTGCTGTTCGGGGATCTGTTGTTCGCGTGTGGCCTGGTACTGTTATGGTTGGTCTTTCGCGCCAATCCATTTGCAGCAGCTACCGTAACCGTGGAGCCTCAACAGCCCGTGATTTCGAGCGGACCGTATGCCCACGTGCGTCACCCGATGTATAGCGGACTGCTACTGGTGTTTCTCGGTTTCCCGCCGGCACTGGGGTCGTGGTGGGGACTTGTCCTCGTGCTTCCGCTGCTCGGTATCCTCATCTGGCGCCTATGGGATGAAGAACGATATCTGGTGAACCACCTCGACGGGTACCAAGGTTACTGTGACCGCGTGCCCGACCGGCTGATTCCCCACATTTGGTGACGAACGGCACCCACGGCGGAGCGTCAGTGAACCGTGGAACCCCCCTTGACCACGAAGCGTCGACAGCGCCGTGGTCGTCGATCAGCCCGGTGAGCGCTCCATCCTCGGCTGGGGATGAAGCGCTTCTTCAACAGGAGAGCCGCGTTGGGGCAGGGGGCGCTTGCAGTGCAACTCAATCGTTGCGTAGTGATGCGTTCCCTATGGCACACCGCTGACCGTTCTAATCTTGTTGCGCGACACCTCTGCCAGGATACGCTGTCGTCACCCACGCTAGCGCGGACGAGTGCCATGCTGCTAGAATCCGTGACGGCCTCATGCTTCGCGTCCAGAGCGCGTCCTTTTATAACGGATCCGCAACGCGGGTTGTACGGTTTCGATACATTGGCTCGCTAACCAAGGAGAATCCCATGCAGAAGGCGTTGAAGAACCCAGCAATTGGAATGGTCTTCAACGAGAGAGTGGTGCATGGCGATCGTCAATATCGGAACCCTGGCGCGTGTAGACGCGGGTAGAATCAGTCTCACACAACACATCCTCAGCGAACTACTAGGCGTCTGGTTTCAACTGAGCCAGCTCAAGCTTAGGTCAATCGTTTTCCCAGAACTCCCGGTGCCTGGCTTCGTAAACGTCATCGATCGTCTGGTTGCACGCGACGAGGCGAGGCGCTTCCCATGAATCCTTTTCACGAACTGCACCGCTACTGGCGCTTGCTAGCCCATTACCTGCGGCCTTACTGGCCGCGGATGATTCTTCTCGCCACGGTCCTGGGCGGTCTCATCGGCGCCCAGGTCGTCACGCCATTGCTGGCAAGTCGCTTCATCGATCAGGCCACCACCGGCGGAGACTTACGTGGTCTGATCTTACTGGCGCTGGTGGTCATGGGCGTTGCTCTGGCGGGGCAGGGTATGGCGGTCGCCGAAACGTACCTGGCAGAGAATGTAGCCTGGGCGGCGACCAACACGCTACGTGCCGACCTGGTCACACACCTGCTGCGGCTGGATGCATCGTTTCACAATGCCCATACGCCGGGTGAGTTGATCGAGCGGGTTGATGGGGATGTCGCCACGCTGGCCCGCTTCTTCTCTCGGTTTGTGGTCTATGTGCTCGGCAACGGAATCTTGATACTAGCGGTGCTCGGGCTCCTCTATCACGTCGACTGGCGGATCGGCCTGGGCCTGACCGCCTTTGTGGTGTTGGGCTTGACGGCTATGCTGCGAATCCGCGTCGTTGCCACACCATCCTGGGCTGAAGAACGCCAGGCCAGTGCCAATTTCTATGGCTTTCTGGGCGAATATCTGGCCGGCATGGAAGATGTTCGATCCAGCGGAGCCGGAGCGTTTGTGCTGCGTCGCTGCGCCGAGGTGATGCGGTCGTGGCTGGCCGCAACGCTCAGGGCGGAAATGTGGGGTTACGCCATGGTCGCCACCAGTCAGGGGCTGTTTGCGCTTGGCACGGCGGTCGCCTTTGCCCTGAGTGCCATGCTGTACCGGGATGGCCAGCTAACGATTGGCACCGTCTATCTAATCTTCCAGTACACGGCGGTGTTGCGTCAGCCGTCCGAGCAGATCCGCAGAGAAGCGCAGGATCTTCAACAGGCGGATGCCAGCATAGGCCGTATCGAGGCGCTCCTAAGGACATCTCCGCGCCTCGTCGATGGACCCGGCGTCTCGTTGCCACCCGGTCCGCTGGCCGTGGAACTCGACGGTGTCTCATTTGGCTACGCAAACGACAATCTGGTACTGCGCGACGTTAGTGTGTGCTTGGAGCCGGGACGGGTGCTGGGTGTGGTGGGCCGAACCGGTAGCGGGAAGACAACGCTCACACGGCTACTCCCGCGCTTCTACGATCCGGGAGCCGGTGAGGTGCGGCTGGGAGGAGTCGATCTACGGACCGTCCGCATCCCGGCGGTGCGCTCGCGCATCGGGCTGGTCACTCAGGAGGTGCATCTCTTTAGCGCGAGCGTGCGCGATAACCTGACCCTTTTCGACGGCAGCGTGCCGGATGACCGGGTCAGCGCTGTGCTGGATACGCTCGGCCTAGCCGGCTGGCTGCGAGCGCTACCGAGTGGGCTAGACACGATGCTGGGTCCCGGAGGGATTGGGCTTTCCGCCGGACAGGCTCAGGTGCTGGCTTGTGCGCGTATTTTCCTCCGTGATCCCGACCTGGTGATCCTGGATGAAGCTTCTTCGCGCCTTGATCCAGCGACCGAGCGGCTAGTGCATACCGCGTTGGGTCGGCTGCTTGAGGGCCGAACTGGCATTGTTGTGGCTCATCGGCTGTCCACGATTGCCTTTGCGGATGACATTCTTGTTCTGGAGGGCGGGCAGGTCCGGGAGCACGGGCCACGAGCTCAACTCGCCGCTGACCCCACCTCGCGCTTTGCGGGGTTGTTGAGAGTTGCCGCTGAGGAGGTCTCCTCAATGAAGGAACGAGAGCGGTCGACCTGGCGCAACCTCCTGGCAATGGCCCGCTACTCGCCTCGGATCTCCCTGACCCACGCGGTATTGTGGAGTCTAATTCACCTGTCGCCGCTGCTGCCGGGGCTGATCGCCCGAGCCTTCTTCGATACGCTTACTGGTCAGGCGCATCTTCGCGTTGGCACGACCGGACTAATTGTGATGCTGGTCGTAATCGCCGTGGTGAGTGCGGCTCTATGGCTTGCCGGTGGCCTGGCCGAAATTGTCATGCGGTTCATCATGAGCGGACTGCTCCGCCGCAACCTGCTGCGGTCGATTCTGGACCGACCGGGCGCGGCGGCGCTTCCCTTCTCTATCGGGGAGACGATCAGCCGCTTTCGCGACGATGCGCACGAGGCCGAGGATAATCTGGACTGGGCTGACGACGTTCTGGGCACAGGTCTGTTTGCCATCGTGGCGTTCGCTGTGCTGCTGCAGATCAACGCTCGCATGACGATCGTTGTCTTCCTACCCCTAATTGCCGTTGTGGTCATCGCGCGACGTGCCAGCGCCGCACTTGGTCGTTATCGTGCCGCCAGCAGCCAGGCGACAAGCCAGGTCACCGGAGCCATCGCCGATATCCTGTCGGCCGTGCAAACGGTGCAGGCGGCCGGTGCCGAAGAGCGCGTCGTGGCTCATTTCGGACGATTAAACGAGCGGCGACGGATCACTATGCTCTCCGATCGCCTGATGACGCAGGCTCTGGACGCTATCACGGCCAACGCGGTGAGCATCGGGACTGGTCTGATCATGTTGCTGGCCGCCGGAAGCTTGCGCGACGGTAGCTTGACGGTCGGCGACTTTGTCTTGTTTGTCTCCTACTTAGGTTTCATCGCCGATTTCACCGACGGGCTCGGCCAGTTCCTGGCCCACTACCAGCAGACCGGCGTCGCGTTCACGCGCATGTTCGACTTGTTGGGAGACGCGCCACAGGCTGCCCTGTTGGCGCCAACTCCGCTGTATCTACGTGGCCCTCTACCGACGCTGTCGCCATTACCAGCGCTTGATGCCACCGACTCGTTGGTCGTTGTGGAAGCGCGCGGGTTGACCTATCGCTACCGTCAGTCGGAGCGCGGTATCGAAGCCGTGGATTTGCGGCTACCGCGAGGGACGCTGACGGTCGTGACGGGACGTATCGGTTCAGGTAAGACAACACTTCTGCGGTCTCTCCTGGGCTTACTGCCCCGGGAGGCGGGCGAGATCCGCTGGAACGGCCAGCTTGTAAACGAGCCGGCCTCGTTCTTTCTGCCGCCGCGGGCGGCGTATACGGCGCAGGTGCCACGTCTCTTCAGCGAAACGCTCAAGGAGAACATTCTCCTGGGGTTGTCCGATGACCCCGTTGCGCTGAACGCCGCCGTGCGCGGTGCTGTTCTGGAGCAGGACGTGCAGACACTGGAGGACGGATTGGAGACACCGGTCGGTACTCGCGGCGTCAAGCTTTCAGGTGGCCAGGTGCAGCGCACGGCGGCAGCACGCATGTTGGTGCGCGGCGCCGAACTGCTGGTGATCGACGACTTATCGAGCGCGCTGGACGTCGAGACTGAAGGTGTCTTGTGGGAACGCCTGCTGGCGAGTGGTAACGTGACGTGCCTGGCTGTGTCGCATCGTCGTGTTGCCCTGCGCCGTGCCGACCATATCGTCGTGTTGAAGGAAGGTCGCGTCGAAGCCGAAGGCGCGCTGGACTTCTTGCTGGAAACCTGCGCCGAGATGCGCTCACTGTGGCACGACGCGGATGATCCAGTTTCGCTGGTCTGACACCACGGCCACATGATGCGCGATCGCTAACCGTAGTAGCGTCGCCACGTGTCACGCTGCTAGAATGCGGCACGGCCTGATTTTCGGGTGAAGTATGTGTTGTTGCGAGGCGCATACTGATGCGGACTCGCTGAAGCTGACATCGTCGCGTACTATAAAAGGAGAATCCCATGCGGCAATCGTTGAAGAATCCAGCAATCGGAATGGTCTTCAACGAGAGAGCGGTGCATGGCGATTGTCAATATCGGAATCCTGGCGCATGTTGACGCTGGTAAAACCAGTCTAACAGAGCGCATCCTCTTCGAAACCGGTGTGATCAAAACGGTTGGGAGTGTCGACAAAGGCACGACTCAAACCGACACGATGGATCTGGAACGATCCCGTGGAATCACCATTAAGTCCGCGGTCGTGTCGTTTCAGCTTCACCACCTCAAAGTCAATCTGATCGATACTCCCGGCCATGGAGACTTTGTCGCCGAGGTTGAGCGATCACTGCGCGTGCTCGACGGCATCGTGCTGGTCGTCTCGTCCGTAGAGGGTGTACAGCCGCAAACTCGTCGCCTCGCGCGGGCCATCCGCGCGGCGAATCTCCCGATGATTATCTTCGTCAACAAGATCGATCGTCTCGGCGCACGCGGTGAGCCCCTTCTGGGGGATATTGGCCGTAAGCTGAATTTGCGCGTCGTGCCGATGAATACTCCCATTGGGATCGGTGATTTGACTGCCGAGGTCGTCGAATCGAATCGCGAGAGCCCAAGCTGGCGTGACTCAGTGATCGATCTTCTCGCTGAGACAAGCGAGAACGTGATCGAGGAGTTCGATCGCACCGGAGGGCAGCTGAACAGCTCGTTTCTGCGGGCAGAGCTGCGGGAACAGGTCGGGGCGTGCGACATCGTTCCAGTCTTTTTCGGATCGGCGATTACCGGCGCCGGTGTCCCCGAACTCTTAGCTGGAATTGAGGAGTGGTTCCCTGAGGCTGGGAGAGCGAACGACGCACCGGTCTCCGGTGAAGTCTTCAAGATCGTCCGCCGGGCTTCTGGAGAGAAGATCGTCTATGTCCGGCTCTTCGCGGGAAGTTTGGCGGTGCGAGAGCGTGTGGCACTGCGGCGTCGCGACGTATTCGGTGAGATACAGCAAATCGAGGAACGTATCACCGGCATTGATCGCTTCGCGGCGGGAACAGATTTACCAGCGGAGTCGGTGAGTGCCGGGGAAATCGTTGCCGTACACGGGCTCCGCTCAGCA
The DNA here is from genome assembly GCA_963785465.1 of uncultured Chloroflexia bacterium. Classification (GTDB taxonomy): domain Bacteria; phylum Chloroflexota; class Chloroflexia; order Thermomicrobiales; family Thermomicrobiaceae; genus CALAGB01. Next base: position 86,948 of record CAWAVM010000014.1, on the reverse strand, counting down.
CGTATCGGCGACCGCATCGGCGTCGACGAATCGGATGTCGGAGAGATCACCTCGATGTTTCCAGAGCCGTCTCTGGAAAGCGTCGTGCGCCCGGTTGACCCGAACGAGGTCACCCAGTTACGGGGGGCGCTCGAAGAACTCGCGGAACAAGATCCACTCATTTCGCTGCGCCAACGTAACGAAGAGGGAGAAATATCGATTCGTCTCTATGGCGAGGTCCAGAAGGAGGTCGTGCAGGAGACGCTTTTGCGAGAATATGGCGTCGGAGTGACCTTCGGACCTAGCCAGACGATCTGCGTCGAGCGTCCGATTGGAACCGGAGAAAATGCCGAGATCATCTTCGAGGCCCCAAATCCATTCTATGCGACGGTCGCGTTTCGGGTTGAGCCGGCCGAACCCGGGAGCGGTGTTCGCTACGTACGCGAACTGGGGTCATTGCCACTTGCGTTCTACCGTGCCATCGAGGAGACAGTATACGAGACGTTCTCGCAAGGATTGTATGGCTGGGAGGTGACCGATTGTATCGTCACACTCAGTTCTACGGGATTTAACTCGGTGTTGAGCACTGCCGGAGACTTCCGAAAGCTGACTCCACTAGTGCTGATGCAGGCCCTGCGTGCTGCGGGCACCGAGGTCTGTGAGCCGGTCGAGGAGTTTGATCTGGAGATCCCGGAGGACACGTTTGGGGCGGTCTGCGGAGCATTGGTGAACGCGCGTGCGACCATTCGAAATGCGTTTCTTGAAGGCGTGTCGTACCGCGTTATCTGTGAGATTCCCACTGTGGAGCTACGTGCCGTCGAACAACAGCTTCCATCTCTGACTCGTGGCGATGGAAGCTGGATGTCAACCTTCGCAGGGCACGTTCCGGTGACCGGTGACGTTCCCGTCAGAGCGCGCATCGGATTGAATCCGCTCAATCGGGCGCAATATCTGGCGGACGTAGCACGGGCGTAACCTTATTGGTGCTCGATGCCACACACCACGCTCATTGTGAAGACGGTAGAAGAAGACTCTGCGATCGTGGTTTCCACCCAACGGCTTGGTTGGTTATCGCCGCGAGTCGTCGGACGACAAACAGACTGAGAGTTCGCATAGTCCGCAAGCGATCTCTGCATCGGCACCCGCTAAACAGGGGTCACGCGTGTGTCGTTGACGATCAGGTCGAAGTCCCGGTCGTGCGTACGTGATGGACGTGCCAGGCTGAAACGGTCATCGGGCAAGTCGGCGAGAGCGTCCTCGCGCCGGTTCATGCCGAGAGTTACGTGGTTGGGAGTGAGGAGAACGGTGAAAATCTCCTCTCGGCGACCGCGCTGACTTGCGCTCGGCGTCGAGGTCAACCAGGTCTTGCTCGGTCAGTCGCTCCAGCGCGAGCTCAACCATGCCAATGGCTCCCTCCACGATCCGCTGTCTTGCCACCACCACGCCGGACGCTTGCTGGCGTTGCAACATCACCTGAGCGATTTCCGGCGCGCAGGCCAATCGCGTGATCCGCGCTTCAATGATGCACACCCCGGCCGGAGCAACGCGAGCGGCGATATCGATCGGGATACCGTCCGCATCATTGACTTTGGCCGTCGTACTCTCGTGATTGCAGATGCGGGTCGAGATCGCGTGACGACGGGCAAACGGATTGACTCAGTGAACTCCAGCGGTTCGGACGGTTCCCCAGTGTTCGCCGAAGAGGAGGATGACACGCGCCTGTCCCGATTGCACCGTGATCAGTCCCCGGAGCGCGAAAATGGCGAGCAGGACAAGCACCACGGCCACGAAATGACCGGGCCGTCCCCTGGGCACGATTAGCAAGAGGATGCCGGCGATCAACACCTGGAGGACGGCCATGACGTCCTGGGTGTCAGTCGCCATGCCGGCCAGGATCTTCCGCACATAGCCTTCGATAATGAGCAGGCTGTAGACCCAATATTGGTCGCCGCCGAGCCGGACCAGATAGCGGAGATCGATAAACCAATAGCGATGGCGGTGCGTCGGCGGAAACGGCATCCCCTTCACCACGCCGTCCGGTGCCGTCGAATCAGGCCAATCGGTGGTCCGCGCCGCCGGAGTACCATGCAGCTCTCGGTTCAGGGCCATGGCCGGGCCAACCGTTCGCTCACTCGGTGGATCCTGTCCGCACTGCCGTCTCAGCAGACCGCACACCCGAAAGCATCCGGCCCGGGGATACTCCCACTGCACGTCGAGCACCTGCTTGAGGAACGGCAGGGAGAGCTGGTTGGCTGGCTGGGTCGGTGGCCGCGTGCGCTGGGCGGTGAAGCTGGGGCGCGCGTCGCTGGTCGACTTGGCCTCACCACGAGTGGAGACACCGTACTCCGCATCCTGCGGGCCACGCCAGCCCCGATTCTTCCATTCCCGACCGCTATCGGCATCGACGACTTCGCGCTCTGTCGTATGGCACGATCCTGGTTGACCTGGAACGCCATTGTCCGCTCGATCTGCTGCCGACGCGTACGGCGGAGACCATTGCCGCCCGGCTGCCACCCGAGCCGCGCGGCCTATCTGTGCCAGCGGTTGGCCGAGGGTTGTACCAATCAGAGTCAACTCTGACGTGAGATCCGTAAGCAAGGCTTCGTGGGCACACTGTCATTGGTGGTCAAGTGGATTCGGGCACATCGGATAGGCGACGATTACCCGGTGGTTCGACCACGTCTACGGCTCCCGAGCTCCAAGCAGTTGGCCTGGTTGGTACTCAAGGCTGCCGAGACGGAGCGATCCACGGCAGACCGAGCCCTCTGGGACCGCCTCCGGCGTCAGCCCGAGATGCTCTCGTTGCAGCGGCTGGCTAACCAGTTCGTGACCATGGTCCGCGAACGCCAAGGAACGCGACTCGCATGTTGGTTGGCCGACTGCCGCACCGGACCGATCCCTGAGTTCCGGACCTTTGCCAAGACGCTGGAGACAGACATGACTGCCGTGCAAGCGGCGCTCTCCCTGCCCTGGTCCAATGGTGGGTCGAGGGATAGATCACCAAGCTCAAGCTGTTGAAGCGCGGTGCCTATGGACACATGAAGCTCGATCTCCTGCGGCAACGACCGCTACACGCGGCCTAAGCCCAGCGGACATGGGTCGGACCGTACGCTTGGGCGAACGCGAAGCAGCGAGGAATACGGACCCTATCTGATCGCGATGCGGGCAACCCGACTTTCACGCCGTTTGCGGAAGAGCCCCTGTCATGTGAGCAATTCCACACCACCTAGTCCAACAGATCAGCAGTCATGCGCAGAAATTGGATCCCGAGACGCGGGTGATATCCGATTATTCAGTTTGTATTGCACGCAGCCACGTATAACACCATGCCGTGATTAGCACGTCGGTGGCTATAACATTGCTCGGTTTGAACGCTTAGGGAAATCGAGCTTCGGCCATTCGATGTCGGCGAATTCCGTGATTGAGGTGACTCCAAGCCCGCTTGCGTCACTTCCCGATATGCGACCTTGTTGACAGTGGATTCGCGTCTCCGCCAAATCCGCCTGACTGTCAAATACCCGCAACTCATGCGCGCGGGTGCCCGTCGGTGCCGAGAGCGCCAGCGCGAGCCCAGCCGCGGCGCCAATCTGCGTGTCGAACGGGCTGATGACCACCAGGTCGATACGATGCGCGGCTGCAAGTGCAGCGATATGACGCGCCTGGGTGAGTCCAGCGGTCTTGATGAACTTAATGGCAAAGATGTCGACCGCACCGAGTTCGATAAGCCGCACCGCGTCCCGCAGAGAATGGAGGCTTTCGTCCGCCATGATGCGGATGCCCGTGGACTGTCGCACGGCGGCGAGTCCGGCGAAATCCCATTCCGCAACCGGCTGCTCCACATACTCGATGCCGACATCACCGAGCCGGGATACGATCCGGCAAGCTGAAGGTACATCATAGCCTTGGTTTGCGTCGATTCGAATGGCGATACTGGGTCCAACTGCCGTACGAACTGCTCGCACGCGGGCCACATCCTCGTCCGGATCTATCCCGATCTTCATCTTTAGGGTAGTAATGCCATTCTCGGTGGCTTCGATCGCCTTCGCCACCGTTTCGTCAATGCTGCCGATTCCGAGCGGCATCGTGACCGGAACGTCGGGTCGAACGGCTCCCCCGATGAGCGCGACAACGGGCAGACCGCTCTCTTTTCCCATGAGATCGTAGAGAGCTATGTCGATTGCTGCCTTAGCACTCGTGTTGGCGGGAAGCCGGTTGAGGTCTTGATGAATGGCCTCAACGTCGAAGGGCGATGCCCCGATCACGAGCGGAAGAAAGTGCATCCTAAGTTGGAGCAAAATGCTGTCCGCGGTTTCACCGGTGAACGCGGGAAGTGGAGAGGCTTCACCGAACCCTTCGTTCCCTTCTTCATCTCTGAGCCGCACTATGACGTGAGGCCGGATCGTTACCGCCTCTCCGTAGCTCGTGTTCAACAGACTCGAGGCGGCGCGGTGGATGAGAATCGCGCTGGCGTCAACAATCCGCATAGCTGTCGTTCCCTTCGAGAGTGCCACGTCTGGCGCACGTCATTGAATTGGACCCGGAGCAAAGGCTGCGTCAACTGTGTCAGTCGCGCGTAGTCGTTATCAACCACCATCCGCCGAGGAGCCGAGAAGCCGGTGGATCGGCACCGAATCGGCCGATTTCGCCGACTGGACCTCGTAAGAAGTGGTTCAGAATATTGTATACAATCTCCCGCGTCGTGAAACATCGTGCCCCATTCGTCGCCTATGTACTTAACGGGGGATGTCTACGGAACTGCTTGTCAAACTTCAGAATTGTATGCATCATGTATTCAATCGGTTTCGTGATCGCAGTGACGTCTGTGTCTTCGATGGCAATCACGTTTTTGGGGCGTGTGTTGGCGTGATCCGCACCGACCGGTTGCACATGGGGCGTGTCCTGCCGGGACGAGTCAGGTGTTCTCTCTGGACCGCTGCTGGCGTCGTGGTCATGAAGGACCGGCGCGTACTCAACCGTACACCAAATGGGAATGTGAAGGCGCACGACAATGCAGAAAGGTGGGTAGCGCATGCAACGTGAACATCGGACCGCCGCCGAATCTGAGCTGCTCGACAACATCTCGACCGAGCGCTTGTGGCGCGACACCCAGGTGCTCGGATCACACTATCGTGCTTCAGGAAGTCCGGAGGAGCGAGCGGCTGTCGCGTATATTGTCGACGAGCTCGAAAAGGCGGGCATCGACTTCACGGTGTACGATCTCCGAGCATACCTGAGTTACCATCGTGCGGCATCCTGCGAGATCGTGGCTCCCGTCACCCGGTCGATCAACGCCGTGGCCCGCGCCTACACTGAGTCGACGCCTCCGGACGGACTCGAACTCGAGGTCGTCCTTGCAGGTGAGTTTGCGGGTGATCTCTCGGACAAGGCTGTGCTTACGGCTCGCGACTGGCCTGGCAGTGTGCAGGGCGCGCGGTTGCAAATTCACGCACAAACCACCGCTGAACCTAACCTGCACCGAGGTGGTGGCACTGGAGTCTGGGGTACGCCAACCTTGGAGCGGACGGGTCTTTTACGATCTCAGCCACCAGCGATCAACATCTCGCGGCCTGACGGCGAAATACTGCGTGACCTCATCCGAAATGGGCGAGTTCGAATCAAGGTGTTTAGTGAGGTCGAGACGGGATGGAAACGCATTTCTTTCCCGGTCGCAACGATCCCGGGCCAACAGGATACTTTTGTGCTGACCGGTGGCCATCTCGACAGCCACGACCCCGGCGCCACGGATAACGCAAGCGGTTGCGCGTGTCTTTTGGAGATGGCACGGGTATTCAACGCGCGTCGCGATCAGTTGGTCCACGGTCTGCGCATCGGTTGGTGGACTGGACACGAGAGCGCAGGTTATGCGGGATCGACGTGGTATTGCGACCAGAATTGGGAAGATCTTCACCGAAATTGTGTGCTCTACTGGAACAATGACGGTCCGGGAATTCGCGGCGCGACCAATATCGAGGGCCGCTACATCTTTCCACAAGCTCAGGAGTTTGTCCTAGGGCTCATCCGTGACTATTTCGATCGGGAACCCGACATAATGGCCAAGCCGCTGAAGATGGGTGACCAGTCGTTCTGGAGCGTCGGCGTTCCCTCCGCGTCAGTGTATCGCTGTCTACCACCGGAAGATCCAGACTGGGCAGTTGTGTTTGGGGCTGGGCATGGTCGTTGGTGGCACAGTACCGAGGATACACTTGAACACGTCGATCCAGATTTGCTCGCCGAAGACACTCGCTTCTACGCACTTGCCCTCCATCGCTTGTGTGGCGAAGAGATCCCGCCCTTCGAATTTGTGACCTATGCGGATTGGATGAAATCGACTCTTGAGGAGCTCAGTGAGGTAGCCGGCGATCGGTTTGATCTTAGCAAGGTGCTCGGTCAGGTTGGTGAGTTCGCGGTCGTGGCTCGAGAGTTGCAGTCTGCAACTGCAACGACACCTGCGAGCGAGTCTGAACGGATCGCGCTGATCGCACACTGTCTTATGCGTCTCAGCCGGGATTTGAATCCTGCCTTCTTCACAAAGGATGGTCCGTATGATCAGGATCTGCGCGGCACCATTCCGGGACCGGTCGCACGCTATCCATTGCCAAGCGAGCCGCCGTTCCAGCCACGGTATTTCCCGGGTCTCCAGGCCGTACGCCGGTTGGCAACGACCGATCCGCTTGGACCGGACTACCCGCCGCTCTATACGACGCTCCTGCGTGAACGAAACCGAGCTACGCACGCGTTGATGCAGGCAATTGCCGACACGCGAGCCACGCTCGAGAAGCTGTGACGGACAGGCGATTACCGGCCTGGCGCGGATCCGAAACATGGGTGGTGAAATCAACGGTGACACTGAGGGTGGCCCGGCGATCCTCAGTGTCACATGCGTGAACGAAACCGATGGGAATTCGATGCGGCATTAGACGGAGGCGCGCTGCGCGACCCAACTGCAACTGTCGACGCAGAGCCTGGTCAGGAACGCGACTCCATCCCCGAGCGGTGGAACCTCGATGTACTCGTGCACCGTGTGTCCGCGTTCTCCGTGCGTGACCCCGACGCAGACCGCAGGAATGTTCAGGCTGAATGGGATATTCGCGTCAGTACTTGCAGCTTGGTACTCGGGTTCCAACCCAATCCACCTGGTTGCCTCGGCGGCGAGTTGTACCAGCGGGTCCGCAGTGTCGCGTCCGCCGGCCGGACGTTCTCCGACCACCTCCACCTGTGTCTCGAGGCCGGAACCGGGCCGGGTGTCGATGATGTCGCGGACTTGCTCGGCGAGGTGATCCAACGCCTCGGCGCTCACCGAGCGCATGTCGAGCAAGGCGGTGGCGCTGGGAGCAATGGTGTTCACCGAAGTGCCCCCGTCGATCATGCCAACATTGAACGTGGTCTTGGGGTCGGTTGGTACCTCGAGATCGGCGATGGCGGCGATGATACGGCCGAGACCGTGAATGGCGCTCGGCAGACCGAAGGCGCCGAAGGAGTGACCACCCGGGCCGGAAACCGTGACTCGCCAGCGCTTCGATCCGACCGCGGTATTGGTGATCGTTCCCGTTCGTGCGTCTAGAACGATGACGGCGCCCAGTTGGTCGCGGTATCGCTCCACCGCGGCGCGCGCGCCGCGCAAATTACCGAGTCCTTCCTCGCCCACGTCACCAACCGCGACCAGATCGATGTCGGTTTCAATCTTGAGCGCATCCAGCAGATCGAAGGTCGCGATCATACCGGCCACCTTCGCGCTGTTGTCTCCGATACCCGGACCGTATAGTCGGTCTCCATCACGTTCGATCGTGATCGGAGTCCCTGCGGGAAAGACAGTATCGATGTGCGCCAGCATAAGCACGATCGGTCCGCCGCGATTTCCGCGCCGGGCGTGGACGTTGCCGACCGTGTCTATCTCGGGGGCGTAGCCGCGTTCCCGGAACTGCGCAGCAATGAAGGCTGCCCTTTCCTGCTCGGCGAACGGTGGCGACGGGACAGCACAGATTGCCGCCGCCAGATCGGCCACCTCTTCAGTACGTGACTGGGCCAACTCGCGCAATCGGTCCAATTCAGCTGGTGTCATCTGTTTTCCTCACGATCCAAACTGAGCAGACCCCCTAGTGAATCAGGTCAGGCCGACCTGCGTCAGGGAGTCATTTGGGGCTGATGAGATGCCCGGCGTCGACACAGAGTCGCACGAGCTGCGCCAAGCCGTCCCCAATGGGCGGCACCTCGATGTACTCGTGCACACTGTGCATGCGGTCTCCATGAGCAACGCCGATACAGACGGCCGGTATTCCGAGGCTAAAGGGCACGTTGGCGTCGGTGCTGGCCGCATGGAATTGGGGCTCATAGTCGATCCACCGCAGTATCTCGGCGGCGAGCTGTACTAGCGGGTCCGAGGTGTCGCGTCCGCCAGCCGGACGTTCTCCGACCACCTCCACCTGCGTCTCGAGGCCGGAGCCGGGCCGGGTGTCGATGATGTTCCGGACTTGCTCGGCGAGGTGATCCAACGCCTCGGCGCTCACCGAGCGCATGTCGAGCAAGGCGGTGGCGCTGGGAGCGATGGTGTTCACCGAAGTGCCCCCGTCGATCATGCCAACATTGAACGTGGTCTTGGGGTCGGTTGGTACCTCGAGATCGGCGATGGCGGCGATGATACGGCCGAGGCCGTGAATGGCGCTCGGCAGACCGAAGGCGCCGAAGGAGTGACCACCCGGACCGGAGACTGTGACTCGCCAGCGCTTCGATCCGACGCCGAGGTTGGTCACGTTTCCTTGACGGCCATCGATGACAATGACCGCACCCAGGTCTGCGCGATAGCGGTCGACTGCGGCTCGGGCTCCCCGTAAGTTCCCCAGTCCTTCCTCGCCCACGTCAGCAACCGCCACAATGTCTAGCGCGGTATCGATCTTGAGATCGTCGAGGAGATCAAGTGCGCAGATCATCGCGGCCACGTTGACACTGTTGTCTCCGATACTCGGGCCGTACAGGCGATCTCCGTCCCGACGGACAGTCATGTCGGTGGATGCAGGGAAGACAGTATCGATATGCGCGATCATCATAACGACCGGTCCCCCGCGGTTGCCTCGTCGGGCGTAGACATTGCTCACGTCGTCGATCTCAGGCACATAACCACGGGCGCGTAGCTGGTCCGCGATAAACGCGGCACGTTGGTGCTCGCCACCGGTTGGAGAGGGAATCTCGCTGATGTGCGTAGCGAGTTCGGCCACGGATTCCGTGTGGGCACGTGCCGCTTTTCGCAAACTCGCCAACTCCTCAGGTGACATCACGCTGCATCCCTTCACATTGAAGACCCAAATTCACCACGCACTCTGTCCCGCGCCGATTGGCTGCATCGAGGAGCGTCAATCGCGCGCTGGCCGCGTCGGCCTATACAAGCATCTGCGCCATCAGCCCTGCAATGATGCTGTTGGAGGTTATCGTCGGCTTGCCACTGGCGTCATGGACGGCGGCGCGCATCTGTCGCGAGTGTCCCATGCATCCCATGTAGACCAGCCCGACCTCTGGCTGCGACATCATCCGACCAGCAGTTTCGCACTGGCGAAACTTTTCTTCCTCATCGGTGTAAGGCTGTGCAAACGTCGACAGAACCGGCATGCGATCTCGTTCGTAGCGGGCAGGTGCAAGCAGCGCTTGATCTGCAGTGGGTGAAATGACGCCCAAGGTGCCACCTGGCCGACACATAGCCATGACAATGGCCGGGAGCGCGCCACCAGGATTGATGAACGGCACGTTACTGTGCAACGCCGACCAGTCTGATGCGCACAACGGCACGATGAGGTCGACCCCCAGTTCTTCCAGTTGGTTGACGCAGCGTTGCATGCGCGGAACGAGTTCCCGTTTCGCCAGCCGCACCTCTGTGCCGTCCTGCATGCGACTCACGGCCCAGGGTTCATCGCCCTGAGGGGCCAGCTCGGCGACCTGTTCCAGCGTCAGCCCGTCAATCGCCCCTAACTGTATGGGATCGACCGCAAACCCTATCTGCGCCATCATGTCTGGAACGATGTCATCTCGCGGCGCCTGGCCGATGGTAATCAGGCCAATTCGTGGTTGTGCCATACGGTCGTCCTTTCAACGAAATCGTACTTTGCCAAAGACGCTAGTCAGATACCTGTCTGGTAGCTTGGTCAAGGGTCCAGTCGGCGACCTGACGGCAGGTCGTGAGCCACACCTTGGGGTGCTCGCGCATGGTTTGGAGCAGCGACTCGACGGCGCGAACTCGTACCGCTCGACCCGACCCCACGTCACCACGGGGATGCAACGCCAGATTGAACAGGCCGCCTTCGGCATAGGACGCGCTGAACTCGTTTCGAAATGCCGACGCCACCGCGTCCGGCATGCGGTACTTTGCGTAATAGAGCTTGTCGGTGCATGGGTCGTGGACAGGCAATTCGGCAATACGATGGGCGTGGCCATCATCGGCGACGTAGGGGAGGTCATCGTCGGCATAGCTGCTGTCGTAGAGATAGCCGCGCCGGGCGAGTAACGTCCGGGTCTCCTTGGTCATCAGTCCGTCCGGTGCGCGCCAGCCGACCGGTTTTTCGCCGAAGACGTGGAACAGACTCGTCTCGCTCTGTTCCAGGATGCGCTCCTGCTCGGCGAGGGAGAGGCGACTGAAGTCCTCGTGCAGGTAGCCATGTCCGGCGACCTCATGTCCGGCGTCCTTGATAGCCGCCATGACGGCGGGATAGCGTTCGGCATCCCAGCCGGGGATGAAGAAGGTCGCGGTGATGTCGTAACGGTCAAACAGGTCGAGGAGGCGCTGGACTCCGGCCTGGGCACCATAGCGTCCATACGAGTGGCGACCCCAGAGGGGCAAGGGAGAGTTCTGCTGATCGAGACTCTCGCCATCGAAGTTGACCGTGATGGTGGCGGCACACAGGTAGGAGTCGGGCCAGAAGGGTGGCAAGCTCACGGGCGACCTCCGATCGGCAGGGTAGTGTCGATGAACCCATGACTCGGCTCAAGACACCACTGGGCCATATCCCGCATGTGGCTGAAGTGGACGTCAGGAAAGCTCTTGATGTAGGCGATCAGCCGATCGACTACGCGCGCTCGCGCGGGCAATCCCGAGCCCCGCCCCGCTCTGGGATGGAACGTGAGAATGAAGTACCCGGTATCGTTGTAGAGTTCGTCGAACTCTGTTCTCCAGCGCTCGAACATCTCATCGGTCGTTACGGCGCCGTCGCGGTACAGGGGTGCATCGTCGAGACTGGAGGTGTTGTTAGGGATCTCGATCATATTGGTGGTGGGTGCACCCCGCACGACGGCGGGATAGGGACGATCGAAGTCCTTGTCACTGCTATCGTAGATATAGCCGAGATCACGCAGGACCGCCAATGTCTGACTGCTCTTTTTGCCGCTCGGACTGCGCCAGCCGATGGGCGGGGCTCCCACAAGTTGAGTCAAAATCTCATGGCTCTTGCGGAGCAATTGCTCTTCTTCACCTGCCGAGACATCCCAACTCTCGTGCAGATAGCCATGTGCAGCCACCTCGTGGCCGGCGGCGACAATACTTTTTACCGATTCGGGGCTGTTCTCGGCATCGTAGCCAGGCACGAAGAAGGTGGCCGGGATCTGATGTCGATCGAAGATCTCAAGGAAGCGCGGGATGCCGCGCCGCGCGGAATATCCTCCGAGCGAGTAGACGCCCGAGGGATCTAAGCCTTGACCAACTTCGTTTCCCGTGCCGTCGAAGTCGACGGTAAAAAGGGCAACACATCGTGCCCCGTCCGGCCATTGGTGTTCCATGCCCGTGCCTCCTTCGTCGTCTCGACCAAGATTACGCCGGACGAACTCCAGCGGCTTCGGCGGTTTCGAGTGTCCAGTCGGCGACCTGACGGCAGGTCGTGAGCCACACCTTGGGGTGCTCGCGCATGGTTTGGAGCAGCGACTCGATGGCGCGAACTCGTACCGCTCGACCCGACCCCACGTCACCACGGGGATGCAACGCCAGATTGAACAGGCCACCCTCGGCGTAAGTGGCACGAAACTCCTCGCGCAGCGCTGCGCCGACTACGTTGGGCAGGCGGTAGTGCTCGTAGTACGGCTTGTCACCCAGTGCCGGGAAGAGTGGCAATTCGGCAATACGATGGGCGTGGCCATCATCGGCGACGTAGGGGAGGTCATCGTCGGCATAGCTGCTGTCGTAGCGATAGCCACGCCGGGCCAGTAACGACCGGGTCTCCTTGGTCATTAGACCGTCCGGTGCGCGCCAGCCAACCGGTTTTTCGCCGAAGACATGGAGCAGACTCGTCTCACTCTGCTCGAGGATGCGCTCCTGCTCGGCGAGGGAGAGTTGACTGAAGTCCTCGTGCAGGTAGCCATGTCCAGCGACCTCATGTCCGGCGTCCTTGATGGCCGCCATGACGGCGGGATAGCGTTCGGCATCCCAGCCGGGGATGAAGAAGGTGGTAGTGATGTCATAGCGGGCAAACAGGTCCAGGAGGCGCTGCACTCCAGCTTGGGCCCCATAGCGTCCATACGAGTGGCGGCCCCAGAGGGGCAAGGGCGAGTTCTGCTGATCGAGACTCTCGCCATCGAAGTTGACCGTGATGGTGGCGGCACACTGGTAGGACTCGGGCCAGAAGCGTGGCAAGCTCACGGGCGACCTCCGATTGGCAGGGTAGTGTCGATGAACCCATGACTCGGCTCAAGACACCACTGGGCCATATCCCGCATATGGCTGAAATGGACGTCAGGAAAGCTCTTGATGTAGGCGATCAGTCGATCGATTACCCGCGCGCGTGAAGGTATTCCAGTGCCGAAATCGGGGCGAGGGTGGAATGTCAGCAGAAAGTACCCCGTATCGTTGTAGAGTTCGTCGAACTCCTGCTTCCACACCCCGAGCACCTCCTCCGGGGTATTCGCGCCGAGCACATACAATGGAAAGTCATCGAGACTGGAGGTGTTGTTGGGGATTTCGATCATATCGGTAGTGGGTGCACCCCGGACGACGGCGGGATAGGGACGGTCGAAGTCCTTGTCACTGCTATCGTAGATGTAGCCGAGTTCACGCAAGACCGCCAATGTCTGGCTGCTCTTCTTGCCACCGGGGCTCCGCCAACCGAGCGGTGCGGAGCCGGTCACGTCAGTGAGAATCTGATGACTCTTGCGCAGTAGCATATCTTCTTCTTCGAGTGAGATGTCCCAACTCTCGTGCTTGTAGCCATGTGCGGCCACCTCATGACCTGCGGCGATAATGCTCTTGACGGAGTCGGGGCTAGTCTCGGCATCGTAGCCGGGTACGAAGAAAGTGGCTGGAATCTGATGTCGATCGAAGATCTCGAGGAAGCGCGGAATGCCACGCCGGGCCGAATAGCCACCGGCAGAATGAATGCCGGCGACATCGAACCCGCGACCAACTTCGTTTCCCGTGCCGTCGAAGTCGACCGTGATGAGGGCTACACAGCGTGCCCCCTCAGGCCATTGGTTCGCCATAGCGAGTTTCCCCTTTCCTTCCCTGATGCTTATTCTTTGCAGGATCTCAAGAAGCTTTACCGCCTGTTAGACGCTGTACACTACGTAATCGCTTTGACACGGATTTCCTGGCGCGGCGTGTAATCGGCCTTCCGCGGGCTCGCTAATGAGCGACGCCACTGTCTTGCTCCGGCCGTCGTCGCGCGGGTGGGCACAGATTGACCCAGGGTATCCATCATGGTCACGGAAGAAGCCTTTAAGATCGTCGACGCTGAGCGGATCATCGCTGGCTGCCATCAATTCACCGATGCGGTCGAGACGATGCCCCGAAGAACCGGGCGGCTGCGACGTGCTACCGATGTCACAGAAGTCAGCGGCGAGGTAGTGATTCGTGTGGAGCAACTCCCCGCGTTCGGAGCGCAGCACGCGCGCGTCGTCCACGGTCAGTTCCACATTTGCGATGGTGCCGTGGGCATCGCCCAGGATGAGATTACGCGATGACGCACGCGGTGGACGCAGGCCAGCCTCGATCGCCGCATCCACGGAAGACTGTTCGAGCATCAGACGCGTGATGAGGTAGCGGGGGAAACCTGGCCGCCAACCCGGGGACAACAGCAGATTTCCGTGAACTGCTAGACCTGCGTCGTTCAGCCCAACGTAGCTCACGAGTCCTGGGCTGGTGTACATCATGAGCGCTGGCGCATCATCGGGCTTCATTTTTAGAATCACCCCAAAACGCTCAACTTCTTCATTGAGGTCGACGTTCTGCCCGACGATTGTTTGACCGGTTGTGGTGCGGTCTCCCGTTAGCGCAAAGGTTGTGCACGAGGGCGGGGGCGGGCCGGCGTAAAGCAGTTCCATACGAATCTGAATCGAGAAGGCAATTAGTTCCGGAATCCGTGCGCCAGCCGCCACCCCACGCACTTCGTCGGCCAAGTGCGGGGCGTACTCCTCGATGATGCGAATGAACCCCCCCATGGGCTGCAGCAACGTGTCGCGATCCAGGCCGCTACGTCGCGCAGCTGTCGCCAACCACATCTCCGAATATTCGGTCACCGAGTCGCGTAACTGTTCGCCAAATTGGTGACCCATTTCTCGATGAGAGCCGGAAACCTCAATGAGTGGCAAGACGTGCGTGCTCTGCATCAGCAACTCCTTCGTGGCGATGATCGCCTGGCAATCCGATGACCTGGTACTCGTTGCAGCAGGGAGGCCCGCTGGCGACATGCATCTGGCGGGCGCCAAGATCGATCACGATCGAGGCGATGCTCATCGTTTGATGCTCCTCGGGCAGACGTGGATCGGGGTGACGACAGATGGATTGAGCACGCCCGATGTGATCGGAAAGGGCGGCCTTGACGTCGTCCACCGTGATGGCACCAATCTTGGGTTCGAGCAGATCGCGCGCACGCTGATGCCGGTACAGGGTGTCCGAACCAGACACGATCCCGATCCCCTGTACCTTCGCCTCCACTGCGGTGAAGTGGTTTGAATGCGTCAGCAGCCCTCGCTCTGGATAGACTGGGTAGACCTGCTCGGGTGATGCCTCGAAATTGATGACAGTTCCGCTCTCGTGCGCCAGCAGATAATTGGTTGATGCCGCTCGTTCGGCGAGGAGAATGGCGTCGAGCGCATCGTCGAAACGATCACTGTTGAGCGCGCGCCGTCGGATGAACGGCACAGGTACACCTGGTTTGGCACCGTCATGAATAGAGCGGAGAAGATTGCCGCAGATCGAAATGCCTGCGTCGTTGAAGCCATCACGGCCTACCATCCCAGCCTCGACCACCATAACGAAGTCCGGCCGATTCACCTGCTCGACTTGCAGGATGATCACTGATTCCTGGCAGGCCGCACGCCAATCCCAATTCTTACCGATGAAGGTAGAGCCGGAGGCGCTGGCGTTCGGGGAAACGGCGATGGTCGTGCACTCATGAGCTGGTTCGCGGCTGCGCTGACGGGCACCAAAGAGGATCTCGGTACGGCAATTCACTGCCACAATTTCGTCGAGCTGAAATCCAGCCCCATCCCCAATTCCCTGCATCTCGGCCAGGATCTCGGGGTCAAGTGCCTCAATGAGGTGAGTAAATTCGGACGCCCGAGTGAGAACCTGCGACCAGTCCAACTTCGCGCTGTCAGCGAACGCTTGACGGTAGATCTCGACACTTTTTGCCACCCGTTCCCGGGCAACACTGCCATGCTGCCGGCCACGCTCGTACGCGTCACCGCCTATCTGAAAGATCGGATATGGTTGTCTTTCCATGTGCCATCCTCCTACGTGTCGTGATATTCGGACCGGACATTACGCATTATCGTTGGCGCAGTCGTGGATCAAGCACGTCACGTAGGGCATCACCTAATAGGTTGATCGCGATTACTGCAATCATGATGGCAACACCCGGAAAGGTAGAGATCCACCAGGCGACGCGTAGATAGCGGCGGCCCTCGTTGACCATCAGGCCCCACTCCGGATTCGGCGGCTGGGCGCCCACCCCGACGAAACTGAGACTGGCGCCCGTGAGAATGGCTCCGGCGATCCCGACCGTGGCCAGTACGATTACCGGTGCCACTATATTTGGGAATACGTGTCGGAACATGATTCGCGCGTTACCAACCCCGATTACACGGGCAGCGTCGACGTAGTCCACTTCGCGGGCCCCCAACGTGGAGCCCCGAACCACACGTGCAAACGAAGGGATCAACGAGATGCCAACGGCGATCATCACGTTGAAGATTCCGGTGCCGAGAATGGCGACCGCGCCAAGTGCGAGAAGAAATCCCGGGAAGGTGAGCAAAATGTCGTTGAATTGGGTGACGACCGTATCCAGAATGCCTCGAAAATACCCTGCCAACAGTCCGAGCGCGGTCCCGATTATCCCGCCGATCGCGACCGCGATCACACCCAGCACGAGTGAAACCCGGCCACCATAGATTATGCGCGAGAAGATATCTCTCCCGAGGTTGTCCGTGCCGAGCCAGTGATGAAGGCTCGGCGATTGTCGTGCGTCGATCGGCGACGTTTCGAGCGGATCGTAGGGGGCCACAATAGGCGCCATCAGAACCAACGCCACGATGATTAAGAGGACGATCCCGCCGAGCATCGCGCTCGGGTGCCGACGCAACCGTCGGAGAGTATCGAAGCGTGCGGTCCTGGGTGTCTTTACGAGCGGTTCGACAGCGTCACGATCCGCAACACGAGACTGACCGATATCCGCTTTGCTCATGAGCGTTGGACCTACCTTATCGCTGAGGGATGCCGACCTGCTCAGTATCACGGTAGCGGAATGCTACAGGAGCGATAGTGCTCTTCACCAGCGTCACCACCTCGATCCACGATACTGATGCGCCGGACCCGCCTTCGGTCACGACTTGTCGTCAGTACCGCGTCGTGGTTTTGAATCCCTGATTTCCATCGAAATAGATCGTGTGCCGGCGTCGATTGCCGCGCCACCGCCCATCGAACCTAATTCGGCGATTCGCGGGCCGTGTCGAAATACAAACGGAGACCGCGCTCCATTGAATTGCGACAACGTTGCCCGCGACGTCACCGACGTACCTCAATTCACAATATTCCACGTAGCTCAGAGCCCACCGGCCCGCGCGAAGTCGTCTAGTGCTTGTCCATCCAGACATTACTCCACTCATGATAGACGCCGTATGGGTCGAATCCGATGTTGTCGGCATGGACGTAGTTTCGGTGTGCTTCGAAGCTCTTGTCGTAGTAGAGCGGCACGATGTAGTAGTTTTCCATAATGATCTTCTGGATCTGTTGGTAGATCTTGGCGCGATCTGGCGAATGAGGATCACCTTTGAAGGCGATACCCTCGTCCAGCAGAGCGTCTAGATCCGTATTACGTGCTCTGACGTAGTTCTGTCGAACGTCGATCAGCTTTGAACTCGCCCAGTTACGTGTGACGTCCGGATCCTCCTGGATCCAGTGCCCCTCGGAATAGATGTTGTGTCCGCCCTTCAATGCCGCATCCAGTAGCCCAGCTCCTGCAAGCGTCTGAAGTTCGACGGCTATGCCGACCTTTTTGAGCTCAGCTTGTACAAATTGTGCGAGCGGCTGACTTTCCTGACTCAAGAGCCAGACGAGCTTCAACTCCTGACCGTTCTTCGAACGCGTGTCGCCACTCTTCACCCAGCCAGCATCATCCAGGATCTTCTCCGCTTGCGAAGTATCGAACCCGAACAGTGAATTCAGACTTTCATCGTAGCTGAACATGTTCGGAGTGAAGAGATGTGTCGATGGTTGGAACAATCCGAAGAACACGGTTTTGACAAGCGCAGCTCGGTCAATCGCCCACCCAATCGCCTTGCGTACGGCAATGTCGTCGGTCGGCGCCTTCTCGACGTTGAGCTCCATTTGAGACGATTGGCCGGTCTGGTCGCGAAGCACCACCTTCAGATCTTTGCTGTCCTGAAAGCGGACGACGTCCTCAGGATTGAGTCGGGCCGCATAGTCAAGCTCGCCAGCCTCCAATGAGGTCGCTTTCGTCGTGAGATCTTTGAAGATCCGATAAACAATCTTGTCGATGAACGGCCGCCCAGTATTGTCAAACAGTTCCTTGGGGCCCCACGCATAATCAGGGTTCGCTTCCATGGTGACGTGATCACCCTCAACCCATTCGACGAATTTGAATGGACCCGCTCCAACCGGGTTGCGGAAAGTAATCCTTTCCGTATTTTGTGATGGCCGCTGGGGACTGCGGCGAGACGTACTTTCTCCGCATACGGAACAGGAAGATGGCGTTCGGCTGCTTGAGCGTGATTTTGAATGTCAATGCGTCGACAACGTCACAGCCCCCGTAGCTAGTACCCGCGCCTAAGTAGCTGTACGAGAGCCCGCTCGGATTGGTTTCGCGGCTGGTCATGCGATCAAAATTCGCTTTCGCCGCAGCCGCATCCAACGTTGTGCCATCGTGGAATTTCAATCCATCGCGCAGCTTGAACGTGTAGGCTAACGCGTCGGCGCTTGCTTCCCACGATTGCGCCAGTCCCGGCACGAACTGACCGTCAGGAGTGAGCCATATGTACGGGTCATTGAGACTGCGTCCAATCTCGAGATCATATGTTCCTGTCGTGGTGGTCATGTCGATGGAACCGTAGCCGAAATCCCCTAGAGTGCCGTAGGTCAGAGTGCCACCCTTGACCACGTTGCCCGCTGAAGCTGTCGCGGCAGAGGTCGCGGCTGAAGTGCTCGCCGCCGTTGCTGCGGTCGTCGAAGCACTCGTGGCTGCAGTCGTTGCCGCTGGCGCGGCGGTGGGCGTAGTGTTTCCAGAGGAACTCGCGGTAGTCGGCGTTTTGCTACTGCTGCCGCCGCAGGCTGCGAGCAGACTGGCAAACGTGCCGGCCACCGCGCCGAATGCCGTCACCTTTCCGGCACCAACCAACATTTGCCGGCGAGTGAAACGACGTCGAGCTCCTGGGTACAGGTCCATTGGGCCCATAGCTACCTCCTCAAGTGTCGCCTGTCGGCCTCGCTCCAAACATGAAGTATTCGCATTGTATACAACGGCCACCGTAGTCCGTCAAGCACCAGAGATCGCCGTGATCCCTAGGAGTACCGAATTCGCGGATCAATTAGCGCGTATGAGATGTCCACAATTAGATTTACGATGATATAGGACATCGCGACAAATAACAGGATTCCCTGCACAAGCTTGAAATCGTGGCTTAGGATGCCATCGATCAGGACCGTTCCGATACCTTTGCGGGCGAAGACGATTTCCGTGATGACTGCACCGCCCATGAGTCGCCCAAACTGCAACCCCGCGATGGTGATAGCGGGAATAATCGCGTTTCGTAGAACGTGCCGAATCAGCACGCGACGTTCATTCAGTCCCTTGGCACGAGCAGTTACTACATATTCCTGGTGCAATACTTCAAGCATCGACGATCGCACCAGACGCGTGAGTGTCCCAGCCGACGCGATCCCGATCGCGATCGCCGGCAGTATTAGTGCCTTGATGGAACCTTGGCCCGTGGCAGGGAACCACCCCAGCTTGATGGAGAAAAGCAGCACGAGCAGGATGGCAAGCCAGAAGTATGGCATCGACAGCCCGACGAGCGAGATCACCATGGTAAAGCTGTCGAGCCAAGTCCCATGCTTGGCCGCAGCGATCACACCTAGAACGGTTCCGAGGACCATCGCAAGAATCAGTCCGGCAAATGTGAGCTGCAATGTGTAACCGATATTATCGACAATAATGTTCAGAACCTCGCGCTTGAGAAAGATCGAGCGCCCGAAATCGCCGTGGAGCGCATTGCCAACGTAGTAGAAATACTGCATGTAAAGCGGTTTGTCGAGTCCGAGTTGATGGCGCATTTCGGCGATTTGTGCAGGATCCGGCGGTTCGCCCTGGCTCTGGGCAAACATATACTGTACGGGGTCGCCCGGCAGGAGATGCATCATCGAGAACGTCAGGAATGACACTCCGATGAGTACGATGATTGCTGAAATTCCGCGCCGTTGCAGATATCTACCCATGATCCCGATCCTTTAGCTGCGGGCAAAGGTGACCGCAAGTTGGACGTTCAGAACTTCGAACCGTGACAATCCCAGCGTCGGGATCATCATCAGGCACTGGTCTTTCGCTGTGACACAAGATCGGAAGCCTTGTCCATCATTGGTTGATTCCCTCGCGCATCGAGTCATTGTGGGATCGCCAACACTGTAGCGAGGACGTGGTCAGCGTGTCAAGCAGTGAATGACAGAAGTGGGAAGAAATCAAACGACCAACGACGAGCTCTGGTTCGTATCCGTGAGGTCCCGCTGAGATGACGCGCCCAATCGCAAATTTTCGTGTAAAACCATTGCACGTGCATTAATAGGAATCGACGATCAGTGCCACGTCTCAGAATTGCGTGGAGAGCTGAGATGTCGATGCGGAAACCGACATGTATACAACTCGTCAACCTGCTATGCTTCGAGATGTTTCGCTCGGGTTGCCCGTCTCCGTTTGGAGGACGCTTGGCTCCCAGGCGAACAGCGGCGGCGTGTATGTTGAGTTAGAGACGGGCGATGGCGAAAACGGCGGCACAGACGAAGAACGATCGCTGGGGACTGAACTTGTATCGCGAACAGTTCATCGATTTGCGACGGGCTGCCGATACCGTTCGCGAAACGTTGCGGGAAGCGATTTTGGACGGTCATCTACCTCCCGACACATGGCTCC
Source organism: uncultured Chloroflexia bacterium (assembly GCA_963785465.1). Lineage (GTDB taxonomy): Bacteria > Chloroflexota > Chloroflexia > Thermomicrobiales > Thermomicrobiaceae > CALAGB01. The sequence goes on along the minus strand of CAWAVM010000014.1, from coordinate 66,372 downwards.
GCGAAGAGGAAGTTGCCCAAGAGCTGGGTGTCAGCCGTACGCCGGTACGCGAGGCTTTTCAACAACTTGCGGCAATTGAGCTGATCGAGTTGCATCCTCACCATGGCGCGGTTGTGGCACGCCTCACAACGGAAGATATCCTAGCGATCTATGTCGTTCGGGAGGCGCTTGAAGGAGTCTCCGCGCGGCTCGCCGCCGTTCGCGCAAAGCCAGACCAATACCAAGAATTGCTAGATCTTCTTGCGCTGATGGATGCTGCGGCAGAAGTAAACGATGCTGGGAAACTGGCTGATCTCAATTTGCGGTTCCATGCTGAGCTTCGTGGCATTGCAAACAATCGATATCTGGATCGTTTCCTGACACAAGTGGAACATGCCGTGCGTCGTTTCGGACGCACGACGTACGCTTACAAAGGTCGAGCGCAAGAGTCGATCGCAGAGCATCGTGACATCGTGCAAGCAGTGATCGCAGGTGATCCAGAACGAGCCGAGGCTCTTGCTCTTCATCACATGAGACAAGCACGTCAACTCCGCATGCAAATGTTGATTGAAGGCGTTTGACCGGAGAGTGTAGCGCCCGCTACACGCGCCTCAATCAATGAATCCTTATCCATCCACATTCTCGCCTTCCGGTTATCTGTAACGACGGATTATCGATCCGGTTTGCTCCGAGCTCGGTGCAGGTTCCATGCAATCTGTGTACAATGTGCTCGGAACCCATCTTGACGCGTCCCCATCCTTCAAACAGGTGTCACTCAGTTGTTCGATTGGAGGCCTCACCGGTGGATGAATTTGACGCAGATGTCGTGGTGGTTGGGGCAGGAAATGCCGCCTTATGCGCCGCACTTGCGGCGCGCCAGCAGGGCGCATCGGTCATCGTGCTCGAACGTGCACCGGAGACAGAAGGCGGTGGCAACAGTCGGTTTACGGGTGGTGCCATCCGATTCGTTTACAATGGGCTCGCTGATCTCCTGGAGGTGATGCCTGAGTTGACGCCCGACGAGATCGCCAGCACGGATTTTGGCACGTATACGCGTGACCAATTCTTCGAGGACATGGAGCGAATCACGCAGTACCGCGCCGATCCGGAGATGGTCAGCACGCTGATCGATAACAGTTTGGACACACTCATCTGGATGAGGTCGCAAGGTGTGCGGTTTGTTCCAAGCTACCATCGCCAGGCGTTTCGAGTCGACGGAAAGTTCAAGTTCTGGGGTGGACTAGCGATCGATGCCTCTGGTGGTGGGCCAGGACTCATCGAGTCGTTGATCGCGGCGACCCGTCGGAATGGTATCGAGATTCGGTACGAATCTCGGGTTGTGTCACTGCTCGAAGCACACGGCGCGGTTCAGGGTGTTCGCATACGTAAAGACGGTGAACTGACTGACCTGAGAGCCAAGTCGGTAGTACTGGCAAGTGGGGGATTCGAGGCCAATACCGAGTGGCGTACTCGGTATCTTGGGCCGGGATGGGACCTAGCAAAGGTACGCGGCAGCCGATTCAACACCGGTGACGGTATACGCATGGCGCTTGAAGTCGGCGCGATGCCGTACGGTAATTGGTCTGGTTGCCACGCCGTGGGTTGGGACCGAAATGCTCCTGAGTTCGGCGACCTGAAAGTCGGAGACGGGTTCCAGAAACACAGCTACCCCTTCGGCATCATGGTGAATGCGAACGGCGAGCGGTTCGTCGATGAGGGCGCGGACTTCCGCAATTACACCTATGCAAAGTATGGGCACGTTGTTTTGCAGCAACCGATGCAGTTCGCGTGGCAGATCTTTGACAGCAAGGTGACGCATTTGCTACGTGATGAATACCGTATCCGTGAAGTGACTCGCGTCAGAGCCAAGACGTTGGAGGAGCTCGCTCAAAAACTGGATGATGTGAACCCCGCAGCCGTGTTACAGACGATTCATGCTTTCAATCAGGCCGTCCGCACAGAAGTTCCGTTCAATCCAACCATAAAGGATGGTCGTGGTACTGTGGGACTGGCGGTTCCAAAGACGAACTGGGCCAATCCTATTGACACCCCTCCATTTGAGGCCTATCAAGTCACCTGTGGTATCACCTTCACCTTCGGTGGTCTGAAAATTAGGACGAACGCGCAAGTTGTGGACACGGAGGGGAATTCTATGCCGGGATTGTACGCTGCTGGCGAACTGGTGGGCGGCGTATTCTACTTCAACTACCCAGGAGGGACTGGACTGACCTCCGGGTCAGTGTTTGGGCGTATTGCCGGCACCTCGGCGGCGAAGGATGCACTGATAGCCCGCGAGACTGTGCCGTCCAAAGCGTAACCTGCAAAGAGTAGAAATACCGAAAAGAACCCCGCGTAGCCGATGGGAAAGGGGCTGCTCGTCCGGTGAGCAATCGAGTTGAATTCGATCCGGTCAGCCTGGAGATCATGTGGAGTCGACTGCTCGGTATCGCCGACGATATGTGGACGACCGTCTTGCGCACTGCGGTGTCGACGAGCATCGGCGCTTCGCAAGACTTTGGCTGTGAGATTCTCGACTGCAGCGGAAGTTCGGTGGCGCATGCGAGTCGGAGCATGCCGGTCTTCAATTTCGTGATGCCGACGGTCACCCGCGCGATAATCGACGCCTTTCCAGTTGAGTCCATGCGGCGCGGTGATGTGTTCGTCACCAATGATCCCTGGCTGTGCGCGGGGCATCTCGATGACATCGCCTTGATTACGCCGGTCTTCTCTGCTGGCAGGGTCGCCGCATTTGCAGTTTCAGTCGCGCACGCAAGCAGCATTGGCGGATCCCTGACGAAACGCACAGTTCACGACGTGTTTGAGGAGGGATTGCGCATTCCCGTTCTCAAGTTACACAGCGCGGGTGACCTGAATGAAACTGCGTGGGCATTCATTCGCCAGAATGTGCGAACCCCGGATATGGTAATGACCGACATCCACGCGCAGCTGTCAGCCAACACAATGGGGGCCCGCCGCATCGAGGCGTTTCTCGAAGAGTATCGCCTGACGGACTTGACCGGCATTTCGGCTGCCATCCAGGATCGATCTGAAGAGGCGATGCGCCAGGCAATCAGAGAATTGCCGGACGGGATGTATGACAACGAGATTTGGGCCGACGGCCTTGATCAGCCAACTCACCTGCGGTGTCGCGTAACGATAGATGGCGATTCGATCGAGGTTGACTATGCGGGGACCGATCCTCAGCGGGGAAGCGGCGGGCTTGACTGCACCATGGTCTATACAAAGGGCCACACCGTCTATCCGCTCAAATGCTTGCTCGCTCCGAGTGTTCCTGCCAGTGAGGGGACATTGCGTCCGATCTCCATTACCGCACCAACTGGTTCTATGCTGAATTGTGATGTCCCGGCATCAGTGGGGTCCCGTACGAAGACCGGCTGGCATCTGCACCCGTTGCTGTTCGGAGCATTGGCCCCGATTCTGCCTGAACGGATCCAAGCGGGAAACGGACTAATGCACACCGTGCGTGCGTATGGACAATATGCGGATGGGAATTTCTTCAACGCGCAGTTGTCGGTCGGAGGTGGTCGTGGCGCCAGCTTCGGTCGTGATGGTATGGGACGCAACTGTTTCCCTAGCAGCGCGCGGAACGTGCCCGTCGAGATTCTCGAAAATCGAGCCCCGGTGATGGTCCGGCGGAGGGCACTTCGCCCGGATTCCGCCGGGGCCGGTCAATGGCGGGGGGCGTTTGGCCATGATATCGAATTCCGCATCATGCCTGGCCATACGAGCCCGGTAACCTTCTTTCTCAATCCAGATTGGCTGCGGTTTGCTCCACGTGGTCTTGCGGGGGGCGAAGACGGGCCGCGCACCGAAATCATCGTCAATGGTAAGTATCTTTCTCGAGAAGATCTCGGATCCGGACAGGTGACGTTAGCATCTCAGAGTGACTCATTTGAATGGCATATACCGGGTGGCGGAGGCTTCGGTCCGGGCGACCGCCGAAATCACGACGCCATCGCTGCAGATATTCAATCTGGCCTTCAAACTCCGTTGTCGACTACGTCGACCGCGTCAGATCGAGATGCGCCCAATGCACCTAATGGTTGAAATAGACCACCCATCGATCGTGGAGGGCCAACAGTTCCGACCAATTCGTAGCCCGGGCACAGTGCCAATCGGCCATCCGTCGCTGCACGTTGTACTGCGTTTCGATGCACGACTGCCGCGCCTGGCTCCGGTCGATCTCGAGTTTAGTGATGCCGAGGGCCTCGAAGAGCGTGTTTGGTGATTCATCCGGTGCTCCTCGCGAGGTACCGCAGGGGGGATGAACGCCAATTGCATGAGCGTCTCGCTCGTCCGAACGCGCCGCTCGTCATCGAGCCGTAACCGGCGATGGCGCACCAGCCAGGCAAAACGTCGTTCGACCACCCAGCGTCGTGGTTGGATCGCGAAGCCCTGACCATCGGGGTCGCGTCCGACAATCTCGAGATTCCAGCCGCCATACTGCGCACACCAGCGCGTCAATGGCCCGCTCGTGTACGCCCCATCAGCCCAAATTTTCACCAATCGAGGGACGAGTGGCTTCAGTCGCGCGAGCACCCGTTCCGCCCCGACCTTGTCATGGCTGCTGGCCGGCGTCACCCAGATGGAGAGCGGCAAGCCCAGCGTATCAACCAGGAGATGTCGTTTGCGTCCTTTGGCACGCATGTGACCATCAAAGCCACTGCTACCTGCCGACTCCTCGACGGTCTTGACGCTTTGCGCATCGATGATCGCGACGCTCGGTTGCGGGTCCCGCTCATCGCGCTCGCGGGTAACCGCCCGTAAGGCCACCAAGACCTGGTGCCAGACGCCTGTCTGGCGAAAGCGACAGAAGTGGTAGTAGACCGTCTGCCATGGTGGGTAATCGCACGGGAGATAGCGCCATGGACATCCCGTTCGGAGGAGGTAGAAGATGGCGTCAAGGACACGGCGGATCGAACGGGTGGTCAATGTCGACGCGTCACGTTTGCTGGCAGGCGCTATTGGACGCACGCCCACTCCGCATCGGTGAGGTTGCATGGATAGGTTGCATTCATGCACACCAGCGTACCGAATCACCGCGCCTGCGGCCTCACCAAACACGCTCTTAAATGCGCTGGGTCTGTTTGGCCCGAAAGACGCCACCGGGATCGCTCACCAGGACGGTCCGGCTGTAGTTCTCGAGAATCGAGATACAGTAGACCTTCCCATCATCGAGTTGATGGTGAAGGTAGAACAGGTCGACGGTCCAATACTGTTGCCGCTGACTCGCCTTAAAGGGCATCGCCTTTGGTTCGCGCCGCACTCTCGGGGGTGTCGGTAAGCCATAGAGCCGCCCGTTGCGAGCGAGGATCCTGCCACAGGCGCGTGGGCTAAGCTCGATCCCGAGCTGTTTCAGCGCGGTGTGAATGCGGTACTCGCCAAGTTCCGGGTCTTCTTGCAGGTCACGCACGAGCAACATCGTGCGTAGGTCATCCTTGCGGACGCCGTCTTTGCGGGCATGCGACTTATCATCCAACCCCCAGACGCCTTCATCGATCCAGCGCTGGAACGTGACATGCACCGTTTCGCGGCTGATGTCGAGGCAGCCCGCGATACTCCGCTTGTTCCAGCCCTCACTGTGGAGCCGAATGATGTCCAGGCGACGCTCGGCTGGAACAGTCATTTGGTGGTAGGGCACGAACCGGCGCCCAGCGTGGATGGGCGGCGACTCCTCGGCCAAGAGGCGTTTGATGCTGTGCGAACTGGCTCGGCGACCGAATCGCACCTCGCAGATAGTGGCCAATTCATTGGGTCGGAACGGCGGGTACTCGGCTTTCAAGGCGACAATCGCCCGTCGAACTTCATCTGGTAAGCGCGATTGACGAGTCGGAGTGGGCGCGAAGAGACTGGCCATGCCCTCATGCTCGAAGCGAGCCGCCTGCCAGTATAGCGTGCGCTCCGGAGCTCCCGTTTGGCGTGCTCGCTCCACCGGGGAGTGTCCGAAGAGCACCACCGGACGCAACAGCTCGTAGGTGAGTTGCTCGGGAAAGCGGCTGAGTAATTGCAGTTGGTGCCAGTCGCCGGTGGGCTCAACGCGCTGGCGTTTCGACCTCGCCAAAGCATCTGTTGGGGATCACGAATTGTGGCCGGGTGATGGCGGCGGTTTAGCGGATTATCGCATCATCTCCCATCTTCGTGATGGGATGGGCCCGCTGCGATAGCTCTTGCCGCGGATGTTGAGGACGGTGGCGTGATGTAACAAGCGATCGATGATGGCACCGAGCCCTTCCCTCGCACTGATGGCCGTTGCCACCAGCAGACCGCTTGCGTCCACAGTTGGTATCAGCGGACCCTGGCCGATCTTCCGTGGCATGGGCTGACGGTACATCTCGAACTTCACACCCGGCGCTGGCGCTGTCAGAATCCGACCTGTCCCCGTGAGGTTTTCACGGAGCGGCTGCCCGAACTTGCCGCGCCTTCCGCCCGACGCACGAACCGCCTGGCGACTTGGATCCGCTCACGCGCGGGTCCGGGATCGTACTGCGGCGGGGGTGGTCCATCGCATGGAGCGGAGTCATCGTCGGTCGCGCCTGCCTCCTCCAAGAGTTGCCGCAGCTCGGGTCGCAGGCGATGCACGGCGCGTTCGATGGCCTCGCGAAGCGAGCACAGCAGATGGAAGCGATCCGCCACTTGGGTCGCCTGTGGGAGACCAGCATCGACTCCGCGGGCATATTCGCGCGACCGATCCTGGGCCACCACCGTGACCGTCCGACTCTCCTGCAGCCGGGCGGCAACGGTCTCAGCCGTACGCGTCGGCAGCAGATCGAGCGGACAATGGCGTTCCAGGTCAACCAGGATCGTGCCATACGACCGACCACGACAGAGCGCGAAGTCGTCGATGCCGATAGCGGCGTCGGGGCTGGCGTGGCCCGCAGGATGCGGAGTACGGTGTCTCCACTCGTGGTGAGGCCAAGTCGACCAGCGACGCGCGCCCCAGCTTCACCGCCCAGCGCAAAGCCGATGACGCGGACCGCGTCGGTGACGCGCGGGGTGCGCCGCACGCGCGACGGGGTCACCGCGGCGAGGTGCTCCACAAAAGTGCGCTTTGGGCAGTCCGGTGTGGCACAGAAGAACCGTCGCACCTGGACATGCAAGTGGACCGGAATGCCGAGGAGCGGGAGATCCTGTACCTGGCGTTGAGTGTGACTGTGGACACGCGTACTGGGCGCTCCGCAGCTTGGACAACAGGCACTGCCGCTTCGACTCCGCACCTGGATCCGCAGACGCGATGGAGTGAAATGGACATGCTCAATGACACAGTCCGGAAAGGCGTCGGCCAATGCGGGGAAGAACATGGGGAACCGGTTTCACTCAGAGGTAGGACGAACACGACCGTTGACAATGAGTCTACCCGCGAATCGGTCGATCTGGACGGGGCATCTTCACGTTAATTGCGGAAGAGCCCCTGTCATGTGAGCGAGTCCTTGCCGCCACCACGCCGGACGCTTGCTGGCGTTGCAACATCACCTGAGCGATTTCCGGCGCGCAGGCCAATCGCGTGATCCGCGCTTCAATGACGCACACCCCGGCCGGAGCAACGCGAACGGCGATATCGATCGGGATACCGTCCGCATCATTGACTTTGGCCGTCGTACTCTCGTGATTACAGATGCGGGTCGAGATCGCGTGACGACGGGCAAACGGATTGACTCAGTGAACTCCAGCGGTTCGGACGGTTCCCCAGTGTTCGCCGAAGAGAAGGATGACACGCGCCTGTCCTGATTGCACCGTGATCAGTCCCCGGAGCGCGAAAATGGCGAGCAGGACAAGCACCATGGCCACGAAATGACCGGGCCGTCCCCTGGGCACGATTAGCAAGAGGATGCCGGCGATCAACGTCACTGCGCCGATGCTCAGCATGGTTAATCCTGGCAGACCACCGACGCAGCGCTCCTGGATCGGAGCACCTGGTGGTGTCGCCACGGAGTCATCGGCGTTTCTAATACGCATCGTTAGTCCTCGTCACCTCGCTTGTTGACAACGGCGATTGCTGAGCGCTATGGTGATATCACTTTTGGCGGTTCTGACGTGGGTGTGAAGGGTTGGACCCGACGAACGCACGTGAGACGGGAGCTACGCCGCGTCGTCGTATTCCTATGATCGACGTGCAGCACCTGACCAAGCGATTCGGTGAAGTCACCGCCGTCGACGACGTGTCATTCCAGGTCGATCAAGGTGAGATCTTCGGCTTTCTCGGCCCCAACGGCGCCGGGAAGACCACGACCATGCGCATGCTCTGCTGTCTCATCTCCAAGACCAGCGGGGATGCCCATATCGGTGGCCACGACATCAGCAATCCTGCCGACTCGTTGCAGATTCGCAAGATGATCGGCCTGGTTCCCGACAACGTCGGGCTCTACGAAGAACTGAGCGCATTCCAGAATCTCGACTTCTACGGCAAACTCTACGAATGTCCCCAGCCACAACGGCAACAAAATATCGAAAAGTTTCTTTCCATGCTTGACCTGTGGGACAAGCGAGACCGACCGGTCGGGAATTTCTCCAAAGGGATGAAACAGAAGGTGGCGGTCGCTCGAGCCTTGGTTCACGACCCGCAGATCCTGTTTATGGATGAGCCGACAGCCAGCCTGGACCCAGAGTCGTCTAAAGTCGTGACCGACTTCATCGTTCATCTCCGGCATGAAGGTAAGACGATCTTTCTCAACACCCACAATCTGGATGAAGCCCAACGCATTTGCGACCGGATCGGCATCCTGAAGTCAAAATTGCTAACGGTAAATACTCCTCAGCAGCTGCGCACGTCGGTCTGGGGGAACAGGACGGTGATCGATCTGGCTGAGGTCGACGAAGCGATGGTCGCGGCCATTGAGAGCTTGAAGCCAAGGAATTTCGTTCGGGAGGGAAACACGCTCACTATCGACGTCGACGACCCTCTATCTGACAACCCCAGGTTCGTCGCAGCGCTGGTCGCGGCCGGCGGTCGCATTCAATACGTCACGCAGCTCAACCCAGCGCTCGAAGAGACGTATCTGCGCATCATTCAGGAGACACGATGAGACTCTCGAAAGCATGGCTCATTGCGTCAAAAGACTTCATGATCTTCTGGAAAAAGCCAACCATCCTCTACTCGCTCGTCATCTTCGAGCTGTTGGTATCGCTCGGATTTCCGTTTCTGGTCAAATACATCACCGTCAAGGAGTCCGACCCCACGGTAGTCGGGCCATTGATCAATGCCTTCTCCGTCTGGTTCGCCATGGGCGCCGCGATCTTGCCGGTGGGCATCGCCTCCTACAGCCTGGTGGGTGAGAAGGTGCAGCAGAGCCTGGAGCCGCTGCTGGCGACGCCAGTGACGGATGGCGAGATCCTGATCGGCAAAGGGATTGCGGCCCTCCTGCCGGCGATCGTCGCGACCTATATTGGCGCCGTGCCGTTCATGGTGCTGGTCGACGTGTTTGTCCATGGTACGTTCCACCACCTTTTCTACCCGAACTGGAACATTGGGGTGATCCTGCTGCTGCTCGCGCCGCTCGTCAGCCTCTATAGCGTCGCCATCAACGTTCTGATCTCCTCACGCTCGAGCGACGTACGCGTGGCGCAGCAGCTCGGATCGGCGATCCCGGCCATCCCGTTGTTCGCCATCTATCTGCTCTCGGAGATTCGCGTTATGACCCTCACCGTTACCAACCTGCTCCTGTTCGCCGCGGCGCTGGCGGTCCTCGACGTGCTCACCATCTATGCGGCTAGCCGGACGTTTCAACGGGACGAGATATTGACGGCGTGGAAGTGAGGACCGGCAAATGGCGGGCAGTGGCCGCGATGTTCGACCGCGAACGACTCGTGACCGGCAGACCATGCATGACCCTTGCCGGCACATGACGTCCGTGACGGTGTACCTACCGAAACGTTATTCAGGGAAAAGAGGAGATCAACAATGGCGGCGACGCTGAAGCTGACGCACAGAGCAATCGGAGTGGAGGTCCGTCGCGGCACGTACGACGTCGTGCTCGACGGTGAGCGTGTCGGGTCGCTCGAATTGGACGACACGTTCGAGACGCCAGTGGAACCTGGACGTCACACCCTGCAAGTCCGCAACGGCCGAAACTCCAGCCGAACCCAGACCTTCGACGCCGCCGAGGGCGAAATCGCCAGCTTCCGATGCAGCGGAAAGAGCATCTTGCCGATCTTTCTCCTGTCCTTCTTCGTTCCCAGCCTGGCACTCTCGCTCCATCGCGAATGACCCTGATACCACGGGCGCAGCCCTCGACTTACGATGGGTAACACATACGCGAACTTAGGCTGGCAAACTGACCAGATCAAGATGCAGTTGCGAAGAGGTTGTGCGGCAGCAGGCAGGCTTACTGAGCAACCAGTCGCGGGACATAAGGCGGCGGATGACGGTGAGCCAGTCCGCTGGACGCCCTTCCCATAACGACAACTGGAGCGAGCGATAAGGGGTCTCGAACAACTGCTGCTTCGTGACGCCCGTACCTGACCTTGATCGTGGAGGGTATTGCACCCCGATAGCTGGTGTTCAGCTGGCTATCGTCATCGATTGAAGTCATTGACTGATCGATGCACGGAGCGAAGCAGCAAGGACCACGTATAGTGAGGCCCTGATTCCGACCTCAACGATGAGAGACAATAGATCTCAGGCATGCTGGTTTGCGTGGCATTCTCGAGAGTGGAATGTCGTTGCGCATGTACGGCAGGTCGGTGTGGAGAATCGGTTCCAGGGTGAGACGTACGGAGGCTCTTAGGTGAGATCACGTTCGGTCAGCATTGCGTTTCAGACGAATAAGCCGTTAACCGCTTATGGATCGCTGGCGGCGACCGCCGAGCAGTATGGGTTCGACGGCGTCAGTGTCTTCAATGACATGCTCTATCAACCAGCCTGGCTGCCATTGTTGGAGATTGCGCGCCATACGAGCCGAGTGCGGATCGGCCCGGCTGCGGTCAACCCGTTCACCTGTCACCCGGTCAACATCGCTGCCAATATCGCCTTGATCGATGAGGCCTCGCAAGGACGCGCCTATCTCGGCTTTGCCCGAGGCGCCTGGCTCGACTTTGTCGGGCTTAAATCGGAGCGACCGGTGACGGCCGTCAAAGAAGCCATGGCATGCGTGCGGCACCTGCTGCAGGGTGCGAGGGCAGCTTTGGAGGGGGAGATCTTCAGCGTATCCGGTGGCGATGCGCTACGTTGGGAGGCGATTCGTCCCGACATTCCGTTTCTGCTCGGCAGTTGGGGCCCACGTATGCTTCGTGAAGGTCTGCCGTTTGTGGATGAAGTCAAGCTGGGTGGCACCGCCAATCCGGAAGTGGCAGCTTGGTTTCGCGCTCAGACTAGCGACGTGACGGTCGGATTGGTCGTGGGGGCGGTCACGGTCGTGGATGAAGACGGGGCACGGGCCCGTGCACTAGCGCGTCGTGAAGTCGCCCTCTATCTGCCAGTTGTTGCCGAACTCGGGCCCAAGCTCGATATCGATCCTGAGATTCTGAACGGGATACGTCAAGCTGCCGCGGTATACGACTTCGAAACCGCTGGACGTTACATTTCGGACGAGCTGTTGCGGCGCATCGCGTTCGCCGGGACGCCTGAGGAGGTGACTGACCAGGCGCTCGAGCTGTTCGAGGCGGGTGTTGACCGGGTCGAGTTCGGGACGCCGCATGGCATTAACGAGAATGAAGGTCTGCGACTCCTTGGAGAGCGCGTCCTACCGGCGTTGCGCATACAGGATTAGGTAGAAGCATCATTCGCGAAAAGCTATGAACGAGGGAGTGAGGATGGGACAGGACGAGACACGGCGTGACGACGAATTTACGCTCTACGATCTGGATGTCGTCGTTGAGCAGATCAATGGTGAGTGCACCTGCGCCATGTCGCTTGGCGATCACTTCCACCTGCGCGGCGGCAAGCTCTCGCTTCCGGATGGCACCGACTTTTGCCTCTACGCGCTCAACTCAGTTCTGCCGCTCCTGCCCGCCAAGCAACGACAGAATCACCCAGCCGATTGGATGGAGACCGATGCCCGCGTCACCTGTCCTGATCCGGCCTGTGGGCTGATTATGCGTATCGATCGCGTCGCTCCGCGCGTGCTACGCCATGACGACGTCAGCGCAACGCGCTGGGAATCCGACGGCAATAACAAATAGCGTTGACATCGCTGGCATAGCGACGCGGCGTTTTACCCTCCACTGCCGCGCAACCCAGAGATTTCCATCACTTTCTTTTTCAATACAGTCTCCCAGGCGATTCGGAACATGTTCGGGTCGCGCCCATGGAGTACTGCGTCAGTGACGTCAAAGGTCGGGCTATCGATCGCAGTGAAGTTGACCGCGCCATCGTCATAGTCCGACGTGATGACCCAGCTTCCTGTTTGCACGGTAAATCTCACCACTTTGGGTAAGAACGACTCGTAGGGCTTCAATCCACCTTGCTTTTCGAGCGATTCTTTGAGGCTGGCAGCAACATTAGCCGCCTTCGGTGCGTTGGTTCTCAGTTCCCATGCGTCATCGATCGTATCGATGGTCCAGGAATCGCCATCATGTTTGACCCGAGCATTCAGATAGATATGCGCGTTTTCGTAGACACCTTGCGTAAGCGGTCCAACATATTGGCCCCCCATGCCAGCAAAGCGCTCGGTAAGGACTTCCTGGAACATGGCTGGGGTCGCGGTTTGAATCTTCTGGTGGAACGCCTTCGCTGCTTTGTCGAGCGCCGAAATGATCTCAGCGCCCGGGCCGGAGATGGAGCCAAGTGCATCTGGCTGTTCGTCACCGGCGGCCTTTGAATAAGCAAACGTGAGTGGTCGCCGTTGTTTTTCGACTGCGTCCATCATGCCAACCGTGCGGGGTTGGATTTCGAGCAGCTCATCGTTGATGAACTTGACGATTTTGACCTCGCCCTCCGCCTTTTCGACGCGCTCATGCTCTTCATACACCGACATAATAACTTCTTTGATGAGCTTTACCTCTGGAATCTCCGTTGCCTCGGCTAGGGCGTCAAGCGCGAGATCAAACGCTCCTTTCGCCAGTCCCTTTAGGGCAGAGTCGAGGTAGTGAGATTCTGCTTCTTGCTCAGACGAGAACGACATGCGGTTGGTGAAGGCCTGAAGCGCATCCCGGTAACTGCCCCAATAGAGATTGACATCCATTTTCATTCTATCTATGCCGTTATCTATTGCCTGTGTGGGCGTCTTCCCGGGACCAAGATTGATGATCGTCTCCGCGGGCATATCAACTACTGCTGCTGGCGCTCGTTGAATTCCGGTGGACGCCGGGGTAGCCACATCAGTCGTGATAGCAGAATCCACTGCAGCACTTTCTCTGCCATTAAGTACCTGACTGGCTGATACATCGGCTGCGCGTTCACTGGGATCGGTCGCTGAGGTCACAACCTGCGGGACGCCATTTGACGCTGGGGATTGCTGTACGACGTGGGTTAGCTCATGTGCCAGGAGTTGGCGTCCCTGCTGGCTCGCAGGACTATAGGCGCCGGAGCGAAAGAAGATGTCGCTGCCGGTCGTAAATGCGGTTGCCCCGAGTTGTCGGCTGAGCGTGTCAGATTCGGTATCCGCGAAGATACGAACCTGCCCGAAATCGTGCTGGAAGAGTGGCTCCATCTCTGTACGGACCGCAGAGTCGAGCGGTGCACCCCCGCCACGTGCTCCGTCAATCCGATCGCGCACGGTTGCGTCGATGGCGCCACCCTCGGGACCCATCGCGTGAGACGCTGTCGAATCCTCTACTTCAATCTGAGTTTGACGCTGGATGCCGGATCCAGTTTCTCGATGCGAGGTCCCAGTTTCTGGCGCCGGACCAGGCGGGTTGATCGAGATCTGGCCGAATTCGTAGCCAGGGGACCCATTCAGCCCTCCCAATGCGGGCGACAGAGGCGCCGTGCTTGGCGCTGAACCAGGTGGTGCGGTGAGGGACGTGAAAGGCTCGGCCAACGACGGCTGGGTATGCTCGTGGGAAATCGACGGTTTGCTGCGGCGGAGACGAGAAGCCCGATTCATTGTGGCATCCAATCGGTAGAACGAAAGCGCTGGAAAGGATCGCGCCGAAGGTGTCCCTAATCGCAGTTGAATTCATATCGGTATGCCGACTAGCATAAACGTCTGTCGCGGAATGTCAATTCTCTGCCAACCGAAGGCGCCTGTTTTCGCGTTAGACAACAGATACCGATACTGAAACTGCTTGTAGACACTTGCCGACAGGCCTACCGTTCTGACTGCCAGACGATGCGTCGCTCGCTGGTGCCGGAAACGTCTCCGAGCTCGATGCGATGGGGGATGAGGCGTAGGACGCCGAAATCCGGATCGTCGACCGCGCCGAAAATCGGTGCAGGGTCATATCCGAGCGGTGGCGGAGCATTGAGGAAGAGCTGCCAGACATGCTGTTTCGTTTCCGCGTCCTCCGCCCACTCCGTGAAGCAATCGACGTAGACTGGGTGAACAATATCGCCGACGTAGGCCAGCGAGACGTACGGGACGATGTCGATGTCGCGAGCCTTCGGTGACTGGCGACGGGTGGCGATGTAACCGGTCGATCCATCCCAGATCGCGTGCAGTAGGCGGGATCGTGGACGACCCCCAGTGTCGATCGTGGCGAGGTTGCACCAGACCATCGCGTGGACGCGGGTGATGAACTTTTCGGCGATCTCGTCAAATGAGGTGGTCCGCATCGGTACCCTCTTCTCTCTCACGGCTCGGTTGGCGTCGTCAGTATGTTCAACCTTAGTTGCGCAACCTGAGTTGAATATAATACGATTCCGGTATGATGTCAATCCGGCCGGAAGAAGACCTAACCCTTCTCATCACTGCCCTGCACGCCGCGCTCGACGCGGAAAATTTGTCGCGCCTTGCGGAGGCTGGCTTCGGAGATCTTCGCGCAGCTCATGGGTATGTGTTCCAGCACCTGCTGCTTGGCCCAACTCGCGTGAGCGATCTGGCCCGGAAGCTCGAAATGACTCCGCAGGGAGCATCGAAATTCGTCATCGAGCTTGAAGGGCTCGGCTATGTGCGCCGCCGGGTCGACCCCGACGATCAGCGCAATCGAATGGTGGAACTGACCGAGCGGGGGCAAGCAAGCATCGACGCGGCGCGACTCATCAGGGCGGCGATCAATCAGGATGTGCGGGACTTTCTCGGTCAGTCTGATGCTGCCGATCTGATTGAGACACTGCGGCGCCTCGCCGAGCACACCGGAGGGCTAGAAGAGCTACTGCGAAGACGTCTGCGCCCGAGGTAGTCGGGTCGCGTAACGGCGACGATCCAGAATCCGGTAGGTAAGCAGCTTGACCCGATCGTTGACCAGGAACCATGCCAGAGCATAGACCCACACGAGGGCAACCCACCCCAATCCGAGTGGAGCCATGAGCACCCCGGAAACCGCGATTGCAGTGGCCAGTAGCTGCGTGCCGAGTACAGCTCCGACGAGTATTCGAGCTGGTCGAATCGACCAGAACGGGCCACGCGTGCGTGTCACGAAGATCGTCAGATGTCCGGCAACCGACAGCTTGAGGTACATCAGCGTTTGGATCGTGCTCCGGTCGAGGTGGAATTGGCGCTCGGCCAGTGCGAACAGCGTGAACGAAGCGATCACTCCAGCGATTCCGAGCACCGTGGCGACTGAGAGGACCTCCGGCATGTTCCATCGCTCAGGCTGATCGGAGTAGTGAACCCGGTCGTAAGCGATGCTGAGAATCGCCCCATCGTTGAGCAGTGCGAGCAGCACGATCATCACTGCGGTAATCGGGTAAAAATTGAAGAGTGTGATGGAGAGTGTAAGGAATAGGAGCACCCGGATGGTCTCGGCGATACGGTAGATGGCGTAGCTCGTCATCCGCTGGAAGATCTTGCGGCTTTCCTTGATGGCGTCGATGACCACGGCTAGTCCCGGTGCCAGAAGTACGATGTCGGCGGCGGCCCGCGCCGCATCCGTGGCGCCGGAGACGGCAATGCCGGCGTCGGCCTGCTTGAGCGGGGGTGCGTCGTTAACTCCATCCCCAGTCATGCCAACGATATGTCCATGGTGCTGGAGTGACTCGACGATGCGGAACTTGTGCTCGGGGAAGACCTGGGCGAAGCCATCAGCCTGCTCGATAACGTCAGTAAGCTCCTCGGCAGACTCACCGTGATTTGCGTCCAGGCGATCAGCATCCAGAATGTTCGATCCCAGGCCGAGTTGGCCCGCGATTTCCTTGGCGATTGCCAACTGGTCACCAGTGAGCATCTTGACGGAAATGCCCATCTCCTTGGCACTCTCGATGGTCGCGTGCGAATCGACTCGTGGTGGATCGGACAACGGCAGCACACCGAGGAAGCGCCAATCATCCTGGGCGTCGGTGCGTGCCACACCGAGAGACCTGAATCCTCGCGCTGCGAAATCGGTCACGGCGTGATCGACCGCGTCTTGCACCTGAGCCGCGTTAGCGGCCAGTGCCTGGATGACCTGCGGCGCCCCCTTGGTCACCTTGAACGTGCTGCCATCCGTCTCGCGTACGGTGGCCTCCGTGCGTTTGCTGACCGAGTCGAATGGCTGAAACTGAAGTACCTGCTCGTTGGTTATCGTCTCGTCAGCAGGCAGACCACTCAGTACGGCGAGATCAATCGGATCCTGATTTTCAGCTCGTGACGCCAGCGCCGCGGCGTGGATGATCTCTTGTGGCGTGACATCATCGACGCAGAATGGCGCTCCGAGGGTGAGCCGGTTTTGCGTCAACGTACCGGTCTTGTCCGAGCAGAGGATATCCATGCCGGCGAGTTCCTCGATCGCGGCCAGACGGCTGACGATCGCCTCCCGCTGCGCGAGCAAGCGCGCACCGACCGCCATGGTAATCGAAAGAACGGTCGGCATCGCGACTGGGATCGCCGCGACCGTCAAAATTAGGGTGAACTCCAGTGTGGTGATCAGCCGATCTCCCCGAATGAGAGCGACTGTGAGGATGACGATTGCCAGGGCGATCGCGATGACGATGAGGTAGTTCCCGATTTTCAAGACCGCGCGCTGAAAATGGCTGACGGTATGAGCCCCTTCGACCAGTTCAGCAGTCTTGCCAAAATAGGTTTGCGTCCCCGTAGCGTACACGAGTGCGTCGATCTCGCCACGTTTGACGATGGAACTGGAGTAGACGGTCTCGGTGGAGCTTCGTGTGACCGGCAGAGATTCGCCGGTGAGGGCCGACTGATCGATCTCAACTGGGTCGCCCTCAAGGAGCCGGGCGTCGGCGGGTACGATGTCGCCGTTGCGCAGGCGTATCACGTCGCCCGGCACCAGTTCCCGAACCGGAAGTTGGAGCCAACTGCCACCGCGAAGTACGCGGGCTTGGAGGGCAAGCGTCGCCCGCAGGGCGCCGATCGCGTTGCCGGCCTGGTATTCCTCCCAGAAGCCGACCACCGCATTGGCGATGAGCAAGGCCAGGATGATACCGAAATCTGCCCAGTGACGAACCAGCAACGAGAGGGTAGCTGCTACCTCGATCATCCAGGGAATCGGCCCCCAGAAATAGCTCAACACCTTCCACAGCAAATTGGGACGCTTCTCGGGTAACGCGTTCGGACCGTATTTCGCAAGCCGTCGTTGAGCTTCGGCCTGGCTGAGGCCCGCCGCCGTCGCCTCGAGGCGGGCTTCCACGTCTAGGAGAGGCAAGGTACGCAGATCCGCTGCTGAAATTTCTCCGACTTCTTGCGATGTCATACAGGCCTCGTTTCCTCCGGTAGGTCCGCATCTCCTGGGTGACCCACTATTTGACGTGAATTAACGCGCGTCAGTAAGGTGTCCTAACTCCTGCAACCGCCCGCCAGCATGCCAATGGGCTTCGATCTCTTCCAGCGTTTTCCCCTTGGTTTCGGGGACGAAGAGGATCGAGAAGACCGCCGCAACCACAGTGATCGAGGCATACAACCAGAAGGTTCCAGGCTTTCCCAGGTGGTCGATGAACGTCAGGAACGTGAGTGCGACGAGAAGATTCGTCACCCAGTTCACGACGGTCGCCAGACTCATGCCCATTCCCCGCACACTTGACGGATAAATTTCGGAGATGAGCAACCAAAATACTGGCCCTAGCCCGACCGCGAATGAGGCGATGTACACCGCGAGGCTGATCGCCGCGAACAAGCCAACGGCTCCGCCCGTGCTTGGTGATCTGAACGCCAATCCCAATGCCACCAGACTTACCGTCATCCCAACCAGGCTCACGAGCAACAATGGGCGGCGGCCGGCGCGATCAATGAGTTTCACCGCGACGATCGTCGTGAGCACATTGACTACTCCGACACCAACCGTGGCCAGAATCGCGGCGGACGACGACGTGATTCCAGCGTACTTGAAGATGGTCGGGGCATAGTAGATCACCGTGTTGATGCCGGTCAGCTGCTGAAACAGGGCAAGCAGAACACCAACCACGAGGGCAGGACGGACTCCGGGATGGCGGAGTTCGTTCCAGCCACGAGACTGCTGCGCGAGCCCGGAGCGAATATCGGCAATCTCTTGTTCGGTATCGGCAGTTTTCCCGGCACGGATTCGCGTGAGTACCTGTCGTCCTTGATCGAGGCGGTCGTGGGTGATAAGCCAGCGCGGGCTCTCTGGCAGGAAGATCATCCCGATGCCGAGCACGGCCGCTGGAAACGCCGCTAAGGCGAACATCCAGCGCCAGGCTGCCGCCCCAGAGAGTGCGTAGTCGATGAGGTAGGCCACGAGTATCCCGCTGACCAAAGCAAGCTGATTGATAGAAACGAGCGTTCCACGGATGGCCGGCGGCGCGATCTCGGCGATGTACATCGGAGCGATAAGTGACGCGACACCGATACCGAGCCCGACGACAACCCGGCCGGCGATGAGCCAGGAGACGCTCGGTGCGACTGCAGTCCCAATCGCGCCGCCGACGAAGATAATCGCCGCACCGAGGATGACGGGCCGACGGCCGAATCGATCCGCGAGCCATCCGCCAAACAGTGCGCCGACGACCGCTCCCCAGAGGACGCTGCTAACGACTTCAGACTCCGTGCCGGAAGAGAGCGCAAACTGGTCTTTGACGAAGAGGATCGCTCCGGAGATCACTCCAGTGTCGTAGCCAAACAGCAGACCTCCGAGAGCGGCGAAGAGTGCCGCGACGTAAACAAATCTGCCGTTCGGCTGCTGATTCGCTGGCTCCGGTGTCGGGCCTCCGTTCAAGATGCTCCCTGTCGGTTCAGCGTTTCTATCATGCTCACCCGCCATCTGGCTGCTCCGACAGAGAGCAGGTCAGGTAACAGCAATGCATACCGGGTTGGATCCAGACGTTGATCGGTCACCGCTCGAAGCTCACGTGGAACTCTTCTGCTTTCCCAATTTCTCTTCGGTCACGCTCAGCCGCACGTGGTCTTCGCCGATACTCTCAATCATCTCCGCGGGAACGGTTACGTCATGATGGAAGAGGAACCCGGCTCGGACGATAAAACCGGTCAGGTTACCGTCGGTACCGTACGTTACGTCATCTACGGTCCCGAGCTTTTTCCCATCACTGCCGATGACGTCGGTGCCCCGATCGATCACGATGTCCTGGCTAGGTAAGTTGGATTCGGTTTCGAATCCAGGCGAGTCCCGTATGGCCGCCTCGTGGGACATGCCGGCACTTCTAAACCCGAGCGCATCGGAGCCCGTGCCAAAATAGACTGGTAAGGCGCCTACTCCCATACTTCCCATTCCCCCTATACTGGACCACATCTCTGGCATGCCTGTAAGGTCGTCGGGGGTTGCGGCGACAAAATTATGCTCAACGAATTTAGGCAAATCGTGGACTTCATCGCTCGTGAGAGTGAGGTTGACGGTACCTTCCGAGTCGACGTGATCAATCGAATCGAGGGAAACGAAGCGATCATCCTGGAAGAACACTCCGGAACGAACCACAAAGCTCTCAATGTCACGCGTGTTATAGTCCAGCACCAGACCGTCGACATGACCGACATGTTGGCCATCACGACTCATGACGCGCTTACCAAGTCCAAGATCCATATCGAACTCCTCTCGTTACCTACGAGCAGCGACGGTTCAAGAGACGCTGCCACCCTAGAATTTGATCGAGACATCGATCCAATCGTCAAAACTGCATCGCGCCGCTCGAGCAGGAATGTATGTCCTGTTGTGATGCCGAATACCGCCGGCATCTCATCTCCAGGCGCGGCCACTGACGGCAGTGTTCTCTTTGACGTAGTTGCTAATCAGGTCATGCCTCCGTATAAAGAAAAGATCACTGTTCCTCGAGACCTGGCGGATCGAAGAAATAATGGAGTGAGGACACGACCGCCATACACTAAGCGCATATTGTGTACCGCCAACCTAGTCATGAATTCCGTGAGGGAATCACCATCCGGACGCGAGCTTTTCAAGGGTCAATACGGACTTGGCGTTTCCGGCGCCGCGATGTCTCAATGCCACGTCGCGCTGTTCCGCCCGGTATCCGTGAGGTCATCGGCACGCCAGCCGGTATCGAGCCCCTGAAAGCTGATCGTACCGTCTGCCTCAACGACATAGGCTGCGTCGATATGTTCGAGCCACTCGGCATGGTTGAAGAGCTCGCATCGCCGGCCATCGATGTGCACCAGAAACTCGCGCCCACTGGGTAAGCGATAGACGTTTCCATCGATCAACGAAAAAGCCGTCATCGTGCCTCTCCTGCCTGCGCGCGGATAGCCGCTCTTCATGGCGAACTGGGAGGTAATTCGATTACGCGTTCGTCTTTTGAATGCATCCGACGATATCCGAGGATCGTGTCTCGCTCGAATTGCGCGACGATGTGTCCCGCGTGATCCCGGCATACAAGGTGTTTGCGAAATCCGTCGAGAGTGAGCAGGAGTTCTTCTGCCACGACGACTGCTTCGACTACGGCGAGTTGGTCGCCGTTGCGGAAAAAGATCGTTGTCGCCATTCAGGCCCTTCCTTCACCCGACCATCGAATTGCCAACAACGGTGTCGGGGTAAAAAACGTCGGTTGATGGACGGGCGCCACACTGTAAGCGCACATGAGGCCCGCATTCCCACGCGAACTGGCAAAAAATCCTGTCCGGTGTGGCTGAACGCTGCCCGCATGTTTGCACTCCACGGCGCTCTAGCTCCAAAGACCTGATCAGGCGTGGTTGCCCTACCGGCGAGCCTGCCGGTAGGTGAATAACGCAGAACTATCATATGAACCGAACAATTAAGAAAGACTGAAGGAAGCGTACTGACATATTACAATATCGTGCCAGTTTCTATGAACACCGGGAGGACCTGGCTACTCCGTCTCCTATGTCGGTTCTCCGCTACGTTGCGGACAATGTTGACACGCAATGGCACCCACGGTATGAGTAGCTCTCGAGGTATCCTAACCTCGGCCGTATCCGTCAGTAATAACCGCTGCTCAGATGCTCACAAACTAGTAGTCTAATCGGGGTCCGCACAGGTGGATCGACGTACCGGCGTCTGTTATTGGAGGACCTATGAAGGTTACGATCATCGGAGCAGGTGCGATCGGTGGGACGACCGGTGCAATGCTGACCCAGGCGGGGCACGACGTCACAGTTGTCGATGTTATCCCGGAGCACGTCCGGCTGATGAATGAGCGGGGTCTGCACCTGACCGGTGTGAGAGGCGACCATTACTACCCCGTCCGAGCAATCCTGCCTGATGAACTCGCCGGCCCGCTTGAGATGGTCATCCTGGCGGTCAAAACCCATTTCACCGACGCGGCAATGCGGCAGTACGGTCCACTGCTCGCGCCAGACGGATACGTCGTCTCCTTCCAAAACGGCCTGAACGAGGAGATCATCGCACGTCACATTGGCCCGGAGCGGACGATCGGCGCATTTATTCATTTTGGCGCTGACTATATTGAGCCTGGGTTGATTCAGCTCGGCCAGGAGCACGACATCTTCCTTGGTGAACTGAACGGCGAGATCACGCCACGCCTGCATAAACTGCAGAGCGTGCTGAGCGCGGTCATGCCGACCTATCTCACCCCGAATATTTGGGGCTACCTCTGGGGCAAGCTGGTCTACGGCACGATGTCGTTCGTCATCTCCTGTGTCGACGCACCGGCCCCGGAGGTGCTGGCGAACCCGCTGGCGCGGCAGGTGGCCCGCACGGCGGCCAGTGAAACCGCGCGCGTCGGTGCTGCCCAGGGCTACCAACTGGAACCGATCGGTCCGTTTGATCCCACCGATTTTCTGCCGGGTCCCGGTTGGGAAGAGCGCGCCAACGGCAGCCTTGATCGCGTCGCTGATGAGATGGCGCACTCGATCAAGCAGCATACTGGCGTCTGGCGCGATTTGCGGGTCAAGCGCCGCGTAACTGAAGTCGAGCGTCATAACGAGGTAGCGGCCCGTGGGGAGTCGCTGGGTATCGCGATGCCCCTGAATCGGGCCATCGTCGAACTGATCCGCGAGATCGAACGTGGCGAGCGGGGCATGGGCTGGGACAATCTGGAGACGCTTGCCGGGCACATGACGGCAGATGACCGGTCATCTGGTTGAAGATGGGCACGATGGCAGCAAGCCGCACAGCCGAAAGACCGTGCACGTCACCCTGCTGCGTTGGATCGACGAGAGGGTCTGGGGATTGGACGACAAGTCGTACGCTCGCAGCGCGGCCGTTGCCCTTCAAGGCGAACCGGGTAGAGCGTTATCAGCCCTGGAGGGGGATTGCAGTCGTGGCTGCTATCGCCTCGGCCGCTGCCGCGAGTAGTCGTTCACGGTCCGCTGCTATGAAGTCCGCGGCGTTGACCTGGGCCACGATCCGGTCAATCTGCTCCTGGATCACGCGGGCACGATCGCCTGAGGTGTTCCGCGCGACCGCGTCCAAAACGCCCAGTAGATACCACGTCACCTCAACATCATCGCGCGCCGACCGCCGGATCTGGCTAAATGACATCTCCACATAGTCGGCGAACTCTGGCCGATTGACCCACACCATGACCCGTGTCTGGTCGTCCTCTCGTTCGTGAACGCGAATCCGCGTGGGAAAGGCGCGACCAGCGAGCCGAATAAGGGCATTCCCGAGGCAGGAGATCGCATGCTGAGCCGTGGTCGGGTCATTGATGCTCGGGGAGAGCGCCTTGACCGCGATGTCGACTAACTGGCGCACTCCGAAGAGTGCGTCTTGATTCAACGTGCGTTCGCGGTCTAGCACGAAGGCCGCGCGGACCTGGCGCACTCGTCGGTCATCGTCCATCATTTCAGTCGCCTCAAGAAGCACCGTATTGGCGACGATATACTGACCGACCGCAGGACGGATGACCGCACGCGTTCCGCCTTGCAACGCCTTGCAAATGGTTTCCTCATCAATACTCCGGAGATAGCCAGTCTCCTCGCTGTGGATCCGGTATTCCGCTTGGGCCATGAAGCGCTGCTTGAAGGACTGGAGTTCCTCGGTCGCGGGCTGCTGCGTCAGGTCGTGTGACTCGGGGTAGAGTCTATCGATCGTGCCAAGGAGGTCGTGGTGCACACGCTCGATGATCGTCCCGGCCTGAAAGAGCGAGGCAGTGTGGTGGATGTAATAGACCAGGAGGGCGATGCAGACGACGGCGAGGACCAGGGCGAGGGTAATGGCGCTGACCGGCACGAAGTCGTTGAGCGCGGCGGTCTCGCTGCGCACCTGACGTAGGACCAGGATGCAATACAGGAAGGTGGCAATGTAGGTGCCCAGGACCCATTGATTCCAGCGGTCATCAATAAAGTTCTGGAATACCCGGGGCGTGAATTGCGACGATGCCTGCTGGAGGGTGAGCATCGTGATGGAGAAGAGCACCGTGATGACGGTGATCAACGATCCGGCGAGCACCGAGAGGAGCGTCCGGGCTGCACTCGGGGAACCAGAGAAGAGCCAGCCACGATGAGCAGCTAGCTGCCGCGCCATCCGCAAATCGATTTCGGGGAGGAGGTACGACAGGATGAACGCGGTGAGCCCGAGGACGGTTGGCAGAAACCAGAGACTGGACTGGATGTTGTGCCAGGTATTGCGATAGCGCTCAAACGGCATCTTGGACATCACTTTCCACTCGTACGTCGCGGGTGCGAAACGGTAGCTGAGGGTGACCCTCCCTCAGTCGGTTTCGCTGTGATCACCGGCGCATCGACCAACTCGTCGAATGGTTAGGTCA
Source organism: uncultured Chloroflexia bacterium (assembly GCA_963785465.1). Classification (GTDB taxonomy): domain Bacteria; phylum Chloroflexota; class Chloroflexia; order Thermomicrobiales; family Thermomicrobiaceae; genus CALAGB01. The sequence goes on along the minus strand of CAWAVM010000014.1, from coordinate 42,296 downwards.
GCTGGATCCAATACCTGAGCACGCGCGGTGTATATCCTTCGACCTCGATCGCGTCTTCGAGTATCCCGCCGTTTGACTCGATGATCTTCTTCGAGCCGATATTGTCCTCGTCGCAGGTTAGCAGCACCCGGGTCAGTCCAAACTGGCGAGCCTTTGGCAAGGCCAGCGCCAGGATTTGTGTCCCGTAGCCCATGCAGCGTTTCGATGGACGGATCTCATAACCGATATGCCCACCGATCTTGCGCAACCCGTCGGTCAGTTCATGCCGGATCGAGACGCGTCCGATGAACTCATTGCCGTCGATCAGCCAGTAGTCAGTCGAGGGGACGTATCCCTCCGGCAGTCCTTCGCCGCGACTGTAACCGATGATCCGGCAGACGAACGCCGGGAAATCCCTTCGAAGCTCTGCAAGATCGAGGCGGGCGGCGCGACCTTCTGACTCGAACTCCTCGACCGCGGCCAGGAAGCTGGCCTGCCAGCGCTCCGACGGTTTTTCGAGTCGTGCCATGAGAACCTCCTGGAACCCAATAGGAAGGGCGAGCCCGATGCCCGCCTCGCATGGTCTCACATCGATTCGACGCGGTCAGCCGGAATGCGCTTGGGTATCTACTCCGGCGCCGATCAACTCCGCCGCATGGGGCAGCGAAACGATGTAGGCCGTCTCGATCCCATCGATCTCCAGGATCTCCTCCTGTGCCCGCGCCGGAATAGCGTCGTCGACGTTCATCACCATGATCGCTTCGCCGCCTCGTTCATGCCGGGCCACTTGCATGCCGGCGATGTTTACCTGGTGGGCGCCGAGGATCATGCCGATGCGACCGACGATACCGGGGCGATCGCGGTGATGAGTGATGATCAGATCACCTACGAGGGGCCGCTCGAGCGAAAAGCGATCGACCTCGAGGATACCGGCGTCAACCCGATCCCACCGGACCGTTACCCGATGCGGATCGCCGCCATTCACCTCAAAGGTGAACTCGGGGGCCCGGTCGGCATCGGCGTTGGCCACGACATTGGTAATCGGTATCGCGCTCTCTTGAGCGACCAAGCGCGCGTTGACCGGCGTCACGCGTCGATCGGTCCAGTGAGCGAGTGCATCGCTCAGCGCCGCGGCCGTCACGTGCTCGATGACATCGGGGGAAACCAGCCCGTGCGTGGTCACGCGTACGTAACCGGGCCGCTCAGGATGGAGAACGGCCAGCAGGTGTCCGGCGGCGCTTGCCACCCTCGTCAGTCGCTGAAGATCGGGTGCGTTCAGCGAGGCGGGCGGTAGATTGACCGCGTTCGGCACGGCTTCGCCACGAAGAGCAGCCAGGGTCGTCGTGCTGATCATCTGGCCGACCGCAGCCAAAGCCTCTTTGCTCGATCCGCCGATGTGCGGCGTCAGTACAGCGTTGGGGAGCCCAAAGAGCGGATTGTCGCGAGCCGGCTCATGTGGATAGACGTCAACTCCTGCCGCCGCGACTCTGCCGTTCTTCAGTGCATCAGCCAGCGCATCCGCGTCGACGATCTCGCCTCGGGCACAGTTGAGCACCAGCGCACCCGGCTTGAGCCATTCGATGGTGCTTGAGTTGAGCATGTGGACCGTCTCGGGCGTGGCCGGTACATGGAAACTCACGATGTCCGACGTCTCGAGCAGCATCTCGTACGAGACCGGCTCGACTCCAAGCTGCTGGAAGCGCTCGCGGGTGATGTAGGGGTCATGGCCAATCAGCCGTGGCTCGAACCCGTGCAGCCGCTGTGCGAGCGCCGAGCCGACGTGGCCAAGTCCGACGATGCCGATCGTCTTCCCTTTGAGGTCGAACGGCTTGAAGCGCTTGCGCTCCCAGAGCCCGGCGTGCGTCGAGTTGTTGGCGTTCGGAATTGAGCGAGTGATCGCGAGGAGAAGCGCGATGGTGTGCTCGGCTGCCGAGATGGCGTTCGCTCCGGGGGCATTGAGCACGAGGATACCGGCCGACGTGGCGCTCGGTACATCGATGTTGTCGATGCCGACCCCGGCCCGGGCGACCACGCGCAACTTGTGTCCGGCCGCAAGCACATCGGCGGTGACCTGCGTCTCGCTCCGAACGATCAGCGCGTCGGCCTCCGGCAGAACGGCGAGAAGCGCGTCGAGATCGGTGCCGTCCACATCGATGATCTCTGCCCCCGTCGCCAGTGTCGCTCGTGCTTGAGCGTCGATGATGTCGCTGACGACGATCCGCGGACGGCTAGTGTCGTTCATCATGGCGGGAGTTCCCTGTTCCAGATCGGAATTGACCGGGCATCTGAGCGCCCGGAGGTAGTTCTGTACGGTTACAAGGTCTGGAACGCATCGGATCGCTGAAGATTCCCCATCCGGCGCCGGGTCGTTCGACAGCAGCAGGCAGGTGACACCGTTTGCCGCATAGGCAGTCGCGTGCCGCCGGCTATCCTCGACCGCGTGTGTGATGCCGAGTTCTCGGGCCACGGCAACCTTGTCGTCGGCAAAGACGACGTTGCAGACAGGGAAGCTGTGCCTGCGGAGCCAGTCTTTCGTCAGGATGCTGCAGGGACCAGGACGGGCCGTGACGATCGACACGTTTTCGGCACCGAAGGCATCGATGAGCGCCGCGACGAACTGCTGGGCTCCGGCCGCCGGGAGCAGATCGCGCGCCGGACCGTCGGGGCTATAGACCCACTCGCGAATTTCGAGCGGCACATTCAGCCCAGCCGAATCGATGAAGGTATGATCCGGCAGATCGAGTCCGTACTGTTTATTGGCTGCGTGGGCCAGCGGACGCGGATGTTCGGTAAGAACCCCGTCAAGATCGAGTGCGATACGGATTGTGGTGTCCATGTAGTACCCCCAAAGTCGTCACAAAGCCAAAGCCGAAGGAGCAGCTTGACGGACTACTATGGGTACTACTACTGGAGAGGCTAGAGGAGGAACTGGACGACGCGACGCCGAACGTGCCAGCGAAGACGGCAACGGTCGCGAAGCGAGAAGTCGTATCCATCATTCCTCCTGGGTGCGTGGACGCACCTTAACGAGTATTCGTGCCTCACCACGAGACACGTCTGCAAAAAGCGAACATAACGGATGATAGCAGACAGGCGGGGTGATGTGAAGAGGCCGGGACCGTCATGCTGAGCGCAGCGAACCATCTCCTCGTTCACGTGCCCCTGCTTCTGCACGACGGGGAGAGATTCTTCGTCGCGGCGCTCCTCACAATGACAGGGCCGCCGGTCGGCCTTTCAACCCGGTCAACTCGCTCAGCGGCAGCAGCATCCGTTCAACCGCGTCGAGTGGCACGCAGACGATCCAGGACTGGCGATCTTCAAAGGAGAAGGTCAGCAGGAGGTCCTCATTACTGTGGCTGAGGCAGATGCCGCAGTTGTACTCGACGCCGAGGTGCCAGACCGAGAAGAGCCGAGAGGCACGCCGGATGCGGAAGCTCTGGTCCATCTCGACGAACCGATGCAGATAGACGCGTTTGCCTTCAATATAGGTCACCTCATGGATGGTGAAGAGATACCCAGCGCCAAACGGAATCGGAGGTGCCGAACCGCGATACCGATCGAAACACATCTCCGGAACATCCCGGTAAATCTCCCGGCAAAGGCCAGTTTCGAGGTCCGGCTCCAGGATGATGGTCGGATCGCAGGAATAGAGGAGCAGCAGGCGATCCTCGTGGACAAACGGGAGCCAGTTCTTCTCGAACATGCGGCGCCCGACGAAGTCGAGCGGCACGAGATGCTCAACGGTACTCGCAGACAGGTCGAGCTGGCCAAGTACGACTCTTGGCCGGCCATCCGGGTCGAACAGCGTGGTGGAGGCGGTGAACCACCAGGCGTCACCCCAAAGGGTGATGCGTAAATCTTCGATGCCCTGCACGTAATGGCCGGACGCGTAATCTGGTTGGACCTGCTCCAGTAGACGATCATCGATTTCCAGCGACGAGAGAATCTCGAAACTGCTGTTCAGCAGGAGATGTGCGTTCTTCGAGTCGATCCGGCCGGCGGGGTCGTGCACGGTATACATAACGGCACCTTGCTGAAGGTAGTTGACCAGGCGTACGACGACGAGATAGCCGTCGTCGGTGCGGCAGATGGTCGTGTTTCCCGGCGAATAGCCGGGCCGGTTAAATTCGTCCGTGATCTCGATCGGGATCGACCACGCTGCCGGAAGTGCTTGTGCGTAAAAGGCGGCGTTTCGTCCAGCGAGATCTCGAGAATAGGAAGGAACGTTACGATCGTGCAGTAACGTGTCCGACGCGGCCATGCCGATGGACTGGTCACCGGTGTAGAAGGCGGAGATCGAGATCTCCTCAATTGGCCCGTAGTCGTGCGCGGGAGTCTCGACGAAGAGTCGATCGTCATCGGGTGGCGAGATGCGCAGGGCGCGTTCGGCGGCTAGCATCGCCAGGTGCGATTCGCCGCGCAGCCGGGCGGCGTGGGCCAGTTGATACAGTGGCTCCGCGCGCAGCGGACGGCGCGCCCAGGCGTTCAGCAGCTCAAAGACTGCCCGCTCCCACTCATCGAGCTGGATCGAGCAGAGACCGATGCGGTAGGCCGCGTACCAGGCCTCCTCCTCCCAGCCGCCGGCCGAAGCGCGCCATTCATAGAGTCGGCGAGCCTCGTTGAAACGGCCTACATCCTCATAAGAACGAGCCAGATAGAAGAGCGTGCGCAGATTCTGACCGTTGCCGAACTCCGCCTCCAGCAGCGCGATATCACGGCTGAACTTGTCGTTCTTCGCCCCGCCGTCGCCTACGTGTGTAATGGTGAGAGATGGCAAGGACGGTAGCTCGCCCGCCCCGTCGGCCGTCCAGTACTCATGCGTTGACCCTACGCTACGCCAGTCGCGCGAGAGCTTTGCCAGGCGCAGGTTGGCGTAGCGCGTCGTGCCGTCTTGCTGGTGAAGTAGATACCCATCGGCTGACAAGCTGGCGGCATCGAAGCTCGCGTCGACCTCGAGCAGCATGTCGGCATCGAGCAACAGCGCGTAGGAGTGGCTGAGGTCCCAGCCAAGCTCTTGCGCCAGGTCCCTGGTTGCCGCGAAGGCGAGGCTGCGGTTCGTGCCGAAATTGACCCACTCGTGTGACGGTAGCACGTGGGGTAGACCGGCGTCAGACAGCACTTTGCCGGCGACCCGGCACGTTTCATCGCTCGACCCGGTATCGCAGATGCAGGCGGCTGAGATGACCGGCAGCGCTGAATCGAGGCAGCGCTGGAGGATCGCCGCCTCATTCTTGACGATCATGCAGAGCGCGATACGTGTCGTCACGTCGATATCACCCACGGTAGCCGCGGTCTCCCCGTCACGCATCCTGAGCACGTCGAACAGTCACAATAATGCTGCCCATCATAGGGGATGGGCAGCTTCCTCTCCATGCCACGCTTCGATGTACCGCGGGTCGGCGTGTTCGTCAGTCTAGAGCGGTGTAAACGAACCCGTAGGGCCGGTTGCCCCAGTTGGGCCGGTCGGCCCAGTCGGTCCAGTTGGCCCGGTGGCGCCGTTTGTACCATCCAAGCCGGTCATCCCAGTCGGTCCCGTCTGGCCAGTCGCCCCGTTGGACCCAAACCAGCCAGTGGGACCGGTTGCTCCGGTCGGTCCCATTGAGCCTGCCGGACCCGCTGGGATCGGCCCGCCGGGTAACACGATTAGGTAGCTAAAGCGGACAGTCTGTCCGGCCCGCGCTCCCAGTTCCACGAAAAAGCCGGCGCCCGGATGAATCTCCACGTGCAGGTTCGGTCCCAGAACGTAGCCGGGGTCGCCCTGCAGCATGACGGTTACAAAGCTATCCGACGTAATGCTCGGCTCGGAGACCCACGTGCGGCTGTACTCCCGGTGCAACACACCGGTTCCCGAGATGACGGCCGAGGCGGTGCTGCCGTTACTGGTCGTGTTTGCCGGCCCGGTGCCATTAGCCGGTCCAACGCCAGGGTTCGACCGGGCACCGAAGAGCGGTCCAGCACCAGCAGACTCGACGCTACCGATGCCGAGAACTCCAGCGGCCATGGCGCCGAGCGTCAGTGCGCGACGCCGGCTGATGAGCGGCGTCTCTGCCTCACGGTCGGTACCCGCGGTATCCGCTGGGAATGATTCCTTACTGGGTTGATCCCCGTTTGCCATCTGATGCTCTCTTCTTCCATGACCGGAGTCGTCATCTAACGTCAGATCTGGCGAATGCGTCATAGAACCAGCTCTCGCCCGATCGGCGGCGAAACGTTACACAGGATTCGGTCCGGTAGGCCCGGCCGCTGCTACGGCTCCAGACTACGGCAACGTGCCAGTGGCTCCGGTCGGGCCAGTCGGTCCGGTCGGGCCAGTGGCTCCGGTTGGCCCAGTACTGCCGGGTGTACCCGATAGCCCGTTAGCTCCGTATAGCCCGGTTGGTCCAGTACTGCCGGTCGCGCCTGTTTGACCGGTAAATCCAGTCGGTCCGGTGGGCCCAGTGGCTCCTGTTGGCCCGGTTGGTCCAGTTGGAATCTGCGCGCCAGGGAAGACGATGAGATAGCTGAACGGAACGGGATGTATCCCCGGAATACGTGTATTGACGCTGAACCCTCGGCCGGGCGAGATTTGCACCCAGAAGTTGGGGCCGAGGAACGTTCCCGGATCGCCCACGAGCGTGATCGCGATGACCGCTTCATCAGTTATTGCGGGCTCGTCGATCCAGATACTCTTGCGACCACCGGGAAACCAGGCTGTTCCGGTAATGACCTCCGCGACGAGTGTGCTGCCGTCCGCCACGTTGGCAGGTGTCGCCGCCGCGAACTGCGTCGTACCGAGTCCCAGTACGCCCGCGGCCGCGGCGCCAAGCGCGAGCGCTCGGCGCCGGCTAATGAGCGGTGGCGCCGGTACGTCCTGGGGTTTGGACGAATCCAGCGGTGCGGAACGATCGGCCGAGTTGTCCCCATTGTCCATAGCGAACTCTCTTCTCCTGGTGTGCGAACTAGCACGTCAACGACCGCCCGAGGTTCATCCTCTAACGTGTTTCTCGGATTTACTTGCCTGTTCCAATGAGTCATATGCTTCAGTCGACAGCATATGACGTGTACGTGCGGTTGTCAATTGCTGATGCGTTGGTCGGGTGCTGCATTCATGGCGCGCCGCCAGGAGATTCTTCGTCACGGCACTCCTCAGAATGACAAGGGGTGACTAATCGTGGGCCGTCATGCTGAGCGGAGCGAAGCATCTCCTCGTTGACGTGCCCTCGCTCCTGTACGACGGGGAGAGATTCTTCGTCGCGGCACTCCTCAGAATGACAGGGGTGATTGATGGCGGCGGCGTCATGCTGAGCGGAGCGAAGCATCTCCTCGTTCACGTGCTCCCGCTCCCGCACGGCGAGGAGAGATTCTTCGTCACGGTGTTCTTCAGTAGGTGACCAACGTGAATGTGTCATTCCGAGCGAAGCGAGGAATCTCTTCGTTTGGCGTGAGCGTGAGAGATTCTTCGTCGCGGCGCTCCTCAGAATGACAGGGGTGACTGATGTCGGCGCCGTCATGCTGAGCGGAGCGAAGCATCTCCTCGTTCACGTGTCGTCGCTCCTGTACGGCGATGAGAGATTCTTCGGCTGCGGCCTCAGTAGACTGTCACGGGCAAGGTGTCCGGTTCTACGATCGGATAGAGGTGGGCCAGTTTGGTGCGGGCCTGGGCACAGGTGAAATGCCAGTTGAGGCGGACGCCAGCGGCGTTGCGTTCGGCGGCCCAGGCCTCCACCTCCTGGGTGAGCGTGGCGTGATCGGGGATGCGCCGCTGGAGACATTGGCGACTGAGCGCGCTCAGTTCCACTTCAGCCAGGTTGAGCCAGGAGCCATGGACCGGCGTCTGGCGGAACTCCAGCTTCTGGGCGATCCGATGGGCCTCGCTGGGGGAGAAAGTGTGATACAGGGCACTGCGATGATGCGTGTTGAGATTGTCGAGGACCACGATGAGTTGCTCGGCCTCGGGGAAATCCTGGTCGACCAAGGCCCGCATGGCGTGGGCGAACTCGACCTGCGTGCGCTGCGCACGGACCATGACGCGGCGCCAGCCCAGATGAGGCGCCACGGCCAGGAAGAGATTGGCGCTTCCCTGGCGGCGATACTCCGGATCCTCACGGCGGGGATGGTGCGCGGTCGGCGACTGCGGGTCCCGGAGATCGGCCTGCAGTTCCTTGCCGGCTTCATCGAAACAGATCAGCGGCACGCGGGGATCGGGCGGTGCCGTATACGTATCGAGGATCAGTTCCATGGCGGCGACAAAGCGCGCATCCTGCTCGGGTGGGATCACAAACCGCTGCGTTTGCCACGGTTTGCGCCCCCTTTTTTCAGGGTTCGGCGCACCGTTTCATACGAGAGGGTGTCGACGATCTCGAGGTCGACCACCCGTTTGGCCAACAGGCGCAAGGTCCAGCGCGCGTGCCCCGTCGGGGGGTCGGTGGTGGCGACCGCCAGGAGTTGGTCGACCTGGGCGGGGGAGAGCTTGGGTGGGGTCGGACGAGCGGACCGCCGCCGCTCGAGGCAGGCCAATCCCCGCGTGGTCCAGTCGGCACGGATGCGCGCCACGGTGCGGGGCGAGCACTCCAGGGCCTCAGCGATGCGGGCATCGGTCCAGCCGTCGCTCACCTTGAGCAGGATGCGGATGCGGGTCTGGGTCAGGGCCGGCAACGTTCCGTGCTGGAGCCGCGCCTGCAGGGCACGCCGCTCGCCGGCCGCGAGATGGACGAAGTGCTGTTTCCGAGGCATCGGGACCTCCCATGACGCCGCCGAACTGGTCGATGCCCCCGACGATCTCACGCATGTGCCCGTGTGTCAACTACCCCGTGACAGTCTACTCAGAATGACAAATTCACATTGGTCGCTAATCAGAACGGCAGGGCTGCCGGTTTGCCCTTCAATGTCACACCCTGAACCCCGTATCCGGCGACCACGGCCAAATACGCTCTGGCACAGATGAGCGATCTGTGCAAAATTGCCATAAGGCCAGACTGGTCAAACCACTGGAGAACGTGAGGGAGGAGCCGCGCCTGTGTCAGCGTCGGTCGCACGAGATGTTAGACGCCATCTCGAACGTCTCAGCAACCTCAATGAAGCTCGGCAACTCTTTTCCGACCTTAACTACGACCCCGTCAACCTACAACCGCTTGGCCGTCAGAACTGGCCAGATACCGTTCGCGATCACATCACTGAAGATCCGGCTGTCATCGCACGGAGCGGCGACTTTTACGTCATCTATAGCCGGCTGAACTCCAACAAGCTGGAACGAGGCAAAGAGCGTGAAGTTGTCACCCGTCTGACGCGTGACTATCCATTTGCCCTCTATCTCTTTTCCGATCAGGACCAGTCCGATTGGCGCTTCATCAATGTGAAGTACGACGACGACGAGAAGCGCCGGCGCGTGCTGCGCCGCTTCACGGTCGGGCAGGATGAACGAGCCGCCGAGCGACTGCGCACCGTCAGTGAGCAGTTGAGTCACATCGCCATCGCGGACAACGAGATCGACCGGCTAACGTCGCTGGAGCTACAGAACCGCCAGGATAAAGCCTTCGATGTCGAGACCGTCACCAAGACCTTCTACCGGGAATATCATCGCGTCTTCGACCTGGTAGAAGCGAGCGTCAAGGGTTTCGGCGAGGACACCGAGGCGAAGCGTCTCTTCACTCAGCGCCTGTTCAACCGCCTGATGTTCATCGCCTTCGTTCAGAAGAAGGGTTGGCTGCAGTTTCCGGATCAGGTCGGGACCGACTATCTGTCGGCGCTTTGGACAGACTATTCCAAGAAGCAGCGCACCGGAGCAGAGAGCAATTTCTACAACAATCGACTGAAGCTTCTCTTCTTCTCCGGCCTGAACGCGCCACACACCGGTGGTGACGGCGTCTACCAGCATCAAAGACGGTGGCTTCATTGATTCGGTTATCGGGAAGGTGCCGTACCTCAACGGCGGACTCTTCGAAGAGGATGAGGACGACAAGCGCACTGACATCACGATCCCCGACGCGAGCGTGGACGCGATCCTGCGCGATCTGTTCGACCGCTTCAACTTCACCATTGACGAAAGCACGCCCCTCGACGTCGAAGTTGCCGTCGATCCGGAGATGCTCGGCAAGGTCTTCGAAGAACTGGTCACCGGGCGGCATGAGACCGGTAGCTACTACACGCCGAAACCGATCGTCTCGTTCATGTGCCATGAAGCGCTCAAGGGCTATCTGGGCTCCAAGCTGCCGAATGAGCAAGAGGACGCTATCACGCGCTTCGTCGACGACTACGATCCATCCGGCATTCATAATCCAGAAGCCACGCTCGACGCGCTACGCACCGTCACGGCCTGTGACCCGGCCTGCGGCAGCGGAGCCTATTTGTTGGGTCTGCTGCAGGAGCTGATCGAGCTACGATCGTCCCTCTTCACCGCGCGCAACGTCGACCCGGTCACGAACTACCAGCGCAAGTTGGAGATCATCCAGAACAGCCTGTACGGCGTCGACATCGACCCGTTTGCCATCAACGTCGCCCGGCTGCGCCTCTGGCTATCGCTGGCTGTCGACTTCACTGGCGATAAGCCCGAGCCGCTGCCGAACCTCGACTTCAAGATCGAGGTCGGTGACAGCGTCCTGGGGCCGAAACCGCCCGAGATGGCGCTGGACATGATGCGTCTGAACATGGTTCGCGAGTATGCGCGTCTCAAAGCGGAATATCTCTCGGCGCACTCCGGCATGAAGCGCGAGATCCTCAGCCGGATCGAGGCGCAGAAGAAGAGCATCCAGTCGCTGACTCCATATCAGCACCTGAACAACGGCTTCGATTGGGCGGTCGAGTTTGCCGAGGTCCTGGCCGATGGCGGCTTCGATATCGCCCTGGCTAATCCGCCCTACGTGCGTCAGGAGCTCATCACCGGCATCAAGCCGAATTGAAGCGGGTGTATGGCGATCTCTACTCCGGCACGGCTGATCTCTATGTCTATTTCTATTTGCGCGCCTTCGAGCTGCTGAAGAAACAGGGCATGCTCGTCTTCATCAGCAGCAACAAGTGGTTCCGCGCGGGCTATGGCAAGAAGCTGCGCGCGTTTGTAGGTGACGCGGCGTGCGTTCACAGTGTGACAGACTTCCGCGACTTGCCGGTCTTCGAGTCGGCGACCGCCTACGCGATGATCTTCATTGCGCAGAGAGGCTCTGGCCGCCAGGGCACGCGTTACACCGAAGTGCCGAGCCTGAGCCAGCCCTACCCGGACATCCTCGGCGTGATAGACGAATTTGGACGCGAGCTACCCGCTGACGCGCTGGTCGGGGAAACATGGAGCTTCGCGGACGCCATCGCCGCCAAACGCATCGAGATCATGAAATCTCGCGGTATGACGCTTGGTGATTACGTCAACGGTGAGATCTACCGCGGGGTTTTGACCGGCTTCAACAAGGCGTTCGTCATCGACGGGGCGAAGCGAGCTGAGCTTATCGCGGCCGACCCACGTAGCGACGAGATCATCAAGCCGCTCGTCGTCGGCAAGGACATCAAGAAATGGCGGATCGACTACAAGGATCGCTGGCTGATCTTTGCAAGGCGAGGTATCCAAATCAATGACTATCCGGCGGTCAAGAACCACCTCGAACAATGGAAGTCTGATCTGACGCCTAAACGCTCGCGGAATGACAAGCATGGGCGCAAACCGGGAGCGTACAAATGGTATGAGATTCAAGACGCTGTCGGCTACTATGAGGTCTTCGGCGCACCAAGATCGTGTATCCAGTTATTGCGAAGAATTCGCCGTTCGCTATCGACGATCGAGGGTCAATCACAAACGATAAAGTGTTTGTCATCAACACTGACGACTTATCCCTTCTAGGCGTTCTGAACTCAGAGGCGGCTTCGATGTGGATCCGCAACGCTCAAACTTCTCCTTATGATAGGTAACATAAACTTTCAGTACGACTGTCAGGACGGCTGCCGGAATCTATGAGTCGTAGCCGCTAGTGCGGAGGAGTTCAGCAGCGGCAAGCACAGTCCAGTCAGCAACAGTTGTGTCGCGATACCAGTGCAGATACGCGTGAACCAGCCAATAGCCAATGATGTAGCCAACTGAGAGCAGAAACGCTTCATTCCCTACCATGAAAACCAACACCTGCAACCACTCCCAGTTCGCCAGAGCAGTTACATCTAACACCAAAAGCACCGCTCCACATCAAGCGTGAGTCTCATCATCCAACAAAGCGCCAACCCATTGCTACCAACTTTACGAGTTCCTCAGCTTGCCCCTCGAAGAACATGTGCTCTCAGCAAAGTGCATTCGCTGTAGTCTTGGTGGAACGCGCGCCAGACCGTGTAGTGGTACTCAGCGCTACGTGTAAGCAATCCACCTGAGCCAGTCATCAATCAAGTTAACCTGCAAAACGACACACCAGCGCCAGCAGCGAAACCGAGCACACCGTGCAAGCTCATTAACAAAGCATCATCAACCCAAAAACACCCCACATCAGCAAAACCCGCAAGCGTACCTAACTTGCTAAGAGCCAATCACCGCGCTAAGTTCAGCGCGCACAGCGCGCTACACACACCAAGCACATCTATATAATCTCCAACATCATCAACCCACTCTCCATCACCCGCAACAACTACCAATCAACTATACATAATCACACATCACTAACACTACAACACACACACTCAACATCATCAAACCATAAACACTACAACAACACTCTCTGTCATGCTTCTTAAACACGCTGAAGCACAGACACCATTCATGGAAGTTCCTCGACCCAGACAAATACGATTACGAACCATAACTCAACCGACGTTTGGAGCATAGATCGGCAAGCATAACACTCAACCAATCATCAGCTCACCACTCTCATAACTAGTTGCAATCGATAAGGTGTTTCAATAGTTTGTACGTTACTTAACCAGGACGTTCGTCCTCTATAAACCATGGCTAACTGAGCAGCGGTGCTCGGAGAACTCACCGACAGCATTCACCCGATAACCAGAACACAACTGGTCTCCACCAACCCCATTAAACATAAAAACACCAAACCAAAAACACAATAACACACCTAATAAAATTACCACCAAAACAAATCATATAAAAAACACACAACACCACCAAAAACAACACAACACTCACCCAACTCAACAACTCAACTAAACTCTAACATCCATACTGTCGTCGCGATGCCCATGCACCTGGTATTAATTCACACCCAGCGATCATGCACGTCACAATTCTACCAAATCTATCTTGAGAAGCTATCAATCATACGAGCTACAGTTACCTGCGTTTTGATATTCAGTACCATTCCTGAGTCTATCAATCTCGAGCTTCCAGAGCCGAACGCTCGTAGATCCGAATAGCTGCTTGGCTCGGAAGAAGGCGCCGTGGTCACTCACGAGCGTTTCATATATCTCATGTTGACAATAGCGGAGAGGACGAAGAAATAAACAAAGAAAACCAACTAACGCAATAACACTCACCAAAACTACCCACGCACTTCTCCAAAATATAAACAATAATCTACCATCATCTAACTATAATCTAATAACACAAAACAACATCCAATATTAATAACACCAAATAACTTAAAAAAACATCACCTAAAATTAACAAAATAACACATCAAAACCAACACCCATAAAATCTACATTAACTGACAATGCTCCACAATACGCGAACTCAGTTCAATCCACACCTGCTTTATTACAACATAATACGTAAACACACATTTCCGAATTCTACACAATCTCGCACGCACAACATCATCAACAATCGATTTTGCGATCCCACCCGCTCGAGCGTGCGATTTGCATCTAATACACAAAACACTCATCTAAACAACAACACAACATCTCATGAACGTTCTTTCAGCTCGTTTCGAGAACCGCAATGCTTTGCTTATTCCAACCTTCACTATATAATCTAATATCACCAAACAACACTCAACAACATCACCATCTATATAAAACAAAACATCTAAAAAACATCTAAACACATCTCAACCAAAACTTTAACTTAACACTAACATAAACAAAACAACTACAATGGTGCAGCTCAGAAGGCACATAGATACTCACCTAAAACACAAACACATCTCAAATCTCTCTCACAACACTATACCACTAACACCACACAAAACTAAACAACCCTTCTCTAAACACACCTACCATAAACACTCAACTCTTCTGCGTACCCGCTCTCGAGTGTTCGAAGAACAACAACACATCAGCTCATAGCTGCTGCTCGAGAAGCACTGGGAGCTATAATGCTCCTAATCTCGCTGGTTCGACGCACTGGTCTGGTCTTCGAATCAACCACGCTCCAGAAGATCGGATGCCATACTACAACCCTATCAAACTAATTACAAGATGCGTACCTATCAAAAACATACAACACTATAACAATCTTCAAAATCTAATAACAAACACTCACTCAACATCTCCACCCATCAATCACATCTATCAACATATCAACTAACTTAACATATAACAATCGGGCAACGATGCAGAACCTAGAAGCAGAGATCAACGAGCGCATAGCCCGCCTCTATGGCCTGAATAGTGAGGAGTAACAATGGCCTCGATCGCCACCACGAACGTCTCCGCCGCGTTCGACATCTTGCTTGAGGCGATGGAGGAAGAGGTTGGCCTGATCAACCGCTCCCTGGCGGCGAACGGGGAGCAAGGTAACTACGACGAGGTTCGAACGTTGCTCGACCAGGCCGAGCGTATGACCGGCATGCGACGGCGTGTGGCGGACCTGCGCAACGAATGGGCAGACTCGTTCAGCTCAGAGGAAGATGCTGAGGAAGAGGACGAGACAACCATCGCTACACGTCGGGATCTCGGAAGACTCCAGCGAGGGCTGAGAACTCCTGATCAGGCATTCTACCTACCAATTTTGCAGGCGCTCGCGGCAATGGGAGGGCGCGCCCGGTCAAGTGATGTCGTCGATCGAGTCGGCGACCTAATGCAACACCTCCTCAAGGATGTGGATTTCGAGTCGCTGGCGTCTGACCCATCGATGCAACGCTGGCGTAATACCGCACACTGGGCACGTTATGAGCTCGTGCAGGAGGGCCTGCTGAAAGACGATTCCAAGCGTGGCACGTGGGAAATCAGCGAGAAGGGCCGGCAGTTCTTGGCCGAAAAGGGCAGTTGAACGCTGGAGAGATCCTTCGCTGCGGCTCAGGATGACGCTAAGTGGGGAAAGCTGCGGCTGTGAATGGCAGGGGGAGTCTACGGCTGTGGATGGCAGGGGCCAAGTGGTCCGCTCCCTTGTCATGCTGAGGCAGTGGCCGAAGCATCTCTCCTTTCGTTCATCGTTGTTGCCGTGTTGAGGATAGAGGAGATTCTTCGCTGTGGCTCAGGATGACGCTAAGTGGGGAAGGCTGCGGCTGTGGATGGCAGGGGCCAAGTGGTCCGTTCCCTTGTCATGCTGAGGCAGTGGCCGAAGCATCTCTCCTTTCGTTCATCGTTGTTGTCGTGTTGAGGATAGAGGAGATCCTTCGCTGTGGCTCAGGATGACCTAAGTGGGGGAGGCTGCGGCCCAGGACGACGGGGGTCAAGAAGGGTGAAGACGAGAGCCTTCTGGGTCTACATCATGGCGAACACCAGCGGCCGGGCGGCCACCTTGTATACCGGCCTGACCAACAACCTGGAGCGGCGAGTTTACGAGCACAAGAACCCGAATGGGGCGAAGGGACCAGTTAGCTTCACTGCCCGCTATCGCATCACACGCCTCGTCTATTGTGAGGAATATCAGGAGGTTCGGGACGCGCTTGAGCGAGAGAAGCAGATCAAGGGTTGGCGACGCGAGCGGAAGCTGGCACTGATCGAGTCGATGAACCCCGAATGGCGCGATCTAGGCGAGGCGTGGGAGTGAGCCCTCGTGGTCGCGAGGATGTCATCCGTGGTTCGGGGAGATCCTTCGCTGCGCTTAGTAGGCGACGAATGTGAATTTGTCATTCTGAGCGCAGCGAAGAATCTCCTCGTTTCGATTCGACAGAGCATGGAGAGATCCCTCGGCTGTGGCCTCGGGATGACACATCCAGTGTGGCAACCTACTGAGGCCGCAGCCGAAGCATCTCTTCCGACTTTCTCTATCAGGCAGAGTTATAAGCGCAGACGGATAGGCCTCGGCAAAGATCGGAGCGCACCGCGTTGACCGCTTCCTACGTTATCGATAACCGAGAAAACCGGCTGGTGGACGCGATCACTGGCTTTCTGTCAGAGTCGTCCAGTGCCAAGTTTGCCGTCGGGTACTTCTTTCTCTCCGGCTTCGAAGCCCTCGGCCAGAACCTGGACAACATCAGCGAACTTCGCTTGTTGATCGGCAACACGTCGAATCGTGAGACGGTCGAGCAGCTCAGTGAGGCGTACAAACGACTCGACCTCGTTTCTGACCGGATCAATGAGATCCAACTTGCCAAGCGATCCGATCGTGTGGAGCGGGCCGCCGCGACCGCAGAGAACCTGCGGGACACCGTTGGCATGATGGATCAGACCGACTCCGGCGAGGAATTGGTGCATTCTCTGATACGCATGGTCGAAGAAGGCCGGCTCAAAGTACGCGTTTTCACCCAGGGCCGCCTGCACGCCAAGGCCTACATCTTCGACTACGCTCAACCCAAACTGGGCAATGCCGGGGTTGCCATCATCGGATCGAGTAACTTGACCCTTTCCGGCATTCAGAACAACACTGAGCTCAACGTGGTGGTCTACGACAACTCCGCACCGAACGATCCAACCAGCGGTAACCATGGCAAGCTGACGGCTTGGTTCGGCGAGCTGTGGGACGAGTCGCAGGACTTCGAAGATTACCTGATGCAGGAGTTGCAACAATCGTGGGCCGCGCAGCTTGCAACCCCCTACGACGTCTACATGAAGACGCTCTATGCGCTGGTCCATGACCGGCTCGAAGGCGGAACGCCGAACGAGCTATTTGGCGACGACGAGATCATCCGGTCACTGGCCGACTTCCAGAAGGTCGCCGTTAGGCAGGCCATTCGCACCATCCGGGAGTACGGCGGCTGCTTCGTCGCCGACGTGGTCGGCCTCGGCAAGAGCTACATCGGCGCGGCGATCATCAAGTTCTTCGAACGCTCCGAGCGCCGGCGCGCGCTCATTATCTGTCCCAAACCGCTCGAAGAGATGTGGATCGAATACAACGAGCGCTATCAGCTCAACGCGCAGGTCCTCGCGATGAGCATGTTGCAAGAGGGCGAACACGGGGCCGACCTACTCGATGACGTGCGCTACCGAGATCGTGATTTCGTGCTGATCGACGAAAGCCACAACTTTCGCAACAGCGACACCCAGCGCTATCGAGAACTGCAAAACTACATCTCAGCCGATCCGGACCGGAAGGTCTGCTTGCTCACGGCAACGCCGCGCAACAGCCGGGCGATGGACGTTTTCAACCAGATCAAGCTCTTTCACCACGACGACGTCACGCTGATACCGATCGATCCTCCGAACCTGCGCGAGTATTTCAAGGCGATCGTGGAGAGCGAACGCGCACTGACCGGGACCGATGCACACGTCTCCCAGCTGCAAGACGTGCTGCGTCATGTCATGGTGCGCCGCACGCGCCGGCACGTTCTGCGTTGGTACGGCTATGCCGAGCGGAGCGGCAGAGCGCTTAGCGACATGAGCCAGGCGGAGGCGGACGGGTACCTGGATGGCACCGTTGGGCACCGCGCCTATATCAACGTCGCGGGTCGTCATCAGTTCTTTCCGAAGCGCGATCTCGAAACGCTGCGCTACAGCATCGAAGAAACCTACAACGGCCTCTATGAAACTCTGCGCGGCTATTTGGGCAAGCCGGGCGGCACCCGCGCGGATCGAATCGCTGCCAGATCGGAAGCTCCGCAGGGTGAGCTGAGCTACGCCCGCTACGGCCTCTACAATTACGTTGACCGTGGACGACGGCGACAGGAACCCTACACCAACCTCCAGCGTGCCGGGCGCAATTTGCGTGGTCTCATCCGTACCATGCTCTTCAAGCGCTTCGAGTCGAGCGTCGAGGCGTTTCGTATGACGCTCCAACGCATGATCGCTTCGCAGGAGGCGTTTCTCCTGGCGCTGGACCACGGCATCGTACCGGCCGGCGAGCAAGCCGAGCGTCTCTTGGGTCGCAGTGATTCGTTCGATGATGACGGTCTGATCGACGCGCTATCGGAGGTTACTGGAGACTATCGCGTTGAAGACTTCGATGTCGATCGCCTGCGGCGTCACATCGAGGCGGACGTCGGGCTGATGCGCGAGATGTTCGCGCTGGTGACGCCTATCACGCCGGATAATGATGACAAGCTCAATGCGCTCAAGTCCCAGCTGGAGTTGCCACCCGTTCGCGGCCGAAAGTGCCTGATCTTCACCCAGTATGCCGACACCGCGAAGTACCTCTACGCGAACCTCAATCCCGGCGATCGTCAACCCGACGTGGAAGTGATCTACGGAACGGAAAAGAGTAAGGCACGTGTCGTCGGCCGGTTCGCACCGACCGCCAACCCGCAGTTTCGTATGAGAGCCGGGGACACCGAGATTCGGCTCTTGATCGCCACCGACGTGTTGGCCGAGGGTCTCAACATGCAGGACTGCGACATCGTCATCAACTACGACCTTCACTGGAATCCGGTACGGCTCATTCAGCGCTTCGGTCGTATTGATCGCATTGGTTCGCAGAACGAACGCATTTGGGCCTTCAATTTCTTGCCGGAACGCGGTATCGAGCGCAACCTGCACCTGACCGAAGTATTGACGAACCGCATTCAGGAGATTCACGAGACGATCGGCGAAGATGCCGCTATTCTCGATCGCTCCGAGAAGTTGAACCCGGAGTCAATGTACGCAATCTACGAGGGCCGCGCCGGGCAACTCTCGCTCTTCGATGAGGATGAGCAGGAGCGCGAGTATGTTGACCTGAACGAAGCCGAGGAGTCGCTACGTCGCTTACAACGAGACGACCCGGAAGAGTTTCAACGCATTGCCGAGTTACGTGACGGAATCCGTGCTGGGATGCAGGCGAGCCAGCCGACGCGCTTTGTCTTCTGTCAGGCCGGTCGATTTCAACAACTGTTTCTGCTGAATGAAGACGGGGAGATCGTGACTCGCGACGTTGGCCGGGTGCTGGGAGCAATCCGAGCGACACCCAAAACACCGGGAACGCCGTCACTTCCGCGGGATCATAACGAGATCGTGATGCGCGTGAAGAGTCAGTTTTCTGATGAGGTCCGGCATCGCCGCGCTCAGCAGGAGTTCAGTCACTCATTGACGCTTGCACAGCAGTACATCATCCGCGAATTGCGAGTTCTGTTCGAGCAAGATGAAGATGACGAGCTTCGCCAGAAGATCACCATACTCGAACGGGCGTTCAGGCAATCTCCTACCGTTGCCGTGCGCCGGAGCACTGACGCGCTACGCCGCAACGGAATCATAGGCCACCAACTCGTGGACGATCTCATTGGAATCTACCAGCAGCATCGTTTGCAAGAGCGGCTCGATGGCGATCGCCGCTCTGATCGGCAGGCGGATCCCCCACGCATTGTCTGCAGCATGGCGCTGGTGTGAGTGATGGCGGGGAAGATACGGTGAAAATTCAGGTTAGATGGGCGTGGGCCGCAGAGAAACGCTGGAACTGACGGTAGATCTGGGCCATTAAAGCGATCTGCAAAACCGTTGGCCAGGAAATGGAGAGCGGCCTCTCGGTCATGCTGAGTAGGTTGCCACAGGGGATTTGCTACGGGTCATTCTGAGGCCGTAGCCGAAGAATCTCTCACGATCGCGCCAAACGAAGAGATTCCTCGCTTCGCTCGGAATGACACTTTCACGTTGGTGAACTACTGAGGTCGCAGCCGAAGCATCTCTCACGATCGCGCCAAACGAAGAGATTCTTCGCTGTCGCTCAGAACGACACATTCACATTGGTCGCCAGCTGAAGCCGGAGCCGAAGCATCTCCTCCATCGCTCCCGATCGATACGGCGAAAGCGGAGACGGAGAGATCCTTCGCTGCGGCTCAGGATGACGAGGAGTACCCCGGGCCGGGAACGGCTTTTCGACTAAACTATGTTCGTATGACCAGCGAATCGAACTACAGTTATGAAGATCGTCGAGCAAATGCAACGCAGATATTGAGGGGACAGCGACATGCGGCCACGCCCCGATGCCTTGATCTTGATCGCCATCTACGAGTTCGTCATGGCTGCCATGCTTTTGATCGCGGCCTGTGTCGTGCTCCCAATCGCACTTTTGATCATACCGTTCGCGTCGGATGGGTTCGGACAGTTCATTAGGCGTTTTGTCGTCGTGGGGCTGGTGCTCACCATCGTCTTCGGCTTCGGCATCGCCTCGGGGATCGTCGGGGTAGGGCTGCTCTTGCTGCGGGAGTGGGCACGCATTGGCGCTATATTGCTGGCGATTCCCGCGCTGGTTGTCTTCCCAATCTGGACCGTTCTCGCCATCCTGATCCTCGTCTACCTGGCGGGCGAAGAGGGGCATGCACTATTTCGACAGACCCATCGCGGCGCGACGGTCTCGGCCAGAACGTTCCACCAGGAGGCACGTGCGGACGAGCCGTCGATTAGCCCGTCCGTTGTGCCAGCCTCAGCCGATCCAGCCGTCGACGATAGCCGGAACGATGCGGACATGACAAACGCGCCGGAAGAACCCGGCGCGGAGTCAACCTGGTATGAACCCGTGGAAGAAGTAGACAACCCGGAAACGCCCGGCGACGACGTCAGTAAACCGCCGGCCAACTAATCTCGTTACTTGCCGCTTTCCTCGGCGCCGACCTCGCCCTTGGGCTTGATCATCATCACCGGCGTGGTGCCGACCTTGAGAATACGCTCGGCGACGCTGCCGAAGACAAGGCGGCCGAGCCCGCTACGTCCGTGGGTCGCCATGACGATCAGATCGACCGACATCTCACGCTCGAGTGCCAGCAGTTGATCGGCCGCGAATCCTTCGAGTGTTTCGGTTCGGACGTTGACGCCATCCTCCTGCAACGGTTTGGCGACCGTTGCCAGATAGTCCTGTGCCTCCTGAACGAGCCGCTGGCCGATCTCGTTGAACGTGTCGGCTGAGGCGGGAGCCATCGGCTCACTACCGAGCATGCCGTAAAGCTGGGTCGTCTCGGCGACGCGCACCAGCACGAGCTCGGCATCGAATGTTCTGGCGATCTCTTTCCCATACGGGAGCGCGGCCTCGGCGTGAACCGATCCGTCCAGCGATACCACGACCGTTTTTACGGTTTCCGCCCGGCGGTCCTTGGTGCCGGAGCGAATCAGCAGTACCGGGGCTCCGCTGCCTCGCACGACCCGGTCGGCGACGCTCCCATAGAGCCAGCGGCCAATGCCACTACGCCCATGAGTTGTCATAACGATTATCGGATCGTCCATCTCGTCGGAACCGTCGACGATTTGGTCGGCCGGTTGTCCCATGCGCACACTGATCTGAACGCGATCGCCGTAGGCTTTGGCCTTCTCGCGAAGGTAGGCGCGTGCCTCATCCTCCATCGATGCCTGTGCGTCAGGTGGAACGACGCGCATCAGGTGCAGCGGCGCGTTTGATTTGCGCGCAATCGCCTCGGCGTAGGGGATGGCTTGTTCTGCCAGTTCCGATCCGTCCAGCGGAACAATGACTGTGCCGATCATCTTCTCTCCTTCATCTTGTAGGTGACGGTCAGGAACCCAACCAGTAGTGATGGATCGTGGGTTGGCTCCGGATCCGCCCACGTCGCGCCAACTCATCCGCCTCGCGCGTCGTCACAATCAAGTCTATCCGAGGAGACGTGAACGAGAAACACCACCATGCACGCAAACGTAACATCTTCGTTGCAAATTCCTGCCGGAATAACGGCCCCGGCTGCGCCTGCCGGTCTAGAAGAGGATGCCTGAGTCGACCTCGCTGCGCTATCATGCCTTTTCAGGCACGGATTAACCTTTGAGACGAATATAACGCTAAGAGCGGGAGGACGGAATGACCGAGCAGGCGAACCGGGTCGATGCGGAGACGCTCGAGCAATTTACGGTGGATGTATTGGTTGGCTTCGGCCTGCAACCAGAGGATGCTCGCATCTCCGCCGAGGTGCTGGTCGCATCCGACGTCCGGGGCATTGACTCGCACGGCGTTCCACGCATGAGCTACTACGCTGAGCGCCTGCGTAAGGGACTGATCAACGTAGATGCGGAGCTAACCGTCGTAACCGAGACTCCGGCCACGGTCGCGTTCGATGCCAACAACGGTATGGGTCATCCAGCCTCGTACCGAGCGATGCAGCGCTGCATCGAGAAGGCCAAAGAGACCGGT
Source organism: uncultured Chloroflexia bacterium (assembly GCA_963785465.1). Taxonomy (GTDB): domain Bacteria; phylum Chloroflexota; class Chloroflexia; order Thermomicrobiales; family Thermomicrobiaceae; genus CALAGB01. The sequence goes on along the minus strand of CAWAVM010000014.1, from coordinate 20,065 downwards.
CTTTGCATGGCCACCGTACGCCACAGCAACCACTTCGGCATCGCGGGCTATTACGCGATGATGGCGCTGAACGAGGGCCTTTGTGGTATGGCGATGACTAATGCCACCCCGCTGGTCGTTCCGACCTTCGCCAGCGAGCCGGTGCTCAGCACCGCCCCGATTGCGGTGGCCATACCGGCACGAGACCAGCGTCCGATTGTCATCGACATGGCCACCAGCACCGTCGCCTGGGGCAAGATCGAGATCGCTCGACGAGAAGGGAAGTCGATACCGGCCGGTTGGGCCTACGACGCGGAAGGGAACTTGACAACTGACCCCTTCGCAGCCGTTTCGCTCGCGCCGCTTGGCTCAACCCGCGAGCTCGGTAGCCAGAAAGGCTATGGCCTTGCTTTGTTCGTCGAGGTCCTCTGCGGGCAGCTTGCCGGTTCCTCCTGGAGCCGCTACGTCGCCGGTTCACGCGTCGACCCGCCGCGGCCATCCGACACCGGCCACGCTTTCATGGCATGGCGCATCGATGCTTTCCGGCCGGAAGAGGAGTTCTACGCCGACATCGACAGCATGCTGTCGGAACTGCGCGGTCTGGAGCCGACCGCAGGCCACGACCGGGTCTATGTCCCGGGCGATCCGGAGGATATCGCCGAAGCTGATCGCCGCGAGCGAGGAATCCCAGTTCACCCGAGCGTGCTGGATGATCTGCGCAAGCTCGGTGAAGAGGTTGGTGTCCACGCGCCGTTCTAGATACGGCCGGGATTAAAGCGGTTCGAAAGACCGTTGGCCAAGAAGTGGACAGCCGCCTCCCGGTCATGCTGAGGCCGCAGCCGAAACATCTCCTCCATTGCTCCCGAGCGATACGGAGACGGGGAAATCCTTCGCTGCGGCTCAGTAGGTTGCCGCAGGGGATGTGTCATCCCGAGGCCACAGCCGAGGGATCTCTCGATTCTTTGTCGAATCGAAAATGAGGAGATTCTGAGCGATAGCGAAGAACGACCAATTCACATTGGTCGCCTACTCAGCATGACTCGGATCAGTGTTGGTTAATCTCAACGTAATTCGCTGTAGTGACGCGTGCCGTTCATGGAGGATCTACGGACGCCGGGCCAGCCAGGCGTCGAAGCCGAGCTTCTCGGAGAAACGACCGTCGGGACTGATCTCAGTCAACGTCTGGCGCAGATCCGCTTCGAAGCCGGCGCGTTTGTCGCCAAGCACGTGGTGCGAGCAGAACGAGGTCGAGTAGAGGTACCCGACGATATCGTCGATCGTTGGGAAGCGCTCGACCATTGTTGTGAAATACTCGACTCGCGAGAAGGCGGAGGCGGCCAGCGTGTCCTCGAACGGCACATGATCCACTAAGTAAGTGCCGCTTCCCGCCCGGCGCACATCACCTAACCAGCGCCGGATCACTTCCTGCGTTGCATGCTGCCAGTCACCGGCGACGCGCCAGATCCGCTCGGCGTCCGCGGCGATCACTACGCCGCCGTTTGGTTCGATCAGCGAATCGAGGGCACGTAGCGTCGACGCCTGATCCACCCAGTGAAAGGCCCGGCCAAGCGTCGCCAGCCGCACCCGTCCAATCTCATCGCCGAGCCGCTGCAAATCGACGTCGCGACCTTGAATCCAGCGGGCGTTTCGGACACCCGACTCGCCGGTAACGCGCGTGGCCTCCGCCAGCATGGCCGGATCAGGGTCGAGCCCGACGACCTCAGCGAAATGGGGTGCGAAAGGGATCGCCAGCTGTCCAGTGCCGCAGCCCAGATCGAGCAGCCGACCTGTCCCGTCGAGGCTGAAACGCTTGATCACGTGCTGGAAGAACGCGTCGGGATATGGCGGACGGTAGCGATGGTAGTAGAGGGCCGCGCTGGCAAAGAGATCGGGCGACTGCTCGCTCATCTGGTTCAACTCTTCCCGTGAAGCTCGTCGGCCGCGACCTGTTCCATCTTGGCGAGCTGCGCCACCCGGCGGCGAAAATGCTCCTCGGTACTCCATTCAGCAGCCAGGTAGGCGTGAATGAGATCGAGCGCCAGGCGGTCACCGACGATCTGAGCACCCAGACAGAGGACGTTGGCGTTGTCGTGTTCGACTGATTGGTGGGCGGAGTAGACGTCGTGACAGAGCGCGGCGCGGATGCCCGGGATCTTGTTGGCGGCGATGCAGGCGCCGATGCCTGTGCCGCAGACGAGGATGCCACGATCGAAATCACCGGCGCGCAGTGGGTCGCAGACCCGGCGAGTGATAAGTGGAAAGTCGACCGGTTCGACGCTGTGCGTTCCGACGTCTTCGACGTCATGCCCCCACGAACGCAATGCGTCCACCACCGCTCCTTTAAGCGGAAATCCGGCATGGTCGGCGCCGATGATCACGCGCATGGCAAACCTCCAGGTCAATGTCTCAATGTCGCCGAGCCGACATTAGATGTCCTTCGATTGAACCACGCCGCGATGAGCGTGGGGCCCGTCTATCGCTGAATCTCTGGTAGGTTGACGAACTCCGAGAACGAAAACGGGACGCCCGATTGAGCGTCCCGTCTGCATCTTCGGCCGGACGTACTAAATCGGTGCCTCGATGGTGATGTTGGAGTTAAAGTCGGAGAAAAGAATCTCGGTACGCGTCGTGTCCACCTGGCTCGTGATCTTGTACGGCAGATGATCATTATGGCCGATCCAGAATGTCGTCGTGGTGGAATCGGAGGCCGTGAACTCGTAGACGTCGCAATTAACCCCGCTAATGGTCTCCTCGCCCGTTTTCTTCACGTCACCCGACGACGCGGCTGGAGTCCCGAGTTCTTGGAGGATATCGCTTCCACTGATCGGCGGCAGTTGATCTGTGATCCCACCTGAAGTCTTCTGCCAGGTTCCACCGAGTTTGACGTACGTTGTGTCGCCGATGCTGATGGTCTCGATTTCCTGTCCAGAAATGCTGACGATGGTATGAGACTTGTCAGGCGCGACCGTCTCCACAGTGCCGGTGACAGTCGGCGTGTCGGAATTGTTGTCATAGATCTTGATCGACATCTTATACGACTTGAGCGACGTCCAGGATTCGGCTAGCTGATTGAGTGGCGAATCTGAAACGAGAGGAACGCCGGTGCTCGACCCTGACGCGGTGGGCGCCGCGGCGGTCGCAGCGTTCGTCGCCGTAGCTGCCGGGGCCGTTGTTGCTGCTGGCGCGGTTGTCGCGGCCGTCGTTGCCGCCGGCGCAGTGGTCGCGGCCGTGGTCGCCGTTGCGGCCGACGCGCTGGTGGCTCCGGAAGTCGCCTGTCCTGCGACCTGAGTCGAGGTCGCCTGCGAAGTCTGCGCCGTGCTTGAACTGGTCCCCGCGGTAACGGTGGCTTTACTGGAAGAACCGCCACAGGCAGCCAGTGCCAGGGCCGCGGCGATCGCGAGTGGTGCGATCATGTGTTTCGTTCGTAAGCGATGTTGTGCGAATGTTCGTAACTGCACGATGTCCCCCTATGTGTTTCAAAGATGATAGCCGCAGCGTCGTATCAGTTTCGGAATGATAGAGAGTGGCGTTGGGAATGTCTAGGTCCATTCGGACTGCGGCCTCACCCTTCGCGATTAAGCTCGTAGGATGTTGCCCGAGATTGCCGGTATCGGAGTGACCCACCACTCGCCCTCAATCTAAGTCGAACAACGGGCGGCGGCCGAGGTCACTCGTGCCTAAACCGTATCGCCTACGAGCAGCGACAGGCAATAAACTCCAGCCACTCTGGCACCTCCGCGGCCGGCAGCATCGCATGGTCTCCATCAGCGACTGATGCCTCGAAGACGATCCCATAGCGATCAACGAGGAATATCGCGGCCCGCGAATGATCGTCCGTGTCGATGAGACCGTAGCGCCGGTGAATCTCGCCATCGACGTCTATCACAATCGGACATGGCAGCTCAGGTAGGTGCTCAGCCCTGCCTGGAACAACGACCAGGATCTCTCCTGCTTCGGCCTGAACCTCCGCGCGGCGCTCTGCCAGATCGATGAGGTACCGGCGGCAAGCGGCGCATTCCTCGTCGTGGGCGAAAACAAGGGCGAGGTTGCGCCGCAGGTAGAAGTCGCGCAGCCGGATATCCTGACCGGCCGGTGACTTTCCCGCAAAGCCAGGCAACCGATCACCACGTGCCGGAATGGCGGTGACTTCGTGCGCTATTTCGGTCCTCATAGATGGCTCCTTTGTTTGAGCACGGACTACAACGATTCGCTCAACCCGATGAGATGGGGCTCATCCGGCACGTCGCGACCGAGGATCAGCACGCGAAAGCGTCCCATCGCTCCTGGATCGATCATGCGAATGACCGCCGACCGGATTCCAACGTACTCGTCGTATGCCATGCCAGGTTCCTGCTGCGCTTCAACAAGTAATTCGCCGATGCCGGCCCCGCTGAGGAACTCGGCTTGGGTGGTCAGTCCCAGCACCTGCAGACCATGCTCGCTTGCCGACCGCTCCAACGCGCTGAAGTCGATGTGTGCAGTCAAGTCCTGATGGCCGACGGCGCGAAACGGGTCATCGCTGACAGAGTGCTGGTAGTAAGTCCGTAGCGTTCCCTCGTGATAATCAGAGCCGTATAGCTTCTCGGCGGGATAGCCGTAGTCGATGACGAGGATGTATCCACGGCGCAACTCCCGCGCAACCTCACCGATCCATTCCACCAGTCCCAGATTGATCTCGGCACATTGACCTTCCGCTAATTCGATTCCGCCATCGGAGAGATAGTGCTCGATGGCGGCTGAGGAGAGCGACCCCAACTCCTCGGCGAACCAGCCGTCACGCCAGACGACGTATCGCTCGCGAATCTGCCCGCCCTGGCGCTGGATTCGATGAACCGGCAGCGCGTCGAGAAACTCGTTCGCCAGAATGCAGCCGGTGATCGGCGTCCCAGATGAATCAGCGAGCTGCTCGCCGAATCCCACCTCGTCGAATCCAACTCGTAGCTCGTCTGAGCGGATCTGATTGATCTCGACCGGCTGGTAACGGATGCGCTGAAGTAGATCCGGAGCGTGCATGTTCAGTCCGTCCAGGATTGCCAGGGCGAGGGTTCCCGCGCCAGCCCCATATTCGAGCAGTGTGAATGGGTTGGGGCTGTTGAGCAGTTCGTCCATCTGCTTCAGCTGGCGAGCCAGCGTATGGCCGAAGATCGGGTCGGCTTCCGGCGCCGTGATGAAATCTCCGGTGCGACCCGGACGAGCTTTTTCGTTCCGATAGTATCCGCACTGAGGGTGATAGAGCACCTCACGCATGAACCGATCGAAGGTGATTCGTCCTTCGTGCTCGATCGTCACGCGCAGCTCTTCAACTAAGGCCTGGTTGCTTTCCTTGACGACGTCTTCTCGCACCATGACCTCGATTGTACCCCGCTCCCAACCGCCTATCGCGCCGCGGTTTGTTGCCTGGGACGCAAGATCCGTAGAATCAAGGCATGAAACGTGAGAAACCGTCACCGCGTCCAATCACCGAACGCCGCCGTCGCCGCATGGTCGACGTCCTGGAACGACGCCAGCCCGACCTGACGGTCGTCCTCGAGAATGTCCACGACCCGCATAATGTCAGCGCCGTGCTGCGCACCTGCGACGCGGTAGGTATTACCACCGTGCATCTGGTCTATACGATCGAGGAGCGTCCGGATCTCAGTCGTGGCGTCTCGGGCAGTGCCTTACGCTGGCTCGACATTGTCGATCATGAGAGCATTAGCGGTTGTTACGACAAACTGCGCGATCAGGGATTTACGATCTACGCCACGCACCTGGACGAGAATCAGGTCGAACTCTTTGACCTCGATCTCGCCGCGCCGACGGCGGTGGTCTTTGGCAATGAGCATCGGGGTGTCTCCTCCGAGGCCGTCGAAGGGGCGGATGCTTCGGTAGTCATTCCGATGATGGGCATGGTGCAGAGTCTGAACATCTCGGTTGCGTGCGCGGTGACTTTGTATGAAGCCCTGCGTCAGCGCCGCGCGGCCAACCTGTATCAAACACCACGGTTGACGAGCTTTGAGATCGATACCCGCTTGAAGAAGTGGCTGCGCCGCGAACGGCGCATCATTCATTAGTGGGGGGCGATGACCTGTCGTTCCTCCGGCGAAAGTGATAACGCGGCTCGGTACTTCTGCCGATCCACCGCTCTGGAAATGAGAGCAACACGAGCGTTGCAACGGCGATAACCACCCCGCCGACCGCCACGAGGTAAAATCCTGCGCCGACGAGTAGCCCGACCGCTGCCGCCACCCAGATCGCCGCGGCCGTCGTGATGCCTTTGACGCGATCGCGAGATTGCAGAATGGCGCCGCCGCCGAGAAAACCGATTCCGGTGACAATGGTCGACGCAACGCGGGTTGGATCAAGCGAGAGGGAACTTGACCCAGTGTCGAATTGTTGGGTCAACAATAGCGAACCAACCATGAAAAGCGCGGATCCTTCGGTCACAAGCATGTGGGTGCGAAGGCCGGCCGGCTTGTCGCTCAGCTCACGCTCAAGACCAAGCGTCGCACCGAGCAGCGCCGCGATGACAATGCGTATGAGAGCGTCGGTCTCGGAGATCACGTCGTTCCCTTCCTGGGTGGATGCGTGGCGTGATTTCCGCCATTATTGCACCCCAGGCTCGGGCTGTCTGGGTTCGGGGACGAGCGCAAATGAGCGTCTGGGACGTATGTTGTATACATAGGCTTCGATATAGCCTGCGTCGAGTTCGGCAGGCAAACTGGTATCTGAACGATTACGCCGGTGAATAACAACAATAATGAGGAGATACATCGAATGTTAGCTGCCCGCCCGTGGGCGTCAATGGGACGAATCTGGTCCGGAGCTTGCCGCTATGCGTGAGACGTCAGTGGCCGAGATCGGTGGCTGGGTGCGCTCGATGCAACGCATGCATACCGGCCGCTTCATTCGTTTCGCAATCGTAGGAACCAGTGGAGTGCTGGTGAACTACGCCGTTCTCATCTCGCTTGTCGAGTTGGTCGGGCTCAACCGCTTGATCGCGGTCGCGCTGGCCAACGAGATCGCCATCTTGAGCAACTTCTTCTTCAACAACCGGTGGACCTTCAGTGACTCCGGTCGCGAGACACCGTTCCTACTGCGCGCCATGCGCTATAACCTCTTCGGTTTGGGTGGATTGCTGGTTTCGGTAACGGTCCTTGGCCTACTCACCTACGGGTTGGGGCTGCACTATCTCATCGCGAATGCCTTTGCGATCAGTATGGCCATGACCTGGAACTACCTGTCGAACGCGCGCTGGACCTTCTCGATCAATCCGACGCACGGCCGCCATAAGCAGCCAACCGCCCCAAATGAACCCGGTGGAGTCGCCTGAAGGACAGCTATTGGCTAGAGCCGCAGCCGGTTCGGGAACGGCTGTGGATCGGTCCAGACAGTGGGCATCTGAGCTCGGCGAAGTGAACCGGACGAAGAAGGAAGGGCTTTGTGACCTACCGAGTTGATCAACATACGCCGGTTCGAGGGCCGATCACGCTCGCGACATTCTTACGCTCGCAGATTTTCTCGATGTGGCGAGGCGCCGAGGAAGCGGTTATCCCAGGTGCCAAAGACTACGAATTCTATGGTTGGCGCACACTCGGCCTCGACGTTCGAGTTGATCACAAGGGATCGCGTCCAGAGTTTGAGGCGCGCATCGTGTACGCCAACCTTTACGATGAGACGCAGGAGAACGCCATTCTCCGGGCGGTCTACTGGAACAACGATGCTGAACGCGCTCGACTGGCCGAAGAGGGAATGAATTATCGATTGGGTGTACCTGCCCGGTTTGTATGGGTGCCCCACTCCGTGTTGAACTCTTGGATTGAAACGCTGCACGGCGTGAATACCGACGTTGCCACCAAACCTGGCGTGGATCCTTTTCTTCCGATACGGCGATTACTGGTGAAGGCGGACTACAAAACGAGTGTGTTCGAGAAGGTTTGGGAGTATCAGGAATCAAATACATCCGCACTTGATTTAGCCTGGAAGGAAATCTGGAACAAGATGGGGGATGCGTTGTCGAACGGTACTCCGCTGACGTCCCGTTTGGAGGAGGCGTTTGAGCCGTCGCTGCCGCATCCCTTCTACGACCTGGAGTCCTACCAGCCGAATCATTGAGATCGTCCTTAGCGGTCCAGACAAATTCAACCAACTGATTCCCCACCCTCGGCCGGCACCGTCCAACCCAACGCACCGGGCACGCAGGGCTACAACCTTTTCGCCTACGTGGCAAACAATCCCACCACCTGGGTTGATGTCAGCGGCCACTCGGTCAGCAGCGCCGTTAACGGCTTCCCTTATCTAGTCACCGCCTGGCGCCAGGCGGGAACTTAGCACGAATACGATGTTGATCCACGCCCGGCTCCAGGAGGGCCAGGCCGTGACAATGAACGTATCGTGGTGGATATCAACACAGGAAAAGCCTGGTACAGCTCTAATCACTATGGGCAAGATAAGAACGGTCGGCCTGATTTTGAGCCCATGTTCTGATCTAACGACGAGGAGCAGCTTGATGCACCAACTTCAGACAACCGACTTCTGCCGTGACGATACGCCCTGGTGTTACTTCGTTGCGGCACCCATTAGGAGTGCGGAAGGACTTGCGCGTAATCTCGATTTCGCGCAGCCATTTGGAGATCAGCGGGTAGTTGTGCGAATCCTTCGCGGGCACCGGTGTGCAACGTCCCAGGCAGTATTTCAGGAATGGGCAGCCGCGCTGCAGTTTCCCTATTACTTCGGCGAGAACTGGGACGCGCTCGATGAGTGCCTTACTGATCTCGAGTGGCTACCTGGATCATGCTATGTGTTTTTCGTGATGCGGTTGGACCGAGTGCTGCCGGGTCTCGACGACGAGTTCAATATCTTCATTGACGTGCTCAGGGAGGCTCACCAGGAGTGGAAAATTCCCAATCGCTACAACACCGATTGGCCAGCCGCGCCTTTTACGTTAGTTTTTCATACCGAGCTTGATCAAGCGAACGACGCACTCGTGCGACTACGCAAGGCAGGAGCCGATCCAGTTGAGTCCCGGTTCTCTGTGGAATTCATCGAAGAGACGACGCGTATCCGTGAATTCGACCCGGGCCTTCTTGAGGAACCAGAGTAGGAGTCGGGCACGGGTGTCTTCCGCGACCACATGTTTCTGCCGGCGTTCCGGCTCACGAACGTTGCCCACATCCCGCCGTCAGTCTCCATGTTCGATGTGGGCACTGAAACGTGCAAGAGGCGATCGACAGCGGCAACACCACCAGCTACCCGTTGACCGATGCCCTTGGCTCGGTGCGTGGCATCATCGATAGAGTTGCCACGCTCATCGTCACCACCAGCTACGATGCCATCGGGGCGCCTCGGTGTCCTTGGGCTACACGGGTGAACTGACAGAACCCAATACCGGCTTCATCGATTTGCGAGCGTGTGCTGTTGAGCCCGGCAGATACCGCGGGTGGATTCTCATGAGACGTCTGGATGGGTGGGATCAGATTGAAGGCAGCGCCGGCGGCAGGATGAAACGGTAGCCAATGCCGCGCTCTGTGCGAATGTAGCGTGGGTTCTCGGCAGCGTCGCCGAGCTTCTGGCGGAGCCGTCGGATGAACACTTTAAGATAGCGTTGGTCGGTGATCCATTCACTTCCCCAGACCCGGTCGAGCAGCAATTGATGGGGCATTATCTTCCCAGCGTGGCGCACAAGTTCTTCGAGCAGCCGGTACTCGGTATGGGTGAGTGGGACGACCTCACCGTTCAATCGCACCTCATGGGAAGCGTAGTCGATAGAAAGCTCACCCACGGAGAAGTGCTGTTCGGCTCTCGCCTGACCTCCATGCGCACGTCGCAGGAGCGCACGCAGGCGCGCCATCAATTCCACGTGGTCGAACGGCTTGACCAGGTAGTCGTCGGCTCCCAGGTCGAGCGCACGTACCTTGTCGAGCGTGTTACGCCGCACCGTGAGCATCAGTATGGGAACATCCGAAGACTCACGGATCTTTCGGCAGACCTCGAAGCCGTCCGGTGGCGGCATGGACACGTCCAGAATGACGAGATCCGGGGTTGCCTCATTGAAGCGTTCGAGCGCATCCGAGCCGCTCGTGGCCTGGACAACCTCGCAGTTCGGCCAGCTCATGCGTACGGCAAAGGCAATAATCTCGGCGATATCCGGCTCGTCGTCGGCAATCAGGAATCTCATAAATCGATATCTGCCCCGGCCACTGGAATGGTCACGACAAACGCGGTGCCATATCCCAGCTGACTCTCGACGACCACTTGTCCATGATGGAAGGTGGCGAACGCTTCGACAATGGCGAGCCCGAGCCCCGATCCACCACCCACTTTCCCACGTCGGTAATGACGCTTGAAGATGTGTTTCTGGTCGGCAGCACTGATGCCTGGCCCGGTATCGCTCACCCGCAGCGCGATCCCCGCGTGGTGGATCGTTCCCGCGATTGTGATCAGTGTACCGGCTGGCGTGTGCCGATGGGCGTTGACGAGCAGGTTGACAATGAGCTGTTCGAGCATCGCCGGATCACCGTAGACCGGCAATGGCGTCGGAAGTGACATCGTCAGTTCTTGGCGCTTCTCTTTGATGAGTAACCGTACAGTTGAGACCGCCGCATTCACCGGACCACGCAGATCGAGTAGCTCCATATCTGGCTGCAACGTGCCACTGTCGATCTGATTCAGCAGCAGGAGATTTTCGATCTGAATGCCCAATCGATCGACGTTACGGCGAACGTTGTTGAGCAAGCCCTGTTCATTGATTTCAAGCCGACCCTCGGTCTGCTCCGCAAGCATGCCCAGCCCGGCCCGTATCGACGTAAACGGCGTTTTTAGGTCGTGTGACAGACTCTCAATGAACTCAGTGCGTCGACGGTCGAGTTCGCTCAGCCGGATGGCATGCCTTCGTTCCAGCAGCAGTTGACGTCGTACCAGGATCGTCCCGACACTGACTGACAACAACACAATCAGCCGTGATCCGAGTTGCCGCAGCTCTGATTCAGACAATGACCAACCGGGAAACATAATTCCAATGATGGCAAAAACCGCGACGGTGATGCCGACATAGATACCGGCATTCCTCGTCGTCATGCTCATGCCCGCTGAAATGATTCCGAGGAAAAAGATGATGAAAAGTGGTCCGCCCGGTGCTTCATCGAGGCAATAGGCGAGCACGGCAAAGGGAAGATCGAGCAGTGCGATGGCGGCAAACGAGCCAAATACCTGTGTCTTGCGACGCAGCATCTCGGCGATGAGGTTGTAGCCGATGAAGCCGATCACCAGGATCCACACCGGGTAGTGGACCCGTGTATCGAAGGACCAGGCGAGCGTGACAGCCAGTGTGGATACCAGAATCCCCCAGCGCAGCATGGAGAGCGCGCGCGGGATCAAACTTTCGGACAATGTAGCGACGTTGCCGATGGCTTGAAAATCATAGGCTAGACGATCGTCGATCTGTGTTTGTCGACGCTGCTGGAGTAATCTGAGCTGCGATAACATTCAGCTTGGCTCCCGAAGGACTGATTCTCATGCGACGATGTCGAACGCAGCCCCGCGGAGACCGGTCCAGGGTATGATAGCTTCCGTCGATACACACTGATTGGTACCGAGCCGCGCCGAATTGATCTCCTTCAACCGCCGTCGAACATCGAGTGGCTCCGGGATCGGCCGATGGTGGTGACATGTCTCGAAACAGTGTCGTGTGCTGCCACTGATTTCACCATCTGCGACTGGCCAGTTCGTTGAATCAACGAGTGCTGTAACAGTGGATCCGTGTCCGATCCATCAGAGCTTCCCAGAATCCAGAGATGCAGAGCATAACATAATTATTGTGATCGCTGCTGCTTTCCCTTCGAGGCGTGCGTGGTGATGCTCGGGTACGTGTTCGCTATAGGCTCGAACGTGATAACCACATTTCCCTATTTGTGTTCTGTTTCGACATAGGTGTGAGCATCGATAATCTGTTCCAATGCGTAGCGTCTGTCGACGACCGCGTTGAGCTGGGCCACGTCAGCAAGTTCCTTGATGAGCAGGAGATCCTTCGCCTTTTCTTCTGATCCACCGCCAAGGCCGTCGGTCACAACGTGAAGTACCAACCATATAGACGCGGCGTGTGCTGCCTCTAGTCTTTGCGGGGGCTTTCCTGGGACTCCCGACCGGGATGATCTGTCCCGGCCGGATTTTCCCTGTCGCGCGTTAGCTCTGCAGCAACTGGCTTTCGAATCCCACTCGTGTCATCAGTCCTCATCCACATGACCGGAAGTCTATGCAGCGGATCCTATGGCGCGTTCGTTCCATTTCTCGACGTTGACGCCTTTCACCAGTAGCCAGAGCAGGAGGAGTAACTCCCCAACAAACGTGAACTCGCTGATGACCACGTCGAACGTCGGGAAGAGGAAGAATGTGAAGACATCTATGACGTAGCCGAAACATGCGACGATCAGTAATACGCCCAGAATTCTTGGGAGGAAACCTGAGCGATAGACCAGGTATCCAAGCGGGAGTAACCATAGGCCAAAAAATACCTGAGCGATAGCATATCCAGCGTCATGAAGCTCGAGAAATAACAACGACAACGCACGCAGTTGTTCCGCATTGAATACGGATAGGTAGGCATCACCCTTCAGTACCAGCAACGCGCCAAACTGATTCAGCATGTTGATGCTCGTTGTCGCCACGGCGATCGAGGCCAGAACCACCATCAACAACGCATGGTTTCTGTTCACCGGTTTGAGCAGTCGATACAGCGCCAATACGAGCAGCACAAATACGGATTGGCCGATCAGTTCGCTCACAATACCGAGTCGAAAGAGTGTCTCAGATTCCAGGATGTTGTTGGCGGTGGCGGTGGCGTCTCCAGGCGTAACGAGATTCTGGCGAACAAAAAACTCGGCGAATCCACCGCAAATCGCCAGGATCAAGTACAGCAGTCCTGCGAACCGTGCAAGGCTGCGTGGTGACGTGTCGGCGACACGAGCGGTCATGGTCAACGGCGTACTCCTTGGTTCACAAGCGCGACCGGCTAACCGGTTCGTCCAACCGGTCACGTTAGGTCGATGGGGCAAAGCGAATGACAATCCAGATGGTCGTCTGGTGACTTCCGTCATCACGCGCTGCACCGAGGCACCCACGATCAACCCCCGGCTTTCGGGTGGTGGGCCTCAAGCGCCAATAGATTATCTGCTCAGAATTGCCTGAAAACAGATTGACACTCGCTACTATTCCAGACGCCGGTTACGCGAAGGTGGCACATGGTGAACGTTTGGTGAACGGCTGGTAAACATGGCGTTTACCGTGTGATTGCGTACCACAGATACCTGCGCCGATATTATGAGCACACCGCGTCAGGGTCACGATTTGCGGTGTGCGCATGAGCCACGTCGAGTTGCCTGACGTGCCCAGCAAAACTCGCCATTGAATCGGACTCTCAAGGGGAGTACTATCCCGTCCGTTCGAGCGGAGTCCGGTAGCGGCCACGCAGTGAGGACCAATGGCGCGTCGGGAACAGACAGTCGGGTCGCTCTACGTTCTCCTCTCCACGTTCGGGTTCGGCACGCTCGCCATTCTGACGCAGCTCGCGTATAACGCCGGGCTCAACGTGAACACCACGCTGGCCATTCGTTTCGCCTTCGCCGCCCTCTTCGCCTGGCCGGTGTTGATTATCCGCCGGCAATGGCGGGTCTCCTGGCGTCGGATCATTACGCTCGCCGTGATCGGCCTTTGCTACATCGTCAACGCGGTCACCTACTTCGTCGCGCTGCAGTACGCGCCGGTCTCGGCCGTCACGGTGATCTTCTATACCTATCCGGTCATCGTGATGCTGCTGTCGATCGCGTTTCTCAACGAGCGGCTCACGCTTCTCCGCGCGCTCGCCATGGGTCTGGCAGTGCTCGGTGGCGTGGTCATGCTCGGCCTCCACTTTGCCGGATTCAGTGGCAAAGGCCTGATTCTGGCGGGGATCTCGGGCAGCTTCTACGCGCTCTACATCGTGCTGAACTCGCGCCTCACACATGACATCCCGGTCGGCATCACCAGCACCTGGGTGATGACCGGCATGGCCGTCTCATTTCTGGCATTCGGCGCGGTGAGCGGACGTCTCGACTTTAGCTTCCGTCCAAGTGGCTGGCTAATCATGCTCGGCATGGTCATCTTTGCCACGGTGCTGCCGGTGCAGTTCTTTCTGGCCGGTATGTTCCGGATTGGTTCAACCATGGCCGCCGTGCTCGGCACGTTCGAGCCGGTCGTCACCATGGTCCTGTCGGCAGTCCTGCTCGGTGAGCACATCGGCATCTACCGAATCGTCGGTGGGGTGTTCGTCTTGGCGGCGGTCATTTTGCTCCGTCTTCCGACCCCCAGCCGTTCCATCGAGCCGGTACCTGCCGTCACCGGAACCCCATCCCGCGTTTAGGGCGGCAGGAACGCATTGTGCATGGATCGATCCCCGTGTAGGATCGTCATGCCTGCAATTTTGGATCGTGAGTTTGCGAGACGCGGTGAACAAGGCGTCTCGTTTGGCTATCGGGAGGGAAGAGGAGATGGCTATTTCGTGGGAGAGCGTCCGTGACGAGGTCACCGGACATCTTCAGCGGCTGATCCAGTTCAACACGGTTAATCCACCAGGAAATGAGAGCCTGGCCGCCAACTATCTGCGCGAGATCGTCGAGCGAGAAGGCATTGAGGCCAAAGTGCTCGAGAGCACACCTGGGCGGGGCAACTTCGTGGCTCGAATTCCCGGAACGGGCAATGGCCGTCCTCTTATGCTGATGGCTCACAGCGACGTGGTCAGCGTCGAGCCTGAAAAGTGGACCCACGATCCCTTCAGCGGCGACATCGCCAACGGTCAGATCTGGGGCCGCGGCGCGGTCGACACCAAGGACCTCGTCGCCTGTGAGCTGATGGTGATGCTGTTGGTGAAGCGTGCTGGCCTGACGCTCGACCGTGATCTGATCATGACCACCTTTGCCGACGAAGAGGCGGGCGGCCGCTTCGGCGCCGGTTGGATGTGGGAGAACCATCGCGACCTGATCGACGCTGAAGTCGCGATCAACGAGGGTGGCGGCCTGGCCATCAGCGTTGGCGGCAAGCGCTTCTATCTCTGTCAGACCGGTGAAAAGGGTGGCGCTCGCATGCGGTTGACTGGTCGTGGAGCGCCTGGTCATGCTTCGGTGCCACTGGATGACACCGCGATGCGCCGGGCCGGACGCGCTGTGGCACGACTGACCGATCATACGTTCCCCACCATCATGACGCAGACCGTGCAGCAGATGTTGAACGCGATGGGCAGCGCGCTCGGCGCCAGCGAGCACGAGCAGTTTCAGCAGATTCTGGCGGATCCGACCGTGGAGAATCTGTCGAAGCTGCCGATCGGTGAGGCCGAGTTGCGTTCCCTGTATGCGACGACGCGCAACACCGCCGTGCCGACTATCATTCATGGCGGACATCGCATCAACGTCATCCCCTCTGAGGTGATGGTCGACGTTGATGGGCGTGTGCTGCCGGGGCAGGATCCGGAGAAATTCGTCGACGAAGTGAGAGAGCTGATCGGTGATGACGTCGACGTCGAGATGACGAGTGGCTCCACGGGACTCGAGGCCGATCCCAATTCGGCATTATTCGAGACCATCTCGAGCACGATTTCGGAACTCGACCCCGGTTCGACCGTCGTCCCCTTCCTCGTCTCCGGCGGGACGGACGCCAAGAGCATTCCTGGGGTGAAGGTGTACGGCTTCATGCCGACTCGCGATCATCCCGAAGAAGTCGGCCTGGCGCACTCGCACGACGAGCGAATCTCGATCTCGAATCTGGAGTTCGGAACCCAAGCTCTGTACGAGATCGTGACGCGGTATTGTCACGCTCAGTAGTTGACCAACATGCATGTGTCATTCCGAGCGAAGCGAGGAATCTCTTCGTTTGGCGTGAGCGTGAGACATTCTTCGGCTGCGGCCTGAGAATGACTCCTGGGAAATTCACCGTAGGTGCCTACTCAGGAGAATTGATCGCAGGAGGATAACTGTGCGCGGTCTGATTCTGTTCGACATCGATGGAACACTGCTGAAGGTAGGAGATACAGATCATCAGATGGCCTTCGTCTCCGCCATGAGGCAGGTTTACGGCCTACCAGCGACGCTCGATGGCGTCCCGCTGGCAGGGATGCTCGACAGCCAGATCGCGCGCCTGTCTCTCAGTCGTCATGGCCTGACGGAGGATGAGATCGACGCTGATCTGGCCAAGATGATCGAGACGATGGGAGAACATTACGCCGAAGCGATTGCCGAACAGAATCGCCTCGAGCGTGTATTGCCAGGCGTGATCGAGGTGGCCAGACGGTTGCAGGGTGAACGCTTCGCCCTGGGCGTGCTGACTGGCAACGCGCGGTCGGTGGCCCACGTCAAGTTGGCTGCCGCCGGCATCCTTCAATACTTCGAGTTCGGCGCCTTCGGCGATTCCGCCCGTGAGCGCGGACATCTGGTCGAGGTAGCCTGGAGCGAAGCCAGGTCTCGTTACGGACTCAACTTCGCTCCACGACAGACGCTGCTGATCGGTGATACTCCGCGCGATATCGAAGCTGCCAGAGCCAACCAGACACGAGTTATGGCGGTGGCGACCGGTCGCTTCAGCCTCGACCAACTCGTTTCGCATGAGCCGGATGCCCTTTTTGCCGATCTCAGTGACGTGGATGCGGTCCTCTCGGCCATCGAGTCGCTGATCGCGTAGAGTCCCGGTCAACACCAGAATGACGGAACGCTGAGCCGCTCGCGACAGCGGGTATTCTCCCTACCCGGCCCTTGATCTTCGCGGTTGACGTCATCCCTCCGCGATCGTCACGTCAAACTCAATCCGCGACCAAAGCGTAGAGTTATATGAAGGATAAGCATGTGCCGGTCGCGGTTGAGGAGTCGAGCATGATAGGTCGGACGGAGATGTCGAGACGCTACAGTCGCCGGGCATTTCTCGGTGGGCTGGTTGGTCTGACTGGATTGCTCGCGGCCTGTGGCGGGAGTGGGTCGTCGTCGAGCACGACGGTACCGCGTAGTGGGGGCGGAACGGCAGCCGCTGCCACGACTCCGGCGGGCGCGTTGGCGCCTTCTCCAACCGGCGCCCGTTACGCGAACGAATCGATGCTGGCGGATGCCAGCATCATGCTCGCCGCGACGAACGGCACCCAGATCGTCGCATTCATGTCGCAGCAAGACTACGATAACGGCCACATTGATGGCGCTGTGCGGATCGACTGGCCCGATCTCGAGCTCAGCGACACGTCGACTGACGCGGCGATTCAAAAGTGGCAGCAGCAGACCGAGCAAAAGCTAAGCGTACGCGGACTTTCTCCGACCGACCGCATCGTTGGCTATGATGGCGGAACGCTCTTCTCGGCTCGACTCTGGTGGGTACTCGAATACCTCGGTCATAAACAAAAGCAGGTCCTCAACGGTGGTTCAGCAGCCTGGGAAAACGATGGAGGACAGCTGACGAAAGGTCCGGCTAATCGTAGCGCGACCAAGTACTCAGGAACCGCGAATCCGACGGTGCTCGCCGCACTGCCTGAGGTCAAAAGTTCGCTGAATCAGCCAGACGTCCTCTTCATCGACGCCCGCAGCCCTGGCGAATATGCCGATGGTCACATTCCCGGCGCGGTTAACCTGCAGTACACGCAGAACGCGATCGCCGGAACGCCACCCTATTTCAAGCCTCAGGAGGACTTGCGCCAGATGTATTCGAACATCGGTGCGACCGCGGATAAGCTGATCATTCCCTACTGCTCGACCGGCGTTCGTTCGGCCGTGACCTACTTCACGCTGCGCCTGATCGGATACGACAAGGTCAAGCTTTTCAGCGGCTCCTGGAGCGAGTGGACCTCCCACCCCGACCTGCCGATCGAGAAATAGCTACCTGCAAAACAAAACGGTAGAGCGACGACGTCGCCGCCGTCGAGGTGCGTTGACTACCGTTATTTCTTGGCAAAACCTGGGATGGTTTGAGGGGTACCGACTCGTTGAAGCATCGCATCGCAACGTGTCATTGAGCCGGGCTCGCATTTCCCAGCTTCGACGGGAACGGGCATCACTGCTAGGCTAGAGCACTGATCTGGATGACTTGGTCTGCTCTGAAGAGAGGAGCGCGTTATCGTCACACAATCGTCCGGCGTGAAGACCACGACCATCCTCGAGGTTCAGGATCTTCACAAAGTATTCGGCGAACGAGAAGTGGTTCGAGGCGTCAGCTTTCAGATTGGGGCTGGAGAGATCTTTGGGCTGCTCGGTCCAAACGGGGCTGGTAAGAGCACGACGATCAACATGCTGGCGACCTACCTCGTGCCGACGAGCGGTACGGCTTCGATCGCCGGTGTCTCGATTGCCGACCCCACGAAGGCAAAGAACGTCATCGGTCTGGTTCCGCAGGAGATCGCTCTCTACGACGACATGACGGCCGAGCAGAATATGCGTTTCTTTGGAGAACTCTATGGCGTAACGGGCTCGGCCTTGACCGCGCGAGTAGATGAGCTTCTCGATCGGGTGGGTTTGCTCGATCGTAAGACGGACCGCGTGGAGACATTTTCCGGCGGTATGAAACGGCGTCTGAATCTGGCGGTGGGGCTCATCCATCAACCTCCGCTTTTGATGCTCGATGAGCCGACGGTCGGGGTCGATCCGCAGACACGGGAGGCGATCTTCGAGCTTACCGAGCATCTGGCGCGGAGCGGAACCGCCATTCTCTATACCACGCACTATATGGAAGAAGCCGAGCGCCTGTGTGACCGAATCGCGATCATTGATGAAGGTCTCATCGTAGCAAGCGGGACGCTGAATGATCTGCTCGAGCTTCGGACCGAAGAGCAGGTTCGTATCGAGCGGCCCCACGGCCTGGCGGAGGTCTTCCTTCAGTTGACCGGCAAGAAGTATCGAGATTGAGAGGCTGATCCGTGCGCGCCGCATTCGCTGTCATGCAAAAGGATCTGAGAAAGTTCGCCAGAGATCGTCGTGCCCTGGTGATGAGCATCTTCGTTCCCTTCTTTCTAATGGTCGTGGTTGGCGCGGTCTTTGGCTCGTTCGGAAGCTCGACCGGAACATCGATTGTCGACACGCCGATCTTCGTGGGAGACCAGGGTGCGGTGGCGCAACAGATCGTGCAGGCGCTTCGGCAGATCCCGAGCCTGAATCTGGAAGAGAAAACGAGCGCCGCTGACGCCAGGTCCCTGGTCGAAAATGGTGACCGCGCCGCGGCGATCATCATTCCGGATGGAACCACGGCGGCCGTTGAGCAGGGGAAGACTGCCAGTATTACGATCGTCAAAACGCCGAGTAGTCAGGATTATCGGGCGCTCGTCGTCGAGTCGATCGTGCGGAACGTCGCTCAGAATTTCACGGCGGCCAACATCGCGGCTCAGGTTGCGGTTAGCGCGGTGCAGTCGAACGGTGGGACGGCCAACCCGACCGCGATCGCGGATCAGGCTCGTCAACAAGCGGCGCAGCAGCTTTCGCAGCAGCCGTTACTCGGGGTGACGGCGGAAACGGCGACGCAACACGTCAATGACAGCAGCTACAACCAGGTCGTTCCGGGCTATGCCCTAATGTTCGCCCTCTTCGCGGTAGCTGGTGGCGTCGGATCGATTCTGGAAGAAAAGGAAGCCGGAGTCTGGAAGCGGCTCCTGATCGCGCCGATCTCGCGCTGGTCCCTGCTGGGCGGCAAGCTGCTGGCGCAATTCGTGATCGCGTTGGGTCAGATCAGCCTGCTCTTCTTCGTTGGTTGGATCGCCTTCGGTATCAACCTGGGTTCGATTCCCGGCATCGTCCTTCTGATTATTGCGACCGCGCTAGCCACCACGGCCTTCAGTATGTTGTTGGTGTCGTTCGTCAAGACTCGAGCGCAGCTTCAGCCGGTCACGACCATCTCGGTGCTCACCTTCTCGGCCCTCGGCGGGTCGTGGTGGCCGCTCTTTCTCATGCCGGATTGGCTCCAGCAGGTAGGGAAGGTCACGCTCAGCGCCTGGGCGATGATTGGGTTCAACAACCTGATGATCTTCGATCAGGGGTTCACCAGCGCGGTGCCGTCGATCCTTGTGCTTATCGGCTACAGCGCGGCCTGTTCCTGCTGGCGATCCGTTTCTTCCGCTTCCAGGAGGCGG
>CAWAVM010000013.1:0-565662 GCA_963785465.1 uncultured Chloroflexia bacterium | reverse complement strand
CATCCGACCAAAATGACCATCAGGCCGAGTGCCAGGACAACGCCGATTGGCCTACGCATGCCACTGTCTCACGGTATCACCTCGATCACGATGGTCTCGCTGAAGTTCAGCCCGTCCACCTGCAGGGCGTAACAGCCGGGCGCATCATTCTTGATCCTGATATAGCCGGTTTGCGTGAAGTTGCCGGTCGGCGCGGTGAAATAGAGGTCCGGGTCGGGCGGACTATTCCCGCCGAACCCGACCGTGTTGGATCCGGCGACTTCACTGCCGCGCACCAGTACCGGCCCCTGATAGCTCGGGTCGCTGGTCCAGACTACCTTGAACAGCGTCCAGCCAGCGTCGTTGCCGGTCGGGTGTAGCTGCAGCGCGCCGTTGCTGTCCGTCTGGCCGTCCACGATGTAGAGCGGTCCCGAGCCGACGGCGGGAGACAGAGCGGGATTGACCGTGTGAGCGACGTCGGCCGGACAAAACCCGCCCGGCAGCAAACTGACGTCGTTTCGCAGTTGGCGCTGGCGCAGGGTCTCCTCGATCAGGGCGTCGCCGGTCAGATTGGTCGCGGTCGGCGTATCGACCGTCGCGCCGACGCTCCAGGCGCCGACCTGTCGTTTTTCGCACGAGATCATGGCGACCACGCGAACGTGCTGCTCCGAGAGATCGTTGGCCTGCCGGTGCAGGTCGGCCACCACGCTCACGTAGCCCGGCAGCCAGGTTGTCTTGGCGGCAAGCACCTGCTCGACTTGTAGCTGCTCATTCCACAGGTGACGCTGCGCGATGTAGTTAAGGAAGTCGACGCGGCTGGTGAGCCAGGTGTCGCCGGTCGTGCTGGCTCCGTCACTGGTTGTCACCGCCGCCAGCCAGGCTCCGTCACTCAGCGGTGCATCCGGCAACATCGCCTTGAGCGAGGCGTCGTCGTCCCGGTTGAAGGCGTCGACGAACTGGTTCAGAAGGTCGGCGGCGCCAGTGTTGACACACTCCGAGATGGTGAGGACTGGCGCACCCGTCGCCACCGGCGCGGCGTCAGGAGTTGCCGCTGGTGTCACGACGCTGACCCGGGAGAAGACCTCGAACCACATGTCGCCGGTGAACGACCCGGCTTGCAGTTGCGCGTGCCAGCAGCCCGAGTGCGGGAAGGTGAAGGTATTGAGCCACTCGGTACCGGGACGGCTCCAGTTGGCCGTGTCGAGCACGACGGGGTCGGATTTGGGTTCGATCCGGGTTCCCCTGGGTATCCTCCATGGTCAGGGTGGGCGTCAGCGGGCTGTCAATCTTCCAGGCGATCTGGACTGGCTCGTTGGAATAGAGTGGCAGTTGCTGGAACAGGAGTGCCCAGAACTGACCGACGCTCGCTATCCCACGTATCTCGACGTTGATGTCGGACGGGTTTGCCGTCGACGGACCGAACGACGAGGCGTGGCAGGCCAGATCGGTATGGATCAGGCCGTCGGCGCCAGGCGTCGGCGTGATCTTTGGTACCGGACCAGGAGCCTGATTCACGTCCGTTGTTGACGCGTCCTTGACCCAGACGACGAAGCTGAGCGAGCGGCCCTTGTACTCACCGGTTACCTGCCAGCAGCCTTTCGTCGAGAAGGTCATGTTAACCAGCATCGCGCCGTCAGCCGTACCGGGACCATCGACTGATGGCTGGCCCTTGGAATCGCCGTCGAGCCGCATCGCGCTGACTACGAGATCGGGATGGGTTTCGGCGTTCGCGCTGAAGCTGGCCGACCACCAGAAGAGCTGGACATTCTGGTTCAAGGTGCCGTCGAGTGGCAGACCGAGCCACAAATCGTTCGTGCCGTACCAGTAGTCGCCGTACAGCGGGTGGGACGGATCGGCCGGGAAGCCATTGCTCGGCGTGAAGACCGGTTGGATCGGCACGGTGACCGGGCAGGTGCGCGGCACACCGTTCGCCGGTGAATAGGCGACGGTAAAGGTCGTCGGCACGGCCGGTATCGTGGCACAGCCGACCGGCGTGCCGTTGCGCTGCTTGAAGACCACCAGCGTGAGCGGCTGGTGCGTTTTGTCGGCCGAGATGAAGGTATAGAACCAGCCGTATTGCAGAAATGAAGGAATTACATCCTGCCCGTTGAGCTCCTGTTCGTGCATCGACGACACCTCGTTGCAGGTCTGGCGCACGACGTGCCAGGTCACGACGTCGACTGAATTTTCCACGCTGGTACTGAGACGCAGATCGTTGGTCGGCATGATTTGGGCGTCGACGTTCGCCTGAAGGTTCGATCCGTTGACGGGCCTGATCGGCACCGTCAGCGCTCCGCTGCTCGACCAGCTTGGCGCCGGAAAGGCCGCCGCCACCGCCGTCTCGACCCGATTGTTGGCCCCGGACACGGTTGGCGACGCGATCGCGCCGACCGGCTGCTTGTTCTTGTCGCCACCGCCACGATTGCCGATCAGAACTGCCAGCACGACCACTACCAGCGCCAGCGCTGCGACGCTCGCCACTAGCCGTGCCGTGCCGCCGAAGCGGCTCGGACGCGCATCGGCGCTCCAGACGTAGACTGACGAGAGATCAGAGCTGCCGCTCGAGCTTTCGGAACGAACGTAGCTGCCAGGAGCGGACGGTGAGCTATATGGAGTCCGGCGTTGTGACACCTGCCGTTGGATCTCCGGCCAGAGGTTTGGCTCGCCCCTTGGCACCTCCTGCCGGGCAAGGCGGCGAAGCTCGCGGGTTAGCTGCTTCGGGTTCATCGTTTGTGCTCCTCGGGTGTGTGGGTCGTGGGTTTGACGTTGGGCAGCTCGGATTGATGCAGGATCTGGCGCAGGCGTTTGCGCGCTTCATGCAGGCGCCAGCGGATCGTCCCTGGCGCGCTCTCAAGCCGCAACGCCACCTCGCGATCGGTCAGTCCGGCGTAGTAGCGCAGCACGATGACGGCGCGCTGCTGCGGGGTGAGATGCCACAAGGCGTCGGTGACTGAGTCGAACTGCTCGAGTGTCGCCAGAATCTCGTCGGGGCCGGGTGTGTCGTCCTGAAGCTGATCGAGCATGGCGGCTTCAGACGAAACCTGTCGCGACGATTGCTGCGCGGCCCGGACGGCGTCGTTGCTGACGATGCGGAAGAACCAGGGGGCGAAGGGCCGTTCCGGGTCGAACTGCTCGATGCGCTCGTAGACGCGCACGAAGGCGCTCTGGACCACGTCCTCGGCCACCTCGCGATCACGCGTGATCAGTTGCGCGATCCGCGTCGCCTCGTTCTGGTAGAGCCGGACCAGGATCTCCAGGCCGCTGATTTCACCCTGCCGGAGCCGGGCGATCGCCTCGCGCTCGTTCACTTAACCCCCTCTACCTCTTCTATACGTCAAGGGGTGAATCTGTTGGCTTTTCGATCGAGTTGATGGTTTCAGTTTAGTCGCAGCGTAACAGAGGGGTGAGAAAATAGGAGGAGACGCCGTTCAAGTTTGCGTCCTGGCAAGGTGAATCGTCCTTCTCACTGGAACCTGTTGCGCCCCGGTTTCGTCGGATTTGTGAGATGCTTTTAGTAATGCGTCACGAGTTATGTAAGCCCGATGCGGATAATGGCCGGCGCATACCGGACACTCTGAATGCTCACTCGGTTGGGCGTCGTCCTTTGCGGTCATGGAGGAACGTTTGTCTGCTAACGGCTCACGAAGGTTTCGGCACAGTCTGACCGCGGCTGTATGTATCGTGGTTATCGTACTCATGGGTGCCTGCAGTACTGCGGATTCTTCGCGAAGTAGCGGTGCGGGCGGTCAGATCACACCCACCGATGCCCCGAATGAACTCAACATCCAACCCACTGCACTTGCGACGAAGGGGCCAGAACTATCGCCCGCGCCAGTACCGACCCAAGATCCCAATGCTGGCTTCTCACTCGCTATCAGCGGGACGTATATCAACCCATCGTCTGCTGAGGAGTTTGTCCAGTGGTGTGACATGATCGTTTCCGGCACCGTCATCCAGATTCTGCCTGCGCAATGGTCGACCGCAGACGGCAGCCGCCCCGCTGATGTCAGTTCGAAGACCGTACCGGATAAATACATGATCGTGACGCCGGCGATTCTGGAACTGGATGGAGCTCCGCTCGTCAATCGTCTTGGCGCCGAGGTCGCATCAGGTCGAATGGTGGTGACCATCTTTGGCGGCCAGGTCGGCAAAGATTATGTGACTACCGAAGATCCCACGCAGCATCTCCAAGTGGGCGAGCATGTCCTCCTTGGGTTGTCCGATCATGCCTATCCTCAATCAGCCAATCAAGGCCGTTACCAAACCCCGGCAGGAGAAAGCTGGACCGTCGTAATGGTCTACACGCTGACTGACGACGGCAAGGCAGTCCCGGTCAGATACGGCGATCAGTCCTATGATCAGCCAGTGGACGCTCAAGCATTTATGGCGGCGATCGTCGCCGCGTCGCTCAAGAACCCTTGATGATTTCCGGATTGGCGACCCCAAGCGCGTGACGGAATCGCACCCGACACTGAATCACTCCGCCTAGAGATCTCGGAACCTTACGTGGTGGCGGCACCTGTGGCCGCCAGTACAATACCCAGCCAACCTCTTTGCAACCCGCTCGTAAGTGACTGGCCGCTCAAGCGGTGTTCCATGCGCCGACATCACCGCAGCCACCGGTTCCCTGACGGTTCCCCCGCAGGCCGGCACAGGTCCGGCCACTACCTTCCTTTGCTTAGTCGGCGGTTTCCATTCCGGGCAGCGCCGACAAAAGCGCAGCTACCGGTTCCCTGACGGTTTCCCCAAAGGCCGGCACAGGTCCGGCCACTACCGTACTTGGCTCAGTCCGCGGTTTCCATTCCGGGCAGCGCCGACAATAGCGCAGCCACCAGTTCCCTGACGGTTTCCCCAAAGGCCGGCACAGGTCCGGCCACTACC
This sequence comes from uncultured Chloroflexia bacterium, assembly GCA_963785465.1. Lineage (GTDB taxonomy): Bacteria > Chloroflexota > Chloroflexia > Thermomicrobiales > Thermomicrobiaceae > CALAGB01. The sequence goes on along the minus strand of CAWAVM010000013.1, from coordinate 560,802 downwards.
GTACTTGGCTCAGTCCGCGGTTTCCATCCCGGGCAGTCGCGATCAAAAGCCTCGTTTCTATCGTCAAATTGCATCCGTCGCGGCTGGGCACCGGAACGGCGCCAGCCATGGCATAGTCGTCGGAGTCGGCTTGGGTTATTTCTTGGCCATCGGCCGCCAGGCGGGTGGCGAGCCGTCGAGTCCAGTCTGGTCAGGGGCAAGCACCTGGCTGAAGACGGTTACTGGTGAGGAGCCGCCCAAGTCGATCACGTCGAGTTGGATGCCTGTATAGTAGTTCCCTCCCGGAGTCGCCAAAGACTGGTCACGGGTATATCGCGTATAGGCGATCGCCTGGCCGTCTGGCGACCAGGCGACCGAGATGGTCCCTGTCTCCTCCGGCACGATTTCTCGCAGGCCGGTCCCGTCGGCGTTGACGACGTCGACGCCTGCCCGCGCTGTTCCCGGAACCGTTGCGTTGAACAGGATGCTGCGTGCCGTCCGGCGACCAGGCGAGATCGCTCGGCAAGCTGTCGCCAACATTCACGTCATGCTGGCCCGATCCGTCGACGTTGACAACGGTGATCGTTCCATACGCCGTGCTGCCGACTGGCTGGCTCTGGACGATGGCGAGTTGGCTGCCGTCTGGCGACCACACGAACCCGACGATCGATGTGACATCGGTTGCGAGCTTGCGCCACTCTCCGTCGCCGGGCGAGACGAGATAGATACCGTATGGCTGCGAGGGCGACTGCTGGCCGGAGGCCGCGATCCAACGACCATTGGGGGACCAGACCGGATTCGTCATGGAGATATTTTCCGGTGCGATGCGCTTCATGCCTGATCCATCGACATTCAGAACACAGATCTGACCGTCGGTTTCACTGCTCCCGTCGCGCGAACACTCGAAAGCCAGTTGGGTGCTGTCCGGCGACCAGGACAGACTGTGATAGCTGCGATTCGCGGTGGGGGTCAGGTCGCGTGCGTTGGAGCCGTCGGCGTTCATGACGTAGATGGAGATGGGCGGCCAGGCACCTGGAGGCCCGGTGAACAACCCATAAGAATGGGCGGGTGGAAAGAACCTGGTCTGGAAATACGCGATCGACTTGCCGTCGGGAGACCAGATTGCGCCGGTATGGTCGTCCGGGCCGGACGTCAACTGGCGCAGGTTGGTGCCGTCGGCGAAGACCGTGTAGATCTGGTAGATACCGCTTCGGTCGCTCGCGAAGGCGATCTGGCCGCTCCGAGTTGTTGACGCAACGGGTCCCGATTGTGACGTACCGCCGCTCGGGATGAGTGTGCGCGCGACAAGCAGTCCACTCGCGAACAGGGCAAGCAGAAGCACAACTGCGGCGGCTTCCAGTCCACGAGAAAGCCGCAACCGGCCTACTCGCGATTTTGACCTGTGCTCGGTCTGACGACTCCGCACTCCTGCCCAATCAGGAGTCGACGCATCGTCGGCGATTAGTGAGTGAACGCGACCATTCCCGCCCGCGCGTCGCGCGAATCGCTCGTGCAGCCGCTGGCGTTGCGCCGAGGAGAGTGTGAGTTCGGCGAACGCCGTGTGGATCTCGGCGACCGAGCGCTTGCTCGTGCACGTCAAATATCCGGTCATCCAGCGGCATCGTGGTCTCCTAGCTCGTCGGAAAGGCGTCGTAGGGCGCGATGAATGCGAACGCGAACGGTTCCAGCCGAAAGTTGCAGCATCTCGCCGATCTCGGGGCCGGTCAGCTCGGCGACGTAGCTCAGTAGCAGCACCTCGCGATCTTTCAGCGGGATACGACTCATTGCGTCGCGAATACGCGCTGCGTTTTCCGACCGGATGACGGTGATCAAGACGTCTTCGTCGACGTCCGGATCGGCTCCCCGCCGACTGAACGCCCGCCAAGGCGCGACAGACGTCGCTGCTCGTCGGCAGATCGTCGACGGGCGATGGTGAAGAGCCACGAAGCAAAGCTGCCGCGTTCTGGATTGAAGCGCTCGATCTGCTCGAAGGCCGCCATCATCGTGTCGCTCACGACGTCCTCGGCCAGCGACGCCGATCCGGTCAACCCGACGGCGAAGCGGTACAGCCGATCGGCGTAACGGAGATAGAGATGCTCGAAGGCCGCGGAGCTATGGCGCGCCGCGACGGCCAGCTCGGCATCCGGCGTCGCCGGACCATGGGCAGGCGCTGTTTCGTCCGGGGCGGCCGCGCGTTTCTGCTCCTCCAGCATCCGCTCCTCTCCGATTAGTATTCGTCTGAGTCAGGGAAAACGTTACACATCCTGCAATTGTTGCCTTGAGACGGTGAGCGGCACGAGGTGTAGACGTGTCCCATATCGGGCACTACGGCAGGTGGATTGTCAGACTGGGAGCATGCCGATTGCTCTCTTCATGACATTAGGTCTGTCACTGAAGTGCGTGCTCGAGACGTGGCGCTATGTCGGGCTCATACATCGTTCCTCGTTATTTCATGAACGGCGTTCGCATCCCGACCGTCACTAAGCACTAATACACGTTTCGACTCAGATTGCACGTTGACTTTCAATGATGCCGAACCTATTGTAATCGTGCAAGATGACTTATTGTGGTTAGTTCGCCGGTGCCTATTGTCGACTTGCGCATGTCGTCGGCGGTCGGGAGGGTCACCATGGAAGTTAAGAACCTCAGCTTCTCGCAGCGGGTTAAGGTCATCTTTCGGTTGATCGCGGGTCTTCTCTTTCACCGAATACCGAGTTCGGAGACTTCGTCGGGCTGGTCCGCATCTCCCGATCTCCCGCCATTGCCGGTCCCACGCGGTCCGCGTCCTGAAGTCAGGGAATTGCTGACGGTCATCCCGATCGCGCAGTCGCAGACCGCCGTTGGTATCGACGTGACGCTCTTCTCGCTCGAGTCCTACAATGAAGGGTTTATCGTTCTAGGACGGCATTCGGCCAAATATGGCGAGCACGGACCTAACAACATCTGGCACGCGATTCCGGTATTCGCCGCCGTCGACGATCTCGGCAACGACTATCAATGGTGGCCGAGCGGCGGCAATCGCAACCGGTTCGAGTCTCGGTTTGCTCCGGCGCTCGACTCAAAGGCCCATGTGCTGACGTTGACCGTCACTCAGGTGCGGTGGACCTTCATTAGTGAACGTCGGAACCAGATGGATGTAGGCCCGTGGGTCTTCCGCGTGCCTCTCGTCTGACGAAGAGCCCGTTGCAATCGTGCCGGAAGCCCCGACGGCCAGTAGACTGACCACGTAGGTCGTTGTGCCTCACGATCACCGTTGCCGGTAGAGGATTCATCGTGCCCGTATTGCGCAGCCGCAAGAGCATATTCCTCGTTGTACTTGGGTGCGTGGCGTTGTCGGCCTGTACCGCGTCGATCCACAACCCGTTCTCATCGGCAAGTGGTTCCGCGTTAGGGTCGGAGCTACGAACGCGCCAGGACGCAACCGCGCGTGGTTTCAAGCTGGTGCCGGGACAGGACGGCAGGCCACCGACGATTGTCGATGTCCAGCAGATGAGCGCATCAGGATGGATCACGTGGCTGGAGGAGCACGGAATTCCGTCTGACCCCGGCTCGGTCGATCCGTCGTCGTCCATCTGGGTGCTGGAGTTCACCGGCGCCGCTCTCTATCAGCCTTGTTCGGCTGCGGATCAGACTGTTTGTGTTCACGACCACGTCTATCTGTCGCTCGACGAGATGAGCGGCAAGAATCTCGGTTTTCTCTTTCCTCGCGGCGGAACGCCGGGGGACTACGTGCCGTGATGGGTCCAGGCGTCGCCTGGGGAATACTGTGGTTCTCTACAGTGCCGCTGACGTAATGTTGGCGCCGAAATGCGTTCACGCTAGTCCTTTATAAGGAGGAGTCAGTTTGTCGGATTCGGCCAAGAATCCGAAAGTAAGCGCAAGATGAGATCGACACCCGTGCGCGCTGAGCGATCTCAGAGCCGCACTGTCACCATCCGCGATGCGCTCTCCGTCGTTATCCCAACCATGATCGGAGTGATTTGGGCTGTTATTGCAGTCGACCTCACTTTCCTGTTGGAGATCGACTGGTTGGCAACGCCGCACGGTGCCGTGGCGATCATCGCCTACGTTATTCAAGTCATCCTCTTCTGGCCGTCGGCGCTCTTCTTCCTGACGATGCGGGCGTTGCCGGTCATTGGCTGGCAGCCGGGCTGGTTCGGGCTTTCGTTGCTCACCACGGCCTGCGGCGGAGTTCCCGGAGCGTTTATCGGGCTTGCGGTTTTCTCCTGGTCGCGGAGATGAGCAGGTTGGGTTCTTACGTTCCCACAGAGTGTGGGGGAAGGGTTCATAGGCGGGCACAGGTCCCGCAATCGGGCGGGCAGAGACATCCGTAGGCGGGCACAGGTCCCGCCACTACGTACGGAGCGGACTAGGTAGCGGCGGGACCTGTGCCCGCCTCGTCTCCTTGTCTCTCCCGGTCTCTCCGTCAAAAGTGCGATGAATTGCGCATGCATCGCTTGCCTCAAGCTTGTAGGATGATGTGTGCAACGTGTAGCAGACCGGCTTGTCACGTTTAGACTCTCAGCCGCGCGAAAATACGTCACCAGCAGAGAGACATCAATGGCATGACGACCGAGACGGCTTCAGCCTCCTCGCCAGATGACGCTCCCGCTCGAACCGAGTTGCCGAGACGCCGCTTTGCTGCGCTCCACTCGCGCAACTTCCGCATCCTCTGGTTTGGACTGATCTTCTCAAACGTCGGTGCTCAGGTGCAGATGGTGGCTGAGTTTTGGCTGATTCTGAAGCTGACTGATTCTCCACTTGCGCTCGGAATCATGAGTCTCTGTTTCGGCATCCCGATGATCACGCTGCCGATGATTGGCGGTGCTGTGGCCGATCGCTTCGATCGTATTACGGTGCTGAAATTCACTCAGGCTGAAGAGTTTATCGTGCCGCTGATCTTTGCCGGAATCATCGCATCGGGTCATCTCCACGTCTGGATGCTCTACACCGGAGCGGTGCTGGGCGGCGCCATGCTGGCGTTCGACAACCCCGCGAGACAGGCTCTACTGCCGGGCCTCGTGCCGCCAGAAGACTTGATGAACGCCACGGCGCTGATGTCGGCCGTCTGGACCGGTGCCATGCTGGTTGGGCCAGGTATTGGTGGCCTGCTGCTCGGGACGCTTGGCGCCGCGTGGCTATTCGCGATCAATGGCGTGACGACCCTCTCGGTAGTCATCGCGATCTACTCTCTACGAGATGTTCGAGGTCGCCGGGAAGCGCAGGCTGAATCAGCCCTTGAGCGTCTAGTCGGTGGCGTGCGCTACGCCGCAGCGCATCGCGGAGTGCTGGCCCTGCTGGGACTTACCTTGGCGACAGGTCTCCTCGGCCGATCCTACTCGACGCTCCTGCCGATATTTGCACGGGATCTGTGGCACACCGGGCCGGGCGGCTACGGGCTACTCTTGATGGCTCCCGGGGCCGGATCCCTGATTGGCGCCTTCGGCGTGGCGTCTCTTGGCGACATCAAACGGAAGGCCCAATTGGTCATCGCAGGTAACATCGTTTTCAGCGTGGCGCTGATCCTCTTCGCGTTGCTTCCTCCCTACGCGGTAGGGTTGGCACTGCTGGTCGTCGCTGGTCTGTCCGGCACCGCAGTCGGTGCGGCCGTCGGCACGATGCTCCAGTTCGCCACGCCCGGTGCGCTCCGCGGGCGCGTGATGAGTCTCTACACCATTGCCGTTATTGGCGGTGCGTCATTGGGCGGTCTGTTGGGAGGAGTGCTGGCCGAAGCGACGAGTGCGCAGGTAGCGGTCGGTATCAGCATCGTACTGCTTGTTGGCGCGACTGTCGCGCTGGCGACATCGGTCATGCACCCGATGCCCGTGCCACCTGAGGCGACTGCCTGAGACTGCCCTCACCGCCCCTTCAGCCTCGAGACAATCGGGGCGAAATTGTCGATGTCGCGGTCGAAGATCACGTAGTAGGTAAGGCCTAGCTGCTCTCGACGCTGCTCGATCATCTCGACGATCAGCGTCAGTTGAGCCGATCAGGATGTAGGGCGAACCTAGCACCTCTTCGGTCGAGATTCCCCAGCTGTCCGACATTTGGTCGATTTCACCTTGCGGCTGATCGGTCACCAGGAAACGCTGTACCAGCATGTGAATCTCGATCTGGTCGAATCGCGGTCCAGCCGTTTTGCGCAGCAATTCGACCTTGCGCAGGAAGCCGGGACCGGTCGATTCATCGAAATGGAATTCACCGCCCTGAGGACGCATTAACGGCAGGATGCTGACGATGTCAGCCTCGCGCGCCGAGAGGCGCAGCATGCGTGGCCCACCGGCCCCGATGAGAAGCGGCACGCTCGGCTGTTGCGCCGGCTTCGGAGAACCTTCGAATTCAGTGAACTGGTAATACTGGCCGTTGAACGTGAGCGACTCGCCGCGAAGCAGCGCCTTGATGACGTGAACGCTCTCTTCAAGCTCGCCGGCCCGGATTCCAGGTGGGTCGAACCGAATGTGGGTCTTCTCGAAATCGCTCATCAGCGATCCACCCGCCCCGATACCGAGTTCGAAGCGGCCGTCGGACAATACGTCGATGGTCGCCGCCTCCATTGCGACCAGGGCCGGATGCCGCAGCGGATTCTGCAGCACGAGCGTGCCGAAGCGCAGCTCGGACGTCACCGACGCCGCCATGGCGAGTGCCGGGCCATAGGCAAAACGGCCGCCGAAATGATCGGCGATTGTCAGGGTGTCGTAGCCAAGTGCCTCCGCCTTGCGCGCCTTTTCTTTCCATTCGTTGGCCGAATCCGCCCAGTTGATCTGCACACCAAAACGAAACGGCCTTCGCGGAAAGCGTGAGTTCATTTTTCTATGTGAGGTCATTCATTTTCCCATTCCGTGGCTGACTAACGGGAATCGTGGTAGTAGTCGATCCCCTGACGGTCGAACGTACCATACATTCCCCTGATAATTCGGTGCTCCGGCGAAGTGATTCGCCGTACCTGAAACCGGTTCGGCTCAGAGAAGGAAGGCTCATCTTGACCGGCTCACGCCACCAGCGCGACTCAAAGCGGTTTGCAAGAACGTTTACCAAAAAAACGGAGAGACGCTTCCCGGTTATGCTGAGTAGGTTGCCACAGTGGATGTGTCATCCCGAGGCCACAGCCGAGGGATCTCTCCATACTCTGTCGAATCGAAACGAGGAGATTCTTCGCTTTCGCTCAGAATGACAAATTAACATTGGTCTCCAACTGAGGCCGCAGCCGAAGCATCTCCTCCATCGCTTCCGATCGATACGGAGAACACAGGGACGGGGAGATCCTTCGCTGTGGCTCAGGATGACCACGCGTACCCCGACCCGTGTTGACCAATCTTTATGCAATTCGCTCCAGCCGCGCCTGCGACAGGACACTTGGGTGGAGTTGCTCCCACGACCTTAGGCTTTCCACCGATATCCGAGACTGATTACTCTGAAATTCGCTCCCACGGCAGCGAGCGGCGGTACTCCGTGAAGAACTGTCCGAAAACCTCGTCGATTTCTTGCCGGCCATTCTCCAGGTACTTTCTACAGAAGTCGTTGTACTCCTTTGTGCCCTCACGTAGCCCTCGACTGGCCAACTCTGAGTCAAGCTCGCGATAGTGCCGGGCCCAGAACTCACGGATCTTGCTGTTATGAAACTGTCGGCGCCCGATCAATTCGGTCTCAATCCCACGCATGTTCGAGAAATCATTGAGTTCCTCGGCTCGAAACACGCCTGGATAGCGATCGAGCGCCTGAAGCTCGATCGCATGGTGGACTTGACCACCTGTTTCGACACCCAGTCGTTTTGCATATCCATCTCGAAGAGAAGAGTCGAACACACTTCGGGCGGCTTCCGCTCTTCCACGTGATGCGGGAGGCTTGGGTCGGGGACGCGAGGTCGGCTTGGTTGTCGTCTCCAATTCTTCCACGATGCCAGATTCGACCATTGCATCGATGTCAGGGTCGACTCGTCTCGCTCCGCTACCCGGGACATTGTCGGCTGCTTCGGCCGCGAGGCGGCTACCGCCTCTTACATCCTCCAGCCCCTCAGCAAGCACATTCTCTGCTTTTCTCGTGAGACTGGCGATGTCGTCCAGTTTCGTTCCAGCAGCTGCACCATCAGTGGCAATTGCGAGTACGATATCGCAGATGATTGGAGCGAGGTATTTTCCGAGTTGGTAGGCGAACTTTTGAGGCGGCAATTCGATAAGCGACGCGACATCATCTCTCAGACTCTTGCCCAACGCCCTTCCGAGTTCAAGTGCCAGTTCTTCTCCACCAGGCGTTGCCAGCGCGTGCGCAAGGTCGAACGCGGCCCCGATTGACTCTCTTAGGTTCGCCAGTCCGATCAGAGTATCAAGCGAATTCTCAGACAATCCGACCGACACTCCGAGATACACGACAGGAGCCAGCGGATAGCAGAGTTCAATCTTGTGGAGTAGTTCGTCCTTCTGAACGTCGCTCAACCGGCTCTCGCTGATCGCATGGGCAAAACCCATAAAGAACGCGGCCCCACTTTGCCCAAGTTGCCCGCTCGCATCGAGAACATCGCCAGGGATCTCGGCAACACCTTGCATCACTGGGCCGTACAGGCCGCCGGCTGCCCCGTGTACGTTGCCTGCCAGAGGCGGAGGCCCACCGCCATAAGGATCCGCAGGCATTTCATAGTCGGCAACTGATTCCATTCTGCGTGCGGTCGCCTCCATCTCTCCGGCTTCGGAACTGATTTCTTCCTTAGCCGCGCTCACTTTCGATATCTGGGATTGAACGGCATAAAATACTGTTCGAAGTCGCGCCGCGTCTTCGCTTGCGAAGCATCGAGCTTCGCCAGCGCGTTCCTGAGCAGGTACAGGAACGGCAGATCACTGATCCCGGAGATCATCGACCGGGACTGGTCGTCAGGAAGCGCCGTCAGATATCTGGCATAGGCCGCGGTCTGGTGGCTCGCCTCATACGGTGTCTGGGTTGACTCGGCGACCGTTCGCTCGGCACGCTGGATGTGCTGGTGGCCCATCCTATTCTGCTGTACCACGTGCGTTAGTTCGTGCGCCAGCAGCCGTCGGCCCTCTATTGACCCTGGCGAGTACTCGTTGTCCGCGAAGACGATGTCAGATCCCACTGTATAGGCTCTCGCGTGCACCTTGTCAGTAGCTTCCGCCGCACGGTTGTCCGCGAAGATCTTCACCTGGCTGAAGTCAAACCTGAAGCGTGGTTCCATGAATGCGCGCGACGACGTCGAGAGCGGCGCACCGGAAGACTGACGTACGTCGTGATCGGTGCCAGAAACGCGTTCCAATTTCTCAGGGTTGGATGAGATTGTCGCCGGCCAGGGCCGCTCCTGGATGAATGGGATTTCGTTCGCCGATGCCGGCCCCAACTCTGACAGGGATCGGTCACGACTCGGAAGTTCCAATCGCAGCTTCTTCTGGTGCGGTATCTTCATCGCAATACTCCTTCGTCCGCAGCAGTCGTGTTGGACTTCCCGGTTGTGGGTATTCCTCTACCTGGCAACCTCCCTTGCATCGGTGATCCAATTGGTATCTCGTTCGCGACTCGTGAACTGCGGATGGAAATGGAATCTGAACACGGCATCAAATTGATGTGACGTCATTGTTTTCCAGTGAGCAGTTCAGCGAGCGGGACGAGGTCGACTTTCCCGTGTCTGGATCGATATTTTTCAACGAAGGTCAAGCGGGCTTTGCAAATCAACCAGGCTTTGATCCTCGTGGCTTTGTCGATCTCGTTGGAGCGACGTGCAACAAGCGTGACAGCACGGTGGAGGCTTGGCGCTCAGCTACTGAGGTGACGGTCAGCGGAAGAATGCAGCGAAACATGAGTGCTGCGCGTTTGGCCGTTATGAATGCGTGATTCCATAGTACACCGCGCCGTCAATTGACGGGGAATACGACAACTCTCCCATTGCCCACATACCGCGTTGGTCTGAAGTTCGCCGTTTCGTGCCCGCCGAGGAATGCCGTGTTAGAGTGAGATCGATCATGAAGGACGAAGCTGTAGCGTTTGCCATCGACATTCGGCCGGCCGAGTCGAAACTACTCGACCTGTTGGAAAAACGATTCTCTCCCGGGAATCTGTCACGGTATCACCATCGCCGATTTGCCACTCAACAGAGTGGCGACGGAATCTATTTGATCGCTTGGCATGGTGCCGAGCCGGTCGGTCACTTTCTACTTCGGTGGAACGGCCCCGAGCACGATCCAACGGCGATGTATCCATCGAATACGGCCTGTCTTGAGGCAGGCGCCACACGGACGGAATTTCAGCGACGTGGTGTCGCTACACGCCTGATCCAGCATGCCGAACGGCTTGCGCGGGACGAGGGACACACACGTATTGGGCTGGCCGTCGGCAGTGTTGACAATCCCGCTGCACGCCGTCTTTACAAGCGCATTGGGTACCGCAATTGGGGCGGGGGCGAGTTCACCATCTCGTGGGACTACGAGACCGAGGACGGGCGCAAAGGTCGCGAATTCGAGGTCTGCATTTATATGTTCAAGGATCTCTAGCCCGGCGGCCCACTGTCCCTCTTGTGAGATCTTCATGCGCGTTCTGCAAAATCCCCTTACTCCTGCTATCATCCGCCGCAGTCTGGTAGAGATGGGTCGCCTGCTGATCGATTCGATCGATCGACACTTTTGTTGCGCCAGGAATGTTGACCTTGTTAATGTGACTGCTGAGAGGGGCGCATGAATCCGACCGCTGAGAAAAGTGACAGAAATCGCTTGCCGCTACTGGCGCTATTGGGCGCCAGCACCATCTCCGAGATCGGCAGTACCCTGACGTTCATCGCACTTCCATGGTTCGTGCTGGTGACGACCGGAAGTGCCGCGCGGACCGGCCTTACCGGCTTTTCGGTGGCGGTGCCAGGCTTTCTGGTCGGGATCTTCGGCGGCACGCTGGTCGACCGGCTCGGCTACCGTCGTTCGAGCGTCACGGCCGATATCGTCAGTGGTATCGGTCTGGGGCTGGTCCCGACCCTCTACTTCACGGTCGGGTTGCCCTTTCCGGTGCTGATGGCACTTGTCTTCGTTGGATCGATGCTGGCGATTCCGGGAATCACCTCACGTCGCTCGATGCTACCGGAGCTCGCCGAGCTGGCTGGAGTGCGGCTCGAGCGGGTAAACGCCGGATTCGAGTCGGTCCAGCATCTGGCGCTGCTACTCGGTCCACCGCTGGCCGGAATTCTCATTGTCTGGCTGGGAGCGACCACCGTCCTCTGGATCGACGCGGCCAGCTTTGCCTTGTCGGCCCTCTTCGTCTGGACGTTCGTTCCGGCGTTCAAAGCGCAAACGGAATCGACTGATCGGCCCAGTTACTTTACTCAACTCGCCGAGGGTGTCCGATTCTTGCTACGAGATACATTGCTCCGGGATATGGCCATAGTCGTCGCGGTCTTCAATGGACTCGGGGCGCCAATCTTCGCCGTCGCGCTGCCGGTCTTTGCGAAACGGGAGTTCGGCAGTGCGACGGCTCTTGGGCTGATGGCGAGTGGATTCGCGGTGGGTGCGCTGTCCGGCGTGACGGTTTACGGTGCGATCGGGCATCGCCTGTCACGCCGGGCTGTCTGGTATGTCGCCTATCTGCTCATGCCCGGTTTTTACTGGGTATTGGCCGTTCACGCCACGCTCCCCGCTCTGCTCGTGGTTCTCGCGATAATGGGCTTCGCCACGGCGCCGCTGAACCCATTGATGGTGACGATCCGCCACGAGCGCATCCCTATCGAAATGCGCGGGCGTGTCTTCTCTACCTACTCGGCGATCACACAACTGGTCTCGCCGATTGGCATCGTCCTTGGCGGGTTCGCCATCGCCGCGATCGGCTTCCACATGACTGTCCTGGTCCTTGCCATTACGGTCCAGTTCGCAGCACTCGCCCTGTTCTTCGTGCCGTCACTGTGGCACTTGGATCGGCCGGCCGAAGCCTGAGTCGCGGCGTTTTCAGAGGCCTCGACGCCGAACCTGTCAGGGTTTGCCGAGCCAACGTTCATACCATCCGAGCACTCGTCGCAGGATGTCGAGCTGGTGGGCGCGCTCGCGTACGCCGTGCGGCTCGCGTGGATAGACGACCAGCTGTACCGGCATGTCACGCTCGCGCAGCGCGCGCTCGAATCCGATCGCCTGACTGACCGGCACGCGCTCATCCTGCTTGCCATGGAGCATCAGCAACGGCGTCTCGGCCTGAGTAGCGAAGGAGATCGGGGAGACCTCAGCGGCGCGAGACGGCCCAGTACCGTCCCAGGGGCGGCTCCCGCCAAGGACGCTTTCAAACGTTGACATGTCACTCGTCAGCGTCATCATATTCCAGTCGCTGACGCCCGCGCCCATCACGGCCGCTTTGAATCGATTGGTGTGGGTCACCGCCCACGCGGTCATGAACCCACCCTGGCTCCAGCCGCCGATGCCGAGCCGGTCTGGATCGGCGATCCCTCGTTCGATGGCGGCGTCGACGCCCGACAGCACGTCCGGGAAATCGCCCACGCCGACGTTGCCACGCGCGTAGGTGGCGAAGCGATGACCATGCCCGAGGCCGCCGCGATAGTTCGGCATCAGCACGGCGTAGCCGTGAACGGCCAGCCACTGCGCCCAGTTCAGTGGACGCAAACTCCACCCGTTCGGGGAGCGTCCGTATGGCCCGCCATGCACCAGGACGACCATCGGCAGCGGTCCCTCTGGTGCCTTTGGTGGCCGGATCAGCACGCCGTCGAGTGCCAGCCCATCCTGTGCCTGCCAGTAGAACGGCTCCTGGACGCCGAAGGCGAATTCACGCAGCGGAGCATGGTGATCGCTAACCTGCCGGAGCGCGTTCGGTGCGCCGACGAAGAGCTCTGGTGGCTCACTGCCCGAGGAGCGCACGACTGCGAGAAGGGGCCGGCCGTCACGAAGCGAAAGATCAGCGGCTCCGAAGTCCCCCTCCTGGTAAGTGTAGAGTGGCTCTCTTTCTTCGCTGACGGGGTCGAGCCACTCGAGGTGGGTGGTCAAGCCCTCGGCGAGGCTGATAGCGACGCGCTCGCTTCCGGGGATGGCCCGCAAGCCGACGACGCAGTGCTCGTCGTCGGTGTTGGGCCGACCGTGCGCGGTGCTTCTGAACCATCAGACGGTACGGCGTAGACGGTGAATGATCCCTGCGGCTGGGGATCGTGTGATCCGACGAAAAGGAGCAAGCGTCCGTTCGCACTCCAGGTTAGCTCGTGGGGCGACCAGCCACCTGCGATCGGAATCTCCATCGGATCTGCACCGTCGTCCACGCGGATCACCGCGATTCGTGATTGGAGGCCGGACTCTAGTTCAGGTGTTGGTCGGGAGATATAGGCAATACGACTCCCATCCGGCGACCAGGCCAGTTCAGTGACGTGGATGTCGCCGGTTGCGAAGGTGCGGACAGCGCGGCTGGCGAGATCGAGGAGGTGGAGGCGGTTGACGGGCCAACGCTCGCCATAGACCTCACCGTCGTCCCGCTCTCGCTGACGACGTTCGTCCTCGTCAGTTGGATTGTCAGGAGCAAGAAAGGCAATGGTGTTGCCGTCCGGGGACCAGGCGAAGTGTTCGATGTTCCGCTTGCGTTCGACCAGCAACTCCGCCTCGCCGCCGTCGCGTCGGATGCGGTAGAGCGCGCGGCGTTCCGGTTCCAGTCGCTCGGAGAGGAAGGCCAGCCACTGGCTGTCCGGTGACCAGCGTGGCTGTTCGTCACGTCCGGAGCCGAAGGTGAACTGACGAGCCGGTCCCGAAGCAACCGAGGCCATCCAGATGTCGCCCTCCGCGTTCTCGACCCGGCCATAAGGAGTTGCGACGTAGGCGACCGCGGTCCCGTCGGGCGAGATTTGTGGGTCCTCTGGATAAGACAGTGAGACGATCAATTCTGCAAGCGCCGTCATGCGGATTCTCCATTCCCCTCTGTTTTGCGGCTGCCAATCGGAGCCGGGGCAAGGATAGCCGACGGTGTGGCCGAACGGAATCCATGTGCCAGGACGCGAGCCGGAATTCAGTTTCGCAAAGAGCCGCAGCAATAGGCCGGGCCTGCGGCCCGTCGGGACGCTCCACCGATCATAACGCCAAATGGTAGCCAAACTCTTTGACGATACCTGAGCCGACGGGAAAATCTCGCTCCCCCATTTCGATCGCGCCCTGTCGCTCGTAGAAGGCACGAGCCTGAATGTTGCTGTCCAGCACCCAGAGGACCATTTCAGAATAGCCGCGTTGGCGCAGGTACGTTATCGCCTGCCGCCAGAGTCGCCATCCGGCTTGCTTTCCCTGCCATTTCGGCAGCACGTAAATGGCGAAGAGTTCGCCTTGATGATTGCGGTTCGGACCGGCCATCGCGTAGCCGATGACCTGCTGTCCCAATGTCGCTACCATCAGCCCGGGTCCTAACCCCTGCAAGGATCGTTCGAGTGCCGCGTGACTGTATCCCGTCGCGAGGAATTCGGTGATCTGCCGGTCCGGAATCTTTCCCGCATACGTTGCCCGCCACGTCTCCGTGGCGACCTCGCCAATCACTGCCAGATCGGCTGAAGCGGCGGGTCGAACGCTGACGGGTTGCTGTGCACACACCATGCAGCCACTCCTCTACCCCAATTCGTCGCTCCCTTTCCGAGCAACGGAATCATCAATCACCCGGGATCGGTCAATAATACGACTGCCTGGAAGCCCATGGAGTCTCATCTCCGCACGCGAACGGCACTCGGACTCTATACCAGACATTGGGTCGACAAGGGTGAGGTCGGAGACAGTTCTCGAACAGATCAGCAGACATCATGGGACAGCCCCCGGATCGAGAGCGGTGAAGAGAGCGCCCATCCTGGCGTGGAAGCCGGTTGGACTATTGATCGCTGCCTCGTTATTCAACGGTGGAATCATCTCCAAGTGCGACGGCAACCACACAACACGTGCTCATGCCGAGCACCATGCGGGACGTCCCCCCTGGGACCTGCTCGCAGACAGATCGACGCGTCGCCCTCGTATCTTTGCCACGTGTCTCTGCTAGAGTAGAGAGGCCGGCGGTTATTTGAACGAGTCAGTTCGTGCAGGGAGGCAGTACATGTTTCTTCGGATCGCACGCTCGCACGTCGCCCCTGGGACATTGTCTCAGGCACAGATTGACAGCTTTAATCAGGGTGTCGCTAACGCCATCAAGCCGCTCCCCGGGCTCCAGCATGTATACGTTGCGTCAGATGTCGACTCCGGTCACGCCGTCACAGTCTCGATCTGGGACACCCGGGAGCACGCGCAGTTTGATCGCTCGGTGCTCGGTGGCGTGATGGGGCGTCTCCAGCAAGCGGATGTCCACATCGAAGCGTCGGAGATCTACGAGATTGCAGCGCAGGGTTAATTACTGTTTATCGGGACAGCGAGTCGCCGGTCGCTGTCGCCGAGTGCTCGACGGACACTCCACGACGCCGTAACCCGGATGTTCCGCGCTGCGAAGTCAACCAGGCACAGGAAGTCGAGGGAGTAGCCGCCACCTTCCTTTCATCGAGATCTACGAGCAGGGTGTTGTTGTCCAGGTGCGCCTGCGTGAAGTCGATCCAGCGCAAACCGAAGCGTATGGCGGCACGTAAATTCGGCTTCAGGGCATAGGTCTGACTGACGATCTCGGCACGGGCTATCGCATCGAGCGTAAGTCCTTAACCCACGCCGACAACCGTTCGAGGTTTTTCCGTGCGCAGTTTGTCCCGACACAGAATGCCGACGCGCACGGCCTGCGTATCGATCTTGATACACCGCCCAGACTGGAGCCGAAACCAGTCCACCGCCGGTGGCACTTCGAAGTGGAGCTATGAGTCCGATATCGATGTGTGTCGACAGGCCGCCTATTGGGCTGCGAATGAATGTCGTAGTCCTTGCCTTTCTGTTCCTTGTTGCTGCCTGCGGTGGCTCATCGGGCCACTCAAGCGAACAAGGCAAGGCGATCGACGCGGCGCAGCAGGTTTACGATCAAGCGAAGGCGAACGGCACCGACCTAAGCAACGGTCCCTGCATCGCCGAGCAGTTGTCGAGCCTGCCCGACTGGTCGGTCGACATCGCACACGATCCGCGTCAGCCGATCGACGATCAGCCCGCAAATCAATGCCAGTTCTATCGTCAAGGGAAGACGCACCACTTTGTCGAGCTCGACCCAGACGGCCTGCTGCTCCAGGCGCAATGAGTGGACTTGAGTAGGAAACCGGCGTGAACTTGTCATCCTGAACGTAGCGAAGCGAAGTGAAGGATCTCTCCTCGTCGCAGAGCAAGAGATCCCTCGGCTGCGGCCTCGGGATGACAAAGTCGCGGAGGCCATCTACCTGCCGAGCGTGACGGACCCGTTGGTCTGGTATTCGCTGTTCCTCATCGTCGGCCTGGCGATCAACGCCGACCCCAAACCTGTCGGCCACGCGGTTGACGTAGGCGAAATAGGCCGTCATCTGTGAGCCGAATTGCAGCAGCAAATTTCGACCGCTTTCCTGGCTCGTTGGGAGCCGGTCGCTGGTGTCTTCTCGGTCAGATTGAATCGGCTTGAAGAACTAACTGAGAAAAGACGACTCTGCTCTTAGAACAGTTCAATTAGTCTGGGCCTGCCACTTTCCGGGTACGGCAATCGCTTCTCCATCGCCCGGCCACGGTGGCATCGTAGCGATAATGAATGTCAGGGGCTCCGCGCCAGTGTTTCGGAATTGGAAGTGAGTCCCCAACGGCACGGTTAGACAAACGCCTGGGCCAACGCGGTCAATGCTGACCCGATCGCCTTGCTTTCGCCACATCTCTCCAACGCCGGATAGAAAGTACCAAACCTCCTCAACGGTCCTGTGCGTCACTGCGTGCGACGTCTTGCCTGAGGGAAGAGTGAAGTGAGCAAAAGTACCTCGATCGACGCCAAGGAGAAGTCGAACTTCCGATCCGTCGGGAGCCATATCGTCGAACTCTTCCGGCAAAAACTTGGTCGCAAAGTCGGTCATGCATTCCTCCGTGTGACCTGACCTCAATTGTTGGTCCATTCATTGTGAAAGTCCGGTCAGCCGGTGACGTGCTCCTCATCGTTGACGTAGCTATCGACGCCGACACCAAGCCCGTCGGCCACGCGGTTGACGTAGGCGAAATAGGCTGTGACCAGGTTCACATCGAGGATGTCAGTGTCGCTGAGCCCGGCATCTCGCATCGGTGTGAGATCGGATTCCTGCATATCCCAGGGCGTCTGAGTCAGCTTGACGGCGTAATCGAGTATCGCTTGCTCGCGAGTGGTGAGCGGTGCATCGCGGTAATCACGTCGCAACTGGGTGACGAAGTTCGTCGAGTGGGAGCGTCTGGTGAGTCGCTGCAGACCGAGCGAGTGATGACGTATTCAGTAGTCACAGTGGTTGATGCTCGAGACGACAACTCCAATCATCTCGCGCTCGGCCCGGCTCAGTCCGGCAGGCTCGTGCATCAGCGTGTGATACATCCGCGCATGATCGCGTAACGTCGCCGGATGCAGGCTGTGGATCTTCATGATGTTGTCGACGACATGATGCCGCTGGTCCATCTCCTGCTGGTAGAGATCGGCCAGATCACCGTCGGCTTCGTCCTCTGGGATCATGCGGATCCAGGCGTTTTGCGGCATGCGCGCTCCGATCATTGGCGTCAGCAGCTTACTTCCAGACCTGTTCGAAGATACGCAGAAAATTCTCGCCGAGAATCTTGCTGACGTCTTCGTCGCTATAACCGCGTGCCAGCAGCCGGTCGATCAAGTTCACCACCTGCGGATACTTGTGGAAATCACTCAGTGCCCGGCGCGGAGAACGGACATCCGTCGTGACGTGCTTGCCATATTCTTCGCTGACATTGGGATAGCCGGGGTCGCCCCAGGGGTCAGTCTCATGTAACGGGTACGTGCCGAGACTCATGTCGGTCCCGATGCCGATGTGGTTGGCCGAACCGGTTAGCTGCACCACGTAGTCGACATGGTCGATGAAGTCGTCGACGCTCGGCTGGGCGTTCTGGCCTTCCTTCATCACAAGCGGGCCCCACGGTGCCAGCCCGATAATGCCACCCTTGTCGACACAGGCTTTGATCTGATCGTCGTCGATATTGCGCGGATTCTGGACCACTCCGTTCGGATTTGAGTGGCTGAAGACGACCGGCTGGCTGCTCCGCTCGATAATTTCGAGACTCGATCGCTTGCCGAGATGCGTGCAATCGAGTAGCAGACCGACCCGATTGGCCTCGTCCACGACCAGTTCACCGAAGCGAGTCAGTCCGCGGTCATCTCGGTCCAGCGCGCCGCCGCAGATGCGGTTCGATGCGTTGTACGCCGGGAGCATCATGCGCAGGCCCAGCAGATAAAACGCCTCGACGCGGTGCAGCTTATCGGCGATAAAATCGCCGTCCTGCGCCGCCATGATGATGGCGGATTTCCCCTCGCGTTTGGCGCGCCGGATGTCGCTGGCTGTTTTCGCCAGAATCATCTCCGGATTGTTGCGCACGACCAAATGCCAGAACATCGCCTCTTCGAGTACGGTGTCGAGCGAGGCATGTGGCATCCACGCGGTCGCCGCGTAGGCGGTCACGCCGTGCTGGTGCGCGACCCCGTAGTCGGCGTCCGGCCAGGCCTGCATGCAGGAGTCGATGAAAATGTACGGGTGATCCCGTTCCAGAATTCCGTGAAATCCCTTGTTCTCAGCCGTTTCTGCCATTCTGCTTCCCCCTTATCGTGTGTGTCCGACAGACAGCCTCATCAGAGCAGGCAGGTGGTGATGTGTACGGCCCGCCGAGACTCCCGCTTCGCCCCTCGTGTTAGAACGCCAGTCCGTAGCCGTCGCGACGAGGGTCGGCGCCGGCCGAGAAGGCGTCGCTTTCCGGATCGATGAGAATCCCCTGACCACCACCAACCAGCGGTGTCCAGTCGTCTGTCACATTCACCTCATGACCGCGCTTGCGCAGCTCGTCGACCACGTTAGCCGGGACGCGGCCTTCGACGACCAGTTCGGTGCCGGTGCCGGTCTTGAAGCGCGGCGCTTCGATGGCCGCCTGAATGCTATATCCGTGATCCATCACGTTCATCATCATCTGCGGAGTCGTCTGCATGATGCCGAACGAGCCGGGCGTGCCGACCATCAGGAAGAGTTTTCCATCTCGCCAGATCTGCGACGGCGCCAGGCACATCTCGACCTGTTTGTTCGGTGCGATGACGTTCGGGCTCTCCGGATCGAGATCGAACCAGTGGGCGAAGTTGTTGAGCGCCAGCCCGGTACTGCCATGTACTACCTGAGACCCGAAGGGCGCGCCAAGTGTCTGGGTGCAAGCGACCGCGTTGCCGGCCGCGTCGGCGGCGACGAAGTGGGTCGTGCTCTCACGGGTGATGCTCTCGGGACTGCCCGGCAGCACTTCTTTGTCATGCTTGCTTGAGGTGTAGCGGTCGCCACCGCTGTATCCGGCGCTGGTAGCGTCGATCAGCTTGCGTCGCTGGTCGCGCATACTCTTTAGAAAGAAGGAAGTCGATCGGCGATGCCGGGTTCGGCGCGTAGGTTGTGCGGTCGGCCACCGATAGCTTGATGGCTTCGGCCAGGTGGTGAATGTACTCGGCCGAATTCTGGCCCAGCCCGGCCATGTCGTATCCCTCGACCAGATTGAGCGTTTCGAGATACTGCATGCCGCTGCAGGGGAGCGGCGGGCAATAGACTGTGTAGTCACGGTACGTCGTCGAGATCGGCTCCTCCCAGGTGGGCTGATAGCTGGCAAAATCCTCAGCCGTCAGCAGTCCGCCATGCGCCTGCGAGAAGGATGTGATCTCCTTCGCGATGGAGCCACGATAGAAGGCGTCGATACCGCCCTCGACGAGCGTGCGGAACGTTCGCGCCAGATCAGGCTGCTTCAGGATCGAACCGACTTTGGGTGTCTCTCCGTCGTGGAGGTATGTGCGCGTGGATGTTTCCCACTCCAGCAGGCGACCATGCATGAACGCCATGAAGAGATTGTTCTTGACGGTGATCGGATAGCCCTGCTCGGCAAGCTCGATGGCGGGAGCAAAAACAGTTGCCCGATCCATTGTGCCGTAGCGTTCCAGTGCCATCAGCCAGCCGGCGAGGGAGCCGGGGATCAGCGGTGAGAGGATCCCGAAGTCGTTCGAGCCCTCCTCGGAAAACCGATCGAGTGTCGCCCCGGCTGGCGCCCGGCCGATGAAATTGAGCACTACCGGCTTCGTGGCCCCGGCCGGCTTGATGACCATGTAGCCGACGCCGGCCGCGCCCGACATAAACGGCTCGACCACATTGAGCGCCGCAGCGGTCGCGACGATGGCGTCAATCGCGTTGCCGCCTTGCCGCAGGATGCTCAGTCCGGCCTCTGATGCCAGCGGATGCGCCGATGCCACCGCGCCGCGGCGCCCGCCGACGTAGGGTCGATGCGCCTCTCCCAGATTTGGCCACACCACGACGTCCCCTCCCCTTCAATTCTCGAACACAATGAACCGCCCCAAGTAGGTTTCGATCACCGGGCTGATTGAATAACTTCCTTCACCGGACGAGATAGCGATGGGACGCACCCATCCCTGTCTTGAAGGCAACCCTGACTCCGACCTGGCGATCAGGGTCACTATAACGAGTCGGTGAGAGGTCGTCTACGGCGACGGTGTTCGCCGCTTTGTCCGACGAGCATGCGGACCGCCCGATGATCGTCACACCACCAGGCTGGCGATGGCGACGACGCCGAAGCTCAAGATGATCGTGCCAGAGGCGCGATTGACCCATTGCATGACGCTTGGGGTGAAGCGGGAGCGAACAAGGCTGACGCCCGTGCTGAGGATCAGCCACCAAAGAGCTGAGCCGATGAAAACGCCGAGAACCAGTATCGAGGCCGACCCGTAGCCTGCTTCACGGGTTCCGGCCCATCCGAGACCCGCAAAGATCGCGACGAACGAGAGAATGGTCGCTGGGTTTGTCAGTGTCAGGCCGAACGTCGAAACGTAGTTACTGAGTAGTCTGCGGCGTTGGCCGGCCTTCGCTGCTTGCTGTGCCGGAGGCGCCAGGATCGTGCGAATGCCAAGATACCCGAGGAAGAGTCCGCCGATGATGCGTAGCGCCGTTTGCTGGTGGACCAGCAGGCTGGAGACCGCCGTCAGGCCGAAGGCGGCGATCCCTCCGTAGCAGGCATCGGCGGTGGCGGCACCCAGCCCGGAAAGAAGGCCGGTCAGCCGGCCGTCGGCCAGGGTGCGACGGATACAAAGCACGCCAATCGGCCCGACCGGCGCGGCAATTGAGAAGCCGAGAATCATTCCCTTTGCGAAGAGCCCGACGTCCAATCGTCCTCCGGCGAATAGAGACGCACCGACCCCGAGCAAAGATATGCCCGGGGTCGAATGATGTGTTCGAGCGAACGGTCAGTCGTTCGCTATAAAGCTGGCCGACTGCACGTCCGGTCCAGCACCGTTCGGCAGCGCCGATCGCCAGTGCCAGTCTCCTGGCTCCGCCCAGAGCAGATTGCCACCGGAGGTGATCGCCCAGATGCTGTTGTCGGGTGCAAGCTGGAAGAGCTCGACCATGTCCGCCATCGGCGTCTCGATGCCGCTGCTGGCGGACTCCCAACTGTCGCCGCCGTCAGACGAGACGTCAATGCGTCCCTCTCTGCCGACGTGTGGCGCCGGGCCGGCCAGCAGCAGGTGCTTGTGGGTCGGAGGGATGATAGTGGCGCGCGTGTAGTCGGTCAGCAGCTTCTGCCAGGTCTTGCCACCGTCCCGCGAGCGGCCGATGCCGCCCAGCCTGGGCGAATTCTCATCCCGCTTCTCGTTCTTCAGCCCGGCGTAGCCCAGCGATGCGTAGAGCAGGTTTCCATCGTCAGGATGGCCGCCGATGTGGTGGATGTCGTGGTCGGGACCGACGCTCGATGTAAGACCAGGTGGCTCCGCCGTCATCACTGTTGAGCAGCCCTCCGACCTCGACCGAGGCCATCAGTCGTGTGTTGTTTCCCGGTGGCGAATAGAAGTTGCGGATCGCCCCAGCGCGTGGCGAATAGGGCAGATACCACTCTTCGTAGGCCGGCAGTTCGTGGATGCCGTTCAGTTCACTCCAACTGTGGCCGCCGTCGTGGCTGCGGAAGGCGCGCCCCGGCTCAGTGCCGCAAATCAGCACGTTCGGCTGAGACGGATCGGGGCCGATGGTGCGCAGCGCGGTAGCCGTCAATCCTTCACTCGATTGTGACCAGGTCTTGCCGCCGTCGTCGCTGCGAAAGATGCCGTCGCCATACGTGCCCGCCAGAATCGTGTCATTTCCGGTATCGCCACGCCAGGCATGGATTGCCCAGACGCGTTGATCGTCGAGCCCGAGTGGCTCCAGTCGTTCTCGATCCAAGCGAAAGACGCCGTTGCGGGCACCAACGTAGGTTACGAAGCTCGCCATAGTTTGCTCCTTGCCGATATCGGGACGTGATGAACCGATTGTACGTGAGGCGACACGTTCATGATACGTGTCGCCCGGCCATCAGCATTGGAGCAGAGCGTTACTCGGCGCCGGCGAAGTCTGGAGTGACCCCTACCAGACCTCGTCCACTGGTAGATCGAGCGCCAGGCGACCAGCGTAGAGCAGCGATTTTTCGGGAGTGAGCGGGTGGTACTTGCCGGCTCGCACGTCACGGTAGGCAAGCTCGAGCGACGAGCGCTTAAAGTAGGAGGCTCCGCCGACCGCTTCCATGGCCAGATCGACGATCACCCCAGCCATCTCTAGCACGTGACGCTTGGCGATCACCATGGCGTTGATGGCTGCTTCAGTTGGCGCGTAATCGTCACCGATCTCGTTCAACGCACCGACCAGCGCCCACCATGCCGTGCGCAACTTGGCGTCGATGAGCCCGATCTCTCGCTGCACCATTACATCGTCGGTCAGCGGTCGACCAGAGCGCGCCGCTCTTGCCGTCATCTGTTGCACTGCTTCGTCGCGTGCCGCCGACGCGATACCGAAGTAGACCGCGGCGGTCGTTGGCGCGAAGTGGACCAGAGCGTTGCGCAGGAAGGTATCGACTTTGCCCCACGGACGCCGCGTCACAATCTGTGCTTCGGTGATGTAGACGTTGTCGAGTTGCACGTCGTTGCTGCCGGTGCCGTGCATGCCGAGTGCGTTCCAGGTCTCGAGGATGGTGAACCCCTCGCTCTTGGTCGGGATAGCGACGAGCAACACGATGCGACCGTCGTTCGGATCGTCATAGGCGGCCATGGTCGTAAGCACGTTGGCGATCGGCGCCTGGCTGCAGAAGACCTTGCGCGCGTTGACGCGGAAACCGTCTCCGTCCCTGGTAATCGTGCCCGTGGGGTAGATGCCGTCCGAGCCACCGCTGGTCATCACAATCAGCCCCTCTTCCGCCACCCGGCGCAGCAGATTGCCCGGCGCGGTGGCGCCATGTCGCCAGCTAAAGGCGCTGACCAGCGTGCCGTAGAGGTGCATATTGACGGCCAGCGCCGTGGAGGCGCAGTAGCGGGCGAGTTCGGCCTGGGCATAGATGACCTGCCGCAGCGTGGCGCCTTTGCCGCCAAGTTCACTGGGGACGGCCAGCGCGGTATAGCCGCTCTCGCGCAGCGGTCCGTAATTCTCGATGACGAAGCTGTTGTCGCGGTCGTGCTCCACGGCACGCTCGGCGAAGCAAGCTCCGAGTTCTGCGGCAAGGCCGACGAACCGGTCGTCGTCAGGGAAGACCGGCGCGGGCCGGAACCCGGTGAGTGGCGAAATCGTGGTGGTCATGAACAACGCTCCTTCACGCCACGTCGTCGGGAATGTGGCGTCTGGAGACACCATTGACGTGGCGACGCTAATGACGAAAACAACTCCAATTTTCAGATTAGGCTGTTCTGTACGCAGATCTAGTTCAAAAAATGAAGTGACACCGTCGTGGGAAAGCCTTTTGTCACCGTGTGCTAGACTGCACGAAAATCACGTCAATCGATCCGTCTCGGAGGCGGAACCACTATGCCGATGTATCGTCAGTTCTGTCCCGTGGCCAAAGCGGCCGAAATTTTCGCCGAACGTTGGACCCCCCTCATCCTGCGCGAGCTCCTGTTGGGCAGCCATCGCTTCAGCGAGATCGAAGCTGGCGTGCCACGTATGTCTAAATCGCTTCTCGCGCAGCGCCTGCGCTTCCTGCAGCGCGCTGGTCTGGTCGAGCGTCGCGTTGGCCAGAGCGGTCGCAGCCCGGAATACCATCTGACGCCCGCCGGTGAAGAGTTGTTCGGCGTGGTGGAGCAGTTGGGGATCTGGGGCCAGCGTTGGGCCAACCTGGAGCTGGAGCCGGACGACATCGATCCCGACTTGCTCATGTGGGATATGCGCCGTCGTATCCACTGGGAGCGGGTTCCCGATCGGCGGGTGGTGGTGCAGCTCGACTTCAGCGGCCTGAGCTCCGGGCACTACTGGCTCGTGCTCGAACAGAAAGACGCTTCGGTCTGCTTGACGCATCCAGGCTTTGATCCCGATCTGATCGTGACCGCCGACACGCTCGCCTTTCATCAGATCTGGGTCGGGCACCTCACCTTCCCCGTCGCGCTCCGGCGCCAACTGATCCGCATCGACGGGCCGCGCGATCTGGCACGCGCCTTTCCAGATTGGCTGGCGCTCAGCACGTTTGCTCACATTCCCTCGGCCAGAGCGGAGCAATCAGTCGAATCCCACTGACCACTGATTATGTCGAGCGTGTTGCCAGCGTAGCGATCGCTACGCTGGCATCGCTGCCGCGCCTTCGGTTGGCGACGACGCCTTTTCGCCCTGTGGCCAAGGAGCAGCATGACAGCTTCGACCAACTCACCGGATGGACGAGTTAGCTGGCGAGATCGGTCCCTCCGCTCAACGTGCCCGGGGCCTTGCTCGGGCGGGCGCGGCGAAAACCGCGCGCCGAACGCGAACGTTACCCCTTTGACCCGCGATGCCAAGGCGCTCGGTACCTCCTCGTTCAGGGCATTTGGCCGGCTGGAGTCGCTGCGTATCCCGCTGTATAGCGGCGCGCTCGTCGCAGGAGCACTGGCGACCGTTGCCCAGCGAGGGCCGCACCGCGATTGGCGTACGGCTTTTTTCGCTGGCCTGGTGAGCGGCGGGCTTCTCGACCGCGATCATCACGCTAGGCCCTGCGATTATCGGTCGAAGCTCGGCGGTCGATGCGCTCGCGGAGCTTGACGGGGAAACGTTCGAACGCCGATTTCTTGAGCTGATGATCCCGCATCACCACGGTGCGGTCGTCATGGCCAATAACGCGGTTACGCAGGCGAGTGATCCGCGTATGCGCACGATGGCTGGTTCGATCCGGCACGCTCAGCAAAGTCAGATCGAGCGTATGCGGGCCCATCGTGCTTTAGCGCGTCTTCAACGATCTCCTCAACGATCGGAAAATACGAAATTCTTCCCTGGTTCATGCTAATTGGGCCTGGGACAATGGAATCGTGTTGCGTTCGCGCGTGATAGGACGCAATGACGAGTGGATTTCTTCGCGAACACGGAGGGGAACATGTCCGAGCAGCGACCAATCAAAGGACTCGGTGAGATTGCGTTTCGCGTCGAGGATCTCGACCGCATGCAAGATTTTTACGAACGCGTCGTCGGGTTGGAGTTGATGCGCCGCTTCCCCGAATCGGCCTTCTTCCGTATCGCTGAGGGCGTCGCGGGCCACACCCAGGTTCTCGCCCTGTTCGATCGGACCGCCAGACCGGATTACAAGGGCATCGAGCCGGAGCGGACGACGGTCGATCACATTGCCTTCGGCATTGCGCTCGATGACTACGAGCCCGAGCTCGAACGCCTCAAGGGGCTCGGAGTGAAGGTCACGACGACCACTCACCAATGGACACAATGGCGCTCTCTCTACGTGTGGGACCCTGAAGGGAACTGCGTCGAGTGGGTCTGCTTCGATCCAAGCGTCTGAGCCGACCACATCGGTTCACACCCTGGCCAGAAGGTCGTCGAGAATGGTCCGCAATCGCTCCATATAGCGGGGGTCTATGGCTGGCGCCGTCTCCCTATTGAAGCGCTGTCCAATCTCTCCCAAGAACGCGACGCAATGCATCGCCGTGTAGAGGGCCAAGACCGATCGCTCGTCGCTGGTCAGGTCGAGCGCTTCACACCAGGCGTCGATATAGACCCCGTCGTGCCCACGCGACAGCATTGCCATAGTAGTCAACGACAGCACCCACAGCGGGTCGCCAAAGCAAACACTATCGACATCGACAATTCCGCTGAGTTGGCCGTTGTCAATGATGACGTTCTTGGTGGTCGTGTCGTGCAAGAAGCAGGTCGGCTGCACGCGTGCGAAGTAGTCTCGGAAGGGAGTGGCTGCGCGAGCTACGCGGTCGACCGGCTCCTCGTTCGTCACTCCGGCGGAGCGAATCCAGCGGCGGCTTCGTTCAAGCCCCGCCTCCAGCACCTCGATCCAGGTCGACTTGAGTGCCGGGTCATCGTGCCGACGTGCGTAGCCAAAGCCGGGTCCCATCGGGAGGCTTGCCGCACGACGTTGAAGATCGACTACCTGCAGTGCGATGCGGCGTTTCTCGCTGTCGGAGAGTTGCGGATAGCAATCTCCCAGATCGACTCCCGGCAGCCGCTCCATTATCAGCACCGGGAATCCGTGCACGGATTCGTCAAGTTCGGCGTAGATGAGTTCCGGCAATGGAACGCCCAGCTCGACGAGCCGCGGATGCCAGTAGATTGTTCCAGCAAAGTCATGTCGCTGCTCCGTGCGGGTCAACCGGACGACGAACTGGCGGCCATCGGTCAGCCAGGCATCGAAGACAAAATGTGCCAGACCGTTCGGAAAGCGGCGTAAATGATCCACCGTACCACCCGTTGATCGCCGCCAGAATTCTGACCGCATCGTTGGATGTCGGCTCATCTGTCGCACGTTGGTCGGATTGTCGCTGATCGATCACGCCTCGGTCCGGCGCGAGAAATTCGCTCAAGAGCGACAGGTACTCGTCCGGCTCTTCAGCGTGGGCGCAGTGCCCGCTTCGCTCGAACACATGCAGCTCGGAGCCAGCGATACCTGAATGGAGCGTCTCGGCACACGAGGGGGTGATCTCATCGTAGCGTCCGACTGTAATCAACGTCGGAACCCGGATCTCACCGAGACGTGAGGTGCGGTCCCAGTCCTTCAGATTGCCGATGACCGTGAACTCGTTCGGACCGTTCATCGTCAGGTAGACCGCGTTTCCGTCGAGATTGGCAGAGGTCCGCAATAGCGCGTCTGGCCAGGGGTCAAGCCGGCAGACGTGCCGTTGGTAGAACTCATTCATGCCTCGCGCATATTCAGGGGTGTCATAACGCTGTTCTCGATCGCCATGGCGAATGGCATCGCGCATGTCGGCGGGAAGTTCGTCGATGAGCCGGTTAGCCTCGCGGACGAACTCGGCGGTACTCGCCGACGTGCTGGCCAGCGTCAAGCTGACGACGCCGGCAGGAGCGCCCAACATGTACTCGATAGCCAGCCAGCCGCCCCAAGATTGCCCGAGCAGGTGAACGCGATCCAGCTTCAGCGCCTCCCGAACTTCATCCACTTCGTGGACGAACCGTTCGATGCGCCACAGCGACGGATCGTCTGGCTGATCGGAAAGCCCACAACCCAACTGGTCGTAGAAGACAACGGGCCGCTCGGCACTTAACGCCTCAAGCGATTCAAGATAATCGTGCCCGGCTCCTGGTCCGCCATGCAGCGTGAGAAGCGGTATTTCGTCACTCCCTCCAACTACTCGATACCAGACCTGACCTCCCGTCACGGAGATGCGACCCTCACGCGATTCGACTGCCGTCATCAGACGAACATCCTTTCCCGAACTGGCGCGCCTGGCCGTGAATGCAAGGCGTCCGGATATCTCGACAGGTGCTGCCCTCTTGTCTTATGCCAGGCGGGCGGCGATAGTGCAATCATATGTCGCCGCGCGATGGGAGCCCGATGGAACAAGGAAAGGGGTGAATATGGTTACTGGAATCGACCATCTCGTTATCTTAGTGCGAAATCTTGACGACGCGATAGGAAGCTACGAGCGACTTGGCTTTCAGGTGGCCCGCGGAGGCGAGCATCCAGGTGGCACCCACAACGCGCTTGTTGGTTTTGCTAACGGAACCTACCTTGAGCTGATCGCCTTCCAGGAACCGGAGAAGCCACACGATCATCGCTGGTATTCGTACCTTGAGCTCGGCGGTGGTCTGGTCGATTTCGCGCTTGGGACGGCCAACGTCGAAGACGAGCTCGAACGACTTCACCGGAAGAAACTCGACTATCGCGGTCCAATGCCGGGGGCACGGAAGCGGCCCGATGGGCAAGAAATTGCCTGGCGCATGGCCTGGCCACCGGAAGAGCGAAGCGGCGATCTCCCCTTCCTGATCGATGACATCACTCCGCGCGATCTGCGGGTTCCATCGGGTGATGCCGCAAAGCACCAGAATGGGGTTACCGGTGTGCGCTCCCTGATCATCGCGGTGCGGGACCTGGATGAGGCAACCGCCGAGTTTGCGGCGATCACCGGTCGTCAGCCCTCTGACCGTTCGGACAACGCCGAACTGCAGGCGGAGACCTGTTCGATTCAGGCCGGACAGCAGACCCTGATTCTTGCTTATCCCACGTCGCCACGCAGTCCGATTGCGGCGCGAATTCAGCAGAAAGGGGACGGTCCGTTCCAGGCCGTCTTCGGTACAGATAGCGAGAACATCCCTCAGGTTACTCCGGAGCAGGCCGAAGGCGCGCGACTGGCCTTTGCCTCGAACGTCTAGGCGGCAAATGTCCAAAGTCCAGGCGTCGTCTGACGCCGGCCAACCAACGACCACGGCGGAGCCCATCTCCGCCGTGGTCGTCTCAGACGTGCCGCTGATCAGATCCCCATCGTTCTCCAGGCGAGCGGGAAGCACCGGGTTGAAGTTGAGCCGGCCGCGTCCACCGCGTACCTCTGTCCGAATCACTGACCACTTGTAAAAAGTTACGAGCCAGTTGACACGGACTTTTCTGGAGATTATAGTGGGGTCAATCCCAAGTGGTCTGACCACTGACCCAACTGACCCAGACGAAGGACGAGCGATGAGCACCCGGCTCCCGATCGAACCCGTACAGCGATCTCGGCTATCGCAGCAGGTCATTGTTCAGCTCTGCCAGCTTATGCAGAGTGGACAAATTGAGCCTGGCGATCGGCTGCCATCCGAGCGTGATCTTGCCGAACAGCTTACTGTCAGTCGAACGTGCCTGCGGGAGGCGTTACGCGCGCTTGAGCTTTCTGGCCTCATCGAATCCCGTCATGGAGGCGGCACGTACGTCCGAGATTTTGGCGAACCGGGCATCTTCTCTCCACTCGTTCTCATGCTTGGTATGACGGAAGACCTGGCTGGCGATCTGGGTGAAGTCCGAAAAATCTTCGAGCCGTCCGTTGCGATGCGCGCGGCGTTGCGCGCGGATGCGGATGATCTAGACTCGCTCACGTCAGTGCTGAGCCGTCAGAACGAAGTACTCGATAGTGGTGGACCGCTTATCGATCTCCTCCCGCTCGATCGAGAGTTTCACTCCGTGGTCGCGCGGGCATCGCATAACCAGGTTGCTATTCGAATGGTTCAGATGATCAACCAACTCGTATACGAAGGGCTGGGGCGAGTCTCTGCCTCGCTCACACGCAGTCTACTGGCCTATCAGCGACATTGTGAAATCGTGGCTGCGATCGAGAGACACGATCCACGGCAGGCGCAGGCGGCTATGCTGCGTCATCTGCAGGAGGTTGAAGATCAGATTGTTCGTGAGCTTATCGAGTTCGAATGACCGGGGTGGCAGGCCGCGCCGCGGCCTCGATTGATGGATATTGTGGCTTTCACTTATCGTTTGTGTGTGGTGGAAGAGTAAGTCGCCAGTAGTTCGCGCTCACAGGAGAGTGGCGCGGTTCGACGAGTCGATCGTTGGTAACGGAGAGCGGCTACGCTCGCCAAGGAGGAGGAACCCCGTAATGGAACTAGTTGATGGTATTTCGATGCTAGGATTGCGCGTCACACGTCGCAAGGTGCTGGGAGGCGCGGCAGCGACTGGTGTCGCTGGATTGTTGGCAGCCTGCGGCAGTTCGTCCAAGTCGACGCCAACTACGGCGCCTGCGGCGACCGCCACGACCGCAAGTGGCGGCACCACACCGGCAGCGACGAGCGCGGCGACTTCGGCAGCAACCTCCGGCCGCCACAACGGCCGCAACTGCGACTCAAGCCGCGGCGGCTACCACGGCGCCGGCGGGAAAGAAGGGTGGAACACTCACCCTGGGTTACAACCTCGAACAGTTGTTGCAGTTGGACCCGGCCCGCATCAGTACCGGCCGTGTTGCCGGAGAGTTGCTGTGTAATATCGCGTCGGCACTCGTCCAGTTCGACGAGAAGCTGAACGTTTTACCGGACTTGGCTGAGAAATGGGAGATCTCAGACGATGGTCTGAACTACACCTTCCACATTCGCCAGGGGCTGAAGTTCTCCGACGGTAATCCGCTAACAGCGCAGGACTTCCTATACACCTTCAATCGCACGAAGGATCCGAAGCTGGCATCGCCGCATGCCAACAAGCTTAAATCGATCACGAAGGCGGACGCGCCGGACGACACGACGTTCACGCTTACCTTCAGCGCAGCGTTTGCTCCGTTCCTGGCGACCACGTGCAGTCGCGGCCCAGGACGCGCACTCACGCCGGTATCCAAAGCCGCGGTTGACAAGCAGGGCGATGATGATTTCTTGCTCAAGCCGGTCTGCCACGGCCCGTTCATGGTGGTGCAGGATACGATGGACGCGAAGTCGGGCTTCACCATGGAAGCATTTGACGGTTACTACGGTGGGCGTCCATTGCTCGACAAGATCGTGGTCAAGTTCATTCCGGATCCGGCCAGCCAGGTCAACGCACTGGCTGCGGGCGATATCGACTTCATGAACGAGGTGCCGCCGCAGGGTTTCGCTCAGCTCGAAGGTAACGACAAGGTCACGGTCGAGAAGATTCACGGCACC
Source organism: uncultured Chloroflexia bacterium (assembly GCA_963785465.1). Taxonomy (GTDB): domain Bacteria; phylum Chloroflexota; class Chloroflexia; order Thermomicrobiales; family Thermomicrobiaceae; genus CALAGB01. The sequence continues at coordinate 529,937 of CAWAVM010000013.1, read as the reverse complement.
AACTGGATCGCCATTCAATTCAACTGTGCCCGACCTCCGTTCGATAATCAGGACGCGCGGATGGCGGTGGCGAAAGCGATCGATCGCGTCAAATTTATCAAGACCGCACTCTTCGGATTGGCCGAACCGAGCGTCGGTGCAATCGCCCCAGCCTTTGGCTGGGCCACCCAGACAGAGGCAGACCTGAAAGAGGATCCGGAGAAGTACGACGAGGCCGCCGCGAAGACACTGGCCGAATCGTCCGGGCTGACCAAGGCGAAGCCGATCCTGCTTGCTGGTGCCAGTTCCCACCGCAACGAAGATGAGATTCGCAACCAGGTGCTGAAGATCGGTGTAGATGTCCAGCTTGACTTGCTGCAGAATGCCGACTACAACAACCGCTGGCAAAACGGCGACTACGATATGGCCATTCAGGGAAGCGTTGTAGACGCCGACCCGGACGACAACGACTACAACTTCTTCTACCCGGATGGCCCATGGAACACCGGCAAATGGAACCGGCCCGAAGCCAAGCAACTGCTTGACGACGAGCGCGCGATCACTGATCAGGCCAAGCGCGCGAAGGATTTCCAGGCCTTGCAGGACCTGGCGCGCAAGGAGGCCGCGTTCGGCTTCCTCTACCATGCCTACTTCCTGCCCGGTTACCAGAACTTCGTGAAGGGCCTGCGCCCGATCCCAGAGATTCTTGAGTTCGAGACTGTCTGGCTGGATAAGTAACCGATACCGGGCTGAGGCGGAGGAGTGGACCGCGGGCTTGAACGCCACATGTCCGCTCCTCCGTCTCGGGTCTCGCCCCAGGGGGAAACTGCATGACCCAGTACATTATCCGCCGGTTGATCTACTCGCTCTTCATTATCTGGGGCTGCGCGACGGTTGTGTTCTTCATGCTGCGGTTGGTGCCCGGCGATCCTGTGGCGGCCATCCTCGGCATCGAATATACGCCGGAAGCCGCTGCTCAACTCCGGCACAACCTCGGCCTCGATAAGCCAATCTACGTCCAGTACGTCGAGTGGATGGGCGGCGTGTTACACGGCGATCTGGGCAAATCAATTGATACGCGGCAGTCAGTGTCGAACGATATCGTCAAAGCGTTCCCGAAGACGCTTTCAATCACGGTCCTGGCATTCATTTTTGGTGTCGTGATCTCGGTGCCGGTGGGAATACTGGCCGCCCTCAGGCGGGGCAGCGTATTCGACTTCCTTGCAAGTAGCACCACCTTCATCGGAATTAGCCTGCCGCCATTCTGGTTCGGTATCGTCTTCATTCTCATATTTGCGGTGCAACTCCACTGGTTTCCTTCGGTCGGTTACGTTCCGCCGTCGGAAGGCGTGTGGCCGTGGCTCAAGCATCTGCTCCTCCCTTCCTTGGCGGCCGGTGTGGGTGAGGTTGCCATCTTGATGCGGTTCGTACGTGCTGGGCTCCTCGAGGTGTTGGGGAGCGATTACGTCCGTACCGCGCGAGCCAAGGGGTTGTCCGAAAATCGCGTCATCATCTCTCATGCGATGCGCAACGCGATGATCCCAGTCGTTACCGTCGCCGGCCTCTCGTTAGCCGGACTGTTGGGCGGCCTGGTCATCACCGAGACGGTCTTTGCCATCAGCGGCATCGGTCGGTTACTCGTTAACTCCATCTTCGCCAAGGATTACCCGATCGTGCAGGGGGTGATCCTGGTGATCACGCTTTTCTTTGTCTTGACCAACCTGTTGGTCGATGTCATGTATACGTTCCTTGATCCGAGGATTCGATATGGCTGATCAAAAGTCGGTAAAACCTATCTCCGCCGATGCCGTCGTACAGCCGCCGCTTGAAGAGCGGCTCGGTCGGCTGGGTGAGGAGCAGCGCCTCGTTCAGGGAAGCCGGTTCCTGCGGCGGATTAAGGCCGAGAAGAAGGCCTTCCTGGGGCTGATCTTTGTGATCTTCCTGGCGTTCGTCGCGATTGCAGGGCCGATCCTCGCCCCATACGGACCCGACAATGTGGACTTCGAGATACTTCAAGCGCCGAGTCTGCACCACCCAATGGGGACTGACTCGTTCGGGCACGATCTCTTCAGCCGGGTCATTCTCGGGACGCGAGTCTCCTTCACCGTCGGCATCGTGGGCGCGCTGCTGTCGATGATCGTGGGAGTCACGCTGGGAATCGTCGCCGGCTACTACCTGGGCTGGATCGACAACCTGATCATGCGTGTGGTCGACCTGATCTGGGCATTTCCGGCGATTGTGCTGGCCATGGGGCTGGTCTCTATCTACGGCGCGGGCATGAAGAATGTCATTCTGGCGATCGCGGTTGGGAACATGGTCGCCTTCTCGCGCATCGTACGTGGTGAGATACTCCGTCTCCGCGAGGCGGATTTCACCCTGGCGGCCCGTTCGATCGGGGTCCGCGACTGGCGTATCATGCTGCGGCATCTGCTACCAAACACTGCGGCTCCAATCATCGTCCAGACGACTCTCACCGTCGGTTTCGGAATCCTGGCTGAGACTGGTTTGACCTTCCTTGGACTGGGAGTTAACCCGAGTACGCCGACGTGGGGTCAGGCGCTCAATGACAGCCACAACTTTATCCACCAGGCCTGGTGGCTGGCGGTCTTCCCAGGTATCGCAATTGGGTTCACCGTCCTCAGCCTGAACCTGATGGGCGACGGCCTGCGCGACGCGCTGGACGTGCACAACGTGAGCGATGCATAGGGTATGCGAGAAACCTGACGGCACTCTTGTCGGTGTCGAGAACTTGACGGGCATGGGTGAGGGGTGACAATTGTCACCCCTCACCGTCGTGTGGATGACGATCGGGTCCTCAGACCGGAGAATCGACCCGTGCAAGGCGAGATCCACGTTCGAGAGCGAGAAGAGTCTTCTTTCGCTCGACGCCCCAGCGATAACCGCCGGACTGGCCATCCCCTCGAACGACGCGGTGACAGGGTATGATCAGCGCCACCGGATTGGACGCGCAAGCCCGAGCGACGGCACGTGCCGCCGTTGGCTGGTCCAGGGACCGGGCAACTTCGCCGTAGGATCGTGTCTCTCCGGTCGGGATCGTGCGTAAGAAGGACCAAACCTTCCACTGAAAGGCGGTCGCCCGCACGTCGATCGGGAGGTCTTGGGATAGTTCGTGGCTATTCAAGAGTTCGGCGACGGCGTCAACCCAGCCGATGTCGGCAGGCTCGCCCTGATGAATCTTCGCGGACGGGTATTCTCGCTGTAGTGCCCGCTCGAGTTCCTCGTCCGATTCCCCCAAGCTGACAGCGCAAACGCCGCGCTCCGTCGTTCCGACAAGAAGGCGGCCCAGTGGGCTGTCAACGATGGCGTAACTGATATCGAGTCCCTGACCTCCATCTCGGTAGGTCTTTGGCGTCATACCGAGGCGTCCGGGTCCGCTCTCATACAGGCGACTGCTCGATCCAAAACCGGCATCGTACAAGGCGCTGGTCACGTCTGAACCGTCTCGCACCTGCTCCTTGAACCGACTCATACGCCGCTCCTGAATGTACTGACGAGGTGTCAGCCCAGTCATGCGCTTGAAGGTGCGCTGTAAATGGTAGGGACTTACGCCACACGCCTCGCCCAGCATCGAAAGTGTGATGGTCTCGTCCAGGTGCTCATCAATGTAGTGACTGGCGGCCTGGACCCTGGAAATGTCTGGTAACGTCTGTCGTGGATGGCAGCGACGGCAGGCCCGAAAACCGCCACGCTCGGCGCTCATGCAGTCATCGAAGAAGAGCACCTGTTCCCTGCTGGGCCGGCGCGAGGGGCAGCTTGGACGGCAGTAAATCCCGGTCGATCGGACCGCGTAGACGAAGGCTCCGTCGCAAGTTGTGTCGCGCTGCTGAGTTGCGTTCCAACGCTGTTCGTCGTCTAGACGCGACGATGTGACTTCCTGGGCTGCGAGCTGATGCATGTGTTTGTCCTCATCGCGGGCTCCAACGGTCAATAGCTAGATGATAGGAGCCTTCAATGAAGCATACTATCCGGATCTTGCGCTGAAACTTAGCACGTGAAGAGTTCGCCTAGCTCCACCTTTTCAGCGGACGTGGGAGCGACCTGGGGCGCGGTCAAGCGGTGACCGCACGGAATTGGGACGGGCGTCCGAAAATGCGGTCGAGTACCGAACCAGGCTGGTCTTTCGGAGTCTCGACCTTCCGACGGCGACGATATCCCTCGTCGAGTATTTGATCGATATCATCCTTTTTCAGAATCCACTGTAAGTTGCCGACAGTCGTTCGTGCTGTATTGTCTAATCTTGCGCTTCCGCCGACGACGATGATGCTCGCAAATTCCGAGATCGTCACGGTCTCTGCTTCATGCTGGTCGAGAGCGGCGCCAATTGCCCGAAGAAAATCCTCGTAGCCGGATGGCAGCAGTGGCGACATCGAAGCTCCTCGCTCGCCCTTCCCCCGAGTGTGGTAGGCACCAGTGACCCAGTGGAAAAAGTCGCGATCTGGGAACTCGAGCGCGTCAGCCGTACGGCCATGTTCCGGAATAGCACGAACGATAAAACCGCCGTCCACCTCGAAGATCGAGGGTAAACGGTAGCGGTTAACGTCGAGCTGTCGACCAATAACGCGCAGGCGATTCTGGTAGGTCAGGTTCAGTAACTCTGGTGGCAATCCTTCTGGAAATGACGGCGTTGTAGGTACGGTTGCTACCTTCGCTTGTTCCAGCGAGACCTGCTGAACAACGCGCGCCGCGGCATCGTAAACCTGTGCGTCTTTGACGAAGTAGTCACTGACACCGGCTCGAAAGGCCGCGACGGCAACCGATTCTGATCCGGCACCAGACAGCATATAGATGGGAAGGTCAGGTTTCCGCTGACGTAATTGCCGGGTGAGGTCGACGCCGGTCATGTCAGGCAGCTTATAGGCAAGAAAGCAGACCCCACAGTCGTTGTGGGCAAGCCAATAGATGGCGTCCTTAGCGTTCGTTACGTGGTGCGGGCCCTGGAAGCCGCGTGCCTCGATCGCTCTGGAGACCCCCCAGGCGATCTGCGCATCATCTTCAACCAGCAACGACGTCGTATGTGGCAAGGCGGGCTCCCTTCCGCAAACGGTATCGTCTGCGTTGGGGTGATCAACAATTTCTCGGAGCGACCGTCATCGCGGCAATTCGTCATTCTACCGAATAATAAGCCACATCAGCGGCTTGGGCGTCGCTCGCGCGAGCGTACGTACGCGCTACGAGTATACTAGGAATGTCGCGAATGAACATACAAGTACGATGGTACTTTCTCACCAAATGATACTAGCCAATGCTGAACAGGTACGTGAGAGTCGCTACGTCAGGTCGATGGGCTCGCTCATTGCGCAATATATGCATAACTCAACTGGCTCGAACTGGGGTCGGGTAGAGCGAAAAATGAGTATGCAAGGCGAACCACCGACTATTCCGCCGCTCGAGGATGATCGTGGCGCGCCCTGGCCTATCGAACCAGTCTCCTTCTTCCCGCTGTCCCTGTGAATCCCACGGAACGGCGACCCAGGCCTGGTCGCCGGATACGCCCATATGCAACTCGTCCAGACGAAATGTGAAGCCACGGGTCACGCCCCAAATGTTGCGCCATTGCCCGTTTACGAGCGCCTCCAACCCGACGCGCATGCCAGCGAACGTACCGAAGCCGACGACCTCCGGTGCGAACATGGTCGTGCCTCGTTCATAATCAACCGCTCGCACCGCCGCCGAAAACTCCTCGAGCCACGTTCTGATCTGATCGGTCTCATCTACCATCGAACGTCTCCTCTCAGACGATTGTCCCGACTGGAAGGGCGTGAGCGGTCATCAACGAAGCGGAGTCTGAGCAGAGCCAGACCACCGAATCGGCGATCTCTTCGGGAGTGCCGAAACGTCCCAACAACGTGCCGGCACGCTCGCTCTCCTTCTTTTCGGGGTCCGCCGCGAACAGACGATCGAGCAAATCGGTGTCGACGTATCCTGGACAGATGGCGTTCACGCGAATTCCCTGCTTGGCATAGGCGAGCGCGACCGATTTGGTCAGACCGACGACCGCGTGCTTGCTTGCTGAGTAGGCCGGTAGTGCTGGACTCCCCTTGAGACCGGCCGACGACGCGGTGTTGACGATCACCCCGCCTCCCTGCCGCAGCATCTGCCGGATTTCGGCTTTCAGACAGAGCCATACTCCCCTGACGTTGACGTCGAACACGAGATCGAAATTGTCATCCGGCGATTCGACGATTGGCGCGACCATGCCTAGTACGCCGGCGTTGTTATGGGCGCAGTCGAGCCGCCCGAAACGCGAGACGGCCTGGCGGACTAGCATGTCAACTTGCTCCGCATCCGTCACGTCTGCTTTGACGAAGAGCGTGTCACCGCCGCCCTGTGCAATCGACTCGGCCGTTGCCTGGCCTCCATCCTCGTCCACATCGGCCACGACGACCCGTGCACCTGCCGCCGCCAACGCTAATGCCGACGCGCGCCCGATCCCGGCACCAGCACCTGTGACAAGAGCGACTTTTCCCTCAAGCACCCCCGACATGATTTCACCTTTTCCACAATTGATGCGTGATGCGCCCGGCAGGACGCCGTTTCCCCGCCGGCCGCATTGTCGCACGTCCCAATTTTTAGCGTGCCGTTCATATCACCCGTTGACGTCCTCCCAGCGTAGGATTCGGAGCGGACCGTCACCGCACTGAACGAGCATTGATTCGCTTTCGTTGTCGAGAACGGTGCCGGGAGGTGCGGACGTTTTGGACCGGTCCGCGACAAGCTGCGTCTTGATGATCAAACGCTGCTCGCCGTTCACCTGACCGAAAGCTCCACGCGGGACGCCTCGCACTCCGTACCAACTGCGAACCTGGTTGTGAATTGATCGCGCCGGTTGCGACCAATCGATCTGGCGCCACTCGGGCTCGAAAAAGCCGACGTAGCGCGCCTGGCTTTCGTCCTGTGGATCACCCGGTTCGTTATTGACGACTCGTGGCAACGCCTGCTGAATCACCTTCGGTATGAGGCCGGTCCATCGTGGCATTATCGACTCAAAATCGTCGTCGTCGCCGTACGAAATGACTGCCTGCGCCAACATTGGGCCCCCGTCGAGTACCGATGTCATCCGATGGACAGTCCAACCCATTTCGCCCACATCATCGCGAAAACACCATCCGGGCGGGTTTGGACCGCGCTGGCCAGGCAATATCCCACCATGCGTGTTGATCGTTCCCAGCCGCGGCATATTGATCACGTCGTCGGGCAGAATGCGCATAAAACCGAGAACCCAGAAGAGGTCAGCGTTGAGCGGTCTCAGCATGGCCGCGAGACGCTTCATGTGGGTGGTGACGATCACGTCGACGCCAGGAGGTGCGGCGCGCACGATCTCGACGTAGGTTTTGCTTCGGCGACTCTTTGGTCCTGGCCCGGTGACGACGCCGACGAGTTTGTGGCCATTGGCGTTGAGAATCTGGTTCATCGCGGGAAGGACACGCGCATCGACATCGGTGAAGACCACGACTCGGAGTGATTTGGCTGGTTCCTTGGACACGAGACGTCTCCTCTTGTTTCGACCGAACTCGATCGCCGACTTGACGACTCGAATTCACCAGCGAGCTCGGGCAGCGAATAGGCTGTTTGGGTAACGGTGTATGTCTATCATAGCAGCCGAACCGGCATGACCGGTCCGGACAGATAAATCGACTCTCCATGGTAGACTCAACATCGGTGAGACGGGTTCTTTGTTCCATCACGAGGCTCAAAAAAGGCAGGCTCTCGAGGGGTGGCATGGTCACAACGAAGGACACAATCAGAGATCGAGTCGGGTTAGAGCGAAAGCTCGCGATCGATAGCTATAATGTCGACCCGAACCGGGCACACATCCGGATTATCGATCATGATGACTGTCTCAAGTGTGAACGCCAACAGTGTATTAACTGTTGTCCGGCGGCCTGCTATGCGCCCCAACCCGACGGACGCGTCCTCTTCTCGTATGAAGGCTGTGTCGAATGCGGCACCTGCCGCATTGTCTGCGATGAGTTCGAAAATGTTGCGTGGACCTATCCAAATGGCGGCTACGGTATTCAGTACCGCTACGGCTAGCTCTTTGCTTTCACGGCAATTCTCACCAGCGAATAGAGTCTATCGGAGCACCGTGCACTGACGATATATCGTGTTATGTACCGGTCGCTGCCCGCACCGTTTCGTTGAGCTCAGCCTGGTAGCCGGCAGGGAGGCTCAGTGCCGCCGCTCCGGCAAGAATCGGGCGGGTGTACGCCTTTGTCGGCTGAAAGCGTCCTCCAGGATTGGGCATGATGTAGGTGGAGGCGGTTAGTTCGCCGTCATCTGCCACCAGCGCGAGTTCGACTCGTTGGTAATAGCCGCGATCGACGCCAGATATCCGATCCAATTGATCGTATTCTTCATCGCTCATCTCATACACAAGTCCGTAAATCTCATGGCCAGTTTCTTCATCGAGGTTGCATCCACCGCCGGGATCGTCCATGCCGTAATGGGCAAACGCGACGCGATAGCCAGATAGCCGCGCGACCACGGTTGGTGACGCGTTTGGACAGAACTTCCGCATCTCTTCGGTGTCGAGCAGCGTGCAGTAGGCAAAGTATCGCGGCATCGAACTCCCCTATCATGTTAAGCGGTTTCAATTTGGTCGAGCACGTATCGACGTTCGGTGCGGTCACTCTAATTCAGACACACCTCATACGCAATTGGAACAACGAGTGGAGGCCATGAACATTCGAGTGGCTTGTCCGAGATACGATCACCATGCTTGTCACTTCGCGCATACTTGAGTCCGTGTTTGGCCCGCTATTCGAACCGAATCGTGGGCGATCGGGACTTGCCAAGTCGAATGAGACACGCAATTGCGTGATCGGGTAGTGCATATTAAGGTTGAAACATGTATTGGAATCGAAAACACGTCCTGGTTTGTACCGCGAATCACTGTATGCAAAAGGGAGCCCAGCGTGTCGCCGGAGTGCTGCGCATTCAGCTCAAGCGTGAGGGGCTCGACACCGACGTTCTGGTCAACACCTGTGATTCGATTGACCTGTGCGACATCGGACCGAACATCGTGGTCTATCCAGACGGAATCATCTACTCCAGTGTCGGTGTGAAAGACATCCCGGAAATCATCGAATCCCTGCGCGAAGGGGGCCAACCGGTTGAGCGTCTCGTTCTAACTCCCGGCACTGGCGATGAAGAGCGCCGCCGGGAATTTTATGCCGAGGTGATTCTCAGCGAGTCGATCTCACCGGAAGCATTTTCCCAAATGGCCGAACACCATGGCTTCGATGAGTCGTGGGTAAACGAGCAAGCGCGCCGCGGATTCATCGCTCGCAAGCCGATCGACGGAGAACCGGCGATCACGATCACGAGCAAGGCGACGAAATCGCTATGGTCTGCCACTCGTCTCAGAGTAGATTTATGCTCTGGCTGGCGGGCGGATCCGCACGAAGGAGAGTCGATGGCTAAGCAGATTGATGGCGACCGGGTGGGTGACGACTCCGTTGCCAACGATTCGACATCAGTCACTCCGATCACCAACCCACCTCACCCCTTTGCCCACCCCGCCGAACAGGAATTTGCGGCTTTTCTCGACTTTTACCGTATTCGCTGGCAGTACGAGCCGACCACCTTTCCATTGCGGTGGAAGGATGGCCGGGTTAGCGAGATGTTCGCTCCCGATTTCTACCTGCCTGAGCAGGATCTTTATGTAGAGTTAACGACGATGAAGCAGAGCCTGGTAACGCGCAAGAATCGCAAGATGCGCGAGGTTCGCGAACTCTACCCTGACGTCAACGTTATTCTCATCTATCGAAAGAACTATCACGAGCTTCTCTCTCGCTTTGGCTACGGTTCGGTCGACATCACGTCACTTCGACCGGACCAGATCGAGCAGGTTCTCCTCAGTGCTGCCGAGATCCAGGAACGTGTGAATGAGTTGGGCCGGGAGATTTCGCGTGATTACGCCGGCCGATCGATCGTCGTGGTGGGGGTGCTCAAGGGCATCACCTTCTTCCTGGCGGATCTCGCCCGGGCGATCACCAGACCGCTTGTCATCGAATATCTCCAGCTATCGCACGATGTCGAACAAGGAAGCGTACAGTTGAGCACCGATCTCAACATCGACATCACCGGACAGCACATTTTGCTGGTGGAAGACATCGTCAATACCGGTGTCTCGATGGACTTCGTGCTGCGCACCCTTCGGGAGCGGAATCCGGCTAGCCTTCGTGTTTGTACGTTGCTTGACAAGGCCGAACGTCGTCTGGTTCCGGTCGATGTCGGCTACGTTGGCTTCACCATTCCCAATGAGTTCGTTGTTGGCTACGGACTGGACTATCGGGAGCTTTACCGCAATCTGCCGTTCATTTGCGTGCTCAAGCGAGACGTATATGAAGTCAATCAACCGATGTTAGACACCAGCGGTGAAATATTGACTGGCTCAAGCCACTGATTTCGATCGTCGGCGAATCGAATTCACGAGACGTGAAATTAGGCCGAAGGTGAACGGTCCGATGAGGTATGAAGACATCCTGAACGAGCTACGGGCTCAGACCAACGCCGAAAACCGTGAAGGCATGGCCCGTTTCGGCATTAACCCTCACGGGACTCTCGGTATCAGCATTCCGACACTGCGCCAGCTTGCAAAGCGAATCGGGACCGATCACCGCCTGGCGCTTGAGTTATGGGAATCGGGTATTCACGAAGCGCGCATCCTCGCCGGAATGATCGACGACCCGGCGCAGGTGACGCCACAACAGATGGATTCCTGGGCGTCCGACTTCGATAGCTGGGACGTTTGTGATCAGGTCTGCGGCAACCTTTTCGATCAGACGCCATTTGCCTTCGACAAAGTGAGCGAGTGGAGTCGGCAAGACGACGAATTCACCCGGCGCGCTGCATTTGCCCTTGTCGCCGCCCTGGCAGTTCACGACAAACAGGCTCAGGATGACGCCTTTGAGGCCTTCTTTCCCCTGATAGTCGGGGCAGCGTCCGATGATCGGAATTTTGTCAAGAAGGCGGTGAACTGGGCGCTACGTCAAATTGGGAAGCGGAATCTGGTTCTCAACAGACGCGCCATCGAAGTCGCCAGAGAAATCCAGCAGGTCGATTCGAAGGCAGCCCGTTGGATTGCCTCTGATGCCCTGCGGGAACTGACCAGCGATAAGGTGCAACAGCGTCTGATGAGCAAGGGCCAAGCGACGCGAGGGTGAGCACGACTCGTCAGACGGTTCATTCGAGAATGGCGGGAAGCTCTGTCATTGATGCGATCTCGATATTGGGACGTTGGCCCAGTTCGTCGAGCGGCCGGCGGCTGCGGTTGATCCAGCAGACGGTAAACCCGAAGGCTCTCGCACCGGCCACATCGAATCCGTTCGATGACACAAAGAGCGTCTCATCTCCGGCGATGCCAATCCGCTCTTGCACCAATTGATAGACAGTCGGATCGGGCTTGAATCGTCGTACCTCATCGACACTCAGGACGTGATCGAACGAGTCGCTCAGACCGCTGTGTTCGAGCGCCAGCCGTAGCATAGACGGGCTGCCGTTCGAGAGGATGGCCAGCCGGTAATCAGTTTCTCGCAGGCGATTGAGTGCTTCAGATACATCGGGGAATGGACTCGGTCGAAACCAGGCGTCCAGCAAGATCTGTCGATTGGCGTTGTCGATCTCGGCACCATACGCCGCCAGAGCGAAGATCAGCGCGTCGCGACTGACCTGATCGAAATCAGCATACGTACGCATTATCGTACGCAACCATGAGTATTCGAGCTGTTTTGTCCTCCACAAATTAACGATGTCGTTGGCAGCCTCACCCAGCAAATGCCTCGCTTCCTCGATCACCGTTTGAATGTCGAGCAAGGTTCCATACGCGTCGAAGACGATCACTTTCGGCTGGTTCATGGTTTCACCTCCCTGTCCGTCTGGTGTTCTCTATTGTAAGCGAGTAGCACGCCAGTCCCGGCGCTTCGATTGCGACTCGATGTTTCGCTGGCGATCGCGATGAATGGTTGGCGTCAAATCCCTTCGTCTGTGCGATATTCATAGGGCATGCCGATCATCCCGGTCGAGCGATGGGTGCATGCAGGGTTCGAATTACCACGGTAATTGAATGCCGTGTAGCGGAGGACATGTGATGAAGATCGTTATTTCGGCTGACATGGAGGGGACGACCGGCGTTGTCGAGTGGATCCACGTGCAGCCACCAGACCATGCGACACCGATTGGATCGAGCGCGGCGGAGTACGGCTGGGCTCGCTTGACCATGACCCGCGAGGTTAACGCCGCTATCGAAGGTGCGATGGCTTCCGGTGCCGACCAGGTGATCGTGAACGAATCGCATGACGGCATGCGCAACCTGTTGCCGGAAGAACTGCACAAAGAGGCACTGCTGATCAATGGCGCTCACAAACGATTGAGCATGGTCCAGGGTGTCGATGAGCCGGACGTAGCCGGCATTATCTACACTGGCTATCACGCCAAGGCGGGCACTCCCAATGGAGTGCTGGCACACACCTACACGGGCTTCGTTCAGGATGTGCGTCTCAACGGCAAGTCGGTCGGCGAGTACGGTGTCAATGCGGCGGTTGCCGGACATTTTGGTGTTCCAGTGATCATGGTGACGGGTGACGATCATGCCGTGCGGCAAACTCAGGAACTGCTTGGTGACCGCATCGTCGGCGTTGCCGTCAAACGGGGCATTGGGACGATGTCGGCCATTAACTTGCAGCCAGCCAAGGCACGCGAGCTCATAAAAGCGGGTGCTGAAGAGGCGATGCGGCGGCTTCCACTGTTGCGGCCGTACAATCCCGGGTTTCCTTGCCGGGTCGAAGTGGATCTAGATCACCAGCAGAAAGCCGACGTGGCCACTCTCATCCCCGGCAACGATCGGATCGGAGAGCGATCGTTCGCCTTTACAGTTGAGAATGGACTCGATTTGATGATCATGTGGCGAGCATCCTTGAATGCGGTGATGTCGCGCTTCAACATCTGATCGATCGCGACTGGGATCAACGGCTCGCATGCTCACGGGGAGGGTTTGTGACAGAACTCGATCTGCCATTGGCCGGTCCTGGCGGTGAGCCGGTCGATCTCAGTCGCACCTTTCTCTCGCATGGCCTTGCGTCGCTGCCGCCGATGGCGGTCGATGACGAGGGCGCCTGGTTCGCAGCTACCCTTCGTCTAACGTCGCATCAGCCCCGGACGGTGCGAGTCACTGAGTCAGCGCCGGGCAGCGCCATAATCAGTATCTCCGGAGATCCAGTTGACAGTCTGGTCGCGGCCGAAATCATCGCACAGGTGCGGCATGTGCTTCGTCTCGACGAGGATCTATCCGGTTTCTATCGTCAGGCCGCACGCGACAAGCGACTAGGTTGGGTGACGACAGGCGCCGGTCGCTTGATTCGTAGTCAGACGGTATTCGAGGACGTGGTCAAGACAATTTGCACCACGAATTGTACGTGGAGCGCTACTCGTAGAATGGTCGAGGCGCTCGTTTCCCATCTGGGCGAATCGTCCGAAGATGCCCCTCAGGAAGGCGCGGCGGGTCGGACCTTCCCTTCTCCCGAAGCGATGGCCAATGCCGATGTTGATTTCTACAGTCAGATTGCGCGGGCAGGCTACCGTGGTGCCTACTTGCAGAAGCTGGCGCAAATGGTGGTCGACGGCGAGGTTGATCTGGAGCGATTTGGGCGGGCGAGTCAGAAGGAACTCTCTGACGACGACTTGGCGAAAGAGTTGTTGGCGCTGCCGGGCGTGGGTCCGTATGCGACCGCTCACATCATGATGATGTTGGGTCGATACTCTCGCCCGGTTCTCGATTCCTGGACCCGACCGACCTACGCGCGGCTCGTTGGGCGTGAGCACGTGGACGATGCCGATATCGAAAGGCGCTTCCGGCGTTACCGGAAGTACGCCGGCCTGGCGTTCTGGCTCTTCGTCACTCGCGATTGGATCTCGGAAGCCAATATCGACGTGAGTGTCTGATCGAGTCGACCGCCAACTATCGTGCGATCACGACTTAGGTAGCCGCTGGCATTTCGGGCAGAGATAGGTTCCCCGGTTGTTGACGCGTGTCTTGATGATGGTTGTGCCGCAGCGCGGGCACGGTAATCCCTCTCGTCCATGAACGAATGGAAATTCGCCAACATCGGGCTGCGCCTTGGTGTGGAGTATACGCGCGCCACCGATCGGGATGGCGAGCTCCATCGTCGTGACGATGCCTTCATAGATGCGCTTGATCTCACCGGACGACAGCGATCCCGCCAGTCGTTCGGGATGGATACGTGCCTGCCACAGGCTCTCATCGGCGTAGATGTTGCCGATTCCGGCGATCACTGATTGGTCGAGAAGTGCGGGCTTGATTTTGGTTCCTTTGCGGCGTTTTAGTCGTTCCGAAAGGAATTTGCGGGTGAACTCGGGTGTCAGGAGATCAGGGCCAAGCTTGAGTCCTGCCATGTACTCCGGGACATCGTCGTGGGGCATTAGCCAGACGCGGGCGAAATGACGGATGTCGGTTAAGTACAGATGCGCGTCTCCCTCAAAGTCTAGACGCAGATGGGTTGACTTGTGCGGCATCGGCGCGTCGTAGGCGGGAACTGGGTGGCCGGCGGCGAAGCCGGGAATGCCACTACCGCGCGCGATGAGCTGGCCACTCAGCTTAAGATGGATGACTGCGGAGAGTCCGTCGAAGTTCAGCAGCAGGTACTTGCCATGCCGCCCTGTGCCACCGAGCGTCTCGTTGCGCAGACTGTCGAGATCTAGGCCGTTGTCGCTGACAATAAGCTTTGGTAGCCAGAGTTCGTAGTCGATGATGCGACGGCCGACCAACTGATCGGCGATCCCACGACGCGCGCCTTCAACCTCGGGTAGCTCGGGCAACGATCTAACATCCTTCAGAAACAGGCGTCAGCTTCAGCGAGCGTGACACCATGCCGGAATCGACATCTCTCGACCAGTGTGTAAACCCCAGTAACGAAGAAGGTCGGGAATGTCGAGTAAACACCCGGAATGCGGTTGAATCGACCTGTTATGGAGCAAGAGAACGTCACATCGAGTTCAACTGGGACCTAGTCGCTGGTAATGCTTGATTCGACGTTGATCTGGCCCCAATCGACTTCCCAGTATTTTGGGTCGAGCGGGTCGACCTTCTGCCGCGATTCCAGCGTAGTCCAAACTGTCGGGAACGCATAGATGGAAACGCCATTGACAACCACGTGACGCGCGCTTCCTCCAGGGCGATCAACTGGAAAGATTTCGCGAGGGGGCTTACTGATGAGCTCGGCCTGAAACCAGCCGTGCTCTGTGCAACGACCTGAATGCATCTGCCAGAGCAGGTGTGCCGTGACATCGCCGATGTCGCGTACTTGCACGTCAACTAGTTCGCCGCCGCAAATTGGGCAGCGCATCGGTGTGCTATTCTGAACTGCGACCACCGTACGTTGACCTTCCATGCAGGTAAATTGGAGCCGTCAAGGCTCGCCGAACCACCCGCTGAGATCGTACCATAGAAGTGTCTCGCGGGAACCGCACGCCGGAATGCGGTGGTCGCTTCTGGGCTACCGGTATTGCTCTCATGGCGATCCTGTGGTACTCGTGATCTATTACAACGTGAGACAATGGGCGTTGTGTAGCGTTGACCATCGCGCGCGCCTCCAATGCCGCGAACCGGCGCAACGATGGTCTGTAGCTTGTGGGACTTTTCAAGGAGGTAGGGGCATATGGCCGATCAGGCGATCGTCGACCAGCTCATCGCGACGTACCGCGATTTGAATATGAAAGTTCGCGGACGCGACTTTGGCGCTCCGCAGGCACCTGAGGACCTGCTGGGGAAGTCGGACTCGGTGCCGGCCATTCTGTTTGCGCTGCGAAATCGTGAGCTGAACGTTTCCCAGGCGGTGAAAGCCATGCTTTTGGGTCTTGAGGTGACCGGTGACGACGAGCCCGCCACTCTCTCGGAGCAACAAGTTGCGGCTGGGACGTCCCCGTCAGTCCTGCTGTCGCAGTTCGGCACGGCGCGAGAATCAATCCTCTCCCAGGTCCGTGAGCTCCCGGATGAGACCTGGGGTCAGACGTTCGTGACGCCACGCGGCGAGATGCCGTTGAAGTCTTATCTACAGACTCTGGTAGATCGGGACAACGAGCGCATGAAGCAGATCGATGCCCTTCTTGGGTAGGTTGGTGTTGAGCCAGCCTGCTCCGAGGATCGCAGATCTGTGTGATCTCAGGGTGGAACGCGTCTGATATCGGTACCGCACCTCTATCGGTAGAGAAGACCGGTTGGATCTGTGCGCGATCGTGGTTTAGTCAAGTAAGATATGCGGTGGCTCAGGGGGGATGGCCCTCCTGTTGCGATCGTTGGTCCCGTGGTCGATAGCTGCCAGAAGGTTTGTTTGTAGGACGCATGGCGCGATGAGTCGATTTCAAAAACTCGCGATCGCCGCGGTTGGTACCGGTTATCTCTTGTTGGTAGTCGGGGCGATCGTTCGATTGACCGGCTCGGGGGCCGGTTGTGGCTCGGAATGGCCAGTTTGTAACGGTCAGGTCGTGCCTAGCTCAACTATGAGTTCGACTGTATTCGACTTTTCTCACCGGCTCTTGTCGGTCCTCGTGACACTCCTGGTGGTTGCGTTGGTCGTAGAGGGCTGGAGCCGGCGGGCGAGTAAACCTCTCCTCTTTTGGGGATCACTTGCCACCTTCGTGCTGGTGATCCTCCAGATTGTCCTGGGTGCGATTACCGCGGTGACAACGCTGACGCCTTCCATTGAGGTGGCTCATCTCGGCCTGGCCCAAATCTTCCTCGCCGCGCTTGTAGTCATCACGCTCGTCGCATTGGCACCTTGGATTCAAGCCATTTCAGGATCCTCCGTTGGTAGTCGTTGGACTGGCCTTGGCTGGACATCGATGATCGCGGCTGGGTCGACCTTCGTACTCATTCTCACCGGAGGTTATATAGCGACATCCAAGTCGGCCACTGCTTGCTCGCAGTGGCCGCTTTGTGACGGTCGGTTGATCCCGTCCGGTTTTACTCCAACCGATATCCACATCATTCATCGTTGGGTGGCGCTCATCACCACGATCGCCGTGATTAGCGTGGCGATACAAGCCCGGCGGCTTCGTCCCGATTCACAGGCGCTCATGGCCCTTTCGGTATCAGTCGCGACGATCACCTTTGCCCAGATCTTCGTCGGTGCGGCGAGCATCTTGTTCAAGTTGAACCCGATTCTGGATGTGGCCCACCTGGGCGTCGCCACTATCGTATGGGGACTGCTGCTGACGATCGCGGTGCTGGATCGGATGCTGGCGGTGTCCGATGTTCGAGCGACTGTTTCCGTTGAACGTTTGCGGGTCCGATTACGCCAGTCGGCCTCGGATTATCTGACGCTGACCAAGCCCAACGTAATGGTCCTCCTCCTGATCACGACATTCTGCGGCATGCTGATCGCTAAGGCCGGGCTACCGTCGTTGCGCATCATTTTCTGGACGCTTCTTGGCGGCGCCCTCTCGTCCGGTGGCGCGGCGGCAATGAACCACTACATGGATCGCGACATCGACGCGATTATGAAGCGGACCCGCAAGCGTCCGCTGCCGGGCAAGCGCATCCCGGAAATTCACGTGCCAATCTTCGGACTGACGCTCACGGTGCTGGCGGTTTACATTTTGGCGGTCTTCGTCAATCCGCTAGCGGCGCTTCTCTCGCTGGCAGGTAATATCTTCTACGTCGTCGTCTACACCAAGTATCTGAAACGATCGACGCCGCAGAACATTGTGATTGGCGGCGCGGCGGGCGCGTTGCCACCGATGGTCGGCTGGGTGGCGGTGACGAACCACGTCGGGCTTCCAGCCTTGCTTCTATTCGCTGTGGTCTTTTACTGGACGCCGCCACACTTCTGGTCGCTGGCACTCTTCACGTCGTCCGACTATGCGGCGGCGAGCGTGCCGATGTTCCCCGAAGTGTATGGGGACGCCGAGACGAGGCGGCACATCTTCCTGTATACGGTGATGCTCGTCATCACGACCCTCTTCTTTTTCCCACTCCGAATCATGGGATTGTTCTACCTTGCATCGGCGCTGATTTTGGGTGGCCTGTTCCTGTACAAGACCTATCAACTGACTCAGCACCCGGCCGACCAGAAGCAGATCGCGAAGAGTGTTTTCTTCTATTCGGTCTACTATCTCGGTCTGATCTTTGCCGCGATGGTGATCGACCGCATGCTCTTCTTCGGGCACTTCTAGCTCATCGCGGACATTGTTCCCGGTCCGTACAGTGGCCGGTGTAGGTACCGCTGATGCTCAGTCGGCCTCATCGATTGAAATCTGCTGAATGGCAGCCGCATCGTAAACGACCGGTGGGCAGTTCCGCAGTCGGGCCATGTAGTAGGCGTCCACGAACTCACCGGCACGGAAAGCGTACGAACGCAAGGTCCCCTCGGTGACGAACCCAAATCGCTCGTAGAGACGAATCGCCACGTCGTTATCGGTGTAAACCTGAAGATCGAGCCGGAGCAGGTTGTACCAATTGTCGGCGAGATCGATCAGGGCTGACATGAGTGCTGTCCCGACTCCTCGATGCTGGAAGTCGTCATGCACTCCCATCCCAATCGAACCGGAGTGTCCTCGACGACCTCGATTCAGATGCAGACCGGCATCTGCGATGACACGCCCGTCGATCTCGGCGACCAACATACGATTACTCGCGTCAAGTCGAAAGCGCTGCTCGATGTCGGCTGCCGACTGCAGCGGGAATCCAAGCGTGCCTGCAGCCGCGCGGGGCTGGTTGTGCAGTTCAGCGACTGCGGTGAAATCACCAGACTCCATCGCGCGTATGACAATCTCGCTCGCCATGGCGATCACCTCCTTCAACTCACCGGAAGTCTCTGAGATTACCGAGATGATGTCGGCCGTACCGGAGGATGCCGATCGCTACGATTCAATGCCGCTAAGCCAACTGCCTCGTTTCCAGTCGTGCTGATCGAGTTCGCGCAGGAAAGGGACAACAACCTTGGTGATGGCACCGACGATCGCCTCTCCCTCCTCGGCGCTCCCATCTGCTGCCCGGCCGGAATAACCCTTGGGCACGGTGCCGCGGAAATTGCCAACCATGCTGACTGGATGACCGAGCCGTTGGTTTGGCTGGTTGACTGCCAGATCGATACTGGTCGTCTCAGGTGCGCCGTAAAGGACGAGGGACATCTCAGACTGACCGGCATGGTCCAAGTCGATCTCCCTGGATCCGGCCAGTGCATTTCGCGCCGCTTCTTGCCAGCCACCGATCATGGCGATCTCGATTCCGTGGTCTTGATAAAGCGATCGCGCGGCCGATTCCGCCGGCGGTGGATTGCCGTCGTGCGCGGTCAGAATGGCGAACTTACGAATGCCGTGTTGCATAGCCGACTCGACGATATCGCGGATCATGAGTGACAGCGTCTCAGGGCGAAGCGATAGCGTCCAGAGAAAGTCGATGTGGTGAAAACTGACGCCGTAGTCGAGCGCGGGTAACACCAGCGTGTGGCCGAGCTCACGCGCAATCGCTTCGGATAGCGTCTCGGCGCCTATCGTGTCGGTGCCGTAGGGCATCGACGGACCGTGATACTCGGTTGCGCCAATGGGTAAGATCGCCTTATCGAACTGTCCATCGGCGATCGCTTGACCGGTCATGCGCTCCAGTCGTACTTCAGGTGTCGTCGGTCTACTTGGCATCTTCCCCACCTTCCCGCGAACGTCGCTCACCTAGTCCCGCCTACGAGACCCTACTCACAATAGATGTTCGCCATGTGCGAAGAGGGCGGGAGTCCCACCGGTATGCAGGAAGACGACCGTATCAGTTGGATCGAAACGACCCTTGCGGACGTGATCGATCAGCCCGGCCATCGCTTTGCCACTGTATACCGGATCAAGGAAGATCGCCTCATTGCGGGCCAGTAATGTGATCGCTTCGAGACATCCTTCGGTCGGCACGCCGTAGGCCTGACCGGCATGGGCTTCGTCATGGACGAAATCGGAATCAGTCAAATCAACAGTGCTCCCCAGCAGTTCAGCCGCCTGGCGTACGATGTCGGCCGCGCGAGATGACCGATCCCCAGTTCCGGGGCTAACAGCTACGCCATAAACCTGGTAGGGCGCGTTGTAGAGCTTGGCTCCGAGTACGAGCCCTGCCTGTGTGCCGCGGGAACCGCTGGCAAAATAGAGTCGTTTCGGAGCTACACCCATCTCGAACAACTGCCCGACCAGTTCGAGCGTCGCGGACACATAGCCCAACGCTCCAATAGCGTTCGAACCCCCAACTGGAATGATGTACGGCCGTTCGCCCTCGCTCTCCAGCGTTTCGGCGACCTCTTCCATTGCCTCGTCGACAGTCTTGCCGGAGTCAGGAAGCAAGAGATGGACATCGGCATCGAGCAAACGATCGAGGAGCAAATTGCCTTGAACTTCAGGTCGCTCGGTCGATGACGTGAGTACAAGCGCCGCCCTCAGTCCGGCCAGACGCGCGGCTGCGGCGGTCATCCGTGCATGATTTGACTGCACCGCTCCGGCGGTGATCAGCACGGTTGAATGCTGTTGCATCGCATCGGCTACGAGAAACTCGAGCTTGCGCGCCTTATTGCCGCCAAAGGCGAGTCCGGTCAGATCGTCCCGCTTGATTAGAATGCGCGGGGCGCGATCTGATCCACCGAGAGCCTCGCGCAGGCGTGTTGCGTCCTGGAGTGGGGTCGGCAGCGTCGCCAAACGAACACGCGGCTGGGCACCAATCGACATTTTGGTTCTCCTATAGTGAAACTACCGATTTCATGACCCGAGATGTCAGGATCGACGTCGGACAACGAATGTACGCCGGCACGACTGTCGAGCCACACATAAGCCGGGCAGGGCAACAATGCGGGCTTTTTATGACGGCGTCAAGGTCGGGACGTGCGGTCCGCATAGGTCCGCTAGGAGGCGTCGAAGATGAAGATGTGACCGCAGGTCGTGGTCTCAACCCGTGTCCCAGTTATTCGTCGTCGACGTGAAAGAGTTCGTGCATCAGTGTCGGCTCGCGGAATCCGAGGCGTTGGGCGATCTCACCATATTCCGGGTCGGCGGCCGATGCGACCTCCTCGACTTCAAGCCGGTTGGCGTCTGGATAACGAAAGATCATCACGACAAGATTCATAGGTCCGGAGATCGCATACAGCATACGAGGAACGGTCCAGCCTTTCGCGGCTCGGTAGCTGCGCCAGATCTCGGCGGATTGGTGAAACTCAGCGAGGCGACCGTATTCGATTTCGCCACGAACATGGAGTTCGAGAGCCATGCTGTCCCTTTCGCAAAAGGCGTAGTCGACTCCTCTCCCGAGATACTACCTTACCTACGAGCAATAGCGACGGGAGCAGTGAAAATTGGCAGTAGACAGCAATGGCTTCATCATGTTAGAACAAATGTCCGAGAATGGATTTGTCGTTGACCACGGTGCTATCGCGGATCTGACGAGACAGAACGAAGGTGGATAGGCCGACCCACTTGCTTACGGCTGTCCGCACGAGAGAGGGATTTAACTGAATGAAGACCCTTCGTCAACTAGCTCTCTACAACGACTGGGCCAACCAAAGAGTGTTCGATGTCTGCGCCGCGGTTTCGGCGCAGGACCTGAGCGGGGCTGCCAAGGGGACAGTTGGCTCTGTCGGCGAGACACTTGCCCACCTGGTCGAGGTGGAAGACGTGTATCTGCTTATGTTGCAAGGGCGAGATCCAGGTGATGTGACTAACGATGACGACTACCTTTCACACGACACTCCTTGGTTTGCTCAGCGATCACTGGAGCTTGGTAAGGCGTACCAGGCTATGCTGTCGAGGAATGACGAAGCCTGGCTCGAGTCGACCTTCAGCGTGCCCTGGTTCGGTTTTGCGCTGAGCCGTCGCGATGGCCTGCTGCAAGTGTGGACGCACTCGGCCCAGCATCGGGCTCAGGTTCTTTCGGCGCTCGGGTCGCAAGATATTGAAGTTCCCGACGTCGACTACATCTTCATGCTGGCGGTTGAGCGTGATACCAGGGAGTGAAATCGGCAACCGATCGGTCGGAGGCGTCAGGTGGTCATGGATCAATCATCGGCGGTGTTGTAGGGACCCATTTGCGCCTCGGTGAAAGCGTACGGGCTATGCGGATCACGCAGACAGATGATCGGGGCGGCGACGCCGAAGATAGCGAAAGCGAGCAGATAGGCGCCACCCTTCGCCCAATCTTTGCGGCTGATTGGACCGTCTTCCCCAGCGGCCCTGATGTAGGCGATGCCAAGCGGAACGTGCAGCATCAGCGCGGTCAGCGCACCGGGCGCGTACGTGTACGCGCTATTTCCTATTCGTGCCCGGCGTGGGAAGACGATCCCGTGCACGACCGCCTGGCCGATGCCGAATAAGACCGTGCCCAACCCGAGCCACTTCTTTTTCGGGAAGACTGCCGGGGCGATATAGGCCGGATAGGCGATCACGGTGTTGACCCACACTGACGCGTCCGTGTTGAGTGGATAGTTACGGGGGTTGTCACTCTTGAAGAGGCCGCGATTGAACTGGCCCGGGAAGTACCCGGGAGTCTGATACTCCTCGAACTGGTGGATCAATAGAGCGGCGAAATTGAGGATCGAGAGGAGTTGAGTCTTGGTTAGTTTGCTGCTGGCCAAGGTGGTGGTGCCGGCCACTCCCAGTGCGAGCACCGCACCGATGCGCGGCCATCGTGTGCGGTAAGAGCTCAACACGAAGCTCCGCATTCTGCTTTCCCTTTCGTTACTGATGAGACGTTTGCCCGTCCAGGGCACCATCAACCTGGAAGATGAACCGCAGCACTCTTGCCGTAGTACCGACCCTCAACCCTTGATCCCCTCTCCCAATTTTGGGAGAGGGGAATGCGAGCGACGCGATTACGAGTGGAGGGCCACTCGACGGCCTTTACTTCTTCGCCATGGCCTGTTGAACGTTCTGTGACGTGATCGGCAGGGTCGAGATACGCGCACCAGTGGCGTTCGTGATGGCATTGGCGACGGCCGCGGCGGTCGGGATGACCGGTGGCTCGCCGACACCCTTGGCACCGTATGGCCCGGCTTTGGATGCCAGCTCGATCAGATTGACTTCTATCTCCGGCACCTGGTCGGCCTGCGGCAGGCTGTAATCCATCAAGCTCGGGTTCAGCGGCTGACCATTATCGTCATACACGAGACCCTCGTGTAGCGCCCAACCGATACCTTGCGTCGCACCACCCATAACCTGGCCGATTACCAGCGCCGGATTGAGCGCCGTGCCGACGTCCTGCGCCACGATGACCTTGTGCAGTGCCACTTCACCGGACTCGGGATCGACATGCATCTTGACCATCTGGGCCGAGAAGCCCGGCGCGCGATCTTGCACCGCCGACTTGCCATTGCCGTAGACCGGCTCGTACTTGCCGCCGAAGGTCATGCTTAACGCGGCGACATCACCCAGCGAGATGGTCTTGTCCGGCGCACCTTTAACCTCAATCTGACCATTTCTCATGATCAAGTCTTCCGGAGCTACCTCGAACTCGGTCGCCGCGATAGCCAGCACCTGCTGCTTGGCGTTTTCAGCGGCGGCCCGAACGGCGGGCCCGAGCGTGTATGTGATCTTGCTTCCACCGCTCATGCCGGTGTAGGGGGCACTATCGGTGTTACCGGTAACGATCTTTACTTTGTCGACCGGGAGCTCAAACACTTCGGCGGCAATCATCGCCATGACGGTGTTGGTGCCGCTGATGTCGACCGAGCCGAGGGCCAGCGAGAGCGTCCCATCTGTGTTGACCCGCATGTTGGCAGCACACGGTTCGATTCCGCCCGGCCATCCACCAACGGCGACACCGATACCGACATTCGCCTCTTTGCCGCGTTCTTGCCACATCGACTGCTCGCGCATCTTTTCGAGGACGAGCTTTAGGCCGATTGCTGGCCACGGCGTGCCATTCGGCTGAGGATCGCCCTCGACCGAGCAGCTATGGAGTCGGAATTCGAGCGGATCCCAGCCGAGCGCCAGGGCCATCTCGTCGATCTGCTGGTCGATAGCGAAGGTCGCCTGCGGTGCGCCAGGGGCACGATAGGCACCAACCCCTGGTTTGTTGGTCAGCACCTCGTATCCGACGAGGTCGAGATTTTCGCAACGGTAGTAGCCACCGATCGCCATCAGCGCGACGTTGACTGGCGTGCCAGAGTAACATCCTGAGTCGAAGACGACCTTGGCCTGAACTGCAGTGATCTCACCATTCTTCTTGGCGCCGGTCTTCATCGTGATCACCGAACCGGGTGCTGGAGTCGCCAGCACGAATTCCTCCATGCGAGTCAACACGATCTTCACCGGTCGTCGTGTGCGTAGCGCCAGGGTCCCGGCGAGTGGCTCGAGCAGCACGGTCTTGCCACCGAAGCCGCCACCGACCTCCATCGGGATAACCGTTACCTGGTTCTGCGGCATCCCGAGCGTATCGGCGGTCATGTTGCGCGCGTAGAACTGACCCTGAGTAGCGGTGTAGATTGTCAGGTTGCCCATCGGATCGGGAACGGCCGTTGTCGCGTGCGGCTCGATGTATCCCTGGTGGACGAACGGAGTGACGTATGTGCGCTCGACGACGACGTCCGCTTCGGCGAAACCCTTGGCGACATCGCCACGCCTGAAGGCCATTGCGGTCGTCACGTTGGGTCCGAGATCCGAGGTGTCGATTTCCTGACCGCCGGAGACGGTGGCGTGTGCCTGAGCTTCGGCCGAACCACCCTCCTGACCTAGCTGTCGCACTGGAGGCGCATTGCGCTTCATTGCTTCGATTGGATCGACGTTGACGCCGAGCGACTCGTACTCTACTTCGACGAGCGAGGCGGCTTCCGCGGCAGCGTCTTCGCTGGTGGCCACGACAACCGCAATCGGTTGCCCGTAGTACACAACTTTGTCGCGGGCCAGCATGGCACGTGCGCGCTCGGACGGCTCTGGTCCATCCGGAATCAGATCCTTGCCGGTGAAGACGTCGACCACGCCCGGCACAGCCTTGGCGGCGCTCGTGTCAATGCTCACGATGCGAGCGTGCGCCTGATATGCCGTCGTTAACCGGGCGTGCAACATGCCCGGCAGGTTGAGATCGGCCGTGAATTGGGTTTGTCCGCGGACTTTCTGTGGTGAGTCAATTCGTGGGATTGATTGCCCTATCATCGAGGTGGCTGCCATCTATCCTCCTTGGATCGTTCATTGCGTCACGCATCTGGTATCTTCCGCTGTTGCGTGCCAATTCGTCAAGCCTTGTCGACTAGGCCTCAAGCGCCCGTTCAAGGTGAATTATTGCTCGTTCTGGTTAACGGCCATGACGCCGGCACCATTCCGGGCATTGTACTGATCACGAAGACAGTTCGATTGGTGACAGAAGGTGGACCCGGACTGAAACGGTACGGCGACTGATCAATCCTATCAATCTTTGGTACCGACCATGCTCTGAACACAGACTGGTAGTGCGTTATGCAGGGGTATCGTCGCGACGGTAGACATTGTTCAGCAAGAATCCCACCTGCGCCAAACAATGCAAGTAGTTGATAGAGTCTGCCCCGCCACCATGCATGACGGGACAGTCTATCTGTGCGAACTACGGTGAGTCCATCACCCTTTCACGGATGACCGAGGTTAGAGCGCGCTGGCGAACCGGATGAGCGTATCCGCCTGCTGGTTGGTGAGGGTGCGACCACGCTGCATGTTGACCAGCATGACGTAGCTGTTGATGAAGGATGTCTTCAACTGTTGGCTTCCCATGGCCTCGGCCCACTTGACACCGGTCAAGGGCGCCATCAACTGGCGTTCGATGCGCGAATTCGACTCGAACTGCTGGGTCAGGTTCGACAGGCTGCCCGGCGTCACGATGATGGTAAAGGTGACCGAACCGGAGCCGACATTGTCTGCGTTGTCGGTGGCTGTCGACGAGAAGGTGTTGGCGCCGACGGCGAAGGAGTACGCGGGTGCGCTGATATCGGCACAGGTCGTCGAGGCGATCCCCGAGAGGGCATCGGTGGCCGTGCAGGTGATCGTGACCGTCTGGTCGACGGTGTAGGTACCGGCATTACCAGAATAGGTGATCACTGGAGCCGTCAGGTCGATACTGACCGGACTACTGTTGACGGTGGTGCTGTTGCCGGCGTTGTCGGTGGCGGTACCGGAGAGCGTCTGGCTGGCCCCCTCGCCACTGATCGTCTGGTCACTGGGACAGGTAGCGATGCCGGAGAGGGCATCACTGCAGGTCCAGTGAATGGTGACCGACGTGTTGTACCAGCCGTTGCCGTTGGGGCTGGTGGTTGCTGCGCCACTGATGGTCGGCGCGGTCAGGTCGATACTGACCGGACTACTGTTGACGGTGGTGCTGTTGCCGGCGTTGTCGGTGGCGGTACCGGAGAGCGTCTGGTTGGCCCCCTCGCCACTGATCGTCTGGTCACTGGGACAGGTAGCGATGCCGGAGAGGGCATCACTGCAGGTCCAGTGAATGGTGACCGAGGCGTTGTACCAGCCGTTGCCGTTGGGGCTGGTGGTTGCTGCGCCACTGATCGTCGGCGCGGTCAGGTCGATACTGACCGGACTACTGTTGACGGTGGTGCTGTTGCCGGCGTTGTCGGTGGCGGTACCGGAGAGCGTCTGGTTGGCCCCCTCGCCACTGATCGTCTGGTCACTGGGACAGGTGGCGATGCCGGACAGGGCATCACTGCAGGTCCAGTGAATGGTGACGGAGGCGTTGTACCAGCCGTTGCCGTTGGGGCTGGTGGTTGCTGCGCCACTGATCGTTGGCGCGGTCAGGTCGATACTGACCGGACTACTGTTGACGGTGGTGCTGTTGCCGGCGTTGTCGGTGGCGGTGCCGGAGAGCGTCTGGTTGGCGCCCTCGCCACTGATCGTCTGATCACTGGGGCAGGTCGCGATACCGGAGAGGGCATCACTGCAGGTCCAGTGAATGGTGACGGAGGCGTTGTACCAGCCGTTGCCGTTGGGGCTGGTGGTTGCTGCGCCACTGATCGTTGGCGCCGTCAGGTCGATACTGACCGGACTACTGTTGACGGTGGTGCTGTTGCCGGCGTTGTCGGTGGCGGTGCCGGAGAGCGTCTGGTTGGCTCCCTCGCCACTGATCGTCTGATCACTGGGGCAGGTGGCGATGCCGGAGAGCGCATCACTGCAGGTCCAGTGAATGGTGACGGAGGCGTTGTACCAGCCGTTGGCGTTGGGGCTGGTGGTTGCTGCGCCACTGATCGTCGGCGCGGTCAGGTCGATACTGACCGGACTACTGTTGACGGTGGTGCTGTTGCCGGCGTTGTCGGTGGCGGTGCCGGAGAGCGTCTGGTTGGCGCCCTCGCTACTGATCGTCTGGTCGCTGGGACAGGTGGCGATGCCAGAGAGCGCATCACTGCAGGTCCAGTGAATGGTGACGGAGGCGTTGTACCAGCCGTTGCCGTTGGGGCTGGTGGTTGCTGCGCCACTGATCGTCGGCGCGGTCAGGTCGATACTGACCGGACTACTGTTGACGGTGGTGCTGTTGCCGGCCAGGTCGGTAGCGGTGCCGGAGAGCGTCTGGTCGGCTCCCTCGCTACTGATCGTCTGGTCACTGGGACAGGTGGCGATGCCGGAGAGCGCATCACTGCAGGTCCAGTGAATGGTGACGGAGGCGTTGTACCAGCCGTTGGCGTTGGGGCTGGTGGTTGCCGTGCCGCTGATCGTCGGCGCCGTGAGATCGATCTTGATCGAGACGCTCTGATGCGGTGTCTCTTCGGTGGAGTTGTTGTCGACACTCCAGAAGGTAAGGGTGTGGCTGTCTTCGGTGTTGATGGAGATCGAAGCAGTGTAGGTCGTTTGGCTCCCCCCATCCAACGTGTAGTACGTGTTGGCGATACCCGGTCCGCCGCTGTCGGCTGCCGCGAGGCTCACCGTCACGGCCTGCTTCGTCCACGAGCCGAAGGTATACGTCGCATGGTCGGCGGTGACGGCACTTGCGGTCGTGACGGGTGGGGACGGATTCGTCACGCTGAAACTCTGCTGAACCTGTGCCGCTGCGTTGTAGTTGCCGTTTCCGGCTTGATTTGCGTTGATGGTGCAGAGTCCCGAGTTCACGATTGTGACAGTGCTGCCCGAAACGGTACAGACCGTCGGAGTGG
This sequence comes from uncultured Chloroflexia bacterium, assembly GCA_963785465.1. Taxonomy (GTDB): domain Bacteria; phylum Chloroflexota; class Chloroflexia; order Thermomicrobiales; family Thermomicrobiaceae; genus CALAGB01. The sequence goes on along the minus strand of CAWAVM010000013.1, from coordinate 501,855 downwards.
CGCTACTGAAGGCAATCGTTAGTCCAGACGAGGCATTGGCATAACTATTGACGTTGAACGGCGCATCGCCAACCGATTTCGCGGGGAGCGTCGCAAGATTGAAGGTAAGCGACTGATTGGCTGAGGCGACCGTCAGCGTACCGCTACCACTGGAACTCGTGTCCCCGGCATCACCGGCGAAGCTGGCGCCGACCGCACCAGGATAGGAGCCGGCGTCGATGCCCGCAAGACTGACGCCCGACAGGGTGGCGACGCCGCTGCCATTGGTGGTGGCGGAACCGATGCTCGTGCCGTTAAGTGTGAAGGCGATCGACTTTCCCGCCACGCCGGTTCCGCTGTCGGTGAGCGTTGCCGTCACGGTGGCGGTCCCCGCGTAGGTCCCCGAGCCGGAGATCGCACTCAGCGTGGTCGTGTGGATTGGTGCAACCGCACCAGCTTCGTATGCACCGCTATCACAAATTTTCAGGCCATAGTGTGGCCGTGCGTAGCCGCGCTGATCCGTTGGGGTAGCTATCAGACAGTAGACCGCGTCGATGGCGGCGCTGCCGGTCCCCAGCGCGATCGTCTTGGTCGGCCCACCATTATCGGCCAATGAACGGAGTTTGAGATCGGCGGTACTGACCTGAGAAACACCACAGGTACCATCATCGTCGAAGTTGCCACCTTTGTCGGTGAGCGTACCGTTGGTCACACAGTTGCCGCCGTAGTCGAAAATTCCATCATTCCCACGAACTGGGCCGTTGGCGAGGATGGTATTGAGGAGCGTCGTAGTTCCACCTGCAGCGAGCGTAAAATCGGTGTGAATCCCGGTAACGATGCCATTGCCCCATATTGCTGCGGAGTTGCCGCTCAATGTGCTGTTGATCACGTTGAGCGCGTAGGACGTGGCAATTGCGCCACCGACCTGACCAACATTGCCGCTCAATGTGCTGTTGGTGATGGTCATCGTCCCCTCATTGGAGATTCCACCGCCCGATCCCTCAGCGTTATATGCGTTCGCCGTGTTGCCGTCGAAGGTGCTGCCGCTGATCGTCGTCGTGCCCGCAGCATTGTCGATAGCGCCACCGTTGCCACGAACCAGATTGCCGCTGAAGGTGCTGTTGCTGACGTTCAAGGTGCCGCTGATGTTCAAAATCGCGCCGCCGGATCCGTAGGCCGTGTTGCTGCTGAACGTGCTATTGGTGACGTTCACTGTGCCAGGTGAATTCAGTATGACTCCGCCACCGATGATCCCGGTGGAAATGTTGTTGCTGAACGTGCTGTTGCTGATATTCACCGTGCCGGTGTAATTGGTGATAACGCCAGCGATGTTAAGGGTGCCGCAGGTGTCACATGCTGAGTAGCTTCCTCCAACCCCTCCGCTAAACGTCAAGTCGTTGAGCGTGAGCGTCACGCTCGACTGGATGTAAAACGTTGAGGTTTTTTCACTGCCGTCGATGGTCACGTCCTGCCCGGTGCCGTCAATGGTCAGATCCTTGTCGATCATGAAGGCATAGCCGGACAGGTCGTTCAATGCGATCGTGCCGCTGCAGGCAAAGTTCACCGTATCACCTGAAGTGGCGCTGGAGATAGCCTGCCTTAGCGACACCTCGTCGCATGTAGCGACCGTTTGGGTGCCTGCAGCGCGCGCTGGGAAAAGAGGGCTCGCTGCTCCCCAGAGAGCGGCCAGGAGGAAGACGAAAATAATGGCAGTTCGTGTTGTCGATCTGACCACGGCGAAGACCTTTCTGCTGAAGTGCAAACGACATACATGACACGCGCGTTCTCCCGCGCTCGGTCGCTCGAGGGGCCGGCGCTCAGAGCAATCCGGAGATCTCTCCTCACGCCGTCTCCCCCGAACATGCTTCACAATAGGAGTTGCGCGGTCAGGACACATCGGTAGAACACCGCGATCGTGGCGGGGCCGTGGCGGCGTGGCGCGAGGGTGGCGAGGACTACGTAGTTCGCGCGAAGTGGAGAATGAGTGGATCCATCGTGATGGTGGCACAGGCTGATTAGCGGTGTATCGACCAGTGGTGGTCGGTCTATCCCGTTGCTATTCGCGGTCGCCGGTCGCTACTGCTGAGGTTGGCTTTCGTGGAGATGGTGGGCGTAGGCGAATGCGATCGCTTCTGAGCGACTGGTAACGCCGATCTTGGCGTAGAGATTGGCGATGTGTCGCTCGACCGTGCGGGCGCTCAGAAATAGCTCGTCCGCGATCTCGCGATTGCGACCGCCGTTGGCGAGTAGGCGGAGAACCTCGACCTCGCGTGGGGTCAGATCAAACTCGGCGAACGATTCCACCCTTGATCCATCGCCAAGGTGCGCGGACAGTTCGTCAGTTCGTGCCAGGGCAGGGGTCGCTCCGAGTGCTTCGAAGATCGACCGTGCCTCTTCCAGCATGCTGCGGGCCGCGCTCGATTCGCCAACGCGGCGTTCAAGATCGGCGAGCGCGAGGAGCGTCAGTGCCCGTTCATAGATCGCCGCACATGCTTCGGCAAGCACGAGCGCAGCGTCGAGATCTCGTCGTGCGTCGGCGAAGTGGCCGATCTGCGTCTCAATTTCGCCCTGCAGGCGATGCGCTGCCAGGAGCGCCAGCGGCTGGCGTGGCGCGCGCGCCAGCAGCAGCGCCTGAGCGACGTGCTGCAGCGCACGTCCCAGGTTCCCTGCGCTTCGATACCGCTGGGCCCAGAGGATCTGTCCGTCGGCCTGCCAGAGCACGGCACCACTCCATTCCAGCCAGCGGTCGTGCGCTTCGAGCCAGGCGTGGGCGGCGACCAGATTGCCGTCATCCAGACTGAGCGCTGCTGCCACCCGCATTAACGCGAGCGACGGCTTGAGATCGTTGTTTCCCGGGATCGTATGGTAACCGGCAGGTAACGCTCGGCGAATCAGCTGCCATACGAGCACGGTGTCGCCTTGTGCCTGAGCCAGTTGGGCCAAATTTAACATCGCAAAAAGATGCTTCTCGGATGTCTCGGAGGATTGAATGCCGCTCAGCGCCACCTCACGCGCCTCCCGCCAGTTTCCTTCGAGCATGAATTCCGGCAGGCGCGGCAGGCGCGGCGACCCGTCACCGTGTGCGCCTGCGGAGCGGAGCCAGGCTGCCTCGCCTTCGGCGCCCAGGCGTCGTCGATCAGCCAGATTATCTGCACTATACGGGATCTGAACGAGAGAGATCTGATAGAGAATCATCGTAAGCGTGGTCGATTCGTCAGATACAGCCTTCAGCGCATCGCGGCAGAGAAGAAACGCTTCGTTGGCTTCGCGTGGTTGCCCAATTAGTGCCAGCGCGACTCCGCGGGCCACCCAGGCTCGAGTTGAGATATCATTCGTGCCGTCAATCATCGCTTGCGTCCGCGTGAGCGCTTCCTCGATTCGCCCAACTACTGCCATGACTGCGGCCAGCAGCCCTTCAAAGTCGGTCTGGCTCATGACGTTGGGGTGTCGCTCGAACTGCGCAACTCGTGCTCGATCGGAGGGAGTGAGCCGTTCGAACGCGGCGATGCCCTCCTGCAGATCGACCAACCCCGGTTTCAACTCACCGGACACACAGCGTAACTGCCCGCGATAGCATGACACACACGCCAGGAGTACCGCATCGTGCGCTTCCACCGCCAACGCTTCCGCGGTATCGAGGATCGCGAGCGCGGTGCGCGGTTCCGCATTGCGGAGCAAGCTAGCACGGCGTACCAGGAGCCAGCCTCGCTCACCTGGGTCAGTTTGGCCGCTCGCCATCATCTCAATCGCGGCTTCGAGATGATGGGCTGCGGTGGCCCAGGCGATGCGCTCGGCCAGGGTACTGGCACGGACGAACCACCCTACCGCTCGAAGGTCAAACGCCTGGCGGAAATGGTGGGCGATGACATCTGGCTGAATGCCCCCGTCGTCGACGAGCGCTTCAGCGATCTCGCGATGCCACCTTTGCCGCCGCGCGAGGGGAATGCCTTCATACAAACTGTCTCGCACCAACGTGTGCGTGAATTGGAGATGCATCGGTGATGATTCCGCCGCGAGGAGGTGACTACGCATTGCTCGTTCAAGCGCGTCGGCAAACTCGTCATTATCCATATCGCTCTCGCTGACACGGCGAAGCAACGCGAGTGGAACCTTTCGTCCGATGACCGCAGCGCGCTCCAGCAAGCGATGCGCTCCGACACCGAGCGATTTCAGCCGGGTATCAACGACCTGCTTGACGAGCAGTGGTACGCCAGTCTGATCGATCGCTCCCAGCGTCCAACCGCCGGCTGTCGGACGCAGTTGCTGTTCCTCTTCCAGTGTTCGTAGCAGCTCGAGCAGGTAGAACGGCACTCCCTGGCTGCGCGCTTCGAGATTCGTCGTCAAGCGGGTCTTATCGGGTAGCGACAGCCCGTAGCGTCTGGTAACGAGCGCGGCGATCGCCGCTTCGTCGAGCGCATGCAGGACGATCCTCTCCCCATCGGACTCACGTACGAGATGCGGTAACACTTGATACAGCGCGTCGTTGAACGGCAGATCGGTATCGCGATAGGTCGCGAGCAGCAGAATATGACGAGTGGCAATACGCCGGGCGAAGAGACGTAAGAACTCCAGCGATTCGGGATCGGCCCAGTGCAGATCTTCCAGAATCACGAGCAGCGGTCCGCGATCTGCCACGATATCCAGCCTACGGTGCAAGGTCGTGACGAAAGCATCTGGAGTCGCCGCCTGTTCCATCCAGCCTTCATTGGAAAGCGGGAACTGATCATTCGTGCGCCGCTGATGTTCATCGCTGAGCAGTTCGCGCCAGGGGCTATATGCGGGAGGTGCGCCACTGTCGTAGCAGCTACCAGTCAGGGTGAGGACGCCGCGTTCGGTCGCGCGTGCCGCGAGATCGCGTACGAGCGCAGTCTTGCCGATTCCCGCATCACCGCTGATCAGCGCCAGCGCGCCGTGACCGCGAATCGCTCCTTCGAGCATATCGTGGAGCAAGCGCTGCTCACGTTCGCGTCCGACGAGCAACGACCCTGCTGGTGCTTCTCCGTCGAGCGGTGCTTCCGCTAGCAATCGTCAGTCCTTGTCGCGGATCATGGTTACCATCTGGTGATTCGTGCAAAGTATACGCAAGTTTTGCGCGGAACAGTGGTGGAATCTTCATGTTTTCCCTTCTCCGCCTGGGCACAAGCAGTATTTGTGTCAGTGAGCGCTGGCCAATGCGTGGTGCATCCCGCCAACTCACCGTCAAGGTAGCCCTCGGCAATATAGGTAACGCATTCGACCGGACCGGCTCCACGAGATGAAGAGACTGCCCCGCCACCATGCATGACGGGACAGACTATCTGTGCGACCTACGGTGAGTCCATCACCCTTTCACGGATGACCGAGGTTAGAGCGCGCTGGCGAACCGGATGAGCGTGTCCGCCTGCTGGTTGGTGAGGGTGCGACCACGCTGCATGTTGACCAGCATGACGTAGCTGTTGATGAAGGATGTCTTCAACTGTTGGCTTCCCATGGCCTCGGCCCACTTGACACCGGTCAAGGGCGCCATCAACTGGCGTTCGATGCGCGAATTCGACTCGAACTGCTGGGTCAGGTTCGACAGGCTGCCCGGCGTCACGATGATGGTAAAGGTGACCGAACCGGAGCCGACATTGTCTGCGTTGTCGGTGGCTGTCGACGAGAAGGTGTTGGCGCCGACGGCGAAGGAGTACGCGGGTGCGCTGATATCGACACAGGTCGGTCGAGGCGATCCCCGAGAGGGCATCGGTGGCCGTGCAGGTGATCGTGACCGTCTGGTCGACGGTGTAGGTACCGGCATTACCAGAATAGGTGATCACCGGAGCCGTCAGGTCGATACTGACCGGACTACTGTTGACGGTGGTGCTGTTGCCGGCGTTGTCGGTGGCGGTACCGGAGAGCGTCTGGCTGGCCCCCTCGCCACTGATCGTCTGGTCACTGGGACAGGTAGCGATGCCGGAGAGCGCATCACTGCAGGTCCAGTGAATGGTGACGGAGGCGTTGTACCAGCCGTTGGCGTTGGGGCTGGTGGTTGCTGCGCCACTGATCGTCGGCGCCGTCAGGTCGATACTGACCGGACTACTGTTGACGGTGGTGCTGTTGCCGGCGTTGTCGGTGGCGGTACCGGAGAGCGTCTGGCTGGCCCCCTCGCCACTGATCGTCTGATCGCTGGGACAGGTGGCGATGCCGGAGAGGGCATCACTGCAGGTCCAGTGAATGGTGACCGAGGCGTTGTACCAGCCGTTGGCGTTGGGAGCTGGTGGTCGCTGCGCCACTGATCGTCGGCGCGGTCAGGTCGATACTGACCGGACTACTGTTGACGGTGGTGCTGTTGCCGGCGTTGTCGGTGGCGGTACCGGAGAGCGTCTGGTTGGCCCCCTCACCACTGATCGTCTGGTCACTGGGACAGGTGGCGATGCCAGAGAGCGCATCACTGCAGGTCCAGTGAATCGTGACGGAGGCGTTGTACCAGCCATTGCCGTTGGCATTGGTGGTTGCTGCGCCACTGATCGTTGGCGCGGTCAGGTCGATGTTGACCGAGACACTGTGGTGCGGCGTCTCTTCATTGTTAGCATTGTCAGTGCTCCAGAAGGTGACCGTATGACTTGCCTCCGTGCTGATGGTGAACGGCGCGGAGTAGGTCGTCTGAGCTCCGCTATCAAGCGTATAGAAGGTATGGGCGAGACCGGAGCCACCGGTATCGGACGCCGAGAGGGTGATAGTGACCGCCTGGTTGGTCCAGGCGCCAAAGGTATAGGCGGAATTATCGGCCTTGACGGCACTGCCGGTGGTGGTTGGTGGGGTGGTATCCGTGACGGTGAAACTCTGCTGCACCTGGGGAGCCGGGTTGTAGTTGCTGTTGCCTGCTTGATTCGCGTTGATGGTGCAGGTGCCTGAGGTCAGGATGGTGACGGTGCCGCCAGAGACAGTGCAGATCGGTGAAGTAGCAGTGGAGAAGCTGACGGGCAGACCAGACGAAGCGGAGGCGTAGCTGGTGATCGAGAAGGGAGCATCGCCCCAGGTCTTTTGCGGCAAGGAAGAGAGGTTGAAGGTGATCGTCTGGTTGGCCTTGGAGACGGACAACGTGCCGGTGCCGCTGGAACTGGTGTAGCCGGAGTCCCCGGCGAAGCTGGCGCCGATGGCCCCTGGGTAGGAGCCGGCGTTGATGCCGGACAGGCTGACATTCGTAAGGGTGGCAACTCCGCTACTGTTCGTCGTCGCTGAGCCAACAGCGGAGCCATTGCGAGTGAAGCTGATCGACTTACCAGAGACGCCGGTGCCATTGACGGTCAGGGTGGCGGTCAGGGAGGCAGTGCCAGCGAAGGATCCGGACCCGGAGACGGCACCGAGCGCGGTGGTCTGAATAGGATTGACCGCGCCAAACTCAAAGGCTCCGATGTCACAGTGTGATCCGGATGGACGAGTGTAGCCGCGCTGATCGCGGTTGCTCACCGGAGCGGCGGCACAGGTCGCGTCAGTGCCCGCATTGATGGCGACACTGCCGGAGCCAAGGGCGATGGTCTGAGTGGGGCCGCCATTGTTGGCGAGAGACCCGAGCTTGAGATCGCTGGTACTGACCTGGGTGACACCACAGGTGCCATCGTCGTCGAGGTTACCGCCACCGTTGGTGAGGGTGCCGTTGGAGACACAGTTTCCACCGAAGTTAAAGGGATCGAGTCCGGTTCTGGGAGGCCCGTTCGCCAAGATCGTGTTCTTGATCGTCGTGGCCCCTCCACCAGCCAGCCAGATTCCGTCCCGCACACCGGTCAGGATCCCGTTCGCGTATGAACTGGCGTAGTTGCCCACCAGTGTGCTGTTTATGACCGTCAACGTGCCGCTATTGCCAATGGCTCCGCCGGCCTCCGCGTTGTTGCCGGAGAATGTACTGTTGGCGATAGTCATCGTGCCGCTGGTATTGGAGACACCGGCGCCGACCCCCTCCCCCGCCCACGCGTCAGCGGTGTTGTTGCTGAAAGTGCTGGCACTGATAGTCGCGGTTCCGCCCTCGATGTCGATGCCACCACCTCGACCACTGACCGTATTGCCGCTGAAGGTGCTGTGGGTGACGGTAAGCGTGCCAATATTGCTCATGATTGAGGCGCCATTTGCGTGCGTACTGTTGCCGGAGAATGTGCTGTTGTCGATGTTCACGGTTCCGAGGGCGCTGAGGATCGCGCCGCCACCGATCAATCCGGAATACTGGTTGCCGCTGAAGGTGCTGTTGTTGATGGTCAGCGTGCCTTGTTCGACGGTTATTGCGCCACCGACGTTGACCGTGTCGCACCCGATGCACGAACTGTAGGTTCCTCCCATGCCATTCTTGACGGTTAGATGATTGAGCGTGAGGTTCCCGTTCTGCGAGACAAAGAATGCCGATGTCCAACCACCGCCATCGATCGTTACGTTCTGCCCGATGCCGTCGATGGTCAATGTCTTGTCGATCTGAAACCCGTTGGACCACGCGGATGCAGGCGGAGTAATCGTGCCGCTACAGCTAAATGTGATAGTGTCGCCCGATGCCGCGTTGGAAATTGCCTGGGAGAGTGAATTCGTGTCGCAGGTAGACACCACCGACGTGGCCGCGGCGGCTGGGAGAACTGGACCGGCCACTCCAAATAGGGCGGCCAGCAAAAGGCCGAAAAATGTCGCCGCGCGAACTCCAGATCTGATCACGATCATCGCCTTTCTATTGATGTAGTTTCCGATTACTTATTACCCGACGTCTCACGAGTTTCGAGAACACCGATTGCTTTCGTGACTGAACTCAATGTCCTGGTGCGCACAGAGTGCCCAGGCAGGTCACACTGACGGGACAGACTTGAAGCGATACGAAAGCGGCCATCACCTCTGCGCGGATGACCAACGTTAGAGCCCGCTGGCAAATCGGATGAGCGTGTCCGCTTGCTGGTTGGTGAGGGTGCGGCCACGCTGCATGTTGACCATCATGATGTACGTGTTGACGAAGGCCGTTTTCATGTGCTGATTGTTCAAAGACTCGGCTAACTCGACGCCGTTCAAGGCTGCCATCATCCGGTGTTCGACGCGTGAATCTGATTCGAACTGCTGGGTCAGGTTCGACAGGCTGTTCGGCGTCACGATGATGGAGAAGGTGACCGAACCGGAGCCGCCATTGTCTGCCTTGTCGGTGGCTGTCGACGAGAAGGTATTGGCGCCGACGGCGAACGAGTAGGCGGGTGCGCTGATATTCTGACAGTCGGTCGCGGCGACCCCAGAGAGCGCATCCGTCGCCGTACAGGTGATCGTGACCATCTGGTCGACGGTGTAGGTACCGGCATTACCAGAATAGGTGATCACTGGAGCCGTCAGGTCGATACTGACCGGACTACTGTTGACGGTGGTGCTGTTGCCGGCGTTGTCGGTGGCGGTACCGGAGAGCGTCTGGCTGGCCCCCTCGCCACTGATCGTCTGGTCGCTGGGACAGGTGGCGATGCCGGAGAGGGCATCACTGCAGGTCCAGTGAATGGTGACGGAGGCGTTGTACCAGCCGTTGGCGTTGGGAGCGGTGGTTGCTGCCCCGCTGATGGTGGGTGCCGTCAGGTCGATACTGACCGGACTACTGTTGACGGTGGTGCTGTTGCCGGCAGATCGGTGGCGGTACCGGAGAGCGTCTGGTTGGCCCCCTCACCACTGATCGTCTGGTCACTGGGGCAGGTGGCGATGCCAGAGAGCGCATCACTGCAGGTCCAGTGAATGGTGACGGAGGCGTTGTACCAGCCGTTGCCGTTGGGAGCTGGTGGTTGCCGCGCCACTGATCGTCGGCGCCGTCAGGTCGATACTGACCGGACTACTGTTGACGGTGGTGCTGTTGCCGGCCAGATCGATGGCGGTACCGGAGAGCGTCTGGTTGGCCCCCTCGCCACTGATCGTCTGGTCACTGGGGCAGGTGGCGATACCGGAGAGTGCATCACTGCAGGTCCAGTGAATCGTGACGGAGGCGTTGTACCAGCCGTTGGCGTTGGGGCTGGTGGTTGCTGCCCCACTGATCGACGGAGCGGTCAGGTCGATACTGACCGGACTACTGTTGACGGTGGTGCTGTTGCCGGCGTTGTCGGTGGCGGTACCGGAGAGCGTCTGGTTGGCCCCCTCACCACTGATCGTCTGGTCACTGGGACAGGTGGCGATGCCGGAGAGGGCATCACTGCAGGTCCAGTGAATGGTGACGGAGGCGTTGTACCAGCCGTTGCCGTTGGGGCTGGTGGTTGCTGCGCCACTGATCGTCGGCGCGGTCAGGTCGATACTGACCGGACTACTGTTGACGGTGGTGCTGTTGCCGGCGTTGTCGGTGGCGGTACCGGAGAGCGTCTGGTTGGCCCCCTCGCCACTGATCGTCTGATCGCTGGGACAGGTGGCGATGCCGGAGAGCGCATCACTGCAGGTCCAGTGAATCGTGACGGAGGCGTTGTACCAGCCATTGCCGTTGGCATTGGTGGTTGCTGCGCCACTGATCGTTGGCGCGGTCAGGTCGATGTTGACCGAGACACTGTGGTGCGGCGTCTCTTCATTGTTAGCATTGTCAGTGCTCCAGAAGGTGACCGTATGACTTGCCTCCGTGCTGATGGTGAACGGCGCGGAGTAGGTCGTCTGAGCTCCGCTATCAAGCGTATAGAAGGTATGGGCGAGACCGGAGCCACCGGTATCGGACGCCGAGAGGGTGATAGTGACCGCCTGGTTGGTCCAGGCGCCAAAGGTATAGGCGGAATTATCGGCCTTGACGGCACTGCCGGTGGTGGTTGGTGGGGTGGTATCCGTGACGGTGAAACTCTGCTGCACCTGGGGAGCCGGGTTGTAGTTGCTGTTGCCTGCTTGATTCGCGTTGATGGTGCAGGTGCCTGAGGTCAGGATGGTGACGGTGCCGCCAGAGACAGTGCAGATCGGTGAAGTAGCAGTGGAGAAGCTGACGGGCAGACCAGACGAAGCGGAGGCGTAGCTGGTGATCGAGAAGGGAGCATCGCCCCAGGACTTTTGCGGCAAGGAAGAGAGGTTGAAGGTGATCGTCTGGTTGGCCTTGGAGACGGACAACGTGCCGGTGCCGCTGGAACTGGTGTAGCCGGAGTCCCCGGCGAAGCTGGCGCCGATGGCCCCTGGGTAGGAGCCGGCGTTGATGCCGGACAGGCTGACATTCGAAAGGGTAGCTACCCCATTGCTGTTCGTGGTGGCTGAGCCAACAGAGGAGCCATTGCGAGTGAAGCTGATCGACTTATTAGAGACGCCGGTGCCATTGACGGTCAGGGTGGCGGTCAGGGAGGCAGTGCCAGCGAAGGATCCGGACCCGGAGACGGCACCGAGCGCGGTGGTCTGAATAGGATTGACCGCGCCAAACTCAAAGGCTCCGATGTCACAGTGTGATCCGGATGGACGAGTGTAGCCGCGCTGATCGCGGTTGCTCACCGGAGCGGCGGCGCAGATTGCGTCGTTGCCCGCATTGATGGCGACACTGCCGGAGCCAAGGGCGATGGTCTGAGTGGGGCCGCCATTGTTGGCGAGAGACCCGAGCTTGAGATCGCTGGTACTGACCTGGGTGACACCACAGGTGCCATCATCGGCGAAATTGTTGCCTTGATTGGTCGGTAGAGTGCCGGCGCAGTTGACGCCGTTGCCTGCCAGAATGGTATTGACTAGCTTCGTCGTGCCGGAACCAGAGGGGGTATTATTCCCAAATTCGCCATCGAATATGCCGCCAGCGCCATGAACAAAATTGCCACTACCGTCGACATACGTAGCGCCACCCGTGTTGCCGCTGAATGTACTGTTGGTCACAGTTGCTGAGTTTCCCCAGTTCATGATGGCGCCGCCAACGCCACCCGTAGCGGAGTTGCCGCTGAAGGTGCTGTTGCTGACGGTCAACGTGCCGCTGCTGGCGATGGCGCCGCCGCCGCCGTTACCACCGTTACCGCCACCGGCTGGAGAATGGGCGGCCAGGTTGCCGCTGAAGGTGCTGTTTGTCACGGTCGCGGTGCCACAGTAGTTAACGATGCCGCCGCCGTCATAGTAGACACTATTGTTGCTGAAGGTGCTGTCGTTGACGGTAAGTACTGCGTTGCAACCGTTGTTCTGGATACCGCCGCCGTGTGTACCGCGGTTGCCGCTGAAGGTGCTGTCACTGACATTCAGTGTGCCTGCGTTGAAGATGGCGCCAGTGCCCAAAGCGGTACCGTCACTATTGCCGCTGAAGGTGCTGTTACTGACAGTCAGCGTGCTTCCGGGGTTGACGCTGACTGCGGCTGGACCACCACCGCCGTTATTAGTTTTCCCAGTCTGGCAGTTGGCGATCGTCAGATTCCGCAGGGTGACGCTTGCGTTGTTTTCAACCCCAAACCATCCAAGAGCACACCCCCCGTTTCCAGACCCGCCATCAAGCGTCACCGACTGTCCACTGCCGTCGATCGTCAGGTTCTGGGCTATGTAGATAACCCCCAACCCAGACAGATATATCGTTCCGCTGCAGGTGAAGCTAATGGTGTCCCCCGCCGTCGCATTTTGGACCACCGCCCGCAGGGTTCCCGGGGCGGGGTACGGGTTCGTGGTACCCGGGTAGTACAGGATAGTATCGGAACAATCCGTCACCGTGTCGGCAGCCGCGGAGGCTGGGAGAACCTGGCTGGCAGATCCAAAGAGGGCGGCCAGCAAAAGGCTGAAGAATATCGCCGCGCGAGCTCCTGATCTGATCACAACGTTCGCCCTTCTGATGATGTGTCATCGGACCACTCAGTAGCCGTCGCCTCACGAGTTTCGAGAATCCAGGTTGCTCGCGTGATTGCACCCAACTGCACGGATTTTCGTGACATCTCGTCGCCCCTCCCCCACCTGCTCCATATGTGATTCAGTCGTGATTGTGGCCGGTTGTTCAACATCGCCGGCAAGCTCATCCAGCGCGTGGCGGAAAGCACGATTTCACGATGATTTGAGTCGCGTCGCCGAGACAGGCCGAAGCACGGCCACACTGAACATCAACTCGAGAAAAATCGATTAGGCTCGGGGGTCCGCCGGTCAGTCGCGCTCAAGAACGTAACGGACACGCCGTATCCCCCGAACGAGATTCAGCGTAATGTGTGGCCGGAGTGGCGGCATCCGCGAAACCCCTCGATTGAAATTGGGAGTTCGTGGCGGAAACCACGCAGTGCGGTTCCACCGCACCACGTAGCGTGGAGGGATTAGATGAGAGTGTGCTGATGGGCGAAGACGATCGCCTCGGCGCGACTATGCACACCGATCTTGATGTAGATGTTGGTGAGGTGACGTTCTACGGTACGGATGCTCAGGAAGAGCGTCTCGGCGATCTCACGATTGCTGCGCCCGGTTGCGAGCAGGCGCAGCACCTCGATTTCGCGCGGACTGAGAACGGTGGGCGCGGTCTGAGTAATAGCCGATGTCAAATCAGCGAGACGCGCCGCCACCGCATCGGCGCGAGCCACAGCTCGCGTTGCTCCGAGCGGAACGCATATGAGACGTGCCGCATCCAACGCCTTTTGGGCCAACTCTGTCGTGCCAGCACGCCGATGGAGATCGGCGTAGGCAACGAGGGTCAGCGCTCGTTCGTAAGGAGCATTGCAGCTGTCGGACAGGGAGAGGGCGGAATCCAGGTGTTCCCGGGCATCAGCCAGCCGCCCGGTGTGTGCTTCGATTTCGCCTAGAAGTCGATGTGCCGAGAGCAGTGCCAGTGGTTGGCGTGGATCGCATCCCTGCTCCAACGCTTGCCTCACGTCTTGAATTGCGTGTGGGAAATCTCCGGCATGGCGATGGTAGTCTGCCCAGGCGATATAACCATCGGCCCGGCCCGTCACTGCGCCACTCCAGGCTAGCCACCGATCGTGGGCATCGAGCCACGCGTGAGCGGCGGCCAGATCTTCAGCATCGAGGCAGAGTGTTGCCGCCAGTCGCATCAGCGTCAGAACAGGCACTAAGTCATTGCTTCCAGGAACCGCTTGTGGTCCACCCGGAATCAACTCATGCACGCATTTCCAGGCTAACGACGTATCTCCCTGCGCTAGCGCAATCTTCGCCAATATGACGGTGGATACCAGATGTTTTTCCGACGTCGTATCCGTTGAATGAAGAGCGCCCAGCGCCAGTTCACGCGCCTCTTCCCAGGTTCCTTCTAAGTGCAGGAGCGGCAACCACGCCATGCGTGGAGAAACATCGCCATGCGCGCCGCCAGAGCGGCGCCATATCGCCTCTCCCTCGCTCGCAATTCGCCGCCGTTCAACCAAGTCGTCCGCGCCATACGGCAACTGTGCCGTCGAGAGTTGATAGAGCAACATGACCGCGACGCTCGACTCGTCGGATGCGCGCAGCAACGCCTCGTGGGTTATGGCAAATGCTTCGTTTGATTCGCGAAACCGACCTTCGAGAGAAAGTGCGATCGCGCGCGCCCACCAGGCTCGCGATGATACACCGTTAGGGCGCTCAACGATCGCTCGGGTGCGGTTGAGTGCTTCATCAATGCGACCTAGGGTTGCCAGCACTGCCGCTAGCAAACCGTCGACTTCAGTACGGCTTGGGACAACGCCCTCGCGCTCGAGCTCTTCAACACACTCGATCTCCTGCGGAGTCAGACGAGCGAGTTCAGCGATGCTCGTCTCCAGATCGACCATTCCAATCCGCATCTCCCCAGCGAGGCAACGGGTTTGGCCCCGGATGTATTTGATGTAGGCGAGTAACACCGCGTCGGAGACATCGAGAGCCAGCGCCTCAGCCGTTTCCAGTATGGCCAGCGATGTTCGCGGATCCGCGCTACGTAGAAGCTTGGCGCGACGCAGAAGGAGCCAACCTCGCTCAGTTGAATCGCCATCGTCGCCACCCATCATCTCGAGTGCCATTTCAAAGTGTCTGGCGGCCGTCATCCAGGCAACGTGCTCGGCTCGGCTCCCGGCACGGATAAACCACTCGACCGAGCGTGGATCCATCGCCTGTCGGAAGTGATGCGCAACTGTGTCGGGCTCGCTGTCTACTTCGACTGCCAGCGCTTCGGCGATCCGGCGATGCCACATCTGTTTTCGCGGCAGGGGTAGTCCTTCGTAGAGAGCGTCGCGGACCAATGCGTGGGTGAACTGGAGATGAAGCTCTGCTGATGGCCCTTCATCGAGCACATGGGCTTGTGTGGCAATCTGAATAGCCTCACTCAATAGATCGTCGTTCGCTCCGCTGACCCGCCGCCACAAAAATAAGGGAACGTCCTGTCCAATCACTGCCGCAAGCTCCAGCAGTCGCCGGACCTCCGGGCTGAACCGTGCGATCCGACCATCGATGACTTGCCTGATGAGTTTGGGAACGTGGATCAGATCGATGTCACCGAGCACCCAGCCGTCTCGCGTGCGGCGAAGTCGTTGCTCTTCCTCAAGCGTCCGCATTAATTCCAGCAGGTATAGCGGAATTCCCTGGCTGCGCGCCTCGAGATGCGATGCCAGACGGACAATAGCCGTGTGCGGCAACCCGTAGCGGAGCTTGATGAGTTCCTGTATTTCGGGCATATCGAGTCGATGAAGCGCGATTCGCTGCGCGTTCGACTCGCGAACGAGGTGTGGCAGCAACTGGTACAGAGCACTATTAGGTACCAGATCCTCGTCGCGATAGGTCGCGATGAGAAGGAGCGGCATGTCGCGAACCTGCCGGGCGAAGACACGCAGGAAATCGAGCGATTCAGCATCGGCCCAGTGCAGGTCTTCGAGCACGAGCATAACTGGGCCGCGTTTCGTGAGCGCTTCCAAGAATTCTCGGAGGACCGAAAAGAATGCGTCTGGACTTGGCACGCTCGAAAGCCTTGCGCTGTCTAAGAGTAGGGCTGGCGCCGGTGGCAGATTCTTGGTGCGCGTCGAGTTGCTGATCAACTCGAGCCACGGCCCGTACGGACGTGGAGTGCCCGCGTCGTAGCAGGCACCAGTCAACACGAGACAATCGACCGTCGTCGCATCTCTGGCAAGAGCACGAACAAGCGATGTCTTGCCGATGCCCGCTTCACCGCGGATGACCACGAGCGAGCCGTGGCCGGACAGCGCCGCCTCGAGGTTTGTTCTCAACAATTCATGCTCGCGCGCTCGACCGACGAGTTCCGATGGAAGCAGCGATGACCAGGGGAATAGCGTTCCCGGCGGCATATGCTGGAAATTCTCCTGTCGACGTGACGAACGCGAGGATTATGTCCCAAGTATACCGGAATCAATGTATGGGTTCGCTCAGCGAAAATCGGGTGCACGTTCAGCGCGAATCTGAGCGCGCATTTTGATGCTGCACCCATGCAGCCAACTCACCGTCAAGGTAGCCCTCGGCAATATAGGTAACGCATTCGACCGGACCGGCTCCACGAGATGAAGAGACTACCCCGCCACCATGCGTGACGAGGCAGTCTATCTGTGCGACCTACGGTGAGTCCATCACCCTTTCACGGATGACCGAGGTTACAGCGTGCTGGCGAACCGGATGAGCGTGTCCGCTTGCTGGTTGGTGAGGGTGCGACCACGTTGCATGTTGACCAGCATGATGTAGCTGTTGATGAAGGATGTCTTCAACTGTTGGCTTCCCATGGCCTCGGCCCACTTGACACCGGTCAAGGGCGCCATCAACTGGCGTTCGATGCGCGAATTCGATTCGAACTGCTGGGTCAGGTTCGACAGGCTGTTCGGCGTCACGATGATGGTAAAGGTGACCGAACCGGAGCCGACATTGTCTGCGTTGTCGGTGGCTGTCGACGAGAAGGTGTTGGCGCCGACGGCGAAGGAGAAGGCGGGTGCGCTGATATCGGCACAGGTTGTCGAAGCGATCCCCGAGAGGGCATCGGTGGCCGTGCAGGTGATCGTGACCGTCTGATCGACGGTGTAGGTACCGGCATTACCAGAATAGGTGATCACCGGAGCCGTCAGGTCGATACTGACCGGACTACTGTTGACGGTGGTGCTGTTGCCGGCGAGATCGGTGGCGGTGCCGGAGAGCGTCTGGCTGGCGCCCTCGCCACTGATCGTCTGGTCACTGGGACAGGTAGCGATCCCGGAGAGCGCATCACTGACAGGTCCAGTGAATGGTGACCGACGTGTTGTACCAGCCGTTGCCGTTGGGGCTGGTGGTCGCTGCCCCACTGATGGTCGGCGCGGTCAGGTCGATACTGACCGGGCTGCTATTGACGGTGGTGCTGTTGCCGGCGTTGTCGATCGCGGTACCGGAGAGCGTCTGGTTGGCCCCCTCGCCACTGATCGTCTGATCGCTGGGACAGGTGGCGATGCCGGAAAGGGCATCACTGCAGGTCCAGTGAATGGTGACGGAGGCGTTGTACCAGCCGTTGCCGTTGGGGCTGGTGGTTGCTGCGCCACTGATCGTCGGTGCTGTCAGGTCGATACTGACCGGACTACTGTTGACGGTGGTGCTGTTGCCGGCGAGGTCGGTGGCGGTACCAGAGAGCGTCTGGCTGGCCCCCTCGCCACTGATCGTCTGGTCACTGGGACAGGTGGCGATGCCGGAGAGGGCGTCACTGCAGGTCCAGTGAATCGTGACCGAGCCGTTGTACCAGCCGTTGCCATTGGGGCTGGTGGTTGCTGACGCCACTGATCGTGGGCTTGGTCAGGTCGATGTTGACCGACACGCTGTGGTGCGGCGTCTCTTCATTGTTAGCGTTGTCGACGCTCCAGAAGGTAATGGTGTGGCTACCCTCACTACTGATGGTGACGGGCGTGGAGTACTCTGTCTGGCTGCCACTGTCGAGGATGTAATAGGTGTGAGCGACGCCCGAACCGCCGGCGTTATCGGTTGCCGAGAGAGAAACCGAGACTGACTGGTTTGTCCACGTGCCGAAAGTGTAGGCGGAGTTATCCGCATTGACGGCACTCGGGGTGGTGGTTGGCGGTGTCGTGTCGAGGCTGACGGTACCGGTATATTCCGTGACGCCACCGTCCTTGTCCTTGATCTGCGCCTTTACAGATTGGGTCGCCGCGGCTGAAGCGGTACAGGTAGCGCTATTGGTGGAACTGAAGGAACCGTAACCACTGCCGCAATCGAAGGCATAGGTGAAGCCAGCCGTCGTGTCGACGCTCGACGGGTCTTGCGGACTCGTGAGGGACAGAGCGAAGTTGCTCCCGCTGCTAACCGGCGTGGACGGCAGAACGAAGGTGGCGGTTGGCGCGACGTTGTTGACGACGAGACTGAACGTCGTGCTGCTGGTTCCGCCGTGGCCGTCATCGCCGCCGATGGTGACGGTCTGGGTCTGGCTCGGGCCGTCGCTGGTCGAGAAGCTCCAACTCCAGGTGCCGTCGCCATTGTTGACTACGGAGCCGACCGAGGCAGAGAGGGATACCGTGTCGCCGTTCGAGTCAGTGACGGTGCCGGTGTTGGAGGCGGTCTGCCCCTCGTTGGCGGTCACGGTCGCCTGATGCGCTGCCTCGGTCGGTGCCTGATTGGAGATGCTGACGGTCCCGGTGTATTCCGTGACGCCGCCGTCCTTGTCCTTGATTTTCGCCTTGACGCTCTGGCTGGGAGTGGTGGTGGCGGTGCAGGTGGTCGAGCTACTGGAACTGAAGGAGCCGTAGCCGCTACCGCAATCGAAGGCATAGGTGAAGCCTGCCGTTGTGTCGGCGCTGGATGGATCGGATGGGCTGGTCAGAGAAAGGGAGAAGGTACTCCCGTTGTTGATCGATCCAACTGGTGTGACGAAGGTGGCGGTTGGCGCGACATTGTTGACGACGAGGCTGAACGTTGTGCTGCTGGTTCCGCCGTGGCCGTCATCGCCGCCGATGGTGACGGTCTGGGTCTGGCTCGGGCCGTCGCTGGTTGAGAAGCTCCAACTCCAGGTGCCGTCGCCATTGTTGACTACGGAGCCGACCGAGGCAGAGAGGGACACCGTGTCGCCGTTGGCATCGGTGACGGTGCCAGTGTTGGAGGCGGTCTGACCCTCGTTGACGATCACAGTGGCCTGATCCGGCGCTTCCACCGGCGGCTCATTGGCGATGGCGCCAGACTCGAACGCTCCAATATCACAGTGTGAACCGGATGGCCGGACGTAGCCGCGTTGATCGAGCCCGTTGACCGGTGACGCATTGCAGACCGTGTCGTCGCCGGCATTTATCGCCGTACTACCTGACAGGAGCGCTATCGTTTGGGTTGGACCTCCGTTGTCGGCCAGCGAACCGAGTAAGGCATCGGTGCCGATGTCGTTGTGTCCATTGTCCGTGACCAAGCCGTAAACGTTATCCCCTGACGCGATGTTGGAACTGCTGTTGTTGGCTACGATGCTATTCGTGACGGTGATACTACCGCTAGAATAGCCCCATAGGCCGCCACCAAAGTTCGTCGTACTATTATCAACGATGGTGCTGTTGACGATCGTCGTTGTGCCGCTGACGTTCTGAATGCCACCACCACCATAATCCGCGTGGTTGCCGCTGACGGTGCTATTGACCACCATGGCTGTTGCCGTGCTGCCTGCATTGGCAATACCGCCGCCCGGACTAGAGCACAAATAACATCCTGGTACGCTGTTACCGGAGATCGTGCTGCCAATCACGGTCAATGAACCATATTCGTTGTAGATCCCGCCGCCCCCGCCAGGCGCGGCGTTTCCGGTGATGGTGCTATTCGTCACCGTGAGTGTGCCGTGGCTGTAAATGGCGCCGCCGTTCTTGTACCAGTTGTTATCGTTGTTGCCACCGGTAAGGGTGATGTTGTCAATGTTGAGCGTGCCTCCTGAAGCCACGTTCAAGAGTCCGAACACCGGTGCTGTCGGGCTTCGCTCGATGGTTGACCCATGACCGTGAATAGTCACGTTTCCGGTCAATTCAGGGAGCCCAGAGTAGTTTGCGCTATATGAGTCATAATACTGGGTCGTCAGAACGTAGTCGCCATTGGTAGCGAGATCGATGACCATCGGCGTGCCGCTCGAGTTCGCCGTGTTGAATGCGTTGGTGAGGCTCGTCAAATCTCCGTCGGAAATCGAGATCGTGGTCGCTGCCTGGGCCACCGGTGTAATCACCAGGCTCATCGCGACCATAATCAGAACGACAAACAATCGCCAGGATCTACTCACCGACACCCGTTGCATGAAAATGCTCCTATTCGTTCGTCAACCACCACGTCATTTTCCCTCTTCGTAATCGTGCTAGCGGTTGCGCTGCGGTCCCCTGCCTAAAAACCACGCTGCACGATGACCTCACCCGAAATGAGCGGCTGAAAATTGGACACCTCGGCTTGTCCTCGCTCGCGCTGCCACACGTCCATCACCTGCCGCATGCCTTCAAGCGTTCCGGCATCGACGCCGATGCAGAGGCCGCCTACCGACCCGTCCGCTGCCTCAAGCGCTATAAACGCGACGAACCCCGGCACGGCTCCCAGCGCCGTCGCCAGAGCGCGACCGGACTGATCGCGATCGCGCGACGAAGCGCGACCCTCCAGGTCGAGATGGAACATCGATGCGTACATATCCGCCCTCATTGAGAATGGCGCGCGCTCAAATTGCGAAGCAGAGCCAATCGCGCGTCGCGCCCGAAAACGTCCATCGTCAAATTGATCGTGATGGAAGTATGAATCGAGAAGATGGCATTGCCATCCAGAGGTCCACGAGGAGGCTCTCTATTTTGGGCACGGGAAGCTCTATATTTCTTGATGAGGGGTTTTCTACGTATGCGTAGATTGAGCGGTCAGCGACGAGCCGGTCAAGACTTCGTTGGAGGCGAGAATTCAAGCACGTCGGCTTCGGCGAGTCCATGAGTCTTCAGCCAGGCAGCGACCTCGACTCTCGAGCGCAATTCGAGTTTCTGAAGGATATGGTGGACATGGACTCCGACCGTACGCACCGACAGGAAGAGCGCGTCGGCGATTTGCCGGTCGGTGCGTCCTTCCGCAATCAAGTAGGCCACCTCGAGCTCTCGGCGGGTCAGCGGTGAAGGCTCCGCGCGCCGGAGGTGATGTCCCGTCTCATCCAGAAGCGATCGGGCAGCTAGCACCGCCTCACGAGGTTCGAGTGCATATCCATCGTTCCATACCTTTTCAAACCAGCTCTCTCGTCGCAACGCATCAACCTCACGATGGACATTCTCAAACGATAACCCACCAACGTGAGTACCCAGAACGTCCGAAAGCGCTTGGGCCGCACCGGCCAACTGGACGCCTTCCCGCGAGCTCCCCACTTCAATCAATACGTCGGCGAGTGCGAGCAGGTCGAAGGCGACGAACCAGCGATCGCCCAAGCGCAGATGGGTCGTCATCGCTCTGACGATCAACTGGATCGCCTGCTCGAATGCTTTGTGGGAGTGAGCCGTACGGCCAAGCCCCACCTGGGCGACTGCCGTGTAGCGCAAGTCTCCGAGCGCCAGTGCGCGTTCCAAGGTTTCGGCGAGAAGCCGAGTCGCCTCTACGTCATCGCCCAGCATAATCGTTGTGCTTGCGAGATTCAGCATCGCCAGCATCACTCCGTGCTCATCGCCCAGATTGCGGTAGCGAATAAGTGCGTCCTCAAGACAAGCCCTCGAAATCTCAGCGTCGCGTTGCAGGCGATGAATCATCCCCAGGTGAGAGAGTGCAGCGGCGATCGCCGGTTCGTCGCCGAGTTCGCGCGCAAGGCGGAGACTCTCGGTCGTGAGTTCCTCTGCTTCGGTGTACTGCGACACCAGCGAATGATCGGAGAAAAATGACAGCCGACCGGCGCCAAGCATAGCGCTCATCCTCAACCCCGGTTTGGCCGGGTTCGAGGGCAAGGTCAGGGCTTCACGTAGCCAACGTAGCCCTTCCGTCAGGTGTCCATGAGCCTCCCAGAACGGAACCAATCCGGCCGTCAGCCGCAGCGCAGCCCCTGAGCATGCATCTTCAAAGGCACTTTCCAGCGCCACCCGCAAGTTACCCTGTTCTCTTTCAAATCGCGTCAACCAGGCTTCTTGATTCGGTCCCCGAACCTCGTCAGCAGATCGCTCGGCGAGATTGAGATAGAAGGCCAGGTGCGATGCCCGTGTCTCGTCAAACTCTCCCCGATCCTGCAATTTCCCCAAGGCGTATTGTCGCACCGGCTCCAGCAGGTGGTACCAGGCCTCGCTTTCCCCGACGAACGCCACGACGAGGGACTTGTTTACGAGTCCTGTGAGCGAATCAAATACGTCGGCCGGCGGGAGATTCTCGCTCGAGCAAACCGCTTCGGCCGTCTCGATCTGAAACTCACCGGCGAAGACCGCCAAGCGTCGAAAGACCATTCGCTCGTTCTCAGTCAGCAGCGCTTCGCTCCAATCGAGCGCCGCCTTGAGTGTTTGATGACGAGTGGGGGCGACCCGGCTACCACCACTAAGGAAGCGAAAGCTGTCGTCAAGGCGACTGTGGATCTGCTCGATCCCGAGGACACGAACGCGAGCGGCCGCGAGTTCGAGCGCAAGAGGAATCCCGCCGAGTCGGGAACAGATTCGGGCGACTGTGACGGCGTTGCTGGAGGTCAGCTTAAAGGAGGGCAGTGCGGCTTGGGCGCGACTCACGAACAATTTAACTGCGGGAGATTTCGCGATCGAGTCAACCGTCCCGGATGCCTCGGAGTCAGGAGTATCAAGCGGCGGAACACGACGCTGGTGTTCCCCTGCGACTCGCAACGGTTCGCGGCTTGTGGCGATGACACGGAGGTCTGGACAGGAATTGAGTAATCTATCGACGAGCGCAGCGCACGCGTCGATGAGGTGCTCGCAGTTATCGAGGACGAGTAAAGCCGGCCGTGCCGTGAGGAAGACGCTGAGCGCGGCTACCGGGTCGGTGGCATTGAATTCGGCCAAGCCGATAGTGGTAGCCACAATGATCGGCACGAGATCAGCATCGGTGGTCGGAGCTAATTCCACTATCCAGGTTCGTTGGGGGTAGTGAGGTGCGAGATCCGCGGCCAGCTGAACGGCCAGCCGGGTCTTGCCGCACCCCCCGACACCGGTCAACGTCACTAGTCGCTTTTCGGAAAGCAGCAAATCGTCACGAATCGCGGAAAGTTCGTGCTCGCGACCAAAGAGCGACGTTCTCTGCACCGGCAATGCGGAGATCCGCGTGTCGAGTTCCACCTGTCAATCTTTCTTCTGACAAGACGCACATCTTTTTCACGCTTTATTGAAGCGCCATAGACCAGATGACCCCAAGTATACTCGGATGCCAGAGTGGTTATTTCGAACCTGACGCTGGCGGTTGATTACGAACGGTGGGCCGCTCTTTGCGACAAGAACGAGTGGGTAGATTCGAAAGTCGATCTGTCCGAACAAAAGAAATATTTTCAAGAATGACCAGCCGGGTGACGAAGTTGGGTAAGGCCTCAGATGCGACACACGTTTCGTCAAAGTTTCGACACAGTCCATCCCCACGCGCAACTCGTTGCCAGACGCTGGCATTTGCAGGTAGCGCGATTGGCCTATCTGGATGATCCTGATCAAATCGACGAATATGCGGAGATTTTGGTCCGGCGTAGAGAGCAGTCGCGGCGAAACGGGTTGCGCGTGTATTGGTCCCTCTTCTATGGAGGAACCGGCGTGCTTCTCGTCGCTGGTCTGCTCGTCAGCGCTATCCTGATTGCCGTCGCCGTCCTGTGGCTGACCCTACTTGTCGCGGCGGGCCTGATCGTATTGAGACCGGACGCCTAGTCGATATCGGTGTGTGCTAATCCGCGGTACGACCGCCATCCACGTAGAGCGTCTGGCCCGTCACGAAGCGGGAAGCATCGGACGCGAAGAAGAGGACGGCGGCCGCGGACTCCTCCGGCGTTGCCAAACGTCCCATCGGTATGTCACGCACGATCTCCTCGCGCCGCCCAGGCTCTTTCAAGTAGATGCTCGTCAACGGTGTCTCAGTGTAGGCTGGGCCAACCGCGTTGACGGTGACGTTAAATGGTGCCCATTCGACGGCCAATGTCTTGGTCAGCACGGCCAGTCCGCCTTTCGACGCACCGTATGGTGCCAGGTTCGGGTGGCCGACCATGCTCGACACAGAGGAGATCGTCACGACCTTGCCGTATCGTTGCTCGACCATGATACGGCCCGCTGCCTGCGTGACGTAGAAAACGCCCGACAGGTTGACCGCGATGATTCGTTCCCACTCCGCCGGGTCGAACTCTAACGCCGGTTTGCGAATATTGATGCCGGCCGCATTGACCAGTATGTCCAGTCCGCCGAGTTTTTCGACGGTCCAGCCCACGCACTCTCCCGCTGAGGATGGGTTGCTGGCGTCAACTGTGGTGGCGAACGTCTCGTGACCAAATTTGCGAGCGGCCTCGGCTGCCTGCTCTGACAGTTCGGGCGATATATCCGCGGTTACGATTGCCGCGCCGAATTCGGCCAGGGCCTCGACGCAGGCTTGCCCGATTCCTCCGCAGCCGACGACGAGCGCGCGACGACCGCTCAGGTCAAGTTGCGATCGATAGCTGGTCACGCGTCACTCCTGTTCTCCGAAGCCACCGGCTAGTGTTCCGGTCCAGGCGCCTGATCGCGCCGCGGGCTGAGGTTGTTCAATGTTTCGACCACCTCGATGCCGGTCACCCGCGCGCCATGCGGCGTGTTTCCAGGAATAATCGCGACGTCGCCTGGACCCAGGCTGGCAATCGCACCGGCAACATCGAATTCGATTTCTCCAGTGAGAACCGCGGTAATCTGCTCCTGCGGATGCTGGTGAGTGGGAAAGACCGATCCCGGCTGGTAGATATAGCGGACGAGAGTCTGTCGCTCACCTTGGACGACCTGCCGCGTAATCCCGGTGTAGACCTGTTCGATCGGGATCTGGTCCCAATTCATGGTATTGGACCTTTCTGCCATCGTCTCCCACATCATCTTCTTCAGCCGCGGCAGCAGTTCGGGGTCGTCATGCCACGGGTTGACGGGCATTTCTCGTGTGCTCCTCGACGAAGTTGCCTGGCCACGCGCATCCGGATGGCCGTTCTTGCTCGATTGTCTGCCTGACGTCCTAGAACCTAGGACAAGTGTTTGGATGGTCAGCCGGGGACCCAGCCTGGGACGTCGTCCGTGCCTGAAGTGAGATCGAGCGGACTCGTACCGAGCAGTCCGGCAACCTTCTTGCTCAACTCATCCATGGCCGGCTTCTGAAATCCCATCCCTTGCCAGACGATGGTGCCTGAAGTGTCGATGAGGTAGATCGTGGGCGTTGCCATGATGTCAAAAGCACGCGACACTTCATAGTCGTTCTTGTCGACAAGCATCGGAAAGGTGACGCCTGCGCGGCGCGCGAATGAGCGTGTGACATTCGGCGTGTCCTGAGCGATGCCCCAGACCGTGATTTCTCCGTCTGAATAGGCTTCATGAATCTTCTCGAGGAAGGGGAATGCGGTCTTGCTCGCCTGGCAGGAGGACTTGTAGATGCCGAGCAGCGCCGGTCCGTGCTGTAACGCCTCGGCCAGATCGTATTTACTCTCGTCGGTCGCATCCTTCAGGGCGAACATTGGCGCTGTTGCGCCGTCCTCAATCGGCATATTGACCCGCTCCTCTCCCTCGTACTCGGAACTGTCTCGCGTTGATGTGTCTAACACGTTGAGCAGCAGGAAGCATTCCGGCCGACCGCCACCTAGTCGAAATGCGGCAAGCCAACGCCGGTTGCTTCGCGTACGCGCTCCATCTTGGCGCTCGCCATGCTCCGTGCCTGCTCGGCTCCCTCACCGAGGATTCGAACCACCTCGGTTGGATCTTCCGTCAGTTCCCTCAGGCGCTGCTGCATCGGAGCCATCTGCTCGACCACCAGATCGGCCAACTCTCCCTTGAACGCGCCGTAACCTTTGCCGGAGTAGCGCTCTTCGATCTCCGGAATCGACATGCCGGACATCAGCGAATAGATGGTCAGCAAGTTGGAGATGGCGGGCTTGTTCTCCTGGTCGAAGCGGATCTCGCTGCCGGAGTCGGTCACCGCGCGCCGGATCTTCTTGCGTATCTGGCTCGGAGAATCCTGCAGTTCAATTCGACTGGCCGGGCTCGGATCGCTCTTGCTCATCTTCTTCAGGGGATCTTCGAGTGACATGATGCGGGCGCCGACCGGTTTTATATCCGGCTCAGGGATGACGAAGGTATCGCCAAACGTGTTGTTGAAGCGAATAGCGACGTCGCGTGTGAGTTCGATATGTTGCTTCTGATCTTCACCGACCGGGACGAGATCGGTGTCGTACATAAGAATGTCGGAAGCCATGAGCGCTGGATAAATGAAGATGCCCGCTCCAACGCGATCACTGCCTTTAGACTTTTCCTTGAACTGTGTCATGCGGCTGAGTTCACCAAAGGTCGCCAGCGTGCTTAGCACCCAGGTCAGCTCGGTATGCTCGCGGACATCTGATTGCACGAATAGAATCGATCGAGCCGGGTCAATTCCGGCCGCCAGCAAGATGCTGGCGAGATCCATATTCCGGGCGCGCAGAGTCTTCGCGTCATACGGCAGCGTCATCGCGTGCAGGTCGACGATGCAAAAGATGTTGTTGTAGAGATCTTGCTGGCTGACCCAGTTGCGGATGGCACCAAGGTAATTTCCGAGGTGAACTTCCCCGGTTGGCTGAATTCCGGAAAACACACGTTTACGCCGAGCCACCATCGGTTACTCCAGTTCGTCCGTATCGCACTCGCCGACCATGAGCGCGTTATGCTGGGAACGCGGCAATGCGAGATCGAGTCTAACTTGAGAATCCTAGCACACACGCGGGTTCGGTTCTCCGGTAACAAGAGGGAAGCCGGTTGGGTTGGGTATACTTTGATTGCGGGATGTGAAGTGAGCCATCGTGAGGAGAGGGATGCATCCTCTTGGCACGATCCAGACGTATATTGAAATGCACCGTGCTCAACCGGCAGTGCTGCGCGAGTAGCGGCTGGTATGGACGCTGACCTTCGGGAATCCGAAGATGCTGAGCTTGTCCGTCGTATGAGCGACGGTGATGTCGCGGCGTTGGAGGAGCTCTACAATCGGTATGCCCGGGCGGTTTATTCATTCGCGGTGCGGATCGTCGGCGATGGGCTGGTGGCCGAAGAAATACTTCAGGAATCGTTCACGCGTGCCTGGCAGCAGGCAGGACGATTCGAGTTGGCGCGAGGAAGCTTCGCGAGTTGGTTACTCAGCATCACGCATAACCGCTCGATCGATGAACTCCGGAAACGCCAGCGGCGGCCACGCCGGGCCGATTCGGTAGACATTACTGATGTTCTTCGGGGTGAGGTCGACAGGTCCGCTGACGTTGAGGAAGCAGCTGAGCTATCTGAGCTTCGTGATCGCATTCGCACGGCGATGGAGAAGCTACCGGCGCCTCAGCAACGCGTTATAGAGTTAGCCTATTTCGAGGGGTTTACACAACGGGAGATCTCGGCGCTCCTGAATGAACCACTCGGAACCGTGAAGACGCGGATGCGTCTTGCGATGCAGAAACTGAAGGATTTTTTGGGTACGGAGGAGGGTGCGCGGAACTGATGCTGGAAGATGATTCCCACATCGGTGACCTGGCGGCATCATATGTTCTCGGAGCTCTCGAGCCTGACGAAGTAGAGCAGGTCGAGCTGCATCTTTTGTCGTGCGCAGAATGTCGCGACCTGGTCGAGACTGAGCGCGAAGTGGTGAATCTATTTCCGTTCATCGCGGAGCCCGTTTCAGTTCCGGCTCGCGTTCGACGATCGCTCCTTTCCCGTGTCCGATCCGAACCCGAAAATGAGTTACTCACGATCGGTGCCCCACCTCGTTCCAACGTTGCGACGATTCTGACTCGACTGGGTTGGGTGGCGGCGGTCTCAGTTGCGGTCCTGGCATTGTTCCTTGCGTGGAACGGCTCGCGGATGCAGGATCAGGTCGACAAGAAGAACTCCGAGTTATCGGTTCTTAAGGAAAATCAGCAGACCATCGCGCAGGTGGTCAGTGGTCCGAACGGGTTCGTCACCAACCTGCAGACGACAGGAGTTGCCTCTGGGGCGCAGGGCGGGGTGATCATGAATCCAACCCGCAACGCCGCGCTTCTGGTGGTCGAGGGATTGCCCAAGGCTCCTGATGGGCATGTCTACGTCGTCTGGATGACGCGCGGCAGCGATCACGTCAATGCGGGTGTGCTGCCAATCGATAATCAGGGGCGAGGAACCCTCTATATCACCATGCCTCAAGCCCTGGCCAGTTTCGATGGAATCCTGGTCACCGAAGAAACCGGCACCAAGGTGTCAAGCCCGTCAGGCACACGCATGCTTGCCGCCCGCGTTGGTAACTAGCACGTAATTCCCTCCACATGAGGATAATCCTCGGCCTGGACCTGGACAGGCGTGCAGCCCGGATCACTCCATCTTCCACGCTGCTTATCCTGAACAACCGAATTTCCGTGCCGTCGCACGTCATTGAGGTTCCTCGCCGGTCCATCGGTCGAGCGTGATAGGTGGCATACGGGCTCGGATTTGGATGACACATTCTTCGTCGTCGTCGCCCAGCGCCATAGTACCAATGTCCCTCTCTTTCTAAGACAGAGGTCCGTTGTAGTACCGGGGCCCACCCAGTACATTTTAGCTATGTGGGGGCCCGTGCCTCCCGGAAGTGATCGCAAAAATCGGCAGTCTGGTGCAGGGCGAATTTGGTAGAGCCGGATCGCCTGCCGGTGGGTTTGAGTCACCTCGCAAACAGGGAAAAGCGAAACGTAACCGAGCGGGCGGCGCCACACTGCCACGTCGATTTATGGTCCGTCACAGCCGGTGACATTGGCCAGGACCCGAAACGATGAGAGAACGCCTGGCGCCATCAATTTCATGGCGATTAATGGAACGGCGGGTTGCAAAATGTCTGACCGGACGACACGACGGGTCGGAGTGTGACGAACATGCCGTCCAAGCCCAGAGGGGTGGGCTCCCGATTGACACGTCGCTTGATGTTGCTGGTCGCGATCACGGGGGTGATGCTGGCAAGCGTGTGCATCGGGGCCGTGGTCTCGGTACTGCTCCTCGGGCCGCTGGTCGTGCTGATAGTGGCGACAACGATCGTCTGTGGGCTGCTTGCATGGCGTTACTTTCGAGATCCCACACCGTGGCACGACACGATCGTTGGGCTGATCGCGGCGGTTGGTCTTTCCAGTTGGCTCGGTCTGGAACGCCTGATCCGCGTGCTTGAACGACCGCCGGACGTGCAGCGAGAAGAACCAACGAAATTAGAGGAGAGCGAAGTGGTGGTGCAGTCGTTCCATGATCCGTTGACAACCCTTCCAAACCGAACCCTTCTGCTCGATCGTATGGAGAAGGCGCTGGCACGCGCATCGCGCGTTGATCGGCCGTTCGCGGTGCTCTTCATCGATGTCGACAATTTCAAGCAGATCAACGATACGTTAGGCCATTCTGCCGGCGATCACCTGCTCATATCTGTCGCGGCTGTATTTGAGACATCGAAGCGCGCAAGTGACACAGCTGCCCGAATCGGCGGTGACGAATTTGTCATTCTGCTGGAGGACATGCGTGATCCGATCGAGGCGACCTTGGTCGCAAAGCGGATCATGGACGCGCTCGCAGTGCCATTTGTGTTCGGCGAGCGGGAGGTCACTGTGACTGTCAGTATCGGAATTGCGGTCAGTACGTCGCCGCTCGATCGACCCGAAGAGATGCTGCATAACGCCGACGTTGCGATGTATCGGGCCAAGCACCGGGGTAAGAATCGGATCGAGATATTCGACGCGGATATGAATCGTGAGATGCAGGAACGACGGAGACTTGAAGAGGACCTACAGGTCGCGCTCGACCTTGGGCAGTTTGAGATCTATTATCAACCAAAGGTTGTGCTCGACTCCGGCGTCATCATGGGGGTAGAAGCTCTGCTACGCTGGGAGCGACCGAACCACGGCTTAGTCTATCCGGCCAGCTTCATCCCGCTAGCTGAAGAGACCGGCCTGATAGAGCCGATTGGTCAATGGGTGCTGCGCGAAGCCTGCCGGCAGGTACGCCGCTGGCGTTTTGCCGAGCCTCCTCCGCTCGTCTTCGTGAACCTGTCGCAGCGGGAATTCTTCTCTCCGGACGTTATTCGCGATGTCGCCAACGTGTTGACTCACTCCCAAGTCGAACCCACGATGCTTGCGCTTGAAGTGCCCGAACGCGTGCTCATCCGTGATCCCGAACGCTCGTTGGGGATTTTGCAATCGCTCAAGGAGTTAGGCATCAAGATTGTCATCGACGAATTTGGCGCGGACGGGTCGTCTCTGCGATACCTACGCCGTTGGCCGATTGATTACTTGAAGATCGATCGCTCATTGATGATTGGACTCTCGCACGATTCCGAGAACTCAGACATCGTCTCGACTTTGGTCGGCGTGGCTCATTCACTTGGGCTGCGCGTCGTGGCCGAAGGGGTCGAGACCGCCGCACAGGCCAGTTGGCTGCGCGACATCAACTGCGATCTGGCGCAGGGATATTACTTTGCGAAGCCCTCTGGTAGTCGCATGACGGCCCTACTCTTCGAGGATGACATCTCCTGGCTGTTCGAAGACGAGCCCGGCCTCCCGACGTTCTAGAGACGGCGCTCAGACATCAGATGTACGTTAGTGCGAAGCAATCGCGTGCTTCCTTCAAACCTGGAACTCACCGTCTTTCATGAATAGTTGGTCATCGACACGTACTTCACTTTCCTGCCGCAGGTCGCAGATCATGTCCCAGTGGATCGCGGATTCGTTCGTGCCGCCCGTCTCCGGGTAGCTCGCGCCGACAGCCAGGTGCATCGTGCCGCCGATCTTCTCATCGAACAGGATGTTGCTGCTGAACTGGCGGATTCCCAGGTTCGTGCCGAACGCAAACTCGCCCAGGTAGCGGGCGCCCTCGTCGGTGTCGAGCGTCCGCAGTAAGTACTCCTCGTTCTTCTCGGCGGTCGCCTTGACGACCTTGCCATGCTCGAACCAGAGCCGGATATCCTCCACCTCGCGTCCAGCAACACTCGACGGGAAACTGAAACGCACGTGGCCGTTGACTGAGCTTTCGACCGGACCGGTGAAGATCTCGCCGTCTGGGAAGTTGTACTTGCCGTCCGCGTTGATGAACGTTCGCCCCGCGATCTCGAGGGTGAGGTCGGTCCCCGGTGCGGTCACGTGAACGGTCCGCTTGTCGCTGAGCCATTCGACCAGTCGTTCTTGCTCTCGCGAAATCTTGCGCCACTCTTCGACCGGATCGGCGGCATCGAGCAACCCAGCCGAGTACACAAACTCCTCGTAGTCTGCCAATGACATTTCGGCGTCCTGTGCGTAGGCGTCGGTCGGGAAAAGCGTGACACACCAACGGAGCTTGCCTTCAGCAGAACGCTCAAGATAGGTCTTCGTCAGGTCAGTCCTGGCCTGCCGTGCCATTTGCTGCCGGGATGGATCGACGCCCGATAACGACTTCGTATTGGCGTCACTCAAGATACTCAGCGCGGCGTCGGCTATCTCCGGCATGATTCGTTCATCCGGCCGAATGTAGCGAAGCTGCTCATCGGAAGCGTTGCGGTAATAGATCTCGGAAAGCCCGGGGATTGAGACCTGGACGAGTGGGTTCCCGCCACGGAGAACGACCCGACGATAGACCTCGCGGATCAGCGGAGCCGCAAGTGGCGAACCCGCGATGGATACCAACTGCCCGGGCTGCACGTCGAGCGAGTACTCGACCAGGATGCGTGAGAGCACTTCGATTCGTCGATCGGCCATACCTGTTCCACCTTTCCTATTTGACAGACGTCGTTCTGATCTGTTGTGACGTGGGTACTCGCGTCCATGAGCCTCAGGACTGGAGTACTAACGAAAACACGACTTCGGGATGATGCGAGCCAGCAGATAGACCCGTACCATGTTAACTGATGGAGTAGATGGATGCGGATTTTGAGGATTCCATGAAAATGGTCGACAGAAAATCAACAATGATTCTTTCGCGTAACCGTTCGGGACGGTCGATTGGGACGCGAGCCGGGTTCGGTCAGGCGACCGTCGAGTTCGCTATCGTCAGCATTATTTTTCTGACGATCATTCTCGGGACGATCGACCTCGGCCGTGGAGTCTACATGTATTCGGAACTGACGAACTCGGTGCGTGAGGGTGCCCGATACGCTGAGGTCGCCCCGACTGCCACCTCGGCAATCAAGTCGCGGGTCGTCAGCAAGGCGCCCGGCCTGGGGCTTAGCACCGGCGATGTGACGGTTACGTGCTCCAGCGCCTGTACGACCGGGAATAAGGTGACCGTGAGAGCAGACTTGCCGTTCTCGCTCGTGTCACAGAGCTTCCTGGGGATCAGTCCCTTCACCATGCACGCGACGGCCACCAACTCGATTGACTGAATCACGGAAATACCACGATGAAATGGAGCCAACGTTGAGCGCGCGCGACAGACAGGTAAAAGAGCAAGAGAATTTCGGTCGCTCGCTCGCCGTGCGCCATTCGCGAACCCGAACTCGCGGGCAGAGTCTCGTCGAGCTTGCGATCACACTGCCAGTGCTCCTGCTGCTGCTGTTCGGAACGATCGACCTGGGCCGGGCCTTCTTTGACTACGTTCAAATGCGCAATGGTGCATTCGAAGGAGCGCGGTACGGTGCCCGGTTGCCCAATGACACGAGCGGAATCACTGCTGCCGTTATGAGCCATGGTGTCCCATCTGATACTGCCGTGGCGGTATCGCTCTCCGGAGATTGGAACACCATAGGGGGCAATGCGGCGATCAAGGTTACGGCAACTCGCACATTTACACCGATCACGACGGGTTTTCTTAATTCATTCTTTGGCATTGGACCGTTCGTCCTGAAAGCGACCGCAACGATGAAGGTGATGACGTGATTCGCATGATTCGGAACAACTGGCGTGGTGGGCTCAGAAGCAAAGGCCAGATCTTGATCATGGCCGCGGGGTTTGCGGTCGTGCTGGTCGGCATGCTCGGCCTGGCGGTCGACCTCGGATACGCCTTTGCCCAGAAACGTGCGACGCAGAATTCCGCCGATGCCGCGGCGATTGCCGGGACGCGTGCGCTGACCAAATGGTCGACGACGAACCTGGCTGTCACCGCTTGGCCCGATGCCAGCAGTGTGGCCACTGCCAACAAGCTCGGTGATGCGACACAGACGATCACCTGCGCCTACGTTGATGACACCGGTGCCCAGGTGGCGAGTTGCAACCAGCTGGTGCCGCCGACCGCTACCGGTGTTACGGTGACTGTCTCTGAGACGCATCCAACCTTTTTCATGCGGGCCATTCCTGGAGCTCCGAAGACGGTGACGACGCGAGCTAGCGCGACGGCTCACGCGCAAGCGGTTGAGCCGAACGGCAGTGGCGGCCCATTCATTATGTGCGGCTCCAGTGCGAAGCTCCTCAGTGGAGGTTCGATGCCGATCGTCATAGATACAAGCGGTAAGTACTCAATCAATCCGGCCGCCATCGGTCAGACGTTTGTTGTGCACGGACCTCAAATCGATGATTGCGGGATCGCCAGTAATAGATTCAAAGGGCTGGCTGAGGAGGACAACAACGCAGGCAAGACTTTACCGGATTGGTTCATGGGCTATGAAGGGGTAAAAGCCGGCCCAGCCAATCAGCTCGTTGCCGGTGTCCAAGGGTGCCAGGCAAACACAGAGGATCCGTTCAATTGCGTGATGTTCGTGCCACTCGCAACAGACAACCCCATGCCAAAGAAAGTCGGCAGCGACAACTTCTTCTACATCGTCGCCTACGCTGCCTTTCAGGTTTCGGATTGTAAGTCGCCGTGTCAGCATCAAGCGACGCTGATCAACGATTACATTATTCAGGCGCCCGACGGCCTGCCATCCTGGACACCGGGAAGCTGGACGCGTGGCGCTGGCGGAATCATCGCCATACGCCTCAGCAAATGACCCGCTCTGCCGTGAGATCCGGCGTCGTTTCGAGACACGTGACACCGTCAACCGGAGGTCCGCGCAATGGCTGGAAGACAACATTTCAGCATTGTGTGGACCTGATCAATCCCCTTTGATTCCGCCGATAAACGCCTCCACTGGCAGCGCAGGCATTGTAAGGAACTGTACTGTTCCCCGAGATCCAAGCATAAGCGACACGCGAGCGATGGTCTCGTTGTCCGGTGCCTCCACGATGTTGAGAAAGTCATAGGATCCAAGCAGCGCCCACTGCTCAATCACTTGAGCGCCGAGCAGTTCAATCTCGCGATTTACCTCCAGGATTCGTTCCGGCCGATCCTTGATTGTCTTGCGTCCTTCATCGGTGAGCGTGCTGAGCATGATGTAGGTTGCCATGGCATGCCTCCCCTATCCTTGTTTAATGCGTCCGACACGATCGATGCCCCCAGATGTGATGCCATTTACGCAGAACGCTATTGCGCGATGTAGCCACCATCGACCGAGTAGCATGAGCCGGTCACAAAGGACGCCTCGTCGCTCGCCAGAAAGGCGATGACCGATGCCACTTCCTCTGGCGTGCCCATCCTGCCGATCGGATGCCGCTGCTTGAGCCGCTCGTCCGACTGCCGCAGTTGCTCCTCGGTTCGCCCGACCCGCTGACGCTGGACAAGCGGCGTGTCTATCGTCCCGGGGCAAACGCAGTTGACCCGAATCCCGTTGTCGACGTGGTCGAGTGCCATGGCTCGGGTGAGCTGCACCACCGCGCCCTTCGACGTGACGTACGCGGCAGCCCCACGGGTTCCGATCAGTCCCAAATTCGAGCCCAGGTTGATCACACTTCCGCCGCCCGCGTCGATCATATGCGGCAGGGCGTAGCGCGATACGAGAAAGACACTGCGGACGTTGGTTGCCATCAACGTGTCCCACTCATCGACGTCGGCGGTAATCACCGAACCGAAGTTAATGATTCCGGCGTTGTTGACCAGCACGTCGATTTGCCCGAAACGTTCGACGACAGCCTCGATCATCCGCTTTACCGCGTCCTCCTGGGTCACATCCGCCTCGAAGAAAGCGGCCTCTCCGCCCTTCTGATCGATCTGACTGGCGAGTTCCTCACCTCTGGCGCGATCACGTGCGACGATCGCCACGCGGGCCCCTTCGGCAGCCATCCGCACGGCCGTCGCCTCGCCAATACCAGAGTTCCCACCAGTGATGAGCGCTACTTTTCCTTCGAATCGCATGTGCTCTCCTTTCGTTCTGTGTGTTTATGTCGATTGGTTTCCCGTCGACGCCGTCATGGAATCGGCGATCAAGCTCACTGGAATGGAGCCATAGGACAGGAACGTGTCGTGAAACCGGCGCAGGCTGAAGTCGCTCCCCTCGGCCCGCTCTCGATCACGTCGTAGCTGCCAGACCATGTCGGTTCCGGTTAAGTACATCAGGGCTGCGCCAGGGAACATACTGTTCTTGACCGCTTCCTGCTGTGCCGCGCCCGGAGTCATGGCCGTGCGTTCCTGATAGAAGCCGGCTGCTTCGTCGAGCGTCATCCGACCGCTGTGCAGTTGAACGTCGACGATCGCGCGCGCAGCCATGCGCAATCGGGTGTGCGCCAGTGAAAGTCGCTCCAGAGGCGTGTAGAAGCCGGTCTCCTCCATGAGTTCGCTGGCGTAGCAGGCCCAGCCTTCCGCCATGGTGCCGCCGCAGAGCATGGCAATACGCGAGGCGCAATCGACGGCAGCGATGCGGCCAATGCGCGATTCCGCCCGGTAGGCGTGCCAGTTCTGAACCTGGTGGCCGATGCCGCCATGATGGACCACGTGATTGAGCTTTATCACGCTCTCGTTGTTTGCGCGCAAGAATCGCTCCTGCTCCGATTCCGGTGCCACAGTGTTGAGCGGCGAGATCAAGTAGTCGACAATCGGAACCGAATCGAAGGCGGACGGCGCACGGTAGAAGAGGAAATAGAGATACGGTGCCGCCTGGCGCGTCCAGCTGGGTCGCGGGACATAGCGTATCGGGTAGTCGGGCCAGGTTAGCAGGTCACGCTCAACGGCTGCATCATGCGCCCCCTCCCAAACCTCATAATAGCGGTGCTCGTATGTTTCAGCGGTGGGATGGTTGCTGGCCAGCCGGTCGAGTGCGTCTCGCCAATCGGCGGAGCCGAGCTCCATCGCCAATTTGGTCATGCGTTCGTCGGTCTGGCGCAGCGTGTTCCAGGCTTGTTCCTCAATCTGGCTGGCGGATCGATCGAGCTGATGACCTTGCCTGATGAGTAAATCGAGCATCTCCTCGCCACACCCGACCATTTCGATCTGGTTGGCCAGAAGTTCGCCGTTCAGGTAGGTGCGAAATCCAGTCACTGCCTTGGCGGCGTGATCGGCGGTGGATCGGAGCCGCGAATCCACAATCCCGTTCTCGGCCATCAACAGATCGATACCGTTGCTGAGAAACGCGAGGGTCCCATCACACTCTCGGATAGCGCGCTGTGTCCAGGAAGCGGGTGCCGAGTGAATGGTCTGCTGGGCCTGCCGCAGCAGCATCGGGATCGCGTGCAGCCTGGCAACCGCCGCCTCGACCCGCCGCGGCAACGGAGCGAAGTCACGCAGGAAGAGACTCATGATCCCGAAGACGGCTTCCCCGATGGCCAGTGATGGGTTGCCGCGCCACATATGGTCGCCGCGGTGCTCCCATCCCTCGATTGCCAGCATCCCGGCCGCCAGCCGTCGATCGATGAGCTGAGCTGAAGTCAGCGACTCATCCGGCAGCGTCGTCAGCCGTTCCAGAAACGAAGCCGCCTCCGTCGCGACATCGTCGAGCCCCTGCTCTGAGAGATCTGGAAGGAGATCGTCGTGCTGATGCATTCCAATGAAGGTGGCATTGACTGGGTGCCAGCGATAGTAGGCCGTCAGCACGTCGTCGAGCCACTGTGTAAAGGCTGGAGCCTGCTCGGGATTTGAGTTCATCACTCAGCGCTCCAGCGGGAGGTCGACCCAGCGGCGCTCGTGAAAGGAGCGCTCGACCGCGTTGATCGTCTCCTGTACCCAGGCACCATCGTCGAAGTTTCCCTGGTTGCGGTCGCCGCCCTCTTCGATCTCGTCGATAAAATCCTTGACGAGGTTGGCGTAGAAGAGACTACGCCACGATTCTCGTGGATGTCCTCCAGCCGGATAGAAGCGCTGCGGAATTTCCATCTCCTTGAATTCGACGCCGTCCGGGGTTGCCAACTTAACGGTCTCCGCGACGCCGAACTCCTCCACCAGCCGGCAGATGATCGCCCCATTGCTGCCGTAGAGTCGTGCCTCGATGCCCGGATAGTTGCCGACGGTGACGAAGCTGGACTGGATCGAGCCGATCGCGCCATTCGTGTACTCAGTCAGATAGATATCGCCGTCGTCGATGTTGATGCGCTGCAAGCCCTCCATACCGCGTACCAGACGCTCCGGCACGAAATTGCGCATCGTGCCGACGACTCGTGAGTAGTCGGCGCCCACCCACCAATGGCTGATGTCGATAATCGGCGCACCGTAGCCTTCGAGCGATGACGTTTGAAGGTGGTTCGGGTCCGCATTCGGATCGAGCTGGCGCAATGGGGTCTGAGGACTGAGCCATTGGGAGTTTTGCTCGTAACCATTGAAGATGAAGGGCGTGCCGGCAAAGCCGTCGTCGATCAGCGACTTGGCATATTGCACTCCGGGACTGTAGCGGAATGTGAAGCCGAGCTTGGTCTTCAGTCCTTTGCTTCGCGCGAGATTGGCGGCACGCGATGGTCTCGCGAAAATCATAGGCGACTGGCTTCTCACACAGGACGTGCTTGCCCGCTTCGAGGGCTGCCCAGGAGAGCTCGAAATGGGTATGCGATGGCGTGACGACGTCGATCACGTCGATATCTGAGCGGCCGACGATCGCCTGCCAGTCATCGGTTGCCAGCGGAATGTCGAAGTGCTGGGCGAACTCCTCTGCCTTGCTCTTCTCCACGTCGCAGATGGCGACGATCTCGGCACGTGGATCCCGCTGCCAGCCGGGAATGTGGGCTGAAAAGGCCCAATCCCCCGCACCCAGTACACCAACACGAAGTTTGCTGCGACTCATGGCGTTGTCCCCCGTTCTCGGTCTTTGCGAAACGCGCCCAGTTCTCATCCGGACGACGCCTGATCATCATTATCCATATCGCTCACGGGTTTGGACACGTCTCCCGGGTACTCCGACACTATACTTGCGGCGAACGCGAACGAATGCGCTGGGAGTTGCGGCATCGGCCCGCCCTGGCTTTGATACCCACCGGTAGTCTGTAGATGGCAAACGTTCATCCGAACAACTCGGTCAGGAAACATCGGGTCTGGCCCTGGATGGTTTGCGGCAGTGTCGCCGTGATCCTGTCGTGCGTGACCCTGGCCGTCGGCGTGATCGCGGTGCGACGGTACATCGCCGATCGGAACGTGATTACGAGCGTGGCGCCGTTGCCGGTCGGCTCGTCGACGCACGCGCTGACGGTAGGCGGCCTCAGGCGCACCTACATCGTGTATCGGCCAGCCGAGCTGACCGGGAGCGCGCCGTTGGTGGTGATGCTGCATGGTGGATATGGTAATGGGGCGCAAGCTGAACGGACCTACGGCTGGGACCGTGAAGCGGATAGTCAGCACTTTCTCGTCGCCTATCCCAACGGCGTCGGGGCCGCCTGGAATACCGGAGGTGGCTGCTGCGGACGCCCGGCAACGGAGAACATCGACGATGTCGGCTTCATCACGGCCATGATCCAGCAGATCAGCCTCGAGGCGAATGTCGATCAGTCGCGTATCTACGCTACCGGCATCAGCAATGGCGGTATCATGTCCTATACGCTCGCCTGTAACACCTCGCTCTTCGCGGCGATCGGACCCGATTCGGCCACGATGCTTGGCACGTGCCCTCAACCGAACCCTGTCTCGATCATCCACATCCATGGCACGAACGATACGCGGATTCGCTACAACGGTGGTAAAGGAGAGGGCACGGCGCACATCGATGGTCCGGCGATCCCGGACTTGAACGCCACCTGGCGAGCTATCGATCGGTGCGATCCACCCAACAATTTGGTGAACGGTGTAGTCACCACGTCAATCGCGGGCTGTGCGGACGGACGGAGCGTCGAACTGATTACAATTGATGGTGCGGGTCATCAGTGGCCGGGAGCGCCGGGCAAACCGGCCCTGCAGAAATTGCTGCACCTCGACGCGCCGTCCACCGCCCTGGACGCGACGAGTACCATCTGGCAGTTCTTCTCGCAGCATCATAGATAGCCTGCGTCTGCCGTCACGAACGAAGGGAAGGATGATCGAATGGATGTATCGACCAGCGCGTCACCTTTTCGAGGCGTTTACGCCATTCCACCGACTCCGTTCGATGAGCGAAACGAGCTTGACGAGCAGTCGCTCCGCCGGGCCGTTGAATTCTGCGTGATGGCTGGCGCGCATGGAATCGTCGCGCCAGTGAACGCGAGCGAAGCGATCATCTTGACGGATGCCGAACGACTGAGGGTTGCCGAGATCCTGGTCGAGCAGACAGCAGGTCGACTGCCGGTCGTCATCGGAGTTTCGGGCATTAGCACCGCTGCCTCTGTTCTCTATACGCAACACGCAGCCGAGATCGGCGCCGACTCGGTAATCGCAATGCCGCCCTATGTCAAGCATCCACCAGCCAGTGAGATTCCAGAGTTCTATGCAGCGGTGGCACGAGCCGGTCGGGGGCTGCCAGTCTGGATTCAGAATAATCTCGGGCCGGTCGGCACGCCGATGAGTCCAGCGCTGCTGACGCAGATGCTTCGTGAAATTCCGGAGGTCGCTTTTATCAAGGAAGAGTCGGAGCATTCGTCTCAGGTGATTACGCAGATCCGTCAGCTCGCTGGCGACCATCTCAAAGGAATCATGGGCGGCATGGGTGGCCGCTTCATGCTGGAGGAGTATCGACGGGGCGCCTGCGGCACGATGCCC
Organism: uncultured Chloroflexia bacterium; assembly: GCA_963785465.1. GTDB lineage: Bacteria > Chloroflexota > Chloroflexia > Thermomicrobiales > Thermomicrobiaceae > CALAGB01. Next base: position 462,193 of record CAWAVM010000013.1, on the reverse strand, counting down.
GCGTCAGAGGTGGCGGACGCGCTGGTGCTGGTCTGGAACGCGCTCGAACGAGGCGACGAGGCTGAAGCCCGCCGTCTCCACACGCAGCTACTCCCGATGCTGAACTATGAGGCGCTTTACACGTATGCCATTTACAAAGAGATCCTGGTGAAGCGCGGGATTATTGCCTCGTCACGAACCCGAGCGCCGGGAGCGCCAACGCTTGACGCCGAAAACCATCGGGAGATCGACGCCTTGTTGCGGGATCTCGAACCGCTGCTGACGCTCGGAATGCACCCGGACATTCGAATCTGAGCCGTGTCGCTACCCAACTAGCGTGGAAACCTCCATGCCGTCGCTGCCGAAGTCGTGGTAGCTACTTTGGTAGCGAGGCGAGTTCCGCACGTAGTCCAGATAGGGCGCGATTTCGTCGACGAAGATCTTGACGTTGTCGGCGACGACGACTGCTCCGGGAGCCAGGAACGGCTCGACGGCCTTGAGATATGCCAGATACTGCTCCTTGGCCGCGTCGATAAAGACCAGATCCCATGGCCCACTGAGTGTCGAGATCGTCGTGAGAGCGGGTCCCTCGATAACCTCGCAACGATCGGTCACTCCGGCCCGCCGCTGGGTTTCGCGCGCCATCTCCGCGTTGACATGATCGATCTCGATGCTCACGATTTTGCCACCGGCTTCGAGGTTGGCTGCCATCAAGGTCGATGAGTAGCCGACCAGTGCGCCGAGTTCGAGGATGCGCTTCGGTTTGTGATCGCGCACGAGTTGGACGAGTAATGTTCCCTTTTCCGGCCCGATGATTGGCCAGTCACGATCGTCTGCCTGTGACTCAATTTCGATGAGTACGTCCCGATACGATGAGCTCAATAGATACTCCCTGCCTGCATTCCGCCGCGAAATAGCCGCGGGATGAATTCACCATCGTCCGCATCTTGACCACCGGTTCCATTGCACTGATGATACCCCCTGACTCCCCGGCTCGAATCAGGACTCGGTCCACACTGGGGAAGTAGGGAGAGACTAGATGCATATCGTGAGATTCGAACGTGGTGGCCGGCCGACGATTGGTCTGCTGGAAGATGGCGTCGTTTACGAGGCGCAAGGTGAGTTTTTTGGCGACTTGACTCGCGGAACGTCTGTTGGTTCAGTCGATGATGTCACGCTGCTGGCACCGGTTCAGCCCAGCAAGCTGGTCGCGATCGGCCTGAACTACCTCGATCACGTGACCGAGGACGCCCCTGGGTTCGAAACGCCCGAAAACCCGATTATCTTTCTCAAGCCGCCGAGCTCGATCATCGGTCATGGGGCCGATATCGTCTATCCGGACGGTCCTGAGCACGTCGACAGCGAGGGTGAGCTGGCCGTGGTCATTGGCCGGAGAGCGCGCTATGTCAAAGCTGACAACGTCGACGACTATATTCTCGGCTTTGCCTGCTCCAACGATGTGAGCGCGCGCGATTACCAGTTTAAGGATGGCCAATGGGTGCGGGCCAAGGGCTTCGACACCTTCAGTCCGATCGGTCCATCCATCGCGACCGGTATCAGCGCCTCGGAGACGTTGACCCTCACGACACGGCTCAATGGTGAGGTGCGCCAGCAGTCGGGCACCGACAAGCTGCTCTTCGACATCCCAACGTTGATTGAGTTCATCAGCCGCGTGATGACACTTGAACCTGGTGATGTGATCATGACCGGTACTCCGGCCCATCCGCCGCAAATGAAGGTTGGCGACGTGGTTGAAGTTGAGATCGAGCGGGTCGGGACGCTGCGTAATCAAGTGGTCGCGGAGCATCGACCGGCTTAGCGTCCGGTTCATGGCATGATTAAACCGTTGTCCGAGAAATGGAGCGCCGGGCTTCCGTTACGCTGAATAGCATAAGGATTACCAACACTGGTCGGCGTACGCGTGGCCATCGCTGAGGCCGCAGCCGAAGGATCTCTCCGTCTCCCGTTCGCCTATCGATCGGGAGCGATAGGAGATTCTTCGCCGCGCTCGGTAATTGACACATTACGTGATGGTCAACTTCTCGAGGATGACCGAGCGAATCTCTGACCAGTGTTGGTCATGAGCGTGAGAGATTCTTCGGCTGCGGCCTCACGAATGACTCCTGGGAAATCCACTATGGTCGCCTACGCAGCACTGACCGGGAGGCGGCTGCTCCATTTCTGGCCAACGGTGTTGCAAACCGCTTTGGACCATTGAATTGTCACCCTCGGTGGTCGTTTGCCACCACGATGACATGCACGGTGGTCGCCTTCCGGCTTTGCCGATGCCGCGCTGGCGTCGCTGCGGCCTCACCTGCGCGCGCGTCAACCAAATAGAGATTATGCCCACGTCAACAAAGCGTCGAATTGGTCACGCGACAGCAATAATATCCTCCATTCCTGAGATATGGCCGCTTCGTTCTGGATATACTCTTCGTTTTCCGCAATGCCGCGCCGCACTGGCACGACCAATTGCATTATTCGCATTCATACGATCCTCCGTTGGTTGGTTCAACCACGGATGAGGCACAACTGACGACAGGCGCGGCACGAAAGGACACATTCGAATAATGTCTAACCTTACACTCGTCATCATCGTCATCATCCTGACTCTTCGTGCTCGGCGGCGGCGGCCATTTCGGTATCATCTGGCAGCCCGCGAGAGATTTTCCATAGAATCTGCCCGCGAGAACGTCTGACAGCGGTGGAACCAGCCGATGGCATCGGAACCGGTGATCGTCGCCATGAAGGTCTGCCGTCGTAATCGAGCCTAGCTTTTGCACACCGGCAATACCCTGGACGGGCGACACCAGATCGTGTCGCCCGTCCGAAACTCTCCCGCGCTTATCTCGCGTTACTTCGTGATCACGATCGACATGCGGACCGCGGGTGTCGTCCGCGCTGGATGATCGGTCGAGTAGCTCAGTTGCGGCACCGAGTAGACGCTCGGCCGGGCGTCCTTCCCTTTGTAGATCGTCGGATAAAGGTCGATGATATGTGTCCCCGGGCCGCCAGTCGCTTTGATTGTGAACGTGACGTCGCCGTTCGTACTGAAGCCGCATACGTAGCCGATATAGGAGTTGTCGTAGGTCACGGCATACGTGTTGTCATAGGTCGTCCAGCCAAGCCCCTTCAGGTGGACCGTGATGTCCTGACCGGATGTTGCCTGCGTTGGCGTGATCGAGACGATGGATGGCTCGATCACGACGCCAGCACCGGCAAGCGCCTTGTCCCCCTGAACGACTTCGAGACGGTGCTGGCCACCAAGGTCATCCGGAATCGCGATTGTCTTGGTGAACGCGCCATTGGCGTCCGTTTGAACTGTGCCGAGATCCGTTGAGGAGTCGGAGAATCCGGTCGAGGAGACTCGGTTACCGGTCATGCTCCACCATCGGAGAGTCAGCTCCGTGTTGGCGGGCAGAGCGCTCCCCTGTAGCGTCGTCTCTGTCCCCACTGTTCCGCGGTCTACCGAGAGGTCCAGCTTGCCTGATCCGTCGACCTTAACCGGCCACGGATTGTCGGTGGACGAGAAGTCCTCAACCTGCTCGGTTGCAATACCTGGATCGCTGGTCACATTGAAGGCGAATTCGGCGGACGGCACAGCCTTGTATGGCCCTTGCAGGTAGTTCAAATACGGGATCGGATTGTACGAGTTATGCCATACGGATATCTGGGCCTCGCCGACGGGACCGGCTGCCCGGAAACGCGCCACCGCGACTCCCTTGGTCGTTACACCAGAGATAAATCCGAGGTAATGGTTGTCATAGAGCAGGTGCCAGGTGTTGATGTTGGTCTGCCAATCGATGCCGGTTATGTGCAGCTCGATGAGCGTGCCGACCGGCCCTTCTTTCGGACTCATCGTGAATGTGGGCATAACGGTTAACGATGCCTGAGAAATCTCTTTCCCATTCACGCTTCCACGTACATCGTGTCCACCACCGAAGTCGACCGGCACCGTCAGGCTGCCACTGATCGCACCTGATGCGTCGGACTTCGTGGTAGCAATCACGTTCGATGTCTCATCGAAGCGCTGACCGACGAATTCGGTTCCATCTTGTAGTTCGTAGTGACCATTGACCGTGTGCCAGACAAGGTCAACGGCGGTATTGGCGGGATACCCAGTGCCACTAAATGCAACCGTGTCGCCCGTCACGGCTTTTGGCGGATCGAACGCCAACTTGGCTGTGAAGGTCGGCTCCGGTGTGCCGGCACCCGGTGTTGCGGACTGACCCGCTGCCCCAGATGCGTTGTTCCCGCTGCAGCCTGAGAGAGCCAGCACGAGCAGTAAGACCAAGGCCACCGGTAGCGAGTGCACGATCTGCGGCCATCCCCGATAGCGACGCTTCATCGATCTCCCCCTTTTCCTGTTGCTATGCGCGTCATGCGCGCCCACCTCTAGCTATCCGCGTCCGAAATTTGATGCTTGCTCCTGCGAGACGATCTCCATCTAGCGAACTCCGCAAATGCGTCTAACGGCGCGGAGATCCTCTCGCGATCCGTTCCAATTTCAATTGTGATGGGGGCGCAGCGAATTCGTGAGCGCAATGCTCTGCAGTGAATGTCCAACATTGTCGTGGAAAATGTGCAGAATCGCTGATTGGTGGAGTTTTGCGTCGGCTCCGCCGGTCATTCTTTCAACCCCGAAGACCGCCGTGGGTCTGGTGGTTGGCTTCGACCGCTATCTCTTGAAATGGAGCATTTTATGTGGGACGGCTTGTGGTTCGGTGGAGCGGCTACGTGAGTCGACGTGGATGGCAGCTTTGACACGTGAAGAGATCACACGGTCACTCCCGATTTATTGCTGCCTCGGTGCCGACTATTTCGTCGATAGATCGTATGCCGACGCGGTCGGCGTATTTGATCAGGTCGTGAACGATGACGCCGGGCAGAGCTGGACCGCCGTAAATGAACGCAGTGTAGAGTTGAACCAGGGACGCCCCGGCTTTCATGCGTTCGATAACGTCCGCCGCGCTCTCGATTCCCCCCACGCCAATGATCGGCAGTTCACCATGCGTCCGTTGATAAACCTTCCGCACCAGACCCAAAGCCAGCGACCGAATTGGACGCCCGCTCAGCCCACCCGGGTAGTGACCGATATCGACGGCTCAGCAGGCTGTGATCGGTGCTGGTGTTCGAGACGATGACGCCGGAAGCCTCGCCCTCGATCGTCCCGGCCAGAACCTCGTCGAGCGCACCATCGGTTAGATCTGGTGCGATCTTGACGAACACTGGTCGTTCGCGGCAGCCGAGAAGACGTGCGGACCGGTGGTTCTGCTCGATGACCGGGCGGAGAATCGCAGTGAGTGCGTCGCGCCGCTGCAGATCCCGCAATCCGGGCGTGTTTGGTGAGCTCACGTTGATCGTGAAGTAGTCCGCGACATCCCAGAGGGTTTCGATCACCGAGACGTAGTCGGCGGCAGCTTCTTCGGCGGAAGTTTGCCGGTTCTTGCCGAGGTTTATGCCGACAACTCCGGGAAAGCGTTTGCCAACCAGGCGCTGGCGCACCAGCGCCGCGCCCTTGCTGGGAAACCCGAGAGCGTTGATCACCGCACCGTCATCCGGAAAGCGCCAAAGTCGAGGGGGTGGATTACCGGTTTGCGGTCTTGGCGTGATAGTTCCGATCTCGACCGCGCTGAACCCGAGCTTGAGCAGGCCGGCCACCGCAGCCCCATCTTTGTCGAGACCGGCGGCGACGCCAAGCGGGTTGGCGAAATGCAGGCCAAAGCGATCGACGCCGAGCCGATCGTCGACCGGTGGCGCGAGCCACTTCAGTGCCGTAGATGCCGATCCGGTCAACCGAAGAGTATGCAGCGCCAGACGATGCGCGCGCTCCGGCTCGATTACCGCCAGGAGTGGGTAAAGCCACAAACGGTACCGATCGACGAAATTTCTCCGAACAGCCAAGTACGAACTACCTTCCAGCCTTAAATCGCGAGTGACCGTACACCTCTTCGCACTCTAGAAGAACACCTTCGGTAATGCAATGGGTTGGGCTGGATATTTCGGAAATATTATCGCGCCAGTGAGTCAATAACAAAGAACCAGTCGCTCTGGTGTCTTTTCCCGCTCTTGCCCGCAGGCCTGGGACTGGCTACCATCGCTGGGTGAGCACGAATGATGTGCCCGGTTTGACAGGAGGATCGCATGGACGAGAGTCGACTTGAGCAGGTCGACCGCTATATCGACGAGCACATTCAGCAGTATATCGAGGATCTCAAGCGACTCTGCGCGCTGCCGAGTGTTGGCGCTCAGGGTACCTCGATGAACGAAACGGCTGAACTGACCCGCGAGCTACTTGAGAAATACGGAGTCTCGGCGCAAGTTATGCCGAGTGACGGCTTCCCGATGGTCTATGGCGAGCTGAAAGGCGCCAGCCCCAAGACCGTGCTCTGCTACAACCACTACGACGTGCAACCGGCCGAGCCGTTCGATCTGTGGGATTCGCCACCCTTCGAGGCGACCGAGCGAGACGGCAACCTGTATGGCCGTGGTGTCGGCGATGACAAGGGTCACATCGTCTGCCGCCTGGGAGCGATCGACGCACTCAAGGCGGTACTTGGTGAAGTGCCATGTTCGGTCAAATTTCTGATCGAGGGCGAAGAAGAGATTGGCTCCGGCAGCATGCCGGCCTTCATCGAGCAGCACGCCGAGATGCTGAAGGCGGATGGCTGCCTCTGGGAGTTCGGTGGCGTCGGCTACGATGGCCGGCCGCAGATCTTCCTCGGCATGCGCGGCGACTTCTACGTCGAGCTGCGTTGCAAGCTGCTGGCGCACGACGCCCACTCGGGCCTCGGTGGGTCGATCTTCCCGAACGCCGCGTGGCGACTCGTCTGGGCGCTCAATACCTTCAAGGACCAGGACGAGCGCATCCTCATCCCGGGCTGGTACGACGACGTGCGAGGCCCGACGGCACGTGACCTGGAACTGCTCGAGCACCTACCCTCTGACGAAGAGCGGCTGAAGGTCAGCTACGGGCTAGATGGCTTTCTCAAGGGCGCGACTGGCGTCGAGCTACGCCGTCAGCAGGTGTTCGAGCCGACCTGCACCATCGCCGGGTTCGGAGCGGGCTATCAGGGGCCGGGCTCAAAGACGGTGCTACCGGCCGAGGCGATGTGCAAGGTCGATTTCCGGCTGGTGCCGGATCAGGACCCGGCCGATCTGATGGAGAAATTGCGCAAGCATCTGGACGCGAACGGCTTTAGCGACATCGAGATCATCCAGCACGGAGCCTACCCGGCGGCCAAGGTCGATCCGGATGATCCGTTTGTTACGCTGGTCTCCGAGGCTGGCTTCGACGTTTACGACATGCCGGCTGAAGTCCATCCGACGAGTGGTGGTTCCGGGCCGATGGACCCGTTCGTCCGCGTGCTGAACGTGCCGATCGCCAACGTCGGCATCGGTTATCCGGATTCCGGTGCGCACGCGCCGAACGAGCACATTCGCATCGAGGATTTCATCCGCGGCGTCAAGCAGACCGCGCACGTCTTTGCGCGGATGGCTGACTTGACCTAGCGAGAGTTCCCGGGCGCCATGAATGTCGCCCCTACAACTCTGGCGGTGGCTCTGGGCGCCATGAATGTCGCCGCTACATGATGGAATCGGGTGTAGGGGCGCGATTCATCGCGCCCGCGAAGCACCAGCGGCCGATCTCCGCACGGGTCCGACCGCCACCGCGTTCGTTCGTGCCTTCTCTCCGTGGTGCTATCTTTCCCAGACCGACGGCTTGGGCTATGATGTCCTGGTGTTCGGTCGAAAATTGGAATCCGCCGCGGGGGCAAGCTGTGTTCCGGTCTACGATCGAGGGCTCCCCCTTGGAGATTCTCGGGCTGCCGAATAGCACAGACTGGCGAAACTGGTTCGTCAATGCCGAAAGGAGTTCGCGCCGTGCTCAGAGAGTTCAAAGCATTTCTGCTGCGAGGAAACGTCATCGACCTGGCGATCGCGGTCGTCATCGGCGCGGCATTCGGGGCCGTCGTTACCGCCCTGGTCAAGGATTTGATCACACCGCTGATCGCGGCGATGGGCGGACAGCCCGACTTCTCTCAGCTCAGTTTCACCATCAATAAGAGCCAGTTCTTGTACGGAGACTTCATCAACGCCGTGGTCGCCTTCATCATCATCGCGGCGGTCGTCTTCTTCTTTATCGTCATGCCGCTGAATAAACTGATTGAACGAACCCGGCAGCAACCAACGACGCCTGACCCAACCACGCGCAAGTGTCCGGAATGTCTCAGTGAGATTCCGCTCGCGGCGCACCGCTGTGCCTATTGCACCGCTGTTGTTTCACCGTCTGGAAGCCCGCAGTCGTCAGGCGACTGATCCGTGCGGTATGCATCGGCTGAAGCTCCAGCCGTCAGCCGGTGCTGCAGACCCAAGCACGCGGCCCACCGGGCCGCTCAGGCTGCCATCACTGGTTGCCACTGGGGTATGAGATCTCGTACCCAGCGCCGTGCCTAGGGATCGAGAGCGCCAGCATCCGGCCGTTCGCGTCGATCTCGGCGGTGAAGATCGCCTGAACCGCGCGAATCTGCTCGCGAATGTCCGTCTCTTCGGGTGCACTCAGTTCGATGTACGCCGAATCATCATCGAGACTGACGTATTCGGCGGCGGTTTCATCGCGTGTCCATGGGTCGAAGGCTTGTTTGAGATCAAAGTGAGGTTGCCGCAGTGTCTCGACGCCGACGATCCGTCCGCCCACGCCCATGTCGACGTAGCCAGAGAGGCGAACTCGTCTCCCGGCCCCGCCCGATTCGCGATCAAGCGTGAGGCGTAACGCGTTTTCATCTGGCTGATAACTCAGTCGCATGCGGATTCCTTCGTCAGACCGGTCTTTCGATCCACCCCATGGTAACAAACGTCTTCGGCATGGTCTTGTTGCGGGAGCAGCGCAAATCTCCGCACGATTGCAACGCACACTCCAGTATCGTACTCGTTGGAGTAGTTGTAATCGCTGGGCGTTTCACGCTCGGCTTCCGTGTTCTGCTATCTGCAGCGCTGGTAGCGATCCTGCTTTCGTTAAACTCGTTGCGGAATCACCGCGAAAAAGGAGAAAGACCATGGAATTGTCGGAGCTTCTCAACGGTGCACGAGATGCCCTGTCGGCAAAAAGAGTCTTTGGCGACCCGTACGAAAAGGACGGCGTCACCATCATTACCGTGGCGAAGGTGTCGGGTGGCGGTGGCGGTGGTTCGGGAGGGGACGTCAGCGGCGGTCAGGGGATGGGCGGCGGATTCGGAATGAGCGCGGCCCCGGTAGGTGCCTACGTCATCAAAGATGGCAAGGTCTCCTGGATGCCGGCGGTCGACGTAAACCGTGTGATCCTCGGCGGTCAACTGGTCGCGATTTTCATGCTGCTGACTTTCCGCGGGTTCATGCGGCACCGGATGCGGGAGCGCATGATCGAGCGTATCGCGGCCAAGCGGCGCTCCGGTAAAGCCCGGCGCTCGTAGATCGAGACACCGGCGACAGCACGCGTCTCGTGATAAGTGGTCCCGTGCCCATGTGCTGCCGGATGTGTCGAGCTGGGAGATCACCGGTGTCCACAAAGAGGAATACCTGACCTCGCCCAAAGCCAAAGTGCGGAAGACGATCATCCTGTAGCCGGTGCAGCGCAAAGGCGAGTAGGCATGTGAACGGGCTGAGTCCAGCTAACGTCGCCCGAACTCAAGGCGTACGGGTTCGTTCGATCGTTGGCGTGGCGGATGCCTGCGCTGATTGCGGGTGCGTGACGCCGTCAATTATGGCGACGACCGACCAGGAGATGATCAGCATCAAAACGACCAGAGCGAGGATGATCCAGCGCTGTCTCTTTCGTGCGGTCATTGCTCGCTTACCATCCGGACGGCTTCTCCTCACAGCATCACTGATATGATCGATTATCGGGCGCCGTTCGATCTAATCGCAACCTGCTTAGCACGTTCGTAGCGTGTGCTGCCTGCGAGCCGGTTGTGAAAGAGCATTCGATTATCGAAACGGCTATCGCGCGGACCAGATTGAGGACACGGGTTGTCAGCGTTGAGAATCCTGGAAGATTGTGTCACCACGTTTGCGGCGTGCTTGTCGGCCGCCAGGCCGTGCGATTGTAGATACAAGGCTGATTCCACGTCATGCCAGGGGAGAGGGATCTGTTGTCAAGTGAGGTAGCCGATGGGCTCGGCAAACAGCCGGAGCAAGAAAAAATTTCGGTGAAGGCGTTCGCAAAGCGATTCATCAAGGAATTCCAAACAGACGATCTCACCGGAATGGCGGCGCAGGTCGCGTATCATCTCATCTTCGCGATTCCCCCCCTCATTGTTCTGACCGTCATGGTGGCAGCATTGTTTAATCAGTACACGCATCTTTCAGTCGTCTCGAACCTTCAGCGATTCATTGATAAGCGGGCCCCCGCGGACTTGCAGAGCGTTCTCGATTCCGTCATCAACAACGCGATTGGCAAGGTGAGCGGTGGAACCGCCTCAATCGGAGTAGCTACGACGGCGCTCATTGCACTCTGGTCTGGATCGAACGGCATCAGTTCGTTCATTAGAGGCTTCAATCGAGCCTACAACGTTGAAGAGGGCCGGACGTTTATCAAGATGAAACTACTGGCGCTGGGTCTTACGCTCGCCCTTATCTTCGTAATGATCGTTGCGTTCGCGCTTTTCGTTTTTGGTCGTCAGATCGGACTGTGGATCGCCGATCAGGCCGGACTCGGCGGCCAGTTTGTTACGGTGTGGAATATCGGTCGCTGGCCCGTGGCGATTATCTTCTTTATGGTCCTCCTGTCCCTCCTCTACTACCTTGGCCCGAACGTCGACCAGGAGTTCAAGTGGGCATCTTATGGTTCGGTCCTCGCGACGGTCCTCTGGATTGCTGCGGTCTTCGCGTTTAAGTTCTACCTCACTGTCTCTAACCCAGGAAGCACCTACGGAGCCTTTGGTGGGATCGTCGTGTTCCTCTTCTTTCTCTATATCACCAGCCTGATATTTTTGATCGGCGCCGAACTCAACGCGGTGCTGGAGTGGCGTCACAATGGACGGGATCTGGCCGAATCTCCGTCGGATAGCGCATCGATCCGGGACGGGGCTGATCCCGTGTCACGTAACGACAGATCTATAACACCGGAACCATCGAACCCTCACCGGAGTCGCCATATGGCCAGGTCGATCGTGACCGGATTCACCGCGGCTGTGGTCGCTGCGGCACTCGGCTGGCTCGTTGGCCGGCGCAATCCACCTCCCGACTGACGACGAACTGGATGTGACCGCCGATCTGATCGACCGCGTACGTTCGTGATCTCCCGACGCAGAACCCAAAAGGGCTAAATTAAATATTTCATCCACAAATCAGCCGCAGTGGGTGTGCGAAGTTGGTACGATTGACCGCATTGTATTGCACTCTTGACTGACATGATTTGCTGACCTCACCTTGGGGATAGGAAGAGGATAGAACGATATGAATGCGATCGAGGCGGCTGTACTCGCCATTCTTCAAGGGGCGACCGAGTTATTCCCGGTCAGCAGTCTGGGCCACTCGGTTATCATTCCGAAGCTACTCCATTGGGACATCAATCAAGGCTCTGATTCCTTTCTCCCATTTCTCGTGGTCTTGCATCTTGGTACGGCGCTCGCGTTGCTCCTGTTCTTTTGGCGAGACTGGTGGAATCTGTTGTCGTCGTTGATCGGGCAAGGGCCGGTCGAGCAACGACCGCGGAACCGGAAGCTTTTCTTCCTCGTTGTGGTCGCCACGATTCCGGCGGGGATCATCGGGCTGGCACTGGAGAAGCCCTTACGTCACCTGTTTGGCGCCCCCCTGGTTGCGGCTACCTTCCTCGCGATCAACGGTGTGGTGCTGTTCATCGGTGAACGCAAGCGGCGTAAGGCCGGTCTCCGAGAGGCCAGCGATCTTAGCTGGGGACAGGCCCTGATCGTTGGCGTGAGTCAGTCGACGGCGCTGATCCCCGGTATTTCGCGTTCCGGCGCGACGATGGTGGCCGGATTGTGGATGGGTTTGCGGCACGAGGAAGCGGCCCGCTTCTCGTTTTTGATGGCAACACCGATCATCGGCGCGGCAGGCCTGCTCGAGGTTCCCAAATTGATAAAGCATGGCTCGGAATCGAGCCTGAGTTTGGTGTTGTTTGCCGGTGTGCTGGCGGCCGTTTCTGCCTATCTCAGTGTGACTGTCCTGATGCGGTATTTTCACCGGACCGATTTTGAGGCGTTGAACCCGTTCGCCTACTACTGTGTGGCTGCCGGTGTCATCTCATTCGTCCTGATCCTGGTAGGGGTGTAACCCCAGCACGTTCACGATAACTACCGTCATGCAAACGTTTTCCGCCGAGATCGCGTTTCAGGTGGGTGTCCGTCCGAAACGCCGTCGAATCGAGTGCCAGAGCTGGTCCCATCGCTCAAACGGCTTGAGCCGCCAGATGAAACGGATGGCAGACGCCCATCCGATGACCACCATTCCGATCACGATGAGGTCGGCGAGTCCAAGTGACTCAATATGGTAGAAGCGGCGCGTGACCGGCACGATCATGAAGATTGCGAAGAGGGCGAACATTGCCCCAGCGAGGATCGTCGGTCGCCAATCCCCGTTCAAATCGTTCCCTCCGGTCCAGGCTTCGGTGGGTGGTTCAAGGAAAGGGATCAACAGGATCCCGCAAAAGACCGTGACCGTGGTGAGCGCGGTGCGGGCCAGCATTACATCGTTCGTGAGCGAAGCGTAGAGCGCATACACCGAGACGGCCACGATCGCGATGCTGATTGAAGCAGGGACGACAAAGGGCGCAGCCGCCCGAAGCAGGCTTTTTGCAGGCGTCCCTGGCTTGGCCCAGACAGCTAGAGCGAAGGTTGGAATGCCAACCGTCAGGAACGCCAGGAGTGCGTTGTGCTGCGGCATGATCGGAAACTGTTCCCCGATCAGCGACGTGCCGAGGACAATGAACGCTACCGCCATGGTTCGGACGAGGAAGAGCCGGATGATGTCTTGCATGCCGGTCAAGATGCGCTGCCCCTCGCGGAAGAGCTGTGGTAGAACCGCGTAAGAATCGTCCAGCAGGACGAGGTCGGCGACGCTACGAGTCGCCTGGCTTCCGCTGCGCATCGCGATCGCCAGCTGTGACTGCTTCAGCGCCAGGATATCGTTGACGCCGTCTCCGATCATGGCGACGTAGTGGCCATGATCTCTCAGCGATCGAACGAGCCGTTCCTTTTGCTGCGGCGTCACGCGCCCGAAGACGGTCACGTCCTCGGCCACCTGCTGGAACTCGAGTTCGTTCAGTCCATCGAGCTGTAACCCGGAGATCACTCGATCGCTCCCGGCGATCCCGGCCTGCCGGGCAAGCGAGGCGACGGTATCCGGGTTGTCTCCTGAAATGATCTTCATTTGAATGCCGAGAGACGTAAATCCCTGGATGGTTGACTGAGCCTCCTGGCGCAACTCGTCGCGGAAGCTTATCGCCCCGAGCAACTCCATACCCTTTGGCAGAGCCGCACTGCCGCGTCGCGATCCGAATGCCTCCTCGGCCGGGCCCCGCGCGAAGACGAGCGCGCGCAGCCCCTGATGTGTCCAACTTGAAATCCGCTCCTCGACCTCGATACACGACTTGAGGTGTGGAAGGATCATCTCCGCCGCCCCGAGGATATAGCTTCCGTTCAGTTCATCGCTGAACGCAAGCGCGCTCCATTTGCGTTCGGAGGAGAAGGGAACCTCTGCGACGCTCTCGTGTGCCAGACCGGGACACGCGACGCGAATCGCGTCGATTGTGCGATTGCCTCCCTCCGTACTTGCGGCATAGATTCCGAGCAGTTCCCTCAATCGCGTTTCGGTGACGCCATCGACCGGAAACACTTCTGCCAGATCGAGCCGATTCGTTGTGAGGGTGCCGGTTTTGTCCATGCAGAGAATGTCGAGGTGACTCATCGACTCGACTGAATTCGTGCGCTGGATCAACGCTCCTTTGCCAGCCATCCGCACTGCCGCCATGGCGTAGGTAACCGCCACCATAAGGTAGAGTCCTTGCGGTACAACCGCTACGATTACCGCCGCCGCCCGAACGCTCTCGATGAGCGGCAGCGTGTGGTAGAGCAGGCGGAAGTTATTCGCGACCAGAATACTCAGCAGCACGATCGCAGCAGCAGCCGCCTGAATGATCAGCCGCACGTCGCGTTGCAGCGGAGTGCGCACCTGGCGAAAAGTTCTGGCTCCGGCCGTGATCTGCTGCGCCAGGCTGTTATGGCCTACCCGACTCGCTTCGTAGATTCCGTTACCGTTGATGCAGAAGCTACCTGAAAGGACGGTGTCACCGGCCTGCTTCTCAATGCGATCCGATTCGCCGGTCAAGAGTGACTCATCGAGCTCGAGGCGATTACTATCGACGACGACTCCGTCGACAACAATCTGGTCGCCGGGGTGCAGTGCCAGCAGGTCGCCACGAACGAGCTCCGCGGGATTCAACGATCGTTCCTGACCATCGCGAATGACCGTTGCTGTCGGGCGGTTGACCAGCGCGATCTGATCGAGTTTGTGCTTTGCTCTCGCTTCCTGGATTACTCCCGCCACCACGTTAAAAATGACGAGACCTGCGGTCATGATCGCGTCGCTATAGAGTCCCAGCGCAATTAATGTGATGGAGATCGCGAACAGGAGTATGTTGATGAAGGAGACGGTGTTCTCACGGAGGATTCGACGATAGGTCCGGCTCGTCTCGAACTCGACAATGTTGCCCTCACCGCGCGCGCGACGAGCGGTGACTTCATGCTCAGTAAGTCCTGCATGCCGGGCAGCGGCTTTCGTGTCGGTCTGTGTTGCGGTCATGATCCGGCGCGTTGCTCGCGCCACCTCAATCCGTGATTGTGGTCAGGTGCGTCGAGCCGCGAGAACACCTCGACCGATCTCGATGAAGGGAAGAGATCCCAGGCTGGTTGAAGATGCCAGCCGATCTCGGTAGGCGACATTGTTCCCTGCTCGGGCGCGTTTCGCCATCCTTCACCCGAACAGCCAACCAAAGCCCAAACGTTACGGCTACGGTCAGTGTACCAACGGCTTGACGATCGAGATAGTCGGCCGGCCTCGCTGGACGATGCATCTTCCCCAACATACCGAAGCGCGAATTATGTCATGAAAATGTGATATTACCCGTCCGGGCATCGTATCATTCGACGCGTGAATGTAGATGGTGATTTTGGGCCGGCTGCCCCCAATCTGAACATAGGTCAGACCGAGGATCCGGCGACGAGTCGGGTTATCAACCCTGCCGCGTCACGGTCACACTGGCGACCTGGCACTGGTCTATTGGCGTTGGTTCTATGCACGATATCGCTGGCGGCGTCCGCTTGGGTCTCCACCACCGTCTTCGACCGGCTGCCGCATGTCGAGGACGACGTCGCGTTTCTATTCCAGGCTAGGGTCATCGCGTCGGGTCACCTGCTGATCCCGCCCCCTAGCTTACCCGTCTTCTTTCAGATTCCATTCGTGATTATTCGTGACGGTCATTGGTTTGGCAAATACCCACCTGGCTATCCGATGGTGCTGGCGCTTGGTGTCCTATTCGGACAGCCCTGGCTGCTCAACCCAATTGTCGGCGCGCTGGACGTTGGTCTCGTCTATCTGGCTGGACGTCGGCTGTTTGACGCGGCGACCGGTCTGCTGGCGGCCGCGCTCCTGATCTCCTCGCCCTTCTTCCTGCTTCAGTCGGGCTCTTTCATGTCGCACACGGTTACTCTCTTCTGGGCGATGTCCTTCCTGCTCATGTTCGAATCGACGAGACGTACTCGGTCGATCTGGAAAGCGGGCTTGGCCGGGTGCATCATCGGCATGCTCTTCATCTCTCGCCCACTCACGGCGGTTGGGATTGGCCTCCCGTTCGTCATCTGGGTGCTGATCGACTCGGCGCGAGAATGGCGGCGACTGCGCGAATACCTGGTGACTGCGGTCGCGTTCGTTCCTTTTGTGCTGGGAACGCTCGTATATAACCGGAAGACAACCGGCAGTGCCGTCCGATTCGCCTACGAGCTGTGGTGGCCGTATGACAAAGTTGGGTTCGGACCGAACGTCGGGCGCGGAGGGCATACCGTTGCGGCCGGGATTCGAAACATGCGGTACGACGTCGACCATCTTAGCCACTATCTGTTTGGCTGGCCTGACCGCCTCAGCATGGTGCCGATGATTCTTGGGTTGGCGCTTGCGCTGAGCGCGCTCGTCTGGCGGCTTTGGCGATCGCTCTACCGGCGGCAGCACGTGGAGCTATCCGGGAGTGTCGCCAAGCCACGTCTTGTGCCGGAGCTCTGGGATCTCCTGCTGGCCGGGATAATCGTCAGTCTGATTACGGTGCACATCGCCTACTGGACGCCGGGTCTGATGTTTGGTCCTCGCTACTACTTCGAGGCAATTGGCGCTATGGTACTGCTCAGTTCCAGAGGGATCTTGGGCCTCGCCAGGCTGCTGTCTATCCCGATCCGCCTGGCTTGCCCACGATTACCAGCGCCGCGCCTCTGGACGTCGGCACTGGTCCTCATCGTGGTAGCCGGTATGGTCATCTGGAACTTCAGGGTGTATGCGCCGGCCCGCTTCCGTGAGTCGACCGACTGGTACAACATCAACGCAGACGGCCTGCGTGTTGTTAAGGCCGCCGGGATCAGCAACGCGGTGGTCTTCGTTCGTGAGAAACAGTGGACCGACTACGCGCCGTTCTTCTCGCAAAACACGCCGGCACTCAATACCGATATCATCTATGCCATAGATCAGGGAAGTGCCGACTCGGAGCTGATGGCGGAATATCCGGGTCGCTCCTACTACCTCTACGTCGATGGCAAGCTGAATCAAATGAACGGGCCTTAACTGCGCGAGTTGAGCCGCTCCAATGGCTACTGCGTCTTGACCTTTCGTGAGAGAGCTCGCAGGTCTGTATCTGGATCAGCTAGAACGGCTGGATCGACTATCGCCCGGGCCTCGCACAGCCGTCGAGCCGATCGGAGATCACGTGGACGGTTGATGGTCGCTGCTGCATGAACTTTCCCGTCCCGTAGGAAGAAGATAGTCGCCTCGAAATCGGCAGTATCACCGCGAACGACGATTTCGTGCCATTCGGTCGGGAAGCCGACGTACTGCAGGTTCACGTCATACTGATCAGACCAGACGTACGGTAGCGGAGCATACGCTTCTGCTTGCCCGAGCATGGAGCGAGCAGCCGCGGCCCCCTGCATGGCGGCGTTGTCGTAATGTTCGACCCGAAGCTGTTCGCCTATGTCGGGATGCCACCAGTTTGCGACGTCTCCGGCGGCATAGATTCCAGGCGCGGAAGTCTCACAGAACTCATTCACGACCACTCCGTTGTCGACCGTCAAGCCCGAACTCTGCGCCAGGTCGACGTTCGGCCGCACTCCCACTCCGACCACAACCAGGTCGCAGGGGATGCGCTCACCGTTCTCCAGTATGGCTTCCTCGACACGATCGCCGCCGTGCAACTCCACCACACGGGTGCTCATTCTTAGCTCAACACCGTGACGCCGGTGGATCTCGGCAAATAAACTGCCGATGGTATCGCCGAGCGCCCCAACCATAGGGGCATTCAGGAGATCGACGAGGGTTACGTCGTTGCCGAGCGTGCGTGCGCTGGATGCGACTTCAGACCCGATGAAGCCCGCGCCGATTACCAGCACCCGCCGTCCACCACTCCGTAACTCACGGCCCAGGCTTGTCGAATCTTCGAGCGTCCGTAGATAGTGAACTCCGGGCAGATCGAATCCTGGCTGGTGCAGTCGGATCGGACTCGCACCGGTCGCAAGGAGCAACTTGTCGAACGAGAGCACGTCGCCGTTGTCCAGCGAAAGGCGATGCCCCGCCAAATCGAGTCCGTTTGCGCGTCGACCGAGGACGAGCTCGATTTGTTGCTCGGAATAGTCCGTTTCCGACTGAAAGAAAAGCTCGTCGCCTGGTTTATTCCCCTGTAAGAACGCCTTCGACAAGGGCGGGCGTTCATATGGGCGGACTGGTTCGTCTCCGAGCAGTACCAGCCTGCCCTCGAATCCGGTCAGGCGCAAGGTCATCGCGGCACTGTGCCCCGTGAGGCCTGCGCCCACGATCACAAATGTGGGTCTTGCTGCCACCGGCTACTCTTGCTCCTTGGGTACACGAGAAACGTAGACGGTTTCGTCTTCGATCAACACGTCGTAGGTCGTCAAAGGCAGCACAGCTGGGAGGTTGGTCGCTTTGCCGGTGCGGACGTTGAAGCCGGATGAATGGAGTGGGCACCAGAGTGTGTCGTCCTCGATCTCGCCGTCGGAAAGCTCGGCGTATTCGTGGGTGCAGATCCCGTCGAGGGCGAACACTTCTTCTCCCACGACGCAGACAATACGGTCCTCTTCATCAACCGAGAACGGATAGACTCCCCCATCTTCAAGATCGTCGGCGGACATGACGAATACGTATCCTTCGGGCGCTGGCATAGTTCCTCTCCATCACGAACAGACATCAGTCACACAGTTTCGGGGCGGAGAGCCCGCCCCGATCTCGAGTTGCAGCGAAAGGCGAGCAGGTTCCCGCATCGCCGTTCAGCATACCCTAGTCTTCGCTGGATTCAGTGTTCTCGCGAACCTCGACCGAATCCGCGATCGGCCCTTTGAATCCGACTCGGCGGTGCGAACCGTCACAGAACGGCTTGGTCTCCGAATGACCGCACCGGCACAGCCAGATGTCATCGCTGTCAAGAACAACCTCGTTGCCCTTGTGATCGACGACGGTAACCGGCCCGACAACGTGGTACGAGCCATTGCGAGTCACTTCGATTCGAACATCTGCCACTAATTATCCTCCTAGATTCTTCGAACGAGACCGCATCCTCATGCGCAAAAACACGCGAAACGGAGCTTTGGCGACGAAGCCACTCCGTATCAAGGTCGCATTCACGAGGTATGGTTGTCTTTCGACCTCCATATTTCAATATACCATGGAAGGTGATCAACTATTCCCGTAGGGTGTTCGACCGTCTCGCCAAACGGCTTGACGCACGAATTCGGCTCCACCAGACTGCCTTCAAGTGAATGGTTGGTCCGCCACCTTGCAGAGGAGTGCGTTGTGCGAATTTCCCCCGACGTTACCGCCGATGAGATCGAACGGACGTTGCGACTGTTGGCAGACGATAGATATGGATCACAACGAGCGTCCGAACTCGAACCTCGCCTGGCTCATTATGCCCAGATGCTCGCTCGAATCGCGGCGGCTCCAGTCGAGTTCGGCGGCGATCCGCCTGACCTATCAGGCGTACAGGAGGAGGACGACGGTGAGTGATCTTGCCGATCTGACCGCCACTGAGATGGTCACCGCCGTTCAAGATCGCCAGCACAGCGCTCGTGAGATCGTCACATCAATCTTCGATCGAATCGACCGTCTAGAACCGGTGATAAAGGCCTGGGTCATACTCGATCGAGACGGCGCGCTCCGCCTGGCCGAAGAAACAGACGCCCGCGTCGCGGATGGAGATCATCTTCCGCTCGCAGGGCTTCCATTTGGTGTCAAGGACATTATTGATATGGCCGGGCTGCCGACCGAGGCCGGATTTGCCCCGTTCCATGATCGAGTAGCCGCGGCGGACTCGGAGATTGTCAGGCGCCTGCGGGACCTCGGCGCGATCCCGCTCGGCAAGACCCACACAACTCAATTCGCCTTCTCGGATTCCGCACCGACGACTAACCCCTATTTGCCAAGCCATACCCCAGGCGGTTCAAGCTCCGGCTCTGGTGCGGCAGTCGGTGCTCGCATGGTGCCGCTTGCGCTCGGGACCCAGACGGCGGGGTCGGTGCTGCGTCCCGCCGCATATTGTGGCGCGGTGGGATTCAAACCAACCTTTAATTGGATATCTCGCTCTGGCGTTCTGCCGCTGTCATGGTCGCTCGATCATGTTGGATTGATCACCCGCCACGTTACGGACACCGCCTTCATTTTTCGTGCACTGACTGGCAGCGACCCGGTCAATCTACTGAAGTCGCGGCGGCCCCGTCTCGGATTGCTCAGCGAATTCGTTGAACGAGCCGATCCAAGTATCGCTGCCCATGTTCGTGGGGCCGTTGATCGTGTGATCGATGCTGGTGCCACTGTCGAGGAAGTTCAACTGCCGGTCGAAATCGACCTACTACTGTCGGTCCATCGCACGATCATGCAAAGTGAAGTAGCCGCGATACATGCTGAACAGCTCTCCCGTTACCGGGATGCTTACGGCCCGATCCTCGCGACCGAAGTGGATGTTGCCCAGTTGATTCCTTCGGTGTTCGAAGTCAAGGCGCGACGTCTGCGGAGAATGATCCGTCGTGAGATCGACGCGCTTCTCATCGGCTATGACGCCTGGCTACTGCCGACGGCGTCGATCCCGCCACCGCCACGAAGCGCCGGTTCAACCGGTGACCCGTCGTTTCAGGCTCCATGGACGATGCTCGGCACGCCGTCGATCTCTTTGTCGACCGGGCTGAGTGATTCAGGATTGCCGATCGGAATTCAGTTGGTGGGTCGGCGCGGAGAAGATAGTTCACTCCTGTCAATCGCGGCGTGGATCGACTCGGTGCTCGGTCGAATCGATCCGCCGGACATTTTGACAGGAAAGTAAATACCGAAAGAGAAACATGAAAGGATGGCTGACCAGCAATGGGTGTGCTGACCAGATCGGAAATATTGAAGCGCATCGATTCAGGCGAGATCCGGATAGAGCCGTTTGACGCCGACTGTGTTGGTCCTGCCTCGGTCGATCTGCATTTGGGACGGCAATTTCGCGTCTTCCGGCCAATTCATGACATTTTTCACGTCACGGACACATCGGATCATCGCGACGTCACGGAAGTGATTGAGGTCGACGATCATTTTCTCCTGTTGCCGGGGCATGCCATTCACGGCGTGACCGTCGAGCAGATCACGCTGCCGGACAACATCTGTGGCTGGATCCAGGGGCGAAGTCGCTTTGCACGGGTCGGTCTGATGGTCCACGTGACGGCTAACTTCATGCAGCCGGGCATAGAGAACGCCAAGCAGGTGCTCGAGATGAACAACGCTGGTCCTATGCCGCTCGCTGTTCATCCTGGAACGTCTATCTGCCAGATCATCCTGGAACAATGCGTGGGCCACGCACACTACAGCGGCCGTTATCAGTCGCAGCAGATGCCTTGACTTCGAGAGCGTTTCGGGCGGAATAGGTCAACGCAGAATGGTATGTGTCGCCAGGCTCGACCACTCTTCAAGCTCGCGCCCGCTGACGATCGTCAGATCCCCGTGAATCGTCATTTTCAATGACGCGAGTGAAACCCCCAGTCGCAGTGCCCGGGCGACGTCTCCTTCAAGATAGCCATGCAGGAACCCGGCGGCTAGAGCATCTCCGGCTCCGACCTTATCGACGATCTGCACCGGGACTGGCACTTCTCGATATAGGTCCCCGTCCTGGGTCAAGGCGAGCGCACCCTCGTCTCCCAGCGTCAAAACTGTCGTAGCGGCGCCAAAGCGTCTCGACAATTCCTGTGCGATCTCTTCATTTGTGCCCGTCATTCCCCAGAGGAGCTTCGCATCGTTACGTCCGCAGAAGAGGATCGTTGCCGACGAACAGAATGGCTCGAGCGTGGTCGCCGCCTGTTGCGGCGACCAAAGCAGGCCGCGATAGTTCACGTCGAAGCTGATAGGAACTCCCGCGCTGGTCGCTGTCTCTACGAATCGCCGTGCGATTCCGGCACATGATTCGCTGAGCGCCGGCGTAATGCCGGTCAGATGCACCAATCTGGCGCGTGCCGCGAGGGAGGTGTCAATATCGTCGATATCGCAGAGCGAGATGGCAGACGCAGCGCGATCATAGATCACGTGCGTCGGACGAGGAGGTGTCCCCATATCAAGATAGTAGACCCCCACACGTCCGTGATCGACCCATCGAATCTGCTGGTCGTCAACGCCATGGCGCCGGACCTCGGCGGCGATTCGTGCTCCGAACGAGTTTCTCGGGAGCACGGAAGTCCAGGCGACGCGCCTACCCAACCGGGACAACGCGATCGCGACGTTCGATTCAGTGCCACCGATCCCAATGTCGAGCGCTGTAGTCGTCTCAAGCCGATGACCGGTCGGTGTAGAGAGCCGAATCATCGTCTCACCGAAGGTAACGAGATCGTAATCGACCACTAACCCGCCCTTCCATCGGTCGCCACGCGTCGCGTTCGACTAGTCTACGGTGACTGACTCCGTCGTGCCTTCTTCCACCTTAGACGTCAAATCAGTTGCCCATTCATGCTGCTTTTTGAGAACGCGGAGCGCAACGGACGTTTCAGTTCGTAGCGTCCCCGGAATGCGAGCTAAGCGATTCGTCAGAAAATTAAACATTTCATCTTGGTTACGAAAGGAAGCCATAAGCATCACGTCATGCGCACCGGCTGTAATCGCCGACCACATGACCTCCGGCATATTCGACACCTCAGCCGCCGCCTCGCCGATTCGCTCGGGCTCAACCTGAACGCTGATGATGGCGGTAAGCGCGTAGCCAAGGTGCTCCGGATCGACCGAAGCGGTGATCTTGAGAATGCCGCTCTCAATGAGGCGGCGAACACGATAGCGGACCGTCGCCTCTGGCACGTTCAGACGACGTGCAATTTCTCGATTGCTGCGCCGTCCGTCGGCGCGCAAAAGGCGAATGATTTGTCGATCAAGTTCGTCTGGTTGCAGTACTCGGTTTCTGCGCGAATTCTGGCCGTCACTCATAACGGGCCGGGGTCTCCTCTCTGTCGACCTTTTTCGTCATTTTGCGTGGGGGAACATTCGTGTCTTGTCGAGTCTTCCCCGCGTGCAGGGTCACACACCAGGGCATGACACCACACCCAATCATAGTCGTTCTCTCGGGTTTGTGGGACGATTATGTCCCGCCGAGATGGCAACTTCATCTGCGCTGTTCGAGTCGGCGCTGAATGCCGGCACGGCACCTCAGGGAGTACCTGGCGCTGCGCAAATGACAAACACCATGTCTCGATTATACGGGACATGGTGAATTGCAGTCGAGTTGACTATTGTACGAACGGAGTCGCCTGAAGATTAGGTCTTGACCATCCCCTTTTGCAGCGCCTTGCTGACCGCTTCAGTTCGCCCGCCAACATCGAGCTTGCGATATATTGCGTTTGCGTGAAACTTCACGGTTCGTTCTGTGATATGCAGGTCAAAAGCGATCTCTTTGTTACGTAGACCGCGTGCCATCAAGTTGAGTACATCCTGCTCACGCGGCGTGAGCTCTTCTTCGATGCCCTCGCCACGCAATATGTCCCCAACCCGATTGAGAAGTTTTCCCGCGACTGCAGGCTCGAGGAGCGATCCTCCAAGATTAACGACCCGCACAGCGCGGAATATTTCGTCCCGTGGTGCACCTTTGAGCAAGTAGCCACGTGCACCGGCTTCGACCGCGCGGAGAATTCGCTCGTCGGTGTCGTAGGCAGTCAGCACGACGACTCGTGCGTCCGCATCAAATGCTCGCATTCCCTCAATTGCTTGAACTCCATCGGTGCCTGGCATCGCGAGGTCCATCAGGACAACGTCAGGTTTTGCGGCCCGGTAAATAGCAATCGCTTGGGCGCCGTCTCCGGCCTCACCCACCACGGTCATGTCGTCCTGCGTTTCGATGATGGCGACCAAGCCTTCACGGACGACAGGATGGTCATCGACGACGAGAATTCTAATCATGTCAGCCTCGTGATTTTCCGTCATGTCGTGCCTGCCGCGCCTCGAATGGAACCGTTACCGTTAGCTTCGTGCCGTGACCTTCAGTACTCTGAATACTCAGCGACCCCTTTAGCAACCGTGCGCGCTCGCGAACGCCCACCAGGCCAAACCCCGTGCCTTGCTGCGCTGAACGTGCCGCGATCTGTGGGTCGAAGCCGACGCCATCATCGTCGATGGAAAGCGTCACCTGGTCGTCCTGTGCCTGCAACGACATCCGAACCTGCCCGGCCGCTGAATGACGTCGAATGTTATCGAGCGCTTCCTCGGCGATTCGAAGCAGCCCCATCTCGACTCGCGCCGAGAGCCGTCCACCCAAACTATCGGCCCCGAACTCGGTTTCGATTCCACTCTCATCGACGAATCGTTGCGCCAGACGCCGCAGCGCATCGGGCAGGGCGACCTCCTGCAAGCGAGCCGCGCGCAGATCCAGGACCGATCGGCGCGCTTCTTCCAGGTTGATTCGCGTCAATTCTAGCGCGCGGCGAACCTTTTCTGCTGCCTTTTCTGGTTTCGCTGGCAGGTAAGCGTCGGCGAGATCGAGCTGCAGCGAGATGCCGGTCAGCCCTTGCGCCAGTCCATCATGAATCTCCTGGGCCAGCCGGCCGCGCTCCTCGGCTACCGCCAAGCCCTGCGAGCGAGCATAAAGACTCGCGTTCTCGACCGCTAACGCAGCCGAATCGGCGACTCCCTGTGCCAGGCGGATCTGATCCTCGGTAAAGGTTCCACGCTCATCACCAGTCGCGACCAGAGCCATGCCGAGCACATGTCCCCGCGCTACCAGCGGAACCATCAAGGCCGGCAGACCGCCGACGATAGAGCGTAAGGCGGGACCAGCTTCGGCGCTCTGATGCGGGCAACAGCATACGACCGGTTGCTGATCGGCGAGCATCTGACGGATGACTGGACTGTGATCGATGGGGAGTGAAATCCCGCTATACGGCAATTGACTCGGTATCGGGCGGTCGTCGACAACGGAGACCGTTGGGATGAAATCGCGCGAATCGTCGTCGAGTAAATAGATGGTGCAGCTTGCCGCGCTGGCCGCTTCGGCAATGCCGGACGCGAGGCGTTCGAGCACCTCGTCGATGACGAGCGAGGACCCCGCCGCGCGGGTTGTACTGAGCATGAGTGCCAGCGCCTGGCTTCTGTCGCGCTCCTCATCGAGCAGACGAACGTTCTCCAGTGCGATCGAAATCTGATCTCCAATTGTGATGAGTGTTGTCAGGTCGTGGTTGTCGAAGGAGAAGGGCTCCGGGCTCTGAACGTCAAGTACGCCGATGACGTCGCCTTCGTGGATGATTGGAACAGCCAGTTCGGAATGGGTTGTAGCGGTATCGGGCGTTCCGAAATAGCGTAGATCTTGATTGACCTCTCCCACCAGCGCCGGTTCCGCCGTCGCCGCGACGTCACCAACAATGCCGACGCGTCCTATGGGAATGCGAAGGTCCTGTAAGAACGATCCGACGAGGCGCGGAGAGTGAGCACGCAACACGAGCTCAGGCGCTTCCGGATCACGCAAGAAGACGGCGACGAAGCTATAGCCGAATGATTCGTGTATGAGATCGGCCGCGGTACGAAGTAGTTCACCAGTGTCGTGTACCGTGACAATGCGATGCGCGAATTCGTTAATTGCCGCGAGTTGTCTGGCCCGGCGCCGCTCCGCCGCAATCAGCCGGCTGTTCTCAAGCGCCACCGCAGTCTGGCGGGCCACAGCGGCGAGGAGTTCGACCTCCTCTTCTTCAAACGGCATCAATGGGCAGAAGAGTGCGATGACCCCGATGGTCTGACCGCCTTGAACCATTGGAGCAGCGAGAAAGGAGACCTGCTCGCCAAGCGCCGACATCGGATCGGGCTCGAGCCCTCGCTCACGGCAGGCCGCCGCATAATCGATGACTGACAGCGGCTCCTGCGTTTCAGCGACCAACCGCGCCAGGCTCGCTTGACGCGGCTGATTTTCCAGGTCGTGCCGGCGCTCACCATTGAAATAGACGAGGTGCGGTATGACGTTGCCTGTATTGCTGTCGTAGCTTGAGATCATGAAATGGTCAGTTTGAATGACGCGAGAGCAAATCTTGTGAACGTCGGTGACGAGTTCAGAGAGATTCCCCGAGGTGTTGACGACACGAGATATGTCGGTCAGGACGCTCAATCTCGCCTGCCGCTGGCGCCGCTGTCGCTCAAGATCCTCGGCGATTTTCTGCCATCGTGCGTCGCCAGGACGCATGTCCGCCGACTCAAGGATTGCGGTGGTGATGTGACGCACAAATCGTCGTGCACGGCGTGTAAGGTCATCAAGCGAGAGGGGACACTCAGGAACGCGTTGGCAGTTGAGTCGCAGTGCCTCGACGAAAAGGGCCATGGCAACGACTGAGTCGCCGATCATCTCACGTGATGGCTCAATCGAAGTCCAGAGACGTCCTAGTGAAAGCTGACTGCTTTCATCTCCCCGGAGGAATCCGGCGAATGCAAAAACCGAACTCACGCAGAGTTCGGTCAGCACGTCATTGCCCGGTAGATCGGCGTCGAAATCCAGAAGGGACTTCCAGGTTGCAGTAATCGCCTCACTGTTTGTAAGGATGAGAGCGGCCGCTCGTTGGAGGTCCGGTTGTCGAAGTTCGCTCGCCATGCCTGTCATTACCCATCTAGATCGTTCGTACGGCCACGTGTGTTGAGCGATATTCGATCGGCCGATGTTCCTAGTATGTGGTAAGACCACTGAGACCAGCATCAAACCAGAGCACAGTTGAATGCTGTCCAACAGTACAGGCTAAGTATCTGTTAAGCCCTCGATCGGAGGCAACAGTTGCCTCAAGATGGCTCAGCCTGTTGGACCGATCATCATAGTGTGGCGAGCCTGACGCATTCGGTTCGTTGCGTGAGGCCGCGCCGTTCTCGTACAACGTCGTCGCGGACGGTACGGTCAGTATCCAGTAAACGAGCTCATGGTCTCTCGAAAAATACAACTATGCGGCGATTGCGGAAGGGTTGAAGGAGCTGATCGGTCGCCTGAACGAGCGATTCATGAACCATCGACGCCGTGAGATGGTCTTGCGACTCGCGGGGAGTCCACTCGAAGGCAATCACAAGTTGATCCTCGAAGTGGTCCTCAACCAATACCCGAAGCAATACCTGACCCCGTCAAAGGTTGATGTCTGGAAGTACGACGGTGACTATCCGGACTATGGCGGCATAGAATAGCGGTCGCGCACGTCTGAGATCACGGTTTGGCGAGCGCTTGGAGAGAAAGTCCAGCACTCCCGATTCGTTGTGCTCCGTGGCAAATAGGTGGCCCTGCGCACCAACTAGGTTTCGCGATAACAGCAGCCCGAGTGAGTCAAATTGGCGTGGGGAGGGAGCTTCTCGTCAGCCCAGTTCTGAAGCGACTGGACAGTATCGCTGCAAACCTTTCGGTAAGAGAAGGTCTTGGTCTTCTGGCGCTTGTCGTTCCGTTTCAACTGCGAACAACTAGCTTTGTGAAGCATCAGGTAGTCTTCGGTCGGCGATGGATTGGTGTTCAAAACAAAGCCATCTTGGTGTGAGTCGAGCCACTTCAGATAGCTCTCGTCATTCTCAAAGAACTCAACGGCCATGTTTCCCTCCCGCTTCTCGCTAAGTGCATCTTTCATCACGCTTCGTACGTGATTGGAACATACACCGTCAGCGCGAATATTTCATGCTGTCGTTGACCGGAATAAGAATGCCGATGTCAACGTCAGAAATTGCCACCCGAGAGCCAGTGGCCGTCCACATCGTGGAGCGACATACAGGCATTCAGGCGACCGACTTCGAATTCTTCATCTCACCGATGGAGAGAACGGATGGCGGCTCTACGTCGGGAGTTTGCGTTCAATGGCGTGATACCAAGCGCTAGTCGGCGAGTGTCGCGACCTCGACCACCGGCTTGCGGCGTCTGCGTTCAATGAGCGCCGCCGACGGTGTCTTGACATTCCAGACCAGGCCGGTGCGGTTGAACAGGCGGATGATTATCGCGGTGAGGTCGAATTGGCGCCAGGTCATTCCGTGATACGCCATCGCCGGGAAAGCATGGTGGTTATGGTGCCAGCCTTCACCGAAGGCGAGCAATCCGACGAGCCAGTTGTTGCGGCTCTGATCCTTGATATCGAATGGGCGATCGCCAAACGTGTGGCAGACCGAGTTGACGGCCCAGGTCACATGGTTCACCACAGCGATGCGCACGAATCCGCCCCAGAGCAATCCCTGCCATCCAGCGATCAAATACGGAATGACCAGCCCGAGCGCGACCCAGAGCAAGAACGTCCGGTCTATGGCGACGATAAGGCGATCATTGAGAAGTCGTTTTCCATAGCGTTCGCGCTCCGCCGGAGGTGCTGAAAAGAGCCAGCCAACGTGCGCGTGAATAAATCCCTCGAGTGGCGAATGCGGATCACCCTCTTGATCGGAAAACGCATGGTGCTTGAGATGGTTCGCCGCCCAATCGATGGCGCGGCCCTGCACTGCCATGGCGGCCAATATCAACGCTATGGCCTTGAGCACGGGGCCTGTCTCGAAGCTTCGATGAGTCAGCATCCGATGATAACCAAAGGTCACCCCGACTCCGGTTGCCACGTACAGGACCAGAAAGAGGGTCAACTCTCGCCAGCCAATCATCTGATGCCAGAGACTTATTATCGCGTAGACGGTCGCGACAAGCGGACCGACCACGAACAGGAGGAGGATGCTCTGGCGGACGTATCGGCTCATGATGCCCCTATCTTTCTTCTCGACTGAGAATGGGTGCCGCGCGGCTACTCCACGCGGCGCGACGTTTGCGTAGTTGCAAATGGCTTAGCGCTGAACGGACGGCGTTCGCCGAGGTCGCCTGCGTGTTCGATGACAGTCGTCGCAATAGACTGGGCGAGTAGGATCTGGACGGAACGGAACTTCAGCCCGCTGTCCGCAGGATGAGCAGACGATCGGGGTTCGCGATTCGCCACTTGAAGTGACCGAATGTCTCATCGCTGCTGGGCGGGTCACGTTTGCAGGCCTGTCGCTGACACGCTGCGCTGGCTGTCCACCACGCCTCGTGTCGCGTTGGGAACTGGCGGTTGTTCGAGAACCGAATGATCGTTCCCCAAAGGATGGCGCGCTAGACTGTCGCGTCTGACGATTGGTGGCCTCTTCAAGAGCGTTGTCCCCGAGGGCGGCTTGCGCTCCGCGCCAGGCTGCGCGCGGCACGCGGCCACCGAGCGATCGGTCGAGCTCGCGCCACTTGGCGCCGTCCGCCGGAGAGAGTAACGTGATCGCTCGTCCTTGACGACCCATGCGGCCGGTGCGTCCGATGCGGTGGGTCATGAGCTCTGGTGACTCTGGTAGCTCGAGATTGATGACCTGATCGACCGAGGTGATGTCAAGCCCACGGGCCGCGACATTGGTCGCCACCAGAATCTGGACATCTCCATCGCGGAACTGCTGCATCACGCGATCACGCGCGTTCTGCGAAAGATTGCCCTGAAGCGCGCCAACTGGATATCCGTCTTGTTCGAGCTTCTTCGCGAGTTTCTTGACGCCATGCTTGGTTCGGCCGAAGACGATGATCGAGCCGTCTCCACGAAGATCGAGCAGTTCTCGGAGTGCTCCGATCTTGTCGTCGTTCGGAAGATCATAGGCAACATGCTCAATCGACGGCACGCCCTGTGAATTTTGATCGATCGCTACCAGCGTCGGCTGGCGTAGATGTTTGCCGGCAGTGTCGCTCACCCATGCCGGCACGGTAGCCGAGAAGAGCGCCGTCTGGCGGGATCGCGGTGTGCGTGACAGAATGCGTTCTACATCCGGAGCGAAGCCACGATCGAGCATCTCGTCCGCTTCGTCGAGTACGAGAAAGCGAACGTGGTCGAGGTGCAGAACGCCCCGATTGATGAGATCCAGTACACGACCTGGCGTCCCGATTACGAACTGTGCGCCGTGCCTGAGGGCGGCGATCTGCGGGCCGGCCGCTCGGCCGCCAAAGATGAGCGTCGAACGGATTGCCCTGTCCATCGGGAGTGTTTCCAGAACCTGGTCGATCTGCACCGCGAGCTCGCGGGTCGGCGTCAGGATCAATACCTGTACGTCTCGTTTCGTGGGATCGACAAGCTCGGTGGCTGGAATCAGGAAGGCAAGCGTCTTGCCTGAGCCGGTGCGGGCCTGTCCGATGACATCTCCACCGTCGAGCAAAATTGGGAGCGCCACTGTCTGAATTGGCGTCGGTTCAGTAATACCGATACGCGCGAGTGCGGCGATGGTTGAAGGCCTTATGGGCATGGAAGAAAAAGACCCGGCGCCGGTCGCCGGATTCAAGACACGCTGAGTTGAAGTCTGAGACAAAAAGAGAACCCTCTCGTTGCGCGGCGAATAAATGAGACACCAGAGGTACCGTCGAGCTGGCTAGTACGGCTCGGCGTCCCCTCGCCGCGGTGGAGGGTGCATTTGCGTACTACATGCGCGATTTCGTCGTTCGCGCATCCTAAGGTCCCGAAAGTATACCATGGAGAGGTCATTCACCAGTCTCATAGGATTTCTCAGATTCTCCTCTGAGTCCTCGTAAGACTTCGGTAACAACTTTGTAACTGCTGGGCAAGATCCGGTCGGTACCTTCAATACACATGCGATTGTCGGCGAGCGGCAACCGTATCGCGACGACGATGTTCGTGTGAAGGGGCCGATATCCCAATGCACCTTGACCTCGACTACAGCCTTTCCTTCCCGCCGCTCGAGCTTCCCCCTGATCTCCGCATCGTCGTCGTCATTCCAGCGTTGAACGAGGCTGCGTCAATCGGGTCGGTCGTCGATGGCCTGCTGAACCAGGCGTCCGTACCACTGCGCGATGTCATTGTGGTCGACAACGGGTCGGACGACGGTACTGGTGACATTGCTCGTCAGCATGGTGCTTCGGTGGTGCGTGAGGAACGCCGCGGTTACGGCTCGGCCTGCCGGGCTGGGGTCTCGGCCGCGATGAATGCCGACGTCGTCGTACTCATGGATGGCGATGCCGCCGATGACCCGGACGACCTGGCCCGCATCGTCGAGCCCTTGGTCTGGAACGAGGCGGATTTAGTCGTCGGTTCACGTGTGCTGGGTTCGGTCGAGAGCGGCGCGATGACCCCTCAGCAGTTAGCTGGCAATCATCTGACCTGTCGTCTTATCGGCAAGATCTATGGTCGTGAAGTTACGGACCTGGGGCCATTTCGCGCGATCCGCCGGCGCGACCTTTTGCGTCTCGACATGCGCGAAATGACCTATGGCTGGTCCACCGAGATGATGGTTAAGGCTGCTCGAGCCGGCTATCGCTATCGCGAGGTTCCGGTGCGCTACCACCGTCGGGTCGGTAAGTCGAAAGTGGGCGGAACCGTTCGTGGCAGCTTGCGTGCCGGTCGCTCTATTCTCTTGACAACCCTCCGGTACGCTCGTTGGAAACCTTCTGACGCGGCAAACACCGAGACGAGAATGGAGACGGGCCGATGACCGACCGTCTCTTCATCGCCGCTCGTGCTCCGCGTCCCGGCTTTACCAAGACTCGCCTGGGCCGAGCCATCGGACACTCCGCCGCCGCGTCGATCTACCGGGCGTTTCTTTCCGATCTCGCCGCCCGATTTGCAGCGGTCGAGTTCGAAATCGGCTGGTACGTCACTCCCCCCGACGCGTGGCCAGAAATCCTGCCCAGCCTACACGGCGCATTGCACTCGGCCATGGTCGTTCCGCAGCCGGAGGGTAACTGGGCGACGCGACAACGCGCGCTCTTCGCTGGGATGGACGAGCGAGGTGAGGATCGGGCGATCCTGATCGCGTCCGATTCCCCCCATCTGCCAGTCGAATTCGTCACGCATGCATTTGAGGCGCTGGCTGAGCATGACCTGGTCCTCGGTCCGGTTCACGATGGCGGCTACTACTTGATCGGCATGCGAACGCCGGCTGCTGCAGCCGTCCTCGACGATGTACCGATGAGCAATGGCCGCGTGCTGGATCGGTTGATCGATCGTGCGGGAGCGTTGGGCATCTCCGTCGGTCTGGTTGAGTCGACCTTCGATATCGATGAGGTCGAAGATCTCGAACAACTCGGCGCTCTGGCCATGCAGCGTGACGATCTTATGGCGACTCGCTGGGCTCTTGGCAGTCTGAATCTACCGAGCGCGGGATGTGTGCCCAGGGCGCTGGTTTCCACCGGAATTGAGGCAGAGAGTTGAGTAATACCGGGTTGTGGATCAAACGAATCGGTATCGGCATTTTCGTGGGTTTGGTCGGCGCGCTTGTGATGACCGCGTTGATGGCACTTTTCCGTATTGCGCTCGGCATCTCGCCTCCAGCCGAGCTTCTCGGTGACCGGGTCGTCCCGACGCTGGATGTACGGCAGTTTATCGATCTCATCATCAAATACGGTGGCCCGAACCAGTTGAAGCAGATTCCGATCAAGGCCTCGATCGCCGGTCAAATCGGTGTTGGTGTGTTATTTGGCGTCATTTACAGCGCAGTCGTCAAGGAAAGCGCCGGCCAGAATCTGTTCCGCATCGGACGGCTCAATTTGAGCCGTCTCGGTGTCGCATTTGTCTCGAGCCTGGTGTTTGTCCTTTGGGCGGCAACGATCGTCTATCTCTGGCCAGTGTTGGAGTCGAACTATCGTGGGCTTCCCCCGACGCCGGCCCGGGTTCTTATTCTGATCGCGATTCTGCTCTCCTACACGTCGTACGGCATCACGTTATTGTTTGGTTACCACGCTCTTAACGGGCCGATGGGGCAAGTCGAAACGACGGCCAGCGGCGAACGATTGCGTATGGGCCGGCGTGCGGTTCTGGTCGGTGGCGTGGGAGTGGTCGCCGCGGCCTCGGGTATGGGACTGATTCGTGCTCTTTATCATCGCGCAACGTTCTCCTACGACGGCACTCGCTATCATTCGGCCGATGCGCAGTACATTGTGCCTGCCGACCGCTTTTACACCGTCACCAAGAACATCATTGACCCGATCGTTCAGAAGCCGATCTGGCGACTGGAAATCGGGGGGTTAGTCGATCATCCACACACATACACCTTCGATGAGCTAACGTCGCGAACGCCGGTGACCCAGGACACGACGCTGGAGTGCATCAGCAATGGCGTAAGTGATGGCCTGATGAGCAACGCCGCCTGGACTGGTGTGCCAATGCGAGATCTGCTCAACGATGCTGGGCTGAAGTCGGGCATCAAACGTGTCCTGCTCCGAGCGGTCGATGGCTACACCGACACGATTCCACTCGACAAGGCGATGGAGCCGACCACGCTGGTCGCCTACCGGATGAACGGTCAGCCACTCCCCCATCATCACGGTTATCCGGTTCGCATCATCGTTCCCGGCCGCTTTGGCGAGAAGAACGTCAAATGGGTGACGCGCATCGAGCCGGTTGGCGAAGAGATCAAGGGTTACTACGAGAGTCAGGGCTGGGGACCGACGTTCATACCTGCCACGAATTCGCGTTTCGACTTTCCCTTCAATGATCAGACCCTGTCGCTTGCGTCCGACCTACCGGTCCAGACGCGCGGCGTTGCCTTTGCCGGAGATCGTGGAATCAGCAAGGTCGAGATCAGCATCGACGACGGCAAGTCATGGTCCGCGGCCGTGATCGATCCGCAAGGCAGCAATCTGACCTGGCGGCTTTGGCATCTCGACTGGACTCCATCGCGTGCCGGCGACTATCGGCTTTGGGTGCGGGCGACCGACGGCACGGGAGCCGTCCAATCCAAGGAGCATTACGACATCGTGCCGGACGGAGCCTCGGGCTTCCACCGCATCACCGTCCATATCACGTAATCAGACAATCGCGGGGCGAAGAGTAAGGAAGAGGAGTCAATGTTCAACACTAATCGGCGCGCGCTGGTCACCGGTGGGGCGGGATTGATCGGGTCGCACATCGTGGACCTGTTGCTCCACGAAGGGTGGTCGGTCCGCATTCTCGACAATCTTGAACCGCAGACGCACCGGAACGGCAAGCCCGTCTGGGTTCCGGCGGACGCTGAGTTTCGGCAGGCGGACATTCGTGATCGTGACGCGGTGACAGCGGCACTGGCCGATATCGACGTGGTCTTTCACCAGGCGGCATATGGCGGCTTCATGCCCGAGATTGCCAAGTACGTCGCCGTGAACAGCTTTGGCACAGCTCAGCTGCTCGAGATCATTCGCGATGAAAATCTGCCGATCGAGAAGGTGGTTGTCGCATCGTCGCAGGTTGTCTACCCGGAAGGCGCGGTGAACTGTCCGGAGCATGGACGAGTCTTCCCAGGAACGCGTCCGGTTGAGCGTCTGTCCCGAGGCGACTTTGACGTCTATTGCCCGATCTGCGGCCTGGAAACCACGGCAGCGCTCACTCCGGAATCCTCGCCTATCTCAGCCGAGACTGTCTATGCGATTACCAAAGTCGATCAGGAGCGGCTGGTGCTCGGATGGGGTCGCCAGACCGGCGTTCCAGTGGTGGCGCTACGCTACGCGTGCACCTTCGGACCACGGCAATCCCTCTTCAATCCGTACACCGGAGTGATCGCGATCTTCGCCTCGCGTCTCCTCAATGGGTTGGAACCGGTCGTCTACGAAGACGGTCTGCAGGAGCGTGATTTCTGCTTCGTCGATGACATTGCGAGGGCCAATCTCATTGCAGCGGTCGAGCGATTCTCTCGACGGACAAGCGGTCAACGTCGGGAGTGGGCGTGGAACCACCATTCTCGATCTGGCGCAGCTTGTGGCTTCTCGGCTCGGTGTCCAATGCGAGCCAATCGTTCGGGGCGAGTTCCGGCCTGGTGAGATTCGGCGGTTAGTTGCCGACAGCAGCCTGATGCAGTCAACGGGTTGGGAGCCGCGCGTGAGGCTTGAAGACGGAATCGAGCGGTATCTCGACTGGGTACGGCGGCAAGGGGATGTGCGCGATTATTTCACGTCCGCCGAGCAGACGCTGCGATCCAAAGGAATTGTTCAGCGCGTGGCGATGTCGGTCGCGAGTAGCGCTCGATGACGGAGGTTATCGGCAGCACAGTCTCGCGAATCCGGCGGATGTTTACGCGCCACCCCGCCGCTGACGCACCGAACATCCGATCGACCCGACGCGAGTTGTTTGATGCGGGCGTGCTCCTACTCCTTGGTATTGGCCTGGTCGTCTTTACTTTCCTGGTTCCCCATTCCCACGAGTTTCTCAAGCAGCCGAAACGATTCACGCTGTTCGAAGTCATCCAGTTCGTCTTCTTCATCTCCGGCAGCATCTGGATTTTCGTGCGCCGCCCCTCAGCGCGCTGGATTCTCCCGATCATCGTGCTGATCGCGCTGGCGGCGCGGCTAGTGATGGTTTCGGGAACGCCGTATGCCTCGTCGGACATCTATCGCTACGTCTGGGACGGACGCGTGCAGACGCAGGGCATCAATCCATTTCGCTATGCACCGCAGGACGAAGCGCTCAAGCCGCTTCAGGATACGGTGATCTATCCATACATCAACCGGCGCTGGGTGCCGACGATCTATCCGCCAGTTGCGCAGTTCACGTTCGTCGCCGTTTACCTGATTCATCCAGACAGTGTTACCTGGACCAAGACAGCGTTTAGCCTCTTCGATATTGGGGTAATCCTGCTCATTGCGCTCGCTCTGAAGCGGACGGGCATGCGCCCCGAGCGAGCCATCCTCTATGCCTGGCACCCGCTGGCGATCTTCGAGATTGGCAGTAGCGGGCACGTTGACGTCGTAGCGGTCCTGCTCCTTCTCGTCGCCCTTCATGCGCGTCTGTCACGCCGCCCGGTGCTTACGGGGATCGGAATCGCCGCTGCCGCGCTCGTGAAATACTATGCCCTTGTCGCCGCGCCAGCGTTGCTCAGTGGCAATTGGCGCCGTGACCTCAAGTTTGGCGCCGGGTTCGTTGGGACCACTGTCCTGGCCTATATGCCATATATCAGCGTTGGGAAACGGGTCGTCGGGTTCCTACCGGGATACGTTAAAGAAGAGGGGTTTGCGTCCGGCGGTCGCTTTTACATTCTCGATCACATTGGTGAGTATGCTCATAAGCTAGACTGGCGGATTCCCGACCTGCTCGTCCGGCACAACCTCAACGCCGCTCACCTCTTCGATCTGGCGTTATTGATGGTCATGGGCCTGATCTCCCTTTGGATTTGGCGCCATCCAGCCCAGCATCTGCTGGAGGTGCCACGCCGCGCCCTTCTCCTCTATCTGACGCTCCTCGTCCTCTCTACTCCGAGTTATCCCTGGTACGCGCTGCTTCCGCTCGTCTTGCTTCCGTTTGCTGGGTACCGCCTGTTCATTGCCACACTCTATTCGAGCAGTACGGCCCTGCTCCTCTACCTTCAGTGGTATTGGCCCGGGCAGCCGCACTGGCCACTGAAAGTGGTTTATGGCGGCGGCGCCATCGTCTTGGCGACCGTGGCTATTACCTACGGGCTTAGCCTTCTGCCCTGGAAACGGCTTGTTGCTGTTGCCCCGCGGCGGTCGACGTTGCATTCCGGACAGGAGGCCTGATCGAATGGCGCTACGCAGTCCATCTATCGTCGACACGATTCGATCAGAACCTCCAGCTGAGATAAGCCTGTTCGAGCGCTTCCCCTGGCTCTATGCGTTTTTTCGCGAACGGTTGTTTCGTGACGACACCGACCGGATCATTGAATCGTTGTGGCCAGCCACCGCTCCGGAGCTTGGTTCGACGTTGATCGAACTCGGGTGCGGACCGGGATTTTACGCGCGGCGTCTTTCTGAGCGCTTCCCGATTCTGAATGTGGTCGGCATCGATCGTTCGGTTCAACAGCTCGAGTTGGCGGTTGAACGAGCGGCTTCACCTCTTTTCCCGAACTGCCGCTTTGAATGGGGAGATGCACAGGCGATCGCCTTTGCCAGTGGAAGCGTCGACTCGGTCGTTGCCTCGCGGCTGATCACGGTGTTACCCGATCCGGCCCGGGCGGTCTCTGAGATCCACCGCGTGCTTCGTCCCGGCGGTCGATGCTTCATTGCCGAGCCGCGTCCTCATCCGATCGCACATATTCCGCTCAATCTCTTGTGGATGGCTGCAGGAATCACTCGCATCTTCAACCGAGGACAAGTCTGCTATCGCGAGCCGGTGGTGCCGACGCTTATGGAAACGGACGAATTCCAGGAGCTATTCACATCGCAACCCTGGCGAGACGTGCGCGTTTGGGCCGACGGTCGGTACCAGTACGCGGTCTGCGCCAAGTCATGACCTAACGCATGTGATTTTGACGGAACCAGCCTCCTGAATCCGCGTTCTACCTGCGGAACAACTTGGACGCGGTCCGCCGGCGTGGTTCGCCTGTCGTTTTCGGTCATGAGTCATGGGAGAACCTACGCGGGCCGTCTTGAACAACATAGTTGTCGGACTGCTTGTTCGTGAAAAAACTCTTACTCCTCGCGGTGGTCGTGCTGATCTCGGTCAGCTTTCTGCCGGTTCGAAAATCGGATCAGACGACATTCGCGAACTCTATGTTCGAGAGGCTTTGGACTGAGCAATCGGCGGCCGCCGGTAGTCTCGATCTATGGGGCAGCGATCCGTTACTGTGGCGTGTCGAGCCGTATGCCGATGCCCCGGATGGACGGAGAATCGTCCAATATTTCGATCGTGGCCGGATGGAGCTAACGCCGACGGCGAACGGTGGCACCACGGTCACACAGGGTCTGCTGGCACTTGAGCTCACCACCGGCCAGATTCGTCTCGGTTCGAAATTGCTTCAGTATCAGGCTCCTCCAACCACGGCAATCGATAGCGGAACCTCAGATACGTCGGTTGCGACCTACGCCGGACTATCGCAAGTCGTGCAGCAACCCGCCATCGATCAGTCGATAAGTAATGCGCCGGTCGACGCCTGGATTGATGCGGCGGGAACGGTTACTCATGCGGCGCCACCTTCGCCGGTTAGGGCAGCCCAATACGTGTCGTCTACCGGTCACAACTTGCCCGACGTTTTCACAACCTATTTCAGCAAGAATCCGTTTGGGCAGATGACCTGGGTCCAGGCACTCGGCTATCCGATCAGTGAACCCTACTGGACCACGTTCCGGCGAGACGGACAGGCGTTGCCCTCCCTGATCCAAGTGTTTGAGCGACGGATCCTGGTCTACACTCCCTCGCTCTCGGCGGACCAACAGATCACGCTGGCCAATGTCGGACGGCACTATTACCGTTGGCGTTATGGGGTGGATGCGCCCCGGACCCTGCCGACGCCTATGGCCGGTGACTCAGCGCCGCTCCTCAACGTAACGGTCCCGGATGGGTTCCAGGTTGGGATCTACGCCCAGCATCTCGGAACGCCAGTTGGGCTGGCGATCGGGCCGTCCGGCAATCTCTGGATGGCCACTGAGCAGGGTGACATTGTCGAAGTGCGCTCGACCACGAGCGGGGGCGCCGCGGGCAAGACCACGATCTTTGCGCAGGATCTGCCAAATCCGCGCGGACTCTCCGTGTCGGGGAACGCAGTCTATGTCGCGGTCGATGACGGGATCATCCGGCTCCGTGATACCAATGGCGACGGACGCGCCGACCAGCGAGACTACATTAGCAAGTCCGTCGAACCTGCCCCAGCATCTCAGGGATCTCCAGCAACGACGTCGGACGGTAACGTCTACGTCGCTGGCAGACTGCTGCCGGACGGCTCGAATCGCGTGATCACCGTGACGTCTCCGATGGGAACGACCACAGCCGCGACCCGATCGCTATTGAAGCCTGGACCGATTTTGGTAACCCAAGGCCGGATTTACGCGATTGATCAGCGTCCCAGCGGTACGTCTTCCCTGTATGAGATGTCACTCCTCAACGACGGAACGGCAGGGCCGCCATCGTCTCCGATCGCGCAGTTCTCGACAGGGCTGACGGTGAACAAGGTGCTGTTCTTCGATAGCAACCTTTGGCCGACAGAGCCGGATGGGACGATCTTTGCCGCGGTGTCTAACGGGAACCAGGGCAAGATTGTCACGCTCAAGCCAAATGCTGACGGAACTCTGCCTGACGTCGTCGACTTCTCGACGGGCTACGCTCAGCCGGTTGACATGGTGATCGGGCTAGACGGGTCACTTTACGTGGCGGACGCGGCCAACCAGCAGGTAATCAAGATCGTGGCGACCAAGCGTAGCGGTCCGTAATGATAGCGCGACGACGCTGATCCTCTTCACCTCACCGGAGATCCCCGAACCAATCCGGAGGCCCTTGTGTTATTTCACAGACGCGTCACGCACGTGTACGCGGCATATGGACGGCCCGGTCGCTGCCGAACCTCCTTAATCGTGAAGCCGCATCGCTCCAGCATCGGCTCCAGTAACCAGCTGAATGTGCTGAACTCTTCTCGAAGGTGCGTTTCGAACTCGGGCCGGGTCCAGCCATCCTCTGGACGTGCGACGGCTCCATTTAGCCAGTCTTCGACATACGCATCGATCTCGTCTGGCTGGCAGTCGAACACGAGGTCATGCAACAGGAACGCTCCGCCCGGGCGGAGCACGTCTGCAACGCGCCTAAGCGCCCGCACCTTCCAGAAGTCGGACAGATGATGCAGGGCGTTGCGGGAGTAGACGAAGTCGACCGGCTCACCAACGTGTGCGTAGCTGAGAAACCCGCCGGGAACGATCTCGATGTTCGTTACGCCTTGCAGCCTTGCTCCAGCCGTCAAAGCAGCCAGCATCGCGGGTGATACGTCAACCGCTATGACACGTTTGCAGAACGGTGCGATCGCAAGCGCGAAGGTGCCCGTTCCGGCCCCGAAATCGATGACCGTGCTGGTTTTATTCAAACCGAGTCCGCGAAGTAAATCCACATCCTCAGTGGGGTCGGTGGCCGCTTTTCGGTCGTACATCGCCACGTAATCGGGGTCTAAATGCTCCTCTCCCGCATGCGCCATCTCATGTGGCCACCATCCCGGTGTTTTGCTGTTCACTATCGCTCGCTCCAACCTCATGCCATGCCCGACTCAGTTTCTACAGATCGTCAGGCCCGCTGTTCGGACTTCCCTTGCCCAGTTGCTGAGCCCGCTTGTATGCGGCCCAAACGGACCGCGCGATCACCGTCCGCAAGCCACCCTTCTCCATTTCGTAAATCGCCGCGGCGGTCGTGCCGCCCGGCGTCGTCACCATATTGCGTAGCTCTGCCGGGTGCTTGCCAGACTCTCGCGCAAACAGAACCGACCCGAGCATGGTCTGATGAACCAGATCTTCAGCTGTCCGGCGCGGAAACCCCATATGGACACCGGCGTCGATGAGCGCCTCCATCACCAAAAAGATATAGGCCGGACCGGTTCCGCTCAACGCCGTCGACATATCGACGGCATCCTCGCTATTGACGCGAACA
This sequence comes from uncultured Chloroflexia bacterium, assembly GCA_963785465.1. Classification (GTDB taxonomy): domain Bacteria; phylum Chloroflexota; class Chloroflexia; order Thermomicrobiales; family Thermomicrobiaceae; genus CALAGB01. The sequence continues at coordinate 422,225 of CAWAVM010000013.1, read as the reverse complement.
GCCGTTCCCAGGGTGCTTAGAATCGCCGAAACCAACTCTTCACCTTCGGCGTCGACGGCCGGACCGGCGAACCAGACAGTGGCTCCGTAACCGATCTGTGCCGGTGTATTCGGCATCGAGCGGACCACTCGTTCGTGGCCCAGCCCGGTGGTGAGTTGTTGCACCGTTGCGCCGGGCACGATCGAGATGACGAGTTGCTGGTCTTCCAGCGTGCCGGCCAGTCCGGCCATGACATCATTGAGCGACTGCGGTTTCACCGTAAGTAGCACGATGTCCGCACCCGTCACGACGGCTCGATTGTCGTCAATGATGCGCACGCCGAGCTTCGCAGATAGGTCGTGTCGCCGCGTTTCGACCGGGTCGCTTCCGATGAGCTGGTTAGCGGCGACCTGCTTACCTCGAAGCAAGCTCGACATGATGGCTTCGCCCATCACGCCACAGCCGATGAACGCGATACGCCGGTTCCAGAGCGCGCCTTGCGAGACGCTTTCGTTCATGGTGTGCATGGGTCCTTCTCTCTTTCTTTAGCGTCGTGGTTGTTAACTTCGTGATCCCGTACAAATGGATGTTGGTGCGCGGCTCTCAAACACGAAAGAGACGCCGAGAAGGCGCCTCACCATTCCGGAGACCCGTTCAGCGTCTGAATAGACTAGCCGAGGACTCTGAATGGCGTGGCCTGAGAACCGCTGCTAGGGTCGGGTATAGGAAGAGGGAAGAATTGCGACAGAACATTGGAATTGGCGGAACCACGGACGCCATATGCGCCGTCAAGCTGAAGTTTCGTATGGTATCTGTCCGATCGGCGAATCACGATCGTCCTTTCACCGTTGTGAGGAGCAGACGTGTTTGTCGCGTGGCCCATTGTACACGTTGAAACGAATCGCGCCATTGTCGGTGGTGGTTGCGATCGATTAGAGGGCGGCAGCGAAGCAATGTCACTCCCCTTGGGCTAAGTCGCAGCCGCGCTCCTGCTTGCCGTCGAGCTCCACGTTGAGGCTAGCCCGGGTAGAACGCGTCCCCTTCGATGAAGGCATCGATGAAGTCACAGATCCGGTCGAGTGCGGTAGTGATGATCCGCTCTCCAAGTTCGAAGGATGCATCTCGCGCGTCGCCCATCACTCCGTTCGCGCTGAGCTCGTCAAACGTATAGGCTGTGTGAACTGGGCCCACGGAAGAGGAGAACGGATATTCAGGTTCCAGTGGTTCACCGGCAGACAGTGACTCGTTCCGGACCGTCCATGGAGCAAGATACAGGAGTTGGCTGATCTCGTTTCGATCGGCGTGGCTGCTCTCGTCTCCCGACACAGACAGTTCGACTACGTCCTCGGCGAGTGCGGAGATCGAGACCCATGCAGTGTTCAGGTCGAGCTTGTTTCGTATCCGACCAAGCAGGAGATCAAGGGCGCCCTGGTTACCGGAATGCGTATTGATGAAGAGGAAACGGTCGAACCCGTGCTCTGCCAGGCTTTCAACGACCTCGAAGAGGACGTTCATGAAGGTTTCACCTGAAAGTGATATCGTGCCCGGGAAGCTCATATGCTGCGGCGCGATGCCAAATGGCATCACTGGTGCGACGAGAACGCGTGGATGGAGTCGCTCGGCGATCTTGAGCGAGAATTGGTATGCGCGCGTGGCATCAGACGCGAAGGTGCTGTTCGGCCCATGCTGTACAGTCGCACCGACCGGCAGTAGCACGAGGTCGATGTCCCGAGCTGCCGACTCGAGTTCCGACCAGGTCATATCCCACAGCGCGCGATGTGACGAGTGATCCATATTGACGTCCTTCAGTTCCGTCGGTCCGGCGCAGAGCTAGCGATAATACCATGCCCGGCCGGATGCATCACGATTACGAGGCCTGAAAGGGGAAGACTCGATTGTCAGTCGCCGAACCAACCAAAAAGAGAACAAGTTACGAGAGTTCACAACTGGGCGGGTCCTACTTGCCGATCGCTGATTACGGTGTGATCGGCGATTCGCGGAGCATTGCCCTCGTCTCCCGCTACGGATCTATCGACTGGTGGTGCATTCCATTGTTCGACGGCGATGCAGTCTTCGCGCGGCTGCTCGATTCTCGACTTGGTGGGTTCTTCTCGGTTGAGCCGATCGGTGATTACGATGCGGGACGCCAGTACATGGATGACACCAACATCTTGACCACCGATTTCACGACCGATGGCGGCTCGGTTCGGCTCGTCGATTTTATGCCCGCGCTCACCGAGCAGCAGAAGGACACCTTCCCAATCCCGGATCGCGAGATCATTCGGCGTATTGAAGGAGTGTCGGGCACGGTCAAGCTGCGAGTTTGTGTCAAGGTTCGGCCAAACTATGGACGTCGCAGCCCGACTATTCGTATGCATTGGACAGGCTGCTACATGATCTCGTGGGGCGGTATGGCCTTGCATGTCATCAGCAGTGTCCCATTGACGGTCGAGCCGGACGGGGTTCTATCTGGCGTCGTTGACGTGTCCGCAGGAGAACGCGTCGACCTAGTTCTCGCATATTCGGAGGAGGCGCCCGCCGAACTCCCGAAACTCGACTCGCTTGACTTGGTTCAGCAACTGACCAAGAGCTACTGGCAGAACTGGTCTCGAGTCTGCAATTATCGTGGTCCATATCGGGAGGCGATAGTGCGGAGTGCGCTAACGCTGAAGATGCTTACCTACGCGCCATCGGGAGCGATCATTGCGGCCGCTACGACGTCGTTGCCGGAGGTGATCGGTGGCCAGCGCAACTGGGATTATCGTTTCTGCTGGTTACGAGATTCGGCCTTCACCGTACACGCGCTACTCGAACTTGGATACCGCGACGAAGCTCATGCGTTCTCCCAGTGGCTCCTCTATGCTACCCGGCTGACTCATCCCGAAGTTCGAATTCTTTACACCATTTACGGGCACGCGAAGGCAAAGGAGAGGGAGCTCGGCTACCTCGATGGGTATTGTGGCTCGCGCCCAGTTCGTATTGGCAACGCGGCCATCGACCAGTTTCAGCTCGATGTTTATGGTGAAGTCATCGACGCGTTGACCCTATACCGTCGCTCGGGTGGTGACTTTGACCGGGACGCCCGTGGGTTGATCAAAGGTATGGCTGAGGTCATCATGAAACGTTGGGATGAGCCGGATGACGGTATTTGGGAAAAACGTTCCGCACGCCGGCATCATATCCACTCCAAGATAATGGCCTTTGTCGGACTCGAACGAACGCTCGAGCTGGTGAAAAGTGATGGCTTGAAGATCGACGCGGCGAAGGTGGCCAAGACGCGCGACGCCATTCGTGAGTGGATCGTGACGTACGGATTCGATCACCGGATCGGGTCGTTCACGAGCACGCCGAATGGCGATCTCGATGCGGCGCTATTGGTTGCGCCAATGGTTTCGTTCATGGACGCTCAGGATCCGAGGATCATCGGGACAGTCGATGCCGTTCAACGGCGGCTTGCTCGAGGTGAGTTCGTCCACCGGTATCTCGGCGAAGACGGGCTGTCTGGCGATGAAGGAGCCTTCGTCATTTGCTCGTTCTGGCTGATCGAGGCGCTGGCACATATTGGGCGTGCTGACGAAGCGCACGAACTCTTTCAGCGCATGCTCGATCATCGCAACGACCTTGGGTTAATGGCTGAAGAATTCGATATGGAGAATAATCGGCAACTCGGCAACTTTCCGCAGGCCTTCAGCCATATTGGGCTGATTAATGCCGCCTTGACCCTGTCAAAGGCTGACACACTACAAGCGCCGTTCTAACGGCGGCGCTGAGGGTAAAAGGCGCCCAGAATCGCTCCGTAAACCACGTGTGCCACCATGGTGGCGATGAATGTCTGTTGCCCATAGTTGAGCGCGAGGAATCCCGGCGGCTGGAGATCGCTGGTCGGCTCCGGTCCGGTGGAGTTGGTTGCCATCCGCGGGTGAATTCCCGGCAACATTGGCATCGCGACAGCCAGCACGAAGAAGCCATGCACTGCGCCAATGATTGCCCCAACCCACCAGGTCGCTCGACGGATCGATTCAAACGCCGAGGCGTAGGCATAGGCAAAGATCAAGCCGTTGAGAAGATGAATGACGAACCCATACACTTTGGCCCGGTCGCGGCGTCTTGTAATCATGGTGCCGAGCATCAATGGGGGATCGATGCGTGTCAGACCGAGCGCTTGACCGGTGCGCAGGATCGAAGTCAGCACGATCGTTCCCGCGAATCCCCATACAAATGTGTGCTTATGCTCCAAGTCGTCACCCTTTCCGATTACGGTGCATACCGATCTCATCCTACCTTACTCTCGACCGTCAGCATCGCAGGAAACCGGCCGAGCGTTGTTTGGCGCCTCGCTATAATGTTCGACACCGGATCGCGGGCTAGCTGGCCGGTTTGGAGTAGTGTGTGACGGGAATAGAGACAACCGGCCGGGTTCGAGTGCTGGTCGTGGCAGCCTATCCGACGACGCGAGCTGGGCTCAAGGCCGTCATCGAAGGTGATCCAGCGTTCGAAGTAGCCGGTGAGGCTGGCAACCTTGATGCGCTGATTGCGCAGCTTGAGGGTCTTGCCCCCGATGTCATCCTGCTCGATCCGGGGGCGGACATCGATGCGTTGCTCGAGGGACTCGAATCCGTTTCAAGTGGTGGGCTTCTGCCGCCGTTGGTTCTCATTTCGCCAGCGATCGACTCCGTCGCAGATGTGATCGCGGTCGGAATTCAAGGTTTCCTTCTACCGGACGCTTCGGCTGAAGAGATCGGTGCAGCGCTTCGATCGGCGCTCGCCGGCCTGACCGCTATCGATAGCCGCGCGGTCGCATCATTGTTGGAACGCAGAACGCTCCCGGAATCGGCACCGGAACCCGAGGGTCGCTACCAAGCTCTGACACCGCGTGAAGCTGAGGTACTGCAACTCATCGCGCAGGGACTGCCGAACAAGACGATCGCTATCGAACTGGGTATTAGCGAGCACACGGTGAAGTTCCACGTCGGATCGATCCTGACAAAGCTCGATGCCGCCAGCCGCGCGGAAGCGCTCGCCCGTGCGGCGCGTGTCGGTCTGATTGTCCTGTAGACCAGTCCGTCGTCACGCGCACCGCCCAACATCTCCGAAACCGAACCTAGCCATTTGTAGAGGAATGCTGCTAGTAGGACGGGCGGTGCCTGTCTTCCTGCCCGGATCTATCCTCGACATAGGTTATAGCGAGCGGCGGTAGGTCCAGCGACTGGTTTCTTCGGATCACAGCCGTCTCATCAATACTGGAGGGCAACCCCATGGAATCGGGCGGAACCGGCACCAATCTTCTCGTCGAACTATCAAACAATCTGGCTGAGGTCGTCGCTGATGCTCAGCCCTGGATCGCTCGCGTCAGCGGACGACGCCGTTTTGGCGCAACCGGGATGGTCTGGAGTGCGGACGGTCTCATCGTGACGGCCGATCACGTTATCGAGCGTCAGGACGATATCAAGGTCGGGCTAGCCGACGGACGCGAGCTTCAGGCGACGCTTGTCGGTCGCGATCAGGGTACTGACCTGGCTTTGCTAAAAGTCGATGCGTCCGGGCTCTCGGTGGCGGACTTTGGCACGGAGGCGGCAAAGGTCGGTCACCTGGCGCTCGCACTAGGCAGGCCACACGGTGATCGGGCGATGGCGTCGCTCGGGGTGGTCAGCGCTGTTGGAGGAACCTGGCGCACCTGGCGTGGAGGTTCGATCGAAGGAGTCATCCGATCTGACGTAACCCTGTATCCTGGCTTTTCAGGTGGTCCTCTACTCGCCGCAAATGGGCAGGTAATCGGACTCAATACGTCGATTCTGGCGCGTGGTCTGGCTGTCACGATACCGAACACGGTGATATCGCGCGTGCTCGAGGCGCTTTCGAGCGGTAAGGGGACCAAGCGTGGCTTCCTTGGGATCGCCACTCAGCCGGTTCGACTGCCTGATAACCTCCGAGCGGCACTAGGACTCGAACAGGAGAACGGTTTGCTAATCGTGAATGTTGAGTCCGACAGTCCGGCTGAGCGTGCCGGGGTCATGCTGGGCGACACGCTGGTCGCCCTGGATGGCCGCGAGACATCCGAGATAACGGTCTTACAGGATGCGCTCGGACCGGGTAGCGCTGGCAGCCAGCAGATTGCACGAATCGTCCGCGCCGGTCAGTTGACCGAAGTAGCCGTTACAGTTGGAGAGCGGTAATACGATGATTTCAACCACGTCGTCTTCGGTCGGACTCCCACTATCGGAACGACTCGGGGCTCTGTCAGCGAGCCTGCACCGGTCGATTGTCTCGGTTCGCGACGGTCGTAGAGGCTCCGGTACCGGCGTCGTCTGGTCGCACGATACCGTTATCACCAATCACCATGTCGTGCATGATGACGAGGCGGGGTTGATCTTTGCCGACGGACGTGAAGCCACCGGGCATGTCATCGGACGCGATCCGCACAACGATATCGTTGCTATTCGAGTGGAGAGCGCCCCTGAGCCAGCCACTATCGGCGATTCGACCGCGTTGCGAATCGGACAGATCGTGCTGGCAATCGGCCACCCGATGGGGATCGAGCACGCGGTTACCCTGGGGATCGTCAGCGGGCTTCCGACTGCATCTGATCCGCGTGCGATGATCCGCTCTGACCTTCATCTGCATCCGGGAAACTCCGGCGGTCCGCTTCTCGCGGCCGACGGTACGGTGGTTGGCATTAACGCAATGGTCGCTGGCCCCGGTACTGCTCTTTCGGTGCCGGAGTACACCATTCGGGCCTTCCTTTCTCGTTTGGCTGGGCAAGCTCCAGTTCTGGGGCTCGAACTCGCCGCGGTGCAGATTCCTCGCCCGTGGACTGAATTTGCGATTGAAGACGGTCAAATGGCGTTGCTCGTGACCGGAGTCGCGCCAGGTAGCGTGGCAGATGCTGCTGACCTGTATCCCGGCGATATCCTCGTAGGTGTCGGCGATATTGCCGTTCAGCATCCGCTGCGTTTACGCGAGGAACTCTCCTTCGACGGACGCAACGGTGCGCTGAGACTTCGGCTCATCCGTGGCGGTCTGCCTCTTCAGATCGATATTCACCAACCAACCCCGATCTAACAATTCGCCCGACTCCGCCACAGCGTTTGTGCGTGGCGGAGTCGGGAATACCAACAATCACGAAGAGTTGAACCTTGCGGGACCGTGCGGTGGACTGCATCGGCGCGGCGTCTGTCATACTACAGGCGATCTCCAGTTATTGACTGTTTCCTTGCATATTGATCAAATCGCCCGCGAAATTGGAGTTGAGCAAATGACACTGAAGGTGCCCGGCATTCACCACGTCACGTCGGTTGTTGGCGATCCCCAGCGCGACATCGATTTCTATACGACCGTGCTCGGTTTACGTCCGCTGAAAGTCACCGTTAATTTTGACGTGCCGAATACGTACCATCTCTATTTCGGCGATCACGCCGGCACTCCGGGGACGATCTTGACGACCTTTCCATGGCCACGCGTCGCACCCGGGAGAATCGGATCAGGGCAAATCGGAGTTACCTCCTTCTTAATCCCTGATGGCTCGATCGGCCATTGGATAGATCGTCTGAAACGGTACGACGTCGCGATAGACGACCCTGTGACCCGATTCGAGGAGGAAGTTATCACGTTCTCCGATCCGGATGGATTGGTGACTGAATTGGTGTGTCGAACGGGAACAGTGCCGGGCGATGGCTGGCATGGGGGTCCGGTATCACACGAGCATGCCATTGTTGGATTCGCGGGTGTAACCCTCTTCTCCCGGAGTCCTGAGCGGACCGCATCACTTCTGACGGACCTGCTCGGCTTCACATCCGCTGGTGAGCATGGCGGAATCAGACGATTCGTTGCCGACAGCGGACAGCTTGGTTCGACCGTCGATCTTGTACTACAACCGGCGGCGGACGAGGGAACCGAGGGACCCGGAACTGTTCATCACGTTGCCTGGCGGACGCGCGACGAGGCCGAGCAGCAGGAATGGAGTCGTCTCCTTACGGGGGCTGGTATCTCCGTGACGCCGGTGCGAGACCGCAGTTACTTCAAGTCGATCTATTTCAAGGAGCCAGGCGGAATCCTGTTTGAGATCGCAACCGACCCGCCAGGATTCGCTATCGATGAGCCGGTAGAGGATCTGGCGAACAGCGTCAAGCTGCCTCCCTGGTATGAGTCGCGACGAGCAGAGTTTGAACGCGGACTCAAACCGGTGCGCCTGCCGAACGGTGTGACTGTGCCGTGATCGGGTGAACCGGATGTGTCGCCGGTGACTTTCGTGCCTTGTCCGCACGTTTCCCAATCGGCATTGGTGTGGCGGCCTGATCCGAGAGTAAATTTTCTGTGACGATCCTCCCTCAGAATTTCTGTGCGTTCCGGCTATACTGCCCGGGACTACCGGTCGATTTCGAGGAGGAACGCCATGACTGAAACAGATGGAGCCAAAACCCTAAAGGATCGGATTCAGGCTCGGATCGATGATCTCATGCCTGAGTTGGGTGCTCTGAGCGACGATATTTTCGCCCATCCAGAGATTCGCTTTGAGGAACATCACGCGGTCGAGGCGATTACTGCGGTATTGCGAAACCACGACATTGAGGTCGATGTGGGTGTCGCTAACTTGCCGACCGCGTTCGTCGCGCGAGTACCAGGACACCAGAGCGGCCAGCGGGTCGGGATTCTGGCCGAATACGACGCATTGCCGGAGATCGGTCACGCGTGCGGCCACAATCTGATCGGCACGGCCTCGGTCGGCGCGTTCTTAGCTCTCGCGTCGGTGGCTGACGAACTGGATGGTGCGGTGACGCTATTTGGCTCGCCTGCCGAAGAAGGGGGCGCCGGTAAGGTCATCATGCTCGAGAACGATGTCTTCGACGGCATTGGAGCGGCGATGATGACGCATCCGTTTCATACTGGGACGACCGTTGACACCCCCTTCCTAGCCGCCGGCTCAGTCGTCTTCCAGTTTCACGGCAAACCATCACACGCCGCCGCAGCGCCCGAGCAAGGCATCAACGCGGTGGATGCACTGGTCATGACTTACGTAGGTATCAACGGGCTGAGGCAGCGCCTTCCGAAGGACGTCGTAATCTCGGCCATGATCACGCATGGTGGATCTGCGGTTAATGTCATTCCCGATTTCGCCGAAATTCGCTACTCCGCTCGTGCCGATAAATGGAAGCGGGTTGAGAGTGTCATCGAGCAGATCAGCAGAGTTGCGGAAGGTTCCGCCGCGGCCATCGGCGCAACCGTGACGGTGGTGAAGGGCCGCCCGACCGATCGTCCGCAGTTCCCCTTCGCTACCGAAGACAAGCAGAACGATGCCCTGAAAACCATCTTCCGTCAGAACCTCGATGCGGCCGGTGTCAAACATGTCCCCTACTCGCCTGAGATGGGTAAGGGTTCGACCGACTTCGCCAATCTGAGCCAGGAGATCCCCGGTATGCATCTAATGTTGGAACTCGACGGTACCGAAGGTCACGCACCGCACACGGTCGAATTCGCCCAGGCCGCCGGTTCAGAGCATGGCAGACGCTGGCTGCGGCAGGCCGCGACCGTGATGGCCTTTAGCGCCGTCGATATTCTGAACAATGAAGGTGCCCTCGAAGAGGTACGCGAGTCCTTCGCGGCTGCCGACGATTAGCGAGCGAGTGCTGTTAGAGCCCACAGATGATGTGCCGACCCGGCCCCAGTTCACTTGCAGGATCGCGTTGAATACGGTATCTGGGGCAGTTGGGTGTGGGATCTAACGACTGCCCTCCTACCAAGTCTAGTAAGCGTTGTGGCCTTGAAGAATCTCGACCATCGTCTGGATCATGATCTTGAGGTCGAATGCGAGCGACCAGTTCTCGACGTAGAACAGATCGTATTCAATGCGCTCGTCGATCGAGGTATCACCGCGCAATCCGTTAACCTGAGCCCATCCGGTGATGCCGGCTTTCTCGCGGTGTCGCTCCGCGTAGCGCGGGACTGACTGTCCGAACCGGGCCACGAAATAGGGCCGCTCGGGTCGCGGCCCGACGATGCTCATATCACCGCGAACCACGTTGATAAGCTGTGGCAGTTCGTCGAGTGAGTGACGCCGCATGAACCGGCCGATCCGAGTACACCGCGGATCGTTCGGCTTGGCGAATATCGGGCCGGTGCACACCTCGGCATCGACTCGCATCGAACGAAACTTCAGCAGGTCAAATGTCTTTCCGTCTTGCCCAACACGTTTCTGGACAAAGAGGGCAGGTCCGCGTGACTCGAGCTTCACCAGCAGGGCCAAAACCATCATGAGCGGAGCTAGCACCGAGAGTGCGGTAAGGCTGACGGTAAGGTCGACCAGTCGCTTGACGGACCGGCTGACCGACGGAGTGGAGCGTTCTGGCCAGACACCATCGGTCGAGATCCAGGCCAGGTTGTCGATGCTGTGCTCAACCTCCCAGCCGTGATGTGGCGTTTTGGATGGAATGGCGCCGGCGGCGAATCCTGCCCCTCTAAAGGAGGGATTCGTGGCTGGATCGAAATCGACCAACACGGGTGGTCTGTCCCCGACGAGAGGTTGACCCGCTCTCGCCGTTGACCTGGTCGCCATCATTAACTGCTTCGCCATCCAATCTCCTCGGCCGCTTCGTGGTACTGCGGGCGTGAATGGGGTCCGCGAGGTTTGCGGGCTGGCGCCGATCGGACTCCGCGCCTGATTGGTGCCATAGGTAGTGACCTGCGCGAGGCCGAGTCGAGGGTCGCTGGACCGGATCGTCAGGTATGTCAGCGACCTCTCCAACAAGATTGCCGTCATCGACACTAGTCCCGCGACCACGATCTGTGGTGACGCGACGAACAGCCCAATATGAAGAACTGCCGTGTCTGCAGTCGCCGCGATCAACATACTCAGCGTCACGAGAGTGGCGATGATGCCTGCCTCGACGTGCAGACCGAACCTTGCCGATTTGACGGGCCTGACCATCGTGAGCAGCGTTGTCAGGGACAGCGCCGGCACACCCGCGAGTACTATCCGGTCCCAGGCAAAAGTTGCGGGTTCGAGATGCACGCCACCGGGCCAGAGCGGAAGCTGGAACACAATGTACAGGACCAGTCCGAGCAGCAGCCCGTCGAAAATCGACTGGCCGGCAGTGAGCCAGAAATTTGTTGTGCGGTTGATCTGGACTTCCGGAATGGCTGCTGTGACGGCACGTGAATAGGTAGGTGCGGCAATGCTCCGCACCGGACCTCGGCGTTTACTCACTTATGAGCTCCCAGGTATTGAGATTTGTCTCGCGGGCTGGTTCACGCCACGCGTTTCTCGGTCGCCGGTCGAACGAGATTGAGACCAAGGGCCACGCAGGCACGCACGAAGATTCCCGCGGCGATGAGCCAATTGATGGGCGCGGACGTTTCGGACGCGTAGTGTTTGCGGTGGAAGAGATACATCGCGCGATAGAACTCGATAATGAGCCGGTAGCTCCGTCGAGAACTGCTCGCCCCTTTGTAATGAAGCGCGCGCGCTTCCGGATTGTAGAACACCTTCCAGCCATGTTCCTTGATGCGAAATGCCCAGTCGAGATCTTCTCCATACATAAAGAACGACTCATCAAGCAAACCGGCATCATCGATGGCGGCGAGGCGTACATGCATGTAGGCGCCAACGACCGAATCGACCTCGGCAACTTCTGCTGGATCGAGGTAGGTCAGGTTGTAACGCGCAAACCGCGGGCTCTTCGGAAATCGGCGCGCCAGACCGCTGAGTTTGTATAAGGCGCTTGCAGGCGTCGGAAAGGACCGGCGGCAGGCCAGATCGAGTTCACCGTTACGCAATACGAGCATTGGCCCAACTGCGCCCGCGTCAGGATGCTGATCGAGGAAGCATGACGTCATTCGAATTGTGTCGATTTCGACGAAGCAATCTGAGTTGAGGAGCAGCACGCTTCGTTGCTGACGGTCTGCATCCGCCGGAACGTTCGCCAGGATCTCCTGCAAGGCAAGATTATTACCCCCGGCAAATCCGAGATTGCGGTCCGAAGAGATCGTTTTCACCATCGGGAAGCTGGATTTGACGAGCGAGACGCTGTTATCGGTGGAGGCATTGTCGACGACGTAGATCTCGATCGGTTGATCGAAACGGCTCTCGAGCACGCGCGAAATACACTGCATCAAGAGCCCCGCCGTATTGTGATTCACTATGATGACTGATACGTACTCCATAGCATTCGTTAGTATGGTGCCGCCGCGGCTCCGAACGCAAGGATTGTTGCATTCAAAGCAAAAACGAGGCCTCTTCCGATCCTGGCAAGCTCGCAATGAGCGGAGCGCTAGGACTTGGATGCTACAATGAATACAAAACACACATTCTATAAACGGTGACGTTCCTCAACATGTCACGTGATATGCCACAACTGAGGGACCTTCATGGAAGCCATCAACTCGTCCGGCACAGTCCTGAATTCCGTTGGCACGTTGATCGGCCGCGAGCGCGAGCAGGTCGCGCTTAGCGCCCTCCTGAGTCGCACGGCAGGAGGTTCCGGCGGGGTCGTGCTGATCAGTGGCGAGGCGGGTATCGGGAAGACAACCCTGGTCGAGTCCGCCTGTATCGAGGGGCGACGCCTCGGTGTGACCGTCCTGCGCGGGAATTGCTACGACTTGACCGTGTCACCGCCCTATGGTCCCTGGGTCGAGATCGCCGACGATTATCGGCCCGGTGACGATTGGCCAGAGTTACCCGCCTTCATTCACAATCGCGGCGCGCTGGAAGATCTCGGAGGACAGGATGCCCTGTTTGCCCAATCCTGGAACTTCTATGCAGCACTCGCCTCCATTCGGCCGGTGGTGATCGTGCTTGAGGACCTGCAGTGGAGCGACGAACCGAGCCTGGAACTGCTGCGCTTCGTCGCAAGACACGTATCGGGCTACCCGATTCTGCTGCTGGCCACCTACCGGGATGAAGATCTCTCGCCCGATCACCCACTCTTCCGACTCATTCCGATGCTGGTCCGGGAGAGCCGAGCGGTGCGCCTGAAACTGAACCGGTTCGATCGTATCGACACCGGTGATCTGATACACAAACGGTACGGGTTAGACGACGACGATCATGAACGCCTGAGCGACTACCTGCAGCAGCGAGCCGAGGGGAATCCGTTTTTCATCGATGAGCTGCTATTTTCATTGGAAGACGAAAGCATTCTGAGTCTCGATCACGACCGCTGGATGCTCGGCGATCTATCCCGAGCTCCGCTTCCATCGCTCGTGCGGCAGGTCGTTGAGGCGCGCATGCGCAAGCTGAGCGACGATACCCGCCGCATGATGGCGCTCGGCTCGGTCATCGGTGAGTCGATTTCGCTCGACCTGTGGCGCCGCGTCGCGGAGGTGTCCGAGTCCGAGCTTGCCGACTACCTGCGCCCGGCCATCGAGCACCACCTACTCATTGAGGGTACGACGCCGGATCGGCTGCGCTTCAGCCATGCACTGATCCGATCGGCGCTCTACGAGGGTATCGTGCTGCCGCAACGTAGGCTCTGGCATCGCGCCGTCGGGGAAGCGATGCTGCAGATGGCATCTCCAGATCCGAGCCTGGTTTCCGATCACTTCCGCCGAGCAGGCGATCGCCGTGCGGTCGAGTGGCTCAGTCGAGCCGGCCGCAGAGCGCAGCGTCTCTATGCCTGGCGGACCGCCGTCGAGCGGTTTGAGGATGCCCTGGCGCTGCTCGGCGACGACGAGACCACGTCGATCGAGCGCGGCTGGATCTGTTATCGCCTAGGGCGGGTCCTCTTCTTTAGAGATCCGGAGCGAAGCCGATTTTACCTAGACGAGGCTGTTGACCTCGGAAGTCTCACTGGTGACGACCTTCTCAATGCCTGTGCGATCACCGAGCGCGGGCACAGACACGGGCTCGATGGCGAGTATGAGATGGCTCTCTCAATGATGGCGAACGGCCTCGTCGCTTTCGACCGAGTCCTGGAACAGAATCGACAACCGGCCGAAGGACAGCCGTCACCGCAATCCCTGAAGCGAGTCATGGATGAGCTACGAGGGATGCGCCTGCTTTGGCTGTTCGCCGTCGCGACGTATGGTGACGCTCTCTCCGAAGCAGAGGCACTCCTTACGAACCAATACTCATCTGAGAGTTCTGACCTTCGAAACTCGGCTTCTGGAACCGCGAATCTCTACACCACGATCGGTTGCTGTTACGGTTCACTTGGTCAGCTAGAGAAGTCACAACAGGCATTCACACAAGCTCGTCAACTCCACCGAAATCCGTTCGCTCTGGCGCTGATTGTCGATGCGGAAGTCGAATTCCTTACGTTCACGTATATGGCCGATGTTCCAGGACTGCTCGAGGATCAGGTTCGTCAGGCAACGGAGTACCTGACTGGTGCAATCAATGCTGGCATAGCCATAGACGGTGCATTTTCGACGGCGCAGACACTGCTGCGCCTGGCTCGTGGAACAGACTGGGCGACGACTATTCAGATGCTTTCACATGCAAAGCTTGTTCACCCCGACGCGCTCTGGCGAAAGCAGGCGAGGGTGATGCTAGGGAGGTTTGCTCGTCGTCAAGGAAACACTGAGGACGCCTGGGGCGAACTTCGGGCTGTTCTCCCAGACGGTGCAAACGTCGAACCAGGGACCGAACACGCCTTCTTGGTCTTTGGGGCAGTTTCATTAGCATCTGAGTTGGCGCTCGACGCGGGCAATGCAACTCTTGCATACCAATGGATTGAGACTCACGATCGCTGGCTTAAGCGATACGACAGAGTTCGTGACCATATCAACGGACATCTTCTGTGGGCGAAGTACCACAAACTCGTTGAAGATCGGCGTCGAGCGCGTTACCACGCAGGTCGGGCACTGGAACTTGCACAAAGTCCGAGACAGGCACTAAGCCTTGTGTCGGGGCACCGACTCCTTGCCGAACTCGACCTTGATGCCAAACAGGTCGCCACTGCCGAAGAACACCTCAACGAAGCTTTGACGCTGGCAGATGCCTGTAACGCGCCCTACGAACGAGCCTTGACATTGCTGGTCAAAGGTCGACTTGAGGCGTCACGCCGCAACGCCGATGGCGCTCGCGACCTGATCGATGAGGTCCGCTCCATTTGCATACCGCTCGAGGCAAAGCCAGCGCTATGCGAAGCTGATGCCCTTGAAGCGAGCCTTGAGTCGAATGACTCTGACCGCGACATGACTCACTCGCTGACACCTCGGGAGATGGACGTCCTGCGCCTCGTTGCGCGAGGATTCACCGACGCGGAAGTTGCCGAGCAGCTCTTTGTTAGCCCGCGAACGGTCGGTTCGCATCTCTCCTCCATCTACGGCAAGCTCGATGTACGCTCCCGTACTGAAGCCACCCGTCTCGCGGTCGAGAAAAATCTGGTTTGATCCAAACTCTTCTCCGAATCTTATCCGGACTGCGCAGATCTACTGATGAACTTCCGCGGAAACTCCTCTAGCTTCGATGCAGAAATTCCGTAGTTCTCACGATGTCCTGATGCCCTGTTCCGACCACAATGTACAGAACGGCAAGTAACTCGATCCGGCGATGGCTGCGGCGTCACACGGAGTAGATCCGGCAACGGTAGCGACCACCTGTTTGCATCAGTACAGGAGGGGAAATCATGGACGGCTTGATCATGGACTATCAGTTGACCCTCAACGCGATACTGCGACGAGCGGAAACTGTTTTCGGCGGGCGCGAAATCGTGAGTCAGCTGCCGGACAGGACACTCCACCGTTACAGCTATGCCGATATGGCGGAACGTGCGCGACGTCTCGGAGTTGCGCTGCAAAAGCTGGGTGTGCGGCCAGGTGATCGCGTGGCGACCTTCGGCTGGAATCACCACCAGCATCTCGAGGCCTACTACGGCATTCCGTCAATCGGAGCGGTATTACATACACTCAACATTCGTTTGCATCCCGACGACATCGCCTACATCGTGAACCACGCTGAGGACAGGGTCGTGCTGGTGGACGATGTTCTCCTTCCGCTCTTCGAACAGGTGCGGCCGAAGATCGACGTCGAGCATTTGATCGTGATGTCGCACAGTGATACCGAACATGACGGCATGCTGTCGTACGAGCAGCTATTGTCGGAGGCGGATGCGGTCGATTTTCGGCAACCGGAACTTGACGAACGCCAGGCGGCGGCGATGTGCTACACATCCGGCACGACTGGACGACCAAAAGGTGTCGTCTACTCGCATCGTGCACTTGTCCTGCACTCTCTTGCGGAGGTCGGACCCGATGTTCTCTCGCTTCGCGAGGCCGACTCCGTTCTCACGGTCGTGCCAATGTTCCACGCCAATGCCTGGTGTCTCCCATACGCCTGTGCCATGGCTGGGTCGAAACAGGTCTACCCGGGTCCCTTCCTCGACGCTCCGAGTCTACTGAAGTTGATGGACCAGGAAGAGGTGACGTTCTCGGCTGGTGTGCCGACCATCTGGCTCGGGATGCTCAATTACCTCGATCAGAATCCGGGTGCAGTTGATCTGTCCAAGCTCAAGCGCACGGCCATTGGCGGTCAGGCTGTGCCACCGTCATTGATCCGCGCCTTCAAGGACCGCTACGATATCGATGTTCTCCATGGCTGGGGCATGACCGAGACTTCGCCGCTCGGCAGTTTCACCTATGTGCCGAGCGATCTTGCGGATGCCCCAATTGATGTGAAGACAAAATACCTGGCGATGCCGGGAAGAGCCGCGGCACTCATCGAAACGCGAATTCGCAGTGACAATTCGATCGCGCCGTGGGATGGTGAAACGATGGGCGAACTCGAGGTGCGCGGACCCTGGGTTGCCTCCGCCTACTACAACGATCCGGATAGCGCCGCCATGTTCACCAGTGACGGCTGGCTACGGACCGGCGATATCGCGACGATCGACTCACTCGGTTACATCGAGATCAAGGATCGCTCCAAGGACGTCATCAAGTCTGGCGGTGAGTGGATCAGCTCGATCGCGCTTGAAAATCAGCTGATGGGGCACCCGGCGGTCACTGAAGCTGCGGTAATCGCCGCCGCGCACCCGAAGTGGTTGGAGCGACCGGTCGCGGTCGTCGTGCTGAAGGACGGCGCATCGGCGACTGAAGACGACCTGCGCGACTTCCTCGCGCCTCATTTCGCCAAATGGTGGCTGCCGGACCGGATCGTCTTCAGCGAAGAGATTCCACGCACCTCGACCGGTAAGTTCATGAAGGCCACGCTCCGGGATAAATACCGCCAGATCCTTGTCGAACATGTTGAATCTCCTCTGGAGAGTATCGCTCACGACGACTAGCCATTTTGGATGATCGGGCACGGGTCCGCGGGCGCGAAACATCGCGCCCCGGCCAGTTCACAGCAAACTGCCAGTGTTCATCAGGTGGCATTCAGGGCAATCAGAACGCGCCAACACTGGGCAAGGTTTACCAGCGATCGGAATGATCCATGCAAGTGCAGGGAATCTGCGAACCGCGCTTCTCGGCAGTCAAAGACGCATTCGTACGGAACTTTGACGAATTCGGTGAAGTTGGCGCCGCCGTCTGTGTGATCCACGAGGGCCGGACAGTCGTCGACCTGTGGGGCGGCATGGCCGATCCTAGCAACGAACGGCCATGGACTGCAGACACGCTCATTGTGGTCTTCTCCTGCTCGAAAGGCGCGGTCGCCCTCTGCGCGCACCTGCTGGCAGATCGCGGTCTGCTCGATTTCAATGCTCCGGTGATCACATACTGGCCTGAGTTTGGCGGTAACGGCAAAGAACGCGCGACGGTCGGGATGCTGCTCAATCACCAGGCCGGAGTACCGGCGTTCCGCCGGCCGTTGAAGCTGGGTGCGTTCTATGACTGGGAGTACATGACTGCCGCGCTCGAGGCCGAGGACACTTTCTGGAAGCCGGGCACACAGGTGGGTTACCACTCCTTCAACATCGGCTGGCTGGGTGGCGAGATCATCCGTCGTATTGACGGCCGGACGTTTGACTGCTTATTCCGCGAAGAGATTGCCACGCCGTTGGAACTGGACTTCTGGTTTCGGCTTCCAGCTATCGAGGAATGCCGTGTCGCCCCGATGCTTCCGATCGTGGACCATCCGTTCCAATTGGCAGCACAGCACGCCCCAGAATCGATCACCGCGTTGCAGATCCTGAATAGCGGCGGATTCGCCCAGCACGAAGAGCACAACCTCCGCAAAGCGCATCAGACTTGCTTACCGGCGCAGGGCGGAATTACGAATGCGCGGGGATTGGCCGGGATGTATGCCCCGCTCTCGCTCGGCGGGTCGTTGCGTAATCAGCGTCTCGTTCGTGACGAAACCGTCCGTCTCATGGGCACGGTGAGCTCCGCCACATCGATGGATTTGGTGCTCGGCAAACCGTATCGTTACTCTTACGGCTTCATGAAATCGGGCGGTTGGATCAAATCCGATTCAGCGTTTGGCCACCCGGGAGCGGGCGGGTCGCTCGGATTCGCCGATCCTAGCACCGGCCTGGCATTTGGCTACGTCATGAATCAGCAGATTCACGATCCCGTGCGCCGGCAATCGCTGGTCGAAGCCACCTATGAATCACTTCACGTGGCCGGCAGCGGGATGGCATAAATCCCGTGTGACTCCCCGGCAATCGAAACACACTTCACCCCCCTGTTGAAGCAATGCGCCCTCAAGATCGATCATCACGATGGTCATGCTAAAAGCACATTCCAAATCCCTCACTTTATGTCCAGCTAGATTTCACCCAAGCGGATTCGATCAGTCGCTTTCACATTGTGACGAACTGGCGGATTATCGCCTCTTTGGCTATAGTGAAGGCGATCGATTCGACATTGTGGAGCGTGCAGAGCCCGGAACAGGCACCGGGTTCGGCGACTGAGTTCTAGCTTGTGAAATCAACGACCAGATGTCTGCAATTTTAGTTGACGAGTTCTGCTCAAGAGTGAGGATGGGACGCCCGTGGACGGTTTGATGATGGATTTTCCGCTGACGATTGACACGATTCTCCGACGAGCGGAGACACTTTACGGTCCACGGGAGATCGTGACTCAGCGGCCCGACAAGAGCCTGCACCGGTACACATACGCCGATATGGCTCGACGAGCCCGGCAGCTCGGCGTCGCGTTGACCACATTGGGCGTCGAGCCCGGCGATCGCGTAGCTACCTTCGCCTGGAACCATCATCAGCATCTCGAGGCCTATTTTGGCGTTCCTGCAATCGGTGCCGTACTCCACACCATCAATATTCGGCTGCATCCAGACGACATCACCTACATCGTGAACCACGCCGAGGACAAGGTTGTTCTGGTCGATGAGTCGCTTTTGCCCCTATTCGAGAAGGTAATTCCGAATATCAACGTCGACCATATCGTGGTCATCTCAGAAAACGAGACCGTCGCCAACGGGATGCTTACTTATGAAGATCTGCTCTCGACTGCCGATCCGGCCGACTTTGTTGAACTCGAGCTCGATGAACGACAGGCGGCCGCCATGTGCTATACGTCCGGCACGACCGGCCGGCCGAAGGGGGCCGTCTACTCGCATCGCGCGATCGTGCTGCACTCGTTGGCCGCGAACAACGCCGACGCGCTGGGGTTGCGTGAGGTCGATGTGGCGCTACCGGTCGTGCCGATGTTCCACGTGAACGCCTGGGGACTCCCCTTCTCGTGTGCGCTCGCGGGAGCGAAACAGGTGTTTCCGGGGCCGTATCTCGATCCGGCCAGCCTGGTCTCGTTGATGGATCGGGAGCGCGTGACCTTTTCGGCCGGCGTGCCGACCATCTGGCTCGGAATCCTTCAATACATGGATCAGAATAAAGGGAACTTCGACCTCTCAGCTCTGACACGAATGGCGGTTGGCGGTCAGGCCGCGCCAGCAGAGATGATTCGTGCGTTCAAAGATCGCCACAATATTCAGATAATGCACGCTTGGGGAATGACCGAGACGACTCCGCTTGGGAGTGTCACCTACGTGCCGGTCGGGCACGTGAATGACTCTGCAGATGCGCAACTACACTACCTCTCGACTCAAGGCCGACCGGTGCCGATGATCGAGGCACGCATTCGGGCTGGTGAGTCCGTTGTTCCCTGGGATGGTGAGTCGATGGGCGAGCTCGAGGTGCGTGGTCCTTGGGTTGCCTCCAGCTATCACAACAATCCTGAAGGCGACATCCAATTCACGCAAGACGGTTGGTTTCGAACGGGCGACATCGCCTCGATCGATTTGCTCGGTTTCATCACGATTCAGGACCGCGCGAAGGACGTCATCAAATCGGGTGGCGAATGGATCAGTTCGATTGCTCTCGAGAATCAGTTGATGGCGCACCCGGCCGTCTCAGAAGCGGTAGTAATCGCAGTCGAGCACGCGAAATGGTTGGAACGGCCAATCGCGATCGTGGTGCTCAAGAATGCGGCGTCGGCCAGCGAGCAGGAGTTGCTCGATTTTCTCGCGCCGCACTTCGCCAAATGGTCGATACCTGACAGGGTCCTGTTTGTGGATGAGATTCCGCGAACGTCGACCGGCAAGTTCATGAAGGCGCCGCTGCGTGACCAGTATCGCAAGCTGCTGGTTGAGGGTGACGTGGCAGCTGCCGCGACCGGTACGAAAGACGAATGAGCTCAGTCAGGCGCAACGAAATGCACGATTGCCACGCCTGAACGGTCGACTGGTTGCGAGCGTGAAGAACAGGGTGATGAGTCAGTCGGAAGGCCGTTGCGATCCTAGGATCTAGCCTGCGGCGGACGCATTTGTCGACGTGGTGGTCGAACGTGCGCTTGGTCGAGTCTCGGTCACGCCTTGGACTAGGGTGTGGTTCGCTATCCGGTTCCCCGTAGAACAGCCTCGACGACTTCGACCGCTCGGCTCAGTCCATCCTCCTGCCGGATCAGCTTGCTCATCGCTGTGGCCCGTCGCTTCATGCCCTGGTCTGTTGCCGTTGACCGGATAACCTCCGCCAATCTCTCGGAAGTTAATTGTCGTCGAGATAGGGGCGGTGGACCGAGGCCTAGTTCGGCCACTCGGTGTCCAATCGCTCTGCCATCCGGTAAGAACGGGACGGTCCCCATCGGAACGCCGGCGCGCAGTGCCACTCCCGTTACACTGAGACCTCCGTGGTGCACAACCGACGCCAGTCGAGGGAAGAGCCAGTCATGGGGGACCTCATCGATGAAGAAAATGTCCTCCGACTCGACGACTCCATCTATCCCGCCCCATCCCCGACCAAGCAGCGCTCGTTGACCAGCCTGTTTGACCGCGTTCACTACGAGAGTCGCCATTTCTTTCGGAGATCGGCTCGGCATACTGCCGAATCCCACGTAGACCGGTGGAGGTCCATCCTCCAGAAAGTGAGCGAGTGCAGGCGCAGGCTGCCAGTCGTCTGCATGGTCAGTGAACAGGAACCCAGAAACGTGAATCCAGGAACCCCAATCCGCGGGTGGCGGCCAGAACGAGGGACTGTAGACGTTCAGGACTGCCTGGTGATCTTCGTCTAACTTTTTCAACGGGCTCCGGCGTGACAGGGGTGGGAGATCCAACACGTCGCGTCGAGCCGCATTTGCGTGGGAGCGAAGGAACGTCCAGACCAAGCGATCTCCAAGTCGGTGTGATAGGAGGTTGAGTTGGCCTCCCAACCTGATCGACGGGTGCAAGAATGGAGACGGAAGACTGCGTGTCGGCGATGCGGGTACGTAGGAAATGCGAATGAGAGGAATCTGACGCTTCTCTGCGATGTGATAGCCGGACAGGACTGCAAGCGGCGTTGCAATAACGAGGTCGGCGTCTCGTGACGCTTCCCAACAGCCGGTGACTCGCTCGTTCATGACTTGGGAAGCGGATGATCGAATGCCGCGGCCGAACGCGATAACACCATCATAGTTATCTCGTCCCGGCTCATCGGAATGACGGCGAAGGAGATCTCGCGGATCCGGACTGACCAGCGAAAACTCCAGTCCCGAGCTTGTGACCAGATTCTCGAGAGAGGCATGTGTCGCAATGCGAACATTGAAACCGGCAGCTTTTAGCCCGCCTCCCAAGACGGTCAACGGCTGCACGTCACCACGCGTGCCAACAGCGAGCATCGTGATTCTCTGACGAGTTCCAGAGCTCATATGATAGATTCCGGACCCTGGTAGATGACGTTCATCTCGCCCGACCCCTCTCTAGTTTGTCGGTCAAACCGCCCTGAGAATCCGGTGAACCGGCGCGGCAGGAAATTGTCCAACTGCATGGTGGCATCAGGCGTTCGCGGTCTGATTGACCTGGTTGCCCGGCATGTTCGCCTCGACCAATTCTGTCCAAATCAGCATCGCTCTCTTGAGCGAATCCCAATAATCTCCTTGCAGCGTCAGGCCATTTGCGATTTCTCGGTAACAGGACGAGACCGTGACGCCCGTTAACACGATCTGATCCACGGCCTCCCATAGCGCTTCATTTATTACCAGGCCGGGTACTTCCTTGCGCAAATTCTGCCAGACGTTTGAAGCGCGTTGATGAGCTACTGCTGGTATGCCACTGGTAACCGCATACCCTAAATGGTCGCAGATCTTCTTCGCGAAGATACCGCACCAAATGTCTCCGAATCGATCGAATTCCCAATCACGCCCCATGAGAAGAAAATACATGCAAGGTGCCATTTCAGGCAAAAAGGCTAGGTTCATTCCACACATCGGGAAATAGCTTCCCTTTGGGATGGTCAGATCGATGGGCTCAAATGGTTCTCCAGATCGGCTTGCCACCAATTGCGTTGGCGCATCGAGATCGGGTACACCCGTCCATAATCCGTGATTGATGACACAACGCTGTTTTCGTTGCCTGTTGAAATACGGTACGCCACGAGGTGTCTGTCCTGTCCCCGTCGACACCCACGCATCGTAATTTCCAACGTCGCGGAGCCTTGCGGCGTGGGCCTGGAGGAACCCGTCTGTTGCTGAATCCGGATAGCAATCGTCGTCAATCGTGACGATGATGTCGGGATCTGTCTGCAAGGCCTTGAGATAGCCGTAAGATCTCACGCAATCCGAGCGGCGGGGAATGATCCATGAATTTCCCCCAAGTTCCGTGTCAATGTCGTTCCAGGCATAGTGACGAACGTTTGGATACTGTCCGAGATCGAATGAAGCGTTCGGGTTATCTTCAACAACGATTATCGTGGCTGACGCGAACTCATCCCCCCAGGCCGCCAGAAATTGCCGGGCATTGTTCTCTCGAATGGTTGGTACGACGACTGCCGCCTTCAGGTCTGAATCGCTCGTGTTCATGTTGGTCCCTTCGTAGCAGGCTTCGGCAATCTCTGATTTGGTGTTCGAATGGCCTCACTCGACAGCCATACCAGGATAATTAGGAGTCACTTCATCGCGAGCAATTCGGTAGTGCCCGGTCCCGAGACAGGCGCGTTCTAACAACTTGGACGCGCGGTGGGTCATTCCGATGATTCGCGAAACTGGCTACTTCGATCACGAAGTTTACGGCTCAATTCACCGCGAGAGTTTGCATAGCCGATGGTCGAGCATTCGTGCTAGATTGATCGGCCCATTCCTCGCAGAGCAACACGTGTGGCTGGGTCGCTCACGCTTGACTCGACCTTCCGCACCCACAACTGAGCCGATACTTGTTTGAGGAACTGTACCGCATGCGGTTTGGAACATCTATGCACTTAGGGGAAGTGCGCCGTCAGATGCTTTCAATGCGTCAACGGACGAGCCGACCGCCGGCAAACTGCAACGTCTGGATTCGGGACTCACCGAACTCAACGATGAGCTGCCCATGAATCTTCACTTTCCACGGCACCAGTATTCTTGCGCTGACTATTCCATCAACCACAATGGAGTCGTCAACGGTGCTGACTGTTCGTATGTCCACGAGCTCGACGCCAGAATCTAGCCGGTCTTGATGCCATTGGCGGATTGCGTTCCGACCGCGGTAGTGCCTGCCTTGAAACGTAAGCACTGCATTATCCTCAAAGAACTCCACGCAGCTATCGATGTCCCGATTGCGGAATGCGTTGAGGTACGCCTCGATCTCATTCAATGACGCCGCAGACCATCTCTCTTCGGAATTTGGTCCGGGTAAGTCGACCGCTGGAACCTTGTTACGCCGGTTTTCAAATGGAAATGGCGCTTCGGGAATCGGCTTACCCAGAAAGGGCGCAAGCCGATCCCAACCCTCACCACCGCAGATATCCAGAACGAGAAGCTGAGATGATTTTGTTCTGAAATACCGTTCTGCTTCCGAGTGATAGGCATCAAACGCCTGTGAAAAGATTGCTCGATCGAAATGGGGAATCCCGTATACCTGCGTATGAATGAATCGATGGTATTCGGTGTACCGGGCGTTAGCATTTACATCGTACAGAGGTCGAAGAAGTTCTTCCAACAAGTGCTCACACGACTCCAACCACGATTGCTTGTCTCGAACGGTGAGAATGAAGCGACTGCCCGGATACGCGTGATCCAGAGCTTGGTAGAGATAGCACGCAACCGTGTCGGTGATTCCATCGTGACTCTCCAGAAGTGACAGCTTCATTTTCTGAGATGACGATCGAGAGAATCGGTAGACCTCCTGTTGCGTTATTTCGTCAAAGGGAAAATGGATGACCCGGAAACCGAGAATATCCAGTGCCTTCGTCAAGCTGGTGGTGCCGGTTCTATTCAATCCGATCCCGAAGACTTTTCCTCGACCTGGGTGGTCTCCCATACGTGGCGTATTCGAGAATGGCACGGCAAAACTCCTGGTTCAATTGCAGATGAATTGTGCTTCAAATCTCGTTAGTGCGGGTCGGAGCCCATGTTATCGAGAGCGAATCCATTGGCTCGCGCCAGCCAATTTCGGCCAATGTGCCAGAAGTAGTCACGTTGTCGACGAGTTGATCTCGTGACGCGAAGACTAGTCAGGCACGCTTAACTTCGGGTTCATGAAATAGCGACGGCGTTCCTCATTGTTGGCCGGACGCCATATTACTGAATCGTGACGGGGGAAACAATAGCCTTTCCGACTGTGACCGGTCGTGCGCATACATGCCGATTTCGGTCACGATCGAACTTCGAGCCGTTCCGCTCCCCGCTTTAACTCCACCTCTCCCCTTTCAGCCTGGAATATTGTCGCCGACGAGTGACCGGTGCTATCGCGGTTCCCCCTGGGAGCTTGAACTCCAGGGTGGCGGGGACCGGGTGTCTCATCGCCGCGTCACGTGATCGAACGAGCGTAGCGATAGGAATGGGAAAAGGCGTCGAGTCTAAGCCCGCAATGGGGACAATCAGAATTCGCAAGAATTCTCCACCAAGACAAGTTATTGATGTGGGCTCAGATGCATTCGACGCGTTAGCAACCTCGGGCCATCGCACGTCACTTCGCTGCTAGGGCTTTCGCAGTATGAAACGCTGGTATTTCAGACGGCCAGACGCGAAATTGGCGTACTGTCCGCTATCCGGCGTGGCGCTGAATTCGCGCATCCATCCTCGAAGAACCCTTGGCGCGAGCTTCTTAATTCGTTCCGTGCTGTGTTCCTCGTTCAAATCCAAAGCTTTGACCACGTTCGCATTGATTGTTGTTACGTCCTCGATAGTGAACCCAGCGTCACTGATCTGCTGACGCAGCATATCGACTTCGTTTTGGTGGCGGAAGTCAGTGAGGAGGAAGGTTCCACCTGGTCGAAGGATTCGGAAGGTCTCCGACAGAAATCGTTCCATGCTCGGATAACCGTGCGATGATTCGACGTTCAGAACCACGTCAAACGAGGATGAAGGAAAAGGGAGATTCTCGGCATCGCCGCATTTGAACGATAGCCCGGGGACATGATACTCGCGCTCACAGAACGTGATGGCCTTCTGAGCGAGATCTAACCCGACTGTCTTCCGTGGTTTGAAGTATCGGGCCACGAAGGACGTACCGCCGCCACGTCCGCAGCCGATCTCAATCACATCTTTGCCCTCAAGGAGGGCGCCCCCGATTGCCGCGGTGTAAAGCTGAATACCGAAACGATCTGGTTCGTCTTCGGGTAGAAGCACGAATGGCTCTTCGGAGTCGTCCACGCGAGCGTAGCCGTAGTTGAGAAATTTGATGTTGTCAGGGCTGAAATAGCTGATTACATGATAGGTAGAACGAACAGCGGTTTTCGCGACAAAGGGACGCAGACGAGGTACTGCGCGTGACACCGCGTTGATCAAGAACATCACCGGTTGTCTGCGCGGACGACGAGTCGGTGTCGAAGGCTCAGCGACGGCCAGTGCCGCGAGCAACGCGACTAACTTGGTTGCGAAGCGGGTATGCATGAAAGTCAACTCCTTGCAAGCGATCCAGGACGCAATGAAGCGACACTCGCTTCCTCGAAATAGCTCAGGACCTCGTATGGTCGATGACGTTGGATTGACGTCTAGTCGACCGTACTTTATCCCATGACGTAGAGAATTACGACTGGCTGACTCAGCGAATGTCGTGTCGCGCACACTCCGAAGTACTCGTCGACGGTTGGCGGGTTGGTCGCGATCGTTACGACCCAGTTCTCGACTCCGCCTGTCGGCGGCTGAAGAATGGCGTAATTGTCACCAGGTAGCCGAGCGACGCGACCGCGATCAGGCCACCGACGACCGACAAAAGCCCAGAAACCTCGATCTGACCGAGGAGTACTCCGTAGGCCAGCGGCATCAGTGCCTGGCCGAGACTGCCGACCGATTGGAAGATCCCAATGAATGTGCCCATACCGTGCTGATGCCCCATGTCGACCGCCGAGGTAGAGACTCCCGCCACCAGAGCCGCGATTGAAACACCAGCGATGAGAGTCGCCCCAACCGCGATCAGCGCTGGCGAGAAGTTGCCGAGCACGACCAAACCAATGAGCGTTCCAATGCCGCCGAGCAAAATGAGTGGCTGGATACCAGTGCGGTCGGCCACATTCCCCCACAACGGTTGTACGGCGGCGGTCGCAAAACTGGCGATCGAGAGAAGCCCGCCAATCAGAATCGAGCCGTACCCACGTGAATTGCCAAGAAGAGGGAAGAAGGAAAGGACAATCAGACTGGTCGGCGCCACGATGAAATTGAAGGCGAGCAACACGCGGGCTGGTCGTTCAATGCGGACGCGACCGAGAGCACGATTTTTCGCCTGAACAGGCGGATCGGTTAGGGAGCGATCGAGCAGTAGCACCGCCATCGCCGACACGATTCCCGCCGGAGCCAGAAGGAAGAAGACGCCATCTTTGCCGAACTGGTGAACGATCAAACCGCCGGCGAGCGGTCCGAGCGCGTAGCCCAGCCACTGCGCCGCATTGTAGCGAGCCATGGCTGCGCCACTCTTCCCTTTCGCGTGTTGGCCCATAACCGCCATTACCATTGGGAGAACGATGGCTGACCCAACCCCGTGTAGCGCTCGAGCACCGGCGAGCGCGAAGACATTGTTGGCGGATGCATAGGCGATCCCGATTGGAACATAGAGCAAGGTTCCGGCGATGAGCAGTCCGCGATAGCCCCGCCGGTCACCAAGCCGGCCCACGAACGGACCAAGGACCAATCGAGTGAAGTAGATTGAGCTGACGACCAACCCAAGCTGAAAACCGCTTGCTCCGAGATCTTTCGCGTAGGGAGTGAGGATTGGCCAAAGCGTGCTAGTGCTGGCCACCATGAGAAAGACGATAAAAAGCAGAGGTCCCATACCGCTTACGGGGCTTTCGGTATCCCGTGGATCGGCCGCGTTCTGCGCCATAGGTAGACTCCTGTCCACTTGAGGCCAGCCACAGCCGGGGGATCCCATTCCCGGATGATTTTGGCGATATTCACATTGGGCCGAACTCTACTGAACGACCGGCGAGGTCGTCAACCCCTTCGGACGTTGAATCGGCGAATTGTCCCGAATCTCGGGTTCAGCCTCCGTAGCGCCAGAGATAGTAATGCCGGCCGACGTTCCCCATCTCGACCTGCCAGCCCGATGGATTGGATGGCGTGTAGGTCAGACAGCGACGCTCGAAGCACTGGATCAGCACATCCTTCACCTGACCGCCCACTTTCACCTTGGCCCAGTACGCTTCGGTGATCGGATAGCCGGTTGCAAAGAACGTTGGGTCAAACAGCTTGCCATCGACATTGGCAGAGCCGTTCCAGATCGTACCGGTGCTGTTGAGATAGTTCCAGAAGACGTCCGCCACCGTGTGGTTCGTTTCGCTGACAAACTGCGTAGCATGCACGCCGCCTGGGCCACCGTTCGTGACGCTACCGTTTCGATCGATTGTCGCCCGAATTTCCGTTCCTGTGGCGGTTGCTGGAGCGTTCAGCATTCCCTTGAGTGCGGCATATGTCGGGCCGGTCGTGTCGTCTGGATCGCCGGCAACCGGGATATTGGCCGGACCTTTGTCGACGAACTGGTTATCGCCTAGCTGCATCTGCCCGGTGATGAGTTCTTTGGCGAGCAGACCATTGGTCACGTACCAGCGCGTGCTCTGATCACCGTAGGGAACGGTGACCTCCATGCGGCTTTTGTCGTAGTAGCGGACAGCTCGCTGGCCGTTCGGTGCATTTGCATATGGCTCGACAACGGTGGCGAAAGCGTTCGGTCCCCAGACCCAGGTGCGTTGGACCGCGCCAGAAGCAACTGGCTGGTCTTCACGTGCCCAGGTGCGATCCCAGGCGATCTCCGCCGAAGATGTGATCGGCGAGGATTGCCACGAAAGCCAGCCGATGTTGTTGAAAGATGCCTCGACGCCGGTTGCGACATCGCGAATCGAGATGACGCTCGGCTTGCCGTAGGGTGTATCGATCAAGGCGATCCGAGAGTGATCAGATGAGAAACCAAGGAACATGCGGTAGTCATTTGAGAGCAACGCGCTCTGAGCCCCGCTGTTCAGGTCAATGCGGGTGACAGTGGTCGGATAAGTCTGAACGGCATAGACAAAATTGCCGTTCGTATCGACCGTGAGATAGGACTCCGGCAAGGTATCGGACGGATACCCTATCGGGATATTCTGGATGACCTTTTCTTTACCGCTGTTCACGTTGAGCACGACCAGATCATGTCCACCGGCTCCGTAATCCAGGAAGATCAGCTTGCTGCCGTCCGGGGTGGTGAAGAACGGCCCGCCACACGGATTCGACAAACGTGTCGAAAGCTGTCGCGTGGCCCCGGTGTTCGTGTCGTAGCTCTTTATCGTGCCGTCGCTGGCGGAGACGTAGAGCAGCAGGTTTCCGCCTCCGGCCCAGGCGAACTTCCCGATCGTCTGGCCGATCAATTTCGTTTCGCCAGAGACTATGTCGAACCAGCCGAGCTGGCGAATCGGGCAGTTTGTTCCGTATGGGTTGCTCACGATCTGGGTGTAGCCGATCTGATGATCGTTCCCCGACCAAGCGATGACGTCCGCGCTGACGCCAGCGTCGCGAACGTGTGTCCCTTCGCGATCGAAAACCTTGATCGTTCCGTTGTCGATAAGTGCCACTCGGGTGCTGTCCGGTGACCAGAGCGGTTTCGCTCCGGTAGCTAGTGGCCGCAGGCCAAACGACGGATCTGAACTGGTTATGAAGACGCCGCGGCTGTTTTCGTATGGTCCGACTGTGGCGATGCGAGTGCCGTCAGCCGACCAGGCGATGTCGTTGAACCCTCCGGTGGTCGTGAGTTGCCGAGCGTTCTGCCCATTATCCTGGCTGATCCAGAGATTGTTGCCCCGGTCGAGATACGCGACTAGGCTACTCGGCTGCAGGCCCTCTGCGAGCGCACCGGGCATTGCGGGGAATACGGTCAGCGTGGTGAGAATGAGTCCAAGAACTGCGAAGTACGTCATCCGGGGATGGGTCCTCGGCATGCTCGGCAACCTCCCGATCAATCTCCGTCAACAAGTACGGGCCGTGCCGTCCGACGATGTGCGTTGCCCCAGGGGCTTACCGCTCATCAGGGATGAATGCTACAACGAACGACCTGACGTGTGGGTTCCCAGTTCGCGCGTGAAGCGAGACGCGACCCAAGATGGTCGGCAACACTTCCCGATAGCCAGGCCACCGCGACATTGACCCGCCGAACTGCGCCATTCTTCGGATGCGAGAGAAGTTGGAGCAGGCTATCTTGGGTAAAGTCAGATCGCCGCAATCGAGCGGATCGAGGAGTTGAAAGTGCATGAGACGCCCGAGGATCTCCAAGTACTCGAAGAGTTGTTGAAAGGTAGTGTAGAAAGAGCAGGCCCTTTTCTGCGGAGCTCGTTCGAAATGCCGGAAAAATCCCTGTCATCGAGGCAGCTCTGCCGCTATCTCAAGGGAATCCAAACAGTTGCGCTGGCAACCGTTATCTCTCGGGGTGAGCCCCGCGTCGCGCCGATCGGCGCCTTCCTGTATCGCGGCAGGTTTCACATCCCGACAACGATGGAATCGGCCCGAGTGCGTCACATTCGTCGTCAACCCTCTGTGAGCCTGACATTGTTCGACGGTATCGACTTCGCTGTGATTGTTCATGGCAGCGCCAGCATTCTAGATAGCGGTCACCCGGACTTCGATGTTTTGGAAGCGATTCAACGCGAGCAGAGTGGCTCCAGCGTTCACGATTGGGGCGAAGGCGCGTTCTTGCGCATTGATGCGACGGCGTTCTACTCGTTTGCCCGCTATCCGGATAGATTTCCGGCCTGATCAACCTGCAGGAGGTGGCGAGTTGTCGGTTCGTTCCGTTGAACAGCGAGTGATCGATGTCTGCGCGAAGCTCGAGACAGAGGTTGATATATGGGTTGCATCAGCCAGCGCAACTGGTGATGCCTACCTCATTCCGCTCTCTTTCTATTGGGATGGCGTCTCGCTGATTGTTGCTACTCCCGAGCAGAGTCGGACCGCACGCAATCTGCGACGGTCGGGATGGGCCAGGATGGCACTCGGTCCGACACGGGATGTCGTCGTTCTTGAAGGTCCTGTTGTCGAAATGAAGGTCGATGCCAACGAGGCCTCTCGCCGATGCTCACTCGCAAGCGGCAGGTTTTGACGCACGCGAAGGACCGGACGAGTACGTCTTCATCCGGCTCACGCCCAGCCGCATCCAGGCCTGGCGTAATCCAGCCGAACTTGCCGATCGGGATGTCATGCGAGATGGCCGCTGGTTGAACTGAAGACGACCAAGTTGTCTACGTGGAACACACCAATCGTGACGTATCAGCGGCACGTATGGTCTCGCCCGACCGGCATGCGACGTAGAGGCGGCACCTGTGGCCGCCAAAACGGTGCAAACCAATGTTGGTGAGAGGTTTGCGGTTCCGGGCCCTACGACCCGCTGGCGGGCAGAGACGCCCGCCACTACATGGAGTCGTCGGCAACTCGTGCTTGTCGGCTAGAATCCGTGGCCGAAATCGGACGAGAGTTGGTACTCGTTCGGACTCCATGGTTGCTTCCAGGATCCATCGGCGTACCGGCTCAATCGAAACGGCGTAAGATCGACCGTCGTGGATTTGCCGTGAACGATCAATTCGGCCATGCAGCGACCGATCGCCGGCCCCTTCTTGAACCCGGCCCCACAGAAGCCAACCATCAGGTGGAGTCCGCCGATGCCCTCGACCCCGCCCAGGATCGGGTGCAGGTCGGGAGTCATATCGTAGAGGCAGGCGTAGCCATACAGGGTCGTGGCGCGCGCCATGGCCGGCATTCGACGAGCCAGGGTCCGCTTCACTGCGTCGTCGAAGCCGTGATCCATGCGGTCGTCATAGGAGAAGGGATCGACCACGTCGTGAAATTCACCTCCACCGACGCCAGCGAGCGTGCGGTTCGGTCCGGCGTTGCGACAGAAGAAGCCGGCCGCCGTGTCAACGTAGGTCATCGTTCCCGATTCCGGCATATCCATCGGACGATTCAGGACCGTAACCTGCACCCGCTGTGCCTCCACAGGCACGTCAACCCCGATCTGTTTAAGCAATGGAACTGACCACGCTCCTGCGGCACAGACGACTGTGCCCGCGAGGACCGTTCCGGTGTTGGTCTCGACTCCGACCACACGATCTCTATCGACCAGGATTCCGGTGACTGCTCGCTCTTCGGCGACTCTCGCGCCGCCGCGCATGGCAGCGTTTGCCATCCCACGCGTCGCCGCCACGGCATCCACGTAACCGGAGTCCCGCTCATAGGCGGCGACTTCGACGTCATCCATGCGGGCAAACGGCTGCAATTCACGGTACCGATCTGCGGTGATAACTTCGGACTGAATGCCAACCCGATTCTGCATAGCGATGTTTCGGTGCATTCGCTCGATGTTGACCGCGTCGTCGCCACTGGTCGAGATGGTAACGATCGATCCGGTGTTCACGAAGCCGCAATCGCCGCCGATCTTATCGTTCCAATTGGCATAGGTCAGCAGGCTGAGGTGCGCCAACGTCGCCTCGGGCACGTTTGTGTAGTGCTGCCGCAGCAAGGCACCGGTCCGGCCGCTTGCTCCAGCTGCCAGCGTGCGGCGCTCGACGATCATCACGTCGCGCACACCGAGCTTCGTGAGCGCGAATGCCAGGCTGGTTCCCATGATTCCGCCGCCGATGATCACGACGTCCGTTCGCTCGGCCATGCCGTTGCCCTCCGCTCAGCACCTGTCGACCAGATGTTCCTGGTGTCGAGTCTGTCACACCGAGGAATGGGAGGCAATGACTGCGTTACGCGTTCGCCGATAACCCTTCTCTCCTTGACACTGCACCCCGGCGTTGCTAACCTCTGCGCGGTGTTTCGCGGCCTTAAGGCCGTCAGAGAGGTATGACTCGAATATGCTCTATTGCATGCCCGGACGCGCCAGGTGCCGCCGGTCGTCTTCAAGACCCTAGCTGTCGCGTTTTGGCGGCGCGTCGTGTGACGCGCGCGTATGTGTAGAGGAGTCCACCGAGCATGCCGAACGATTCCGGTATTAAGAAAGCAGTCCTTGCCTACTCCGGCGGCCTCGATACCTCCGTCATCCTTGCTTGGATAAAGGAGAACTATGGCTGCGAGGTTATCGCCTATACGGCCGATCTCGGCCAGGGCGATTCCTTTGAGGGCCTTGAGGCCAAGGCGTTGGCCAGTGGCGCATCCAAGCTTTACGTCAAGGATTTGAAGAAAGAGCTTGTCACCGAGTACGCCTTCCCGGTGCTCCGTGCTGGCGCGCTCTACGAGCGGAAGTATCTGCTCGGCACCAGCTTCGCCCGTCCAGTGACCGCCAAGCATCAGGTTGAGATCGCGCTAAAGGAAGGCGCCGACGCGGTCGCACATGGTTGTACTGGTAAGGGTAACGATCAGGTTCGGTTCGAACTGACCTATCAGGCGCTGGCCCCGCATCTCAAGGTGATTGCTCCCTGGCGCGAGTGGGATATTCGCTCGCGTGAGGACGCGCTTGACTATGCCTACTCACACAACATTCCTGTGTCGCAGTCGAAGACTAACATCTATAGCCGTGACCAAAACCTCTGGCACCTGAGCCACGAGGGCGGCGAGCTCGAAGATCCCTGGACATCGCCGAACGAAGACATGTTCCAGTTGACGGTTCACCCACTGGACGCGCCTGACAAGCCGACGAGCATTGTGGTGGGTTTCGAAGAGGGATATCCGGTCAGCCTCGATGGTTCCCTCATGGATCCGGTCGACCTCGTCTTCGCGCTGAACAAGCTCGGTGGCGAAAACGGAATTGGACGCATAGATCTGGTAGAGAACCGGTTGGTCGGGATGAAGAATCACGGCATCTATGAGCAGCCGGGTGCGACCATTCTATCGACAGCGCACAAGGAGCTCGAGTCAATCGTTCTCGACCGGGACACGTTCCATTACAAGGATCTGGTCGCTCAACGGTACTCCGAACTCGTTTACAACGGTCTGTGGTTCACGCCGCTACGCGAAGCGATGGACGCCTTCGTCGACGTGACACAGAAGCCGATGACCGGCGAGGTCCGCATGCAGCTCTACAAGGGAAACTGCATCGTCACCGGCCGAAAATCGCCGAACACGCTCTACAGCTACGACTTCGCCACCTTTGGCGAGGATGAGGTGTACAACCAGGCCGACGCCAAGGGCTTCATCAACCTGTTTGGATTGCCTCTCAAGGTTGCGGCACTGGCCCGCGAGAAGCGGCAGCAGGACACGTCAGGCGATTAGCTGCCCTCGACAATCGACGCTGAAACTGGGGGTGCCACTCCGGCATCCCCAATTTGCTGTTGGGCCGTAAGTGGTAGTGTATCCACCCTCCAGCAAAATGTAGTGGCGGCCGTCTCTGGCCGCCAGCGGGGACGAAGTCCCCGGACATAGGGACGGGCATCGTCATGATAGTAGCCGCACAACAAACGGCTGTCGGCCGCAGGCGCATCGGCATTGCCGGCGACGGAACGATGGTTTGAGCGTGCGTTGAGACCTGTAAGATCCCTAACGGATTGGTTCGGTAGTGGATCCGCCCTTCAGCAAAATGTAGTGGCGGCCGTCTCTGGCCGCCAGCACGGCAGGCGCACCGTCGTTGCGACGCGGGTTGAGTGTCGACATCTTGGCAGACTAAACTCACTCGGCGTTGCCCTGGCTTGATCAAAATGAGGGGAGAGGCATGTCGACACGGGGCTTATCAGAGATCGTGCTGATCGTCGACGACGTCGCGGCGGCGGCCCGATTCTATCGTGAGGTCGTCGGACTAGTTCCCGTCAAAGAGGCTGAGGAAGACTGGGCCTGGTTCTGGATGGGCGAGCCCGGCACGCCACAACGTCTGGCAGTTCACAAGGGTAGCCTGCTGTTCGAAGAGTACTCGCCGTATCCGGAGGGTCACCGTTGGGGCCACGTGCACTTTGCGCTGCTGGTGTCTCCTGAGGACATCGATTCCGCCTTGCAACGAGTCAAATCCCATGGGGTCGATGTTTACGGACCGACTCGGCAAGAATGGATGAACGCGACGTCACACTACTTTTACGATCCGGACGGAAATCTGGTCGAATTCTGGACGCCCAGTTCAGAAAGCTGATCGACCAGTTCTTGCTGGATTGACTGCGGTATAAAGCTCAGTGGATCGGCCAGATGACTGAGTCCATGTTGATCTCGAAAGTGCGTCAGATGCTGATCTGTGAGGACCGACCACGCCGGATCAGCAGTCGAAGATGCATCTCTGATATCTGAAAAAGGAGTCCGCTCATGCGCCTTGTTGACCTTTCTCGGGTGATCTTCCACCAGGAACCCGGCAACGCCGGTGCTGTTCCGCCGCAGATATGGCCCTGGCGCACGCATGAAGAGACGAAGCCGCTGTATCGAACTGATTACTCGTACTCCAACCGGCTTATGACGTTCGGCGACCACACCTCGACGCATGTTGACGCCCCGTTGCATTTCGACGCCCGCCCCGACGCGATGGACATCTCCGAAGTTCCACTCGATCGCTTCTACGGCCCGGCGATTTGCGTGGATGTCACCGTCACCGCACGGCAAGGGTGGATTGACTCAGACGACATCGCGGCGGGGTTGCGCAAAGACGACCTCACTATTGAGCCTGACGATATTGTGTTGCTATTCACCGATCATTATCGCAAGACGTACCCCCGGCGTGAGTATTTCACTGAGTATCCTGGGTTGACACGGGAAGCCGCTCTCTGGCTACACGAGCACGGGGTGCGCAACTTTGGCGTCGAGGGGCCCAATGCTGGACATCCGAGTGATCGCGAGTTTGAGGTGCATGTCATCTGCCGTGATACCGGAATGATCCACATGGAAGCACTGGCCAACCTCGATCAGGTCGTGGGGACGCGTTTCATCTTCTCCGGCTTCCCGCTCAAAATTCGGAACGGAACCGGCTCTCCTATTCGAGCAGTCGCGGTTCTGGACGAATGATCGGCGACGTGTGAGTCGAGAGTCGTCCAATTCCATGCGATTCGTACTGATTCAAGGAAGGCGAACCTGAAGTGAGGACGGGTCTGACGCGTCGTAGCGAGCCTTCTCCTCGGCAATCTCGGCCAGCCCGTCGCGACTTAATCCTTCAACGATCTCACGCAGCCAGATGACATGTTCGGGAGTGAAATCCTCGCGCACGCGTGGGCCGAGTGTGGGCAGGTCAACGGTCTGTCCGTTGTCGAGCTCGCGCAACGCTTCGATCACTCGCCCGCGGTAGAAGCGCATCGAGCCATTGAACGGCTCTTCGTTCTTCTTACGTGTGCCTTTCGGCAGCGACGCGATCACCGACTGGATCTCGGGGAACGCGGCGCAGTGCTCTTGTAGAGGGCAGATTGGGCAGGCTGGCTTACGGGCAGTGCAGACGACCGCACCGAGTTCCATCAGCGCCTGGTTCCACTCGTAGCCGTTGCCCTTCGGGACATGATCATCGGCAATAGCCTGCATCTCACGGGTCGTTACCCGCTCCTTCGGCAGTTCGGGTCCGAGAAGCACACGGTGCAGCACACGGCGAATGTTGGTGTCGAAGAAGCCGACGTCTTGCTCGTAGGCAAAGCAGGCGATCGCCCCGGCCGTGTACGGGCCGATACCGGGAAGATCGCGCAGCGAGGGAAGATCTCGAGGAATCTCGCCATCAAAGCCTTCAACGACGGCCTGGGCCGTCCGCTGGAGATTCACGGCGCGCCTGTTGTAACCGAGACCTGACCAGACACGGATGACGTCGGCAGTGGCCGCCGCAGCAAGTGCTTCGAAGGTCGGGAACCGCGCAAGAAACTCGTGATATTTGGGAATGACGCGATCGACCTGCGTTTGCTGGAGCATCACTTCCGAGACGAGGATGCGATATGGGTCACGCGTGCGGCGCCATGGGAGATCGCGCGCGTTGGCGCGATACCATCTGAGCAGATCGTCGCGTAGCCGGGCCGGTCGGTCCGGATCGACGGGGATGGATTGGCGGTCAGAAGATCGAATCACGACTCAATTTTACCTGCTCGAGTGTGACTGGTTTCCTACAGGCGTAGTTCCCCTTCGAATACCGGTACGACTTGACCACCTACTTCGACTCGACCGGGCTGGCCATCGTGCGCTTCAACCCGCAGATGGATGGAGCTTTGGCGGCCCATTGCGGTTCCTTGCTCGCTCAGGATTTCGACGATGCCTTCGCCTCTGGCCAGCCCGTATTTCACAAGGTAGGCGCCGAGTGGCCCGTTCGCGCTGCCGGTGGCCGGGTCCTCGCGGAGCATGCCGCGACCGACGCCGATCATACGGCAATAGGCTCCATTCTTCCCTGGATCGGGTGCAAACATGAACGCCGAGCGCACGCCCTGGCCAGCTCGAGCGATGCAGTCACGGTACGCGTCGAGTCTGGGCGAGACGCGATCGACTGCCTTTTTACCGCGCAATGGCACGTAAAGAAACGGCGAGCCAGTTGATGCCTGCTGCACTGGCGCATCCGGTAGCAGGTCCTCGGTTTCGAGCCCGAGGGCATGAGCGATCGCGTCCCGATCCTCGAAAACGTCGCCAAACGAGGCAGGTCCCTGATCCATCCAGACGAATTCACCCTGGTCGGTCTGCTCGGCTCGCACGGCTATCGGGCCGACACCCAGCTCAAGCACCATGCGGGTCGAACCGGCCGGCAGCATGCGTTGATCACCGAGTACCCAGGCAGTACCGACTGTTGGGTGTCCGGCAAATGGAAGTTCGTATGACGTCGTGAAGATGCGAACCTTCGCCGCATGATTGGCGTCCTCCGCGGGAAGCACGAAGGTTGTCTCCGACAGGTTCATCTCGTTCGCAATCGACTGCATTTCGTTGTCGCTGAGTCCTCTTGCATCGAGAAAGACGGCCAGCGGATTACCACCAAAGATTTGATTGGTGAAGACGTCGACCTGCACGAATCGATAGGAACGAGTTTTGCTAGGGCTCATCTTCATTGTCCTCTCGTTTACTGTGGATCGACGACCGGCTCGAGCTTCCCACAGCGATCTCCAAACTTCAATCCACCAACGTTTGGAACGGGGTGAGATGTGTTGTTCTCGTGCCGTCACGATTTACGGCGGTCGTCTCCGGCGCTACGATAGGCACAACTCCATTTGGAGGGAGAGGAGAAAAGAATGAGACGACTCAGGGTAGGCCTCATTGGCACCGGCACCATTGCCAACAGTGCGCACCTGCCGGCCATCGCCCACCTGCACGAGGAACTGGAGCTGGTCGCGGTCGCTGATATCCGGCCCGAGATGGCCGAGAAGGCAGCCAAGGAATACGGCGCTGAATCTTGGTACAGCGACTATCGAGAGCTACTGGCACGTTCTGACATTGACTTCGTTGATATCTGCACACCGGAGTTCTTGCATCGTGAGCAAGTAGTCGCGGCGGCCGACGCTGGTAAGCACATCCACTGCGAGAAACCGATGTCATCGACGGTGGAAGAAGCCGATGCCATGATTGAGGCAGCACGCCGCAACGGTGTAAAGCTGATGATTGGGCACAGCCGCCGGTTCACCCGACGGTATCAGCGAATTCGCGAGGCGATCGCTCGGGGCGAGATTGGCGACGTTCGTATTGTCCGCGAAAACGAACGCCGGGCTGGCTCGATGTATACCGCGCTCAATCGCTGGTCGGGCTACTGGGCTCCAGAAGAGGGCCAACCGTGGATCGCGTCGGCCCAGTACACCCAGGGAGCTGCACTGACAAATGCGGTTCACGAGACCGATCTGGCACGCTGGTTCGCCGGTCAGGACGGCGCGTCGGTCTATGCCGAGGCGCGAATTCTCGACCCGCGCGGTGAAGTGCCCGACATGATCAGCTACACCATAACGTTCCAGAATGGCGCGATTGGTGCCGCGGAGGTGGTCAATCAGCTGCCAACCGGCTATCCCTACTTCCACATGATGGAAGTCTTCGGTACCGACGGAACAATCCGGGCGACTGACCCGCCGATGTCACCGTACGAGGTCTGGACGACCGACGGAATGAGTTTCCCGACCAATTTCGCGTTACTCATCCATGTAGATGAAGCTTATGTCAATGAACTGCAACAGTTCGCTGCCAGCGTTCGCGATGACACGGAAGTGCCGCTCGATCCATGGGAGGCGAGGCAGGCTGTAGCCCTTTCGGTTGCGGCTGTCGAATCGAGTCGTACTGGCCGTGAAGTTGAACTTCCAGCGGCCAATCGTCCGGGAGGTGTGCGATGAGCGGGCCACGACCGATTGCGGTTATCGGCAGCGGAAGTGTCGCCGATGCGGTGACGCACGCAATTCGCTACTCGCCAGTGCATCAATTCGCCGGTGCGATTGAAGCAGGCCAGGCCGTGCCGGACGGAACCGGGATGGTTTTCAATCTGGCCACGGGAATGGATCAGATCGCGGTGTTGCGTGGGCTGGCGTCGTCTGATCTTCCGGTAGCCACATTGCCGCTGGCAACCACAGACGGTGCGGCCCGGGATGCAATCGGCAGCGGTCGCATCGTGCAGGTCAATCCCTTGCGTGGCTTCGCGGCTCTCGAGGCGTTCCGGACCGACGTGCGCGGCGGGAAGGCCGGCAGAGCATACGGCATCTTCGGCGCGCACCGGGTGCGACAGGGCCGGGGAGATGTGTTTGGCTCAGTCGGTGTTTCGCTGCTCCACTTCGCCTTCGAACTGTTCGATGAGCCCCTGGTTCGCGTCCAGACAACCAGGGCAAATCTGTTTGGCTCAGATGGTGATGCGTGGTTCGTCATCGCCAGAGGGAAGCAAGATCTCATCATCACACTAGAGTTCGCGGCGTCACTTTCGGCCAGCAGCCCCGCACCGGAGCAGATTCTGTTTGAAGCGACCGGTTCGGAAGGCGCGTTGCGCGTAGAACCGACCCGGCAGGTAATTCAGATTTCCGGTGGCGACAAGCAGACGAGGGACGTCGCCTGGTGGCCCGACGAGGCACCGGGCTTCGTGGATGCCGCTGTCCAAGCGACCGACATCCACGAACCGGCACGCGAACTGGCCTTTCTCGACTTCGTTGCCGCGGTGCGGAAGTCGGCCGAGAGTGGCCAGGCGATCGATCTGACGTAGCGGTCTACTCGACCTCGACGATCACTTCGATCTCGACTGCGATCTGACCAGGCAGTCCGCCCATGCCGACTGCTGAACGAGCGTGGCGACCACGATCGCCGAATACTTCGACGAAGACATCCGAGCAGCCGTTGATCACCTTCGGCTGCTCTCCGAAGTCGGGAGCGCAGTTCACCATGCCGAGTACCTTGACAACACGCTTGACGCGGTCCAGGTCCCCGACCGCATCCTTCATCACCGTGATCAGCGTGAGGCCAACCGTGCGGGCCTGCTGATATGCCTCTTCGGTGGTGATGTCCTTCCCGACTTTGCCAGTCTTGGGCCGGGTGCCATCCTCGTTGTATGGGCCTTTGCCCGAGAGGAAGAGCAGATTTCCGGTCTTCACCCAATGGACGTAGTTGCCAGCAGGGCCTGGCAGGTCCGGAAGTTTGATTCCCAGTTCTTTTATGTGAGCTTCGGTCTGCATCGCCTACCCTCCAAGTTCGCTACGAACGATTCACGTCGCCGGAATCGCCGAGTTGCTATATTCCGACCTTGTCAGAATACGTGAATCGGCCGTGGTCGGCTACAGGCATGGCTGGAATTATGGAGTTGGGACAGCGCGGCGCGGCCATTTCCTGAGGACGGTTCTTCGATCTGAAGACCACCGTTGATACGAGACCATCGAGAGTGTCGTCTATCTCACGCTGCGGTAAAGATCCTAAATTGCAAGCGGTCTTTATAAAGAGTGTAGTGGGGCGGCCAGTTCAGACCACCCCACTACTCTCCTCCTCACGTGCCGGGGTGGTGTGTCACCTCGCGACGTCTTAATCTACGCTGCCGGATGTGAAATCGGTTTTATTCCGCGAGAAACTGCTCCGCGACCTGTCTCGCTTGACCAAACCATTCAGGTTCCCTCGGATCGAACCAGACCACTGACTTCATACGTCGTAACCAGGTCATCTGGTGGCGTGCGTAGCGGTGCGTATGAAACTTGATGCGCTCCACCGCCTCTTCTAAATTCAGCACGCCGCGAATGACGTCGACGATTTCGGGATAACCAATCGCGCTCATAGAAGGCAGATCAGGAGAGATCCCGCGGTCTAGCAGTGAGCGGACTTCGTCGACCCAGCCTTGCTGGATCTGGACATCGACACGCGCGTCGATTCGCCGGTAGAGTTCTTCGCGCGGCAGTGTCAGACCAATCATCAGCACACGAAAGGGCGGTGGCGATTTCCCTTCGAGGTCGCTCATGCGCTGACCGGTGTGATGATGGATCTCGAGAGCGCGGATAACACGACGGACGTTGGCGGAGGGTATCCTCATCGCGGCAACCGGGTCGACCTGCACGAGACGTCGATGAAGACTTTCCGGTCCGTCGGCGCTGGCGAGGTTCTCCATGGCGGTGCGGAAATCCGGATCGGGTGGCACTTCAGGAATGCGCCAACCTTCCAGGAGAGCGTTGACATAGAGGGGCGTTCCGCCGGCCAGAATCGGCACGCATTCCCTCTGGTGAATCTCCGCGATGGCAGTCATTGCGTCCCGTTGATAGAGCGTGAGCGAGTAGTTGTCAGTTGGATCGAGAATGCCGATCAGATGATGGGGTACTCCCGCCATTTCTGCCTCGGTCGGCGTAGCCGTGCCGATGTTCAACCCGCGATACAGATAGCGTGAGTCCGCCGATACTACTTCACCATTCACGAATCGTGCCAGACGTATCGCGGCCCCGGTCTTGCCGACCGAGGTTGCACCAACAACTGCGATGACGGGTTTCTTGTCTGCGGATAGGGCGGTTGTTACAGTTGTTCTATTCATTTACCCGTCTCGATCATACACGGTCGTGAGTGGCGGGCTAAGGAGGATCGTTTGCTCAGATTGATGATCCAATCACTCAAAGTCGCTGCGATTGTCGTCTTGTCGCTGGCAATCATTTTCGTATCGCAGCGGGCACTTTTTCATTATCTCAATAGTGCGAGCGCGTCGTCGGGTCAACAGGTCACGTTCGTTGTCGCCGAGAGCGAAACTGTCAACAGTGTCGCCACGCGGTTGCAGGATGCTGGCCTGATTCGTTCCGGGACGTATTTCAAGCTCAAGATGCGGCTGAGCAACGCCGATTCTAAGCTGAAAGCCGGACGATTCTCGCTCGAAAAAGGGATGTCCGTCGACCAGATCATTAGCGCCCTGACCACGTCGGACAATGTTCAGGTTATCAACATTCGATTTCAGGAGGGGTGGCGCACCGAGCAATTTGCCGAACAGCTCGTGCAGGCAGGACTGATCCAGACGACTGATCAATTTACCGCGGCGATCCAGAAAGGGAACTGGAATTACGATTTCCTGGCGAGCCGCCCAAATGAAACCACGTTAGAAGGCTTTCTGTTTCCAGATACGTATCAGTTTCGGGCTGATGCTACCCCAGACGACATCATCAACACTATGCTTCAGAACTACGAGCTGCGAGTTCCAAAGAGCGAGCAGGCCAAGGCCCAAGACCTCGGCTTGAACCTCTATCAGGTCATGATCGTCGCGTCGATCGTTGAGCGTGAAGCCGTGTTGCCGGAGGAACGGCCGATCATCGCGTCGGTTTACTACAATCGGCTCAAGCGAAATATGCCATTGCAGGCTGATCCGACGGTGCAATATGCGATCGGAACGTCGGGTAACTGGTGGCCGCAGATAACGCCCAACGACCTCAACGTCCAATCGCCGTATAACACCTACCAGACACCCAGCCTTCCCCCGGGCCCAATCTGCAATCCGAGTGCCGCGTCAATCGATGCCGCGCTGAATCCAGCGCAAACTGACTATCTCTACTTCGTGGCGAAAGGTGACGGAAGTGGCTCACATGTCTTTGCCAAAACGTATGACGAGCAGCTGAAGAACATTCAAAAATATAGTGGCGGAACGAACCCGTGATCGGAGATCAAGCTAGGACCTTCGCGAAGGCCTCGGAGTAATGCAACGAGTTGGGCTGATCGGATATCCGGTTCGGCATAGTCTCTCTCCTACCTTTCAGCAGGCGGCATTCGATGCGCTCGGGCTGGATGTCCGCTATGAGCTGTGGCCTACGCCCCCGGACCAGATGTCTGAGCGCGTCGCCGGTCTCCGATCGCACGATATCCTCGGGGCGAACGTCACGGTGCCCCATAAGCAGCGCGCGTTCGATCTGGTTGACTCCGTCAGTGATTTGGCGCGACGTGCCGGAGCGGTCAACACGATTCTCAAGGTGGAAGATGAGCTCCATGGCGACAATACAGATGTAGCCGGTTTCCTGGCGCCGCTGAAGTCACGCAGTCTCAAGCCCTCGGAGATGACAGTAGTA
Organism: uncultured Chloroflexia bacterium; assembly: GCA_963785465.1. Lineage (GTDB taxonomy): Bacteria > Chloroflexota > Chloroflexia > Thermomicrobiales > Thermomicrobiaceae > CALAGB01. The sequence goes on along the minus strand of CAWAVM010000013.1, from coordinate 379,203 downwards.
GTACTTGGCGCTGGTGGCGCGGCGCGTGCCGTTGTCGTGGCGCTTCAGGCGGCTCACTGTTCCAAAATCGTCGTGGCGAATCGCACAGCTCAGCGAGCAACGGCGCTCGCTCACGAGCTCGGCGGCTCGATCGACGTCTGTGGACTCGACGAGACACTGAACCCACACCTACGGCAGGCCGACATGCTGGTGAACGCGACGTCGATTGGGTGGGAAGCTCACCAATTACCTCTTGACGAACAGGGTTTGCAGTCGCTCCGCTCTGATGCTGTCGTCTACGATCTCACCTATCGCGAAACGCCCCTGCTGAGCGTTGCTGCAAGAATCGGCCATCCGACGCTCGACGGGCTCGAAATGCTCGTGGCTCAGGGCGCCGAGTCGTTCCGGCTGTGGACGGGTGAAGAACCACCGTTGGCGCTCATGCTTGACGTCGCCAGAACGGCTGCTCGTTCTCGCTCGTTGTGACGTCCGACCTCCGAATTGTGACTTCGGTCCCACATGCACCTGATCGATCTACTGGTAGGCTCAGAACAAGATCGACGGAACCCGATGATTCCGTCGGCAGGTTCGAGCTAGGTACCGGTTGATTGCGTTGGAGTCAAATCCATGTTGTTCGTTGCGTTGGTGGTTTTGTCAGGGGTCATTGGTGCATTTGCTGGATCGTTGATCCATGCCGCCGCGGTGCGGCTGCCGGCCGATCTTGACGCGATCGGACCACCGGTCTGTTCGAGTTGTTCGACCCCGCAGCCGAAGCGTGCGATGGTTCCTGGATGGTCAGAATCATGTACGAATTGCGGTACCAGTGATCGGAACGTTCGCTGGGCCACAGAGGCTGCGGCGACGGCGCTGTCTATGGCGGCGGTCATCATCTATCACGCCTCGCTGATGGGTGTCGCTGTCGCAATGTTCAGTATGTTGTTGTTGCTGATCTTGAGAATCGACTGGCAGAATCACCTGATCTTCACCATTACCATCGTTCCGGGAATCGTTCTCGCGTTGGCGGTAGCCGTTCTGCGTTCGCCTTCGGCTCTGCTTTCGGCCGGTCTCGCCGGCGTTGGCGCTGGGCTCCTATTCGGGGGCTTCTTTGCCCTTGCGATCATCATCTATCGCAAACAGGCTCTCGGCTTTGGGGATATCCTCCTGGCAGTATTGATCGGCACAATGACCGGCCTTCAGTCAATCTTGCCGGCACTCTTTGTCGGGATGGTCCTCGCGGCCGCAGGTGGATTGTTGCTGGTTGCGATTGGCAAGCGTACCCGGCGTGACTACATTCCGTACGGCGCGTACCTATGTGCCGGAACGATCATCGTCCTGCTCGTCCATTGACGCTGAGGGCTTGAGATGAGTTGGCAACTTCTGTCCCTAGTTTGACGTCGAACTATTGGCGACGGCACGTACCCGCAGAAACTCATTCGTGAACGCTTGGGCCAGGTGGGCATCGTCGACGATCAACAGGTTCTCATCGTTACTGCTGTCGGCGCTTTCACTGAAATTGAAAGATCCGAAGATGACAATCCGGTTGTCGATGATGATGACCTTGTGGTGCATCGACCAGGGATTCCCATCGGTGTAAATGTCCAAACCCGCTTTCTTCAGTTTTCCGTATTCGGAATATTGCGTCTGGGATCCAACCGTCTCGAACACCCCGCTGACCGAGACTCCGCTCTTGGCTCTGGCCAGCATTTCGTTTCCAATTGCGTCATGCGTGAAGGAAAAGGCCATGAAGTTGATGCTCTTCTGAGCGAGACTGACGGTCTGGACAATCAATCTGGCGCAGCTCGTCTCCGGAGAAAAGCAGTTCTGAACTGACGTGCCGTCGACGGTGAGGACCGGGTACGGAATGGCCCGGTCCTTCGATTTTCCAAAGTCGCGCGCGATAAACATCTTATTGAACTCAACCGTGTAGTTGGCGGCCAGATTGGCCGAGCGGATCACGATCATGTTGTTGTTGAGATGATAGGTATCACCGTCCGTATAATTCCATGATCCGGTCGAGACCCACTCACCGTCCACAACCGTGAATTTGTTGTGCATGATGGCTTCACGCTGATCATCGACGATCGGGATCTGAGCCTGTTTCAGTGTGTCGAACGCGGCCTGGATCGCCTTATCGGTACTGGTAAGCGTATCCGTATCGGTCACCATGCGCACGCGAACGCCCCGCTGCGTCGCCTGAGACATCGCGACCGCGACGTCGCTCAGATCAAAATCGTAGGCGGCCACGTCGATCGTCTTGGTGGCTTCGTTCATCAAATCGACAAGGTGAGTGTCTATTCCGCCGTGATGGTTGGCAGGGTCATCCGGATACTTCGGATTCGTGAAGTAGACCTGATACCAATTGGCTGACCCGGTCGAAGCTTCCGGTGTGGATGGCGTGGGGCTCGGTGGTCCCCACACCAGACCGGCGACCATCAGAATGACGATGAGCGCAAGAACAACCGCGACGAACCGGGCGCGCCGCCGCCGTTTCATGTTCCCTGTTCCCGAATTGCGATCCGCATGGCCTTGACGATCCGTTCCGCCGTGACATCATGCGACTGATCCGATGTGGTCCCGCGCGAAAGAGTCTCTCGCACTGTCATCACCTGGGCCTCTGTGAACATTGGCATATCGATGCTGCTTGGAAGTGCGCTCACATCACCAGCCTCCGCGGCCGCGGCGATCGCTCGCGTCAGACGTCGCGCCGCTCGACTCACGTCGTCCTCAGCCGAATCCGGCGCCGAAGTCTGTAGAGCCCGGCTTGCCGCAGCCGGGATCATAGATGCCACGAACGTGAAAATCGGACCAAAATCGGTGTCGGTAAGTGCACCACGCAAAGTTTCGTCCTCAGACAACCGTTCGATCACGTGACGCGTGATCCGTTTCTGATCGTCTGCCGGTTGCCGATCGAACGGTTGAATGCCCGGCCGTTCACCTACCGGTCGAAAGCGGAGCATGAATTGTCTTAGCCGGTACACGGTTTACCCTCTTCATTGGCGCCGACCTGCATCCCTCTTCCAAGCGAAGGTTGATGCCATCAATGATATCCTGTCGACGATGTGGATAATCTTCAGGTCAGGCAGCAAGCGTCGACAGGATTGGGGAGCGCGACTATGAGTAGACTCGATGGCAAGGTAGCGATCATCTCGGGTGCGGCCACCGGAATTGGCGCCGCCACGGCGCGCCGCTTTGTTGCCGAAGGTGCACGGGTCGCGATCATCGACGTCAACGAGGGGGATGGCCGGGCACTTGCCGAGGAACTTGGTGGCGGTAGCGAGGGCAAGGCGAGATTCTACGCGTGTGACGTTGCCGACCTGGACGGCCTGCGATCCGTCGTCGACCAGGCCGCCGAAACGTTCGGTGGGCTTGACATCGTCTTCGCCAACGCTGCCGCCGGAACAATCGTTGTCGGAGGAACAGTCGAATCGATTGAGCCGGAGCGCTGGGACCTGGCCTTTGGCGTTAACACGCGCGGCGTTTACGGACTCACTCGTGCCGCGCTGCCATATATGCGAGCGAGAGGTGGCGGATCAGTTATCCTGACCTCGTCCAGCAGCGCCTTTATCGGCACTTCGGCGCGGCCAACACACGCGTACGCCGCGACGAAGGGAGCCCTTATCTCATTGGCGCGGTCGATGGCAGTCAGCTACGGGCCACTGGCAATCAGAGTTAACGCTCTGGCCCCTGGTCTGGTACGCACGCGTCTCACCGAAGACATCGTTTCGACCCCGGAACGGTTGGCCCAGGCGATCAAGGGGATTCCACTGCGTCGCTACGCTATGCCGGACGAACTCGCCGCCTGCGCACTCTTCCTGGCCAGTGATGATGCGAGCTTCGTTACCGGAACCGTCCTCGTTGCCGACGGCGGCCAGACGATCATGTAGCGGTCACTGAACCGAGCGGGCGACGCTTGCGCCGTCCGCTCAATGTGTGTTCCGGGAGTTTCTGTGCGCCGAGTGGAGAGGCCATGCCGTTTTGTTCAGTTCCGAACAAATCTATTGTCCGGATGCTGGCATCACGACTACCGATTGGGCCGTGAGCGTGCCGTCAGATCCGCGGCTGATCGTGATCAGAACCGATGAACCGGCTGCCACCGCGCTCTGGTCGGCCTTCTGGGTGGTCGCGTAGGTCGTTTGGGCGTCTAGCGCTACCGTGGTCTTGGAACCATTAGCCAGGGTGATTTCCAACTGCTGTCCGTTGACCGAGGCGACGGTGCCGTCTACTGGACGGTTGGCGCCACCGGCGCCACCGAATCCGCCACGGCCTCCGGTGGTCGTACCGCCTGTCGTCGTCGGCTGGCCGGTGGTCTGCTGGCTCGCTGGGAGTACGATGATCGACTGCGCCGTGAGGGTTCCATCCGATGCGGCCGCCGTCGTCACATAGACAGACGCGCCTGTTTTCAACGAACTCTGATCAGACTTCTGTGAAGACGCATAGGTCGTTTGAGCGTCGACCGCGACAGTGGTCGATGCACCTGTGCCGAGAGTGACCTGGAGTTGCCCGTTGCTGACAGAATCGACCTTCCCTTCAATCGGTCGTCCGCCGATTCCACCGCCAAATCCGCCCCCGAATCCCCGGTTGCCCGCTTGCGGAGTCGCGGCGTCCACTGCCGGTGTTTGCGCCGCCGATCCGGCTCCGGCCGTATTGCCAGTCGTTCCACTCCCCGTTCCAGCGCTCGCCGCGTTGGTACGAGTGAATGTTCCGATGGATGCCGCGCTGGCCGTTGACGTGGTCGAGTGGCGACCGTATACAGTCCCTGCAGCAAACGCGGCACCCAAGCAGATGCCAAATACCGCTACTCCAATGAGGATCTTTCCGAACGAGACCTTCATTTACCTACAACCTTTCCCAAGATGAATAATAGTGCTTCAAGAAATGATGACCTCGCGGCCCGTCCAGGGCTATTCATAGCGGAGCGCCTGGATCGGATTGAGCTGTGCCGCGCGCATGGCCGGGTAGAGGCCAAAGAAGACCCCGATCGCGGCCGAAACGACAAAGGCGAGCAGCACGGAACTTGACGCGACGGACGTATAGAAGGTTTCGGTGCCGAGCCGTCGTCCGTTCGCGACGTGGGCGGCACCGATTCCGAGCGCAACGCCCAGCGCACCTCCAAGTACGCTAACCGTGAGCGATTCGACTAAGAACTGCATCAGAATGTCCTGACGTCGTGCACCCATCGCCTTGCGGATGCCGATTTCGCGAGTTCGCTCGGTCACCGAAACGAGCATGATGTTCATGATCCCGATGCCCCCGACGATCAACGAGATGGCGGCGATGCTTCCGAGCAGAATGGTGAAGGTCTGTGTCGATGCCGTAAGCGTCGCTATCGTGTCTTGCTGGCTCTGAATGGTGAAGTCAGGAGAAGCCACATTGTGCTGCTGCTCAAGCAAAGCGGTGATGTCGTTCGTTGCCGCGGTCATCTGGTTCTTATTGCCGACCTCGATATTGATCGTCGATATCTCATACGAACCCTTGCTCGTTCGCGATACCTGAATCTTTGTTACCAGAGTTGTGATTGGGATAAAAACCTGATCGTCCTGGTTTCCCAGTGCGGTTCCTCCCTTTGATTCCATCACCCCTTCGACTCGGAACGGCAGGCCTGTGCTGCCGCGGCTGAGACGGATTTCTTGACCAATCGGATCGTTTGTTCCGAAGAGCTCCGCTGCCACGTTTGCCCCTAGTACGATCGATGGGGCAGAAGAACTAACATCTTGATCCGTTATGAACGAGCCTTCGGAGGGGTGAAAATTCCGCACGTTTTCGTAGGCGGCGGTGGTGCCAACGATTCGCGTGTTGACGTTTTGTCCCTGGTAAGAAAGCTGAGCGTTGCTGTCTGATTCAGGCGCGACACCGCTAACGAGCCCGATGTTTTGGGAGATGGCCGTTGCGTCGTCGAGCGTCAACGTCGCGCTTGATCCTGCGGCCCCACGAACTCCCGCTGTCGTCGCGGCGCCAGGACGGACGAACAGAAGATTGGAGCCGAGACCGGCGATCCGGTCGGTGACTTGCTGCTGAGCTCCACGTCCCACGGCGACCAGAGCGATGACTGCGCCAACACCGATGATGACCCCAAGCATCGTCAGCAATGTCCGCATTTTGTTGGTGGTAAGCGCGTTCAGCGCGATCCTGAATGCATCATCGATTGTCATGAGGGCTGCTCACTTCGTTGCACGCTAACGGCATTCGGAACGTCCGATAAAACCATGCCATCTCGCATCGTGACGACACGGCGGGCGCGGCTGGAAACGTCGGGTTCGTGTGTCACCAGCACGATCGTGATGTCTCGTTCGTCGTTAAGCTGTTGAAACAGGTCGAGAATCTCGCTGGTCGAATGGCTATCCAGGTTGCCGGTCGGCTCATCTGCAAGGATAAGGCTGGGGTTTTTTACCAGTGCCCGGGCGATGCCGACACGCTGCTGCTGGCCGCCAGATAACTCGGTAGGTCGGTGATTCAGCCGGTCGCCCAGACCCACCGTGATCAGCGCCTCTGTCGCCAACTGCCGTCGGTTCGGCGTACCGCTGTAGATGAGTGGCAGGCTGACCTGGTCTATCGCGGAAAGCTTCGGTAGCAAATTGTAGCTCTGAAAGACGAAGCCAATCTTGTGAGTACGAATCAGTGCCAGCTCATCGTCGTTTAGCCCGTTTACCAGGATGCCGTCGAGCTCATAGGTGCCGGAGGTTGGTGCATCGAGGCACCCAAGGAGATTCATCAATGTCGATTTGCCGGAGCCCGATGCTCCCATGATCGCGACGAATTCACCGTTGGCGATTTCGAGTGAGACGCCAAGCAGGGCGTTTACGACGACGCCTTCAAGCTGATAGATCTTGGACAGTTCCTTCGTGGTAATCATGATTATTGTCCGCCAGGGACGCGGTTGAACCCGCCGCCAAGACCGCCCCCACCGAATCCGCGACCGCCTCCAAGCGTGGTCGTGGTGGCGGCAGTCGTCGACGCCGGAATCACGACCACGTCACCTTGCTGCAGGCCCGTGTCGACTTCGGTTTCACTGTTGGCGGTAAGGCCAGTGGTTACCGTCTTGGTTTGTTCCTTTCCACTGACCATCACCGTGACGACTTGTTCGGCACCCTGCCGTTGAATGGCCCGTGAGGGAACGATCAGCACGTTGCTCTTGGATTCGGTCGTGATCGCCGCCGTGGCGGTCATCCCCGGTGCGGGACCACCGGTAGCCGGCAGATCGGTGATCGATACAAGAACTTGATACGTCACCACACCCTGGGTAACGGTCGGAGACGGTGAGAGAGTCGTGACCTGGCCGTTGAACCGTTGGTTCGGTAACGCGTCCACCGTCACGACGGCCGGCTGTCCGATTTTAATATTGGGATAGTCGGTCTCAGCCACTGACGAGGCGACGTACAGTCCAACCGGATCGACTACTTCCACTGCGGCAGTGTTACCCCCAGCAGTCACGTTGTCACCCGCGTGAATAGAAACGGCGGCGACTGTTCCGTCGATCGGGGAGACCAAGTTCGCCTCCGCCAGATTGTCCTGCGCCTGTTTGAGCGTGTTCTGTGCCTGTTGGATTGTTAGCTGTTGAGCGTCAAGGCTGTCCTTTTGTGGGCCGCTCAGTACCGACTGGAGGTTTGCGTTGGCGGCATCGAGTCCCGCCTGCGCGGAGTTGACCGTCGACTGGGCGGCGGCAACGCTCTGTGCGGTCGGGTTGAGCAGTGCGCTTAGCTTGGCGTTGGCCGCGTCCAGCCCTGCCTGGGCGCTCTGTACGGCGAGCTGCGCATTCTTCAGTGTCGAGGCGTCCGGACTGTACAGTGCATTGAGGTTGTCCTGAGCCGCGGCGAGCGATGCCTTCGCGTTCGAGACCGCTTGCTGATCCACAGACACCGTTTGAGCCGGGGGATGCTGAAGCTGATCAAGCTTGGTCTGAGCTGCGGTGAGTCCCGACTGAGCAGCGGAAACAGCATTCTGCGCTTGTTGAATACTGGCGGCGTCAGGATTTTGTACCAGTGTGAGATTGGCATTGGCGGCATCGACTGCTTCTTGGGCCGCGGTGACGCTGTTCTGGGCATTCTGAACATCCGTAGCCGACGGATTCTGGAGTGCAATGAGGTTCTGCTGAGCCGTCAACCAGGCGTTTTTGGTATTGGTGGCGGCGTTGCGAGCAGCCGCCAACTGGTCCTCAGGGGGATTAAGCAGCTTGTTGAGTGCCTGTTGTGCTGCCGTGAGCTGTGAATTTGCAGTGGCACAACTCGTTGCAGTCGTACAGTTCAAAACTGCATTCTGTGCGTCGGTAACGGCCTTCTGAGCGGCGGCGACCACGTCAGCCGGTGGATTCTGAAGCGCGTTGTAAGCGTTCTGGGCGCTGACCATAGACGCATGCGCCGTATTCACGGCCTGCTGCGCCGAGGCAATGGCGGAGGATGCCGGATTCGTGAGTGCGTCCAACGCATTCTGCGCCGACGTCAGATTGTTCTGTGCCTGGGTCAGTGTCTGTTGTGCCGCCGCAAGAGCCGACGCGGTGGGGTGCTCCAGCGTATCGAGGGCATTCTGTGCATTGAGGACGTTGTTCTGAGCTGAACTCACGGCTTGCTGCGCCGAAGCAACATCTGCCGGATTTGGATTCATCAAATTGGTCAGATTGTTTTGGGCGGTGGTTAACGCGGTCTGCGCCGAGTTCACCGACTGTTGAGCTGCATTCACAGCGGACGACGACGGATTGCTAAGCGCGGCCAAGTTGTTCTGCGCCGTGTTTACACTGGCCTGCGCCTGTGTGACCGCCTGCTGGGCGGATGCAATGTCAGCGGCGCTTGGATGTTGCAATGTCTGAAGCGCATTCTGGGCGTTTACGAGTGACTGTTGCGCGTTTGAGGCCGACTGGCGAGCAGACGCGATGTTGGACGCCGAGAAGCTGTTATACAACTGCTGAAGATTGTTATTGGCGGAGTCGACGCCTATCTGCGCTTGTGTGACGGCAGCCTGCAAAGCCGTCGGATCGATGGTGGCGAGCACCTGTCCTTTCGTCACCTTATCGCCGACGCTCACCTTTACCTCAGCGACAGTTCCAGCCGCGGCGAAGTTCAGACTCAGGTCCGCACTGGTCTGGAGATTGCCGGTGGCATCCACAGTCGAAGCGAGAGTTCCAAGGCGAACTCTGGTCGTCTGAGGCGGCGCCGCAGGAGGCTTATTGGCGCCGGTCGCTCTCGTGTAGCCGTAGTTGCCGGCGACCAGGCTACCGATGAAGACCAGAATGACCACGATAATCTGTCCGCGAGACAGACTGAGGCGAGGAGGACGGGCGTCGTGCCCGAACACCGGGAGAGGCATTGTGTTATCGCTCAACTGGAGATCCTTCTCTTCCCCCCTAATGCGGGGAGCATGCCGACGGGGTCAGCGCCATTGAAGGTTGAGGCAAAGAAGTTTTGGCCGCATTCAGCGCATCAGTCTAGCGACACTTTGTAAACGGCGTGTTACACGAGGGTCGATCTCGTGGCAATTCAGATGAAGAGCCGTGCCGGGATTGCAGAAATCGCGATTGCCCAATTCAAACGAGTTGAACCACCGCTGACATGAAATTGGCACGCTTCCATCACGTTTGTCACGTCGTCATTGAGATTCCCGAGCGATTTCACCGCTATCATGAAGAAGGCGATCGCGCGCGATGTGCTCCTGTGACGTGGGTCCGGTGCATCAATCGGAGGCAGCCCTTGAAGACTATGGCTCTTCTCACTACCCTGTTCGTAAGCTTGGTATTAATTTCGGCATGTACCGTGCAGAGTGGAGAAGTGAGCGTGGGATCGACCAGAACCGAGAACATCGACGTGGCTACCCCGAAAGGAGATGGCCCATATCGACTTGAGTTGGCGATGGGCGCGGGAACCCTACACCTGACCCCAGGCGCTGGTGGCCAGATCGTCCAAGGCACCGTTACCTACAACGTCGACGACTTCAAGCCAGTGGTGACGACCAGTGGCGACACGGTACGCGTCGAGCAAGGCAAGACCACGATTCGATCCTTCCGAGGCACAGTCAAGAACGACTGGAATCTGTCACTCGGTGACGCGCCAATGGCTCTCAAGTTGGCGGTCGGCGCAGCGAAAGGCAATGTGGAACTCGGTGGTCTCTCGTTGACTGATCTGACCGTTGACCAGGGTGCGACTGATCTTGAGGTTTCGTTCAGCCAACCCAATCAGGTGACACTCGACACGTTAACCTTCGACGCCGGGGCCGCTAAGTGCGTGATCGACGGCCTGGCGAACGCTAACGCCAGGAACATGGTATTCAAGAGCGGCGCGGGTGATTTGAGACTCGACTTTGGCGGCTCACTGCAACGTGATCTGCACGTGAGTGTCACCGCGGCGGCTGGGAATGTGGTGATCACTGTTCCCAGTGGGATGTCGGCCGTTGCCACGGTCAATGGAGTCATGGCCAGGGTCACTACGTCCGGCGCCTGGGCCAAGTCTGGAAACCTTTACACACTCGATGGTAGCGGTCCCGCGATCACCTTTGATTTCAAGATGAGCGTGGGAGCGCTGGAACTGCGCAGTTCCTAGCGAGAAAGCACCTGACCTGCCGGTACCTCAGCTTTTCGTCACCATGCCGCAGCACTGGGACGTTCAACTAGGGCTGATGAATCACCGCTAGTGGACCGAGCGCGCTGCGCAGCTTGGATTGCAGCTCGTTCAAATCGATCGGCTTCGACAGCGAATCGTGGTCGGTTCGCGACTCATCGCTCGAGGTGACGGTCATGAGCATCGGAATATGTTGCGAAGTGGCATCGGCAATGACCGATTCCAGCAGCACGTTCGCATTCTTCGAAGCCCGCATGGTTCCGTCGATGATGATCAGAGACGGATGCTCTCGTTGGAGGAGGTACTGTGTCTCGGGATCGCCCTGGCTGAGAATCGCGATGTAGCCCGATTGTGCCAGGGTTTCATTGATGGTCGTGAGGAAGTTCGAGTCTGGATCGATTACCGCGATTACCGGTTCTGTCATTGTCTCTCCGCTAGATAGCCACAACTGTGTCTTCAGCTACTGTACCCAAAACGCGTGTCACGGCTGTTGGGTTCCGGTCGCTTCGTGTATCAATTCTGTGACAGTTGGACTGAATCGGGCTCAGTCACCGGTACGAATGGTGATGTTGCCGTTACTCGATTGGATATCCAGTTTCATTGTGACGTTCGGGGCTCCCGCAGGATCGTTGACGTAGAGTCCGTTGCCGCGGTCGGTGAACCCACTGGCGTCGACATAGCCCGAATCACTGGTTGCACTAATCTGAATGTCCAGATTCTTCGGAACCGTGATCGTGATTGATCCCGAATCGGTCTTGAATGTGCCGCTCAGGGTGCTCGTCCAATGACCATTGAGATTTGTTGTAACGTCCCCGCTCGACGAGTCGATGTGAACCGCGGCGGGAGCCTGATAGTCACCGTCAAGAGTCAAATTAATGCCGCCACTGGCAGATCGTATTGACACGCTGCCAAGCTTTTGCTGCGCTCCGCTGAGGCTAATGGTTGCGTCGCCGCTGTCGCTACTGACGTCGAGCGAATTAACCGTGAGCGTATCAAGGTTGAGCTTCGTGCTCGCGCTCTTGCTCGTAATCGATAGATCGGTCGGAACATCGTCGTTCAAGTTGATTGACCAACGATTTATTTCAGGGCCAACATTGAATCCGGCCGACTTCGTCGACTGCGTAACCGTCAGCGACCCCCTGGTCCCATTCACCGAATAATCGACCTTTGGTGTTCGCTTGTCGTTGGTAGTGAAGCTTGACTCCATCAAAGCGTCGGCTCCGCCGGATAATTCGATCTGACCATCACCGATATCGAATGAGGCTTTCAGACTTTCGGCGTTTCCCCGGTCTATCGTTTTGGTTACCGTGCCAACGTTTCCGTAGCCAACACAGGCCACGCTTGCCAACAGCAAAAGACCTGCTGCCAGCGGACTGAAGAGTCTTCCGATCGACCGACCCGCCAATGAAGTGATCCTCTCTCATGAGCACTGAGGCGTCGATGATAATCGACGCCAACCAATAGGGTACCGCGTGACTCAATTCTTCTGTCGATAGGCCGGCGTTCGAAAAAGCAACCGTGCGGTTCTACCCAATCTGGTCGACAAAGCCGTATTCTGCATGTACAAGCGCGGAAGATCCACGGAGTGATACCGCTCACGCGCAATCATTCGGCGAGAGGCGTCGATGGAGCTGTGAGGAAAGGAGCCAAGTATGTCGGAGCGACGCACCTTCGAGCTCGGCCGCATGACCTGGAAGGAGATTCAGGCTATCCTGCCGCGCAATCCTGTGCTGTTGCTGCCGATCGGAACGGTGGAGCAGCATGGCCCACACCTCCCGGTGAATGCCGACAATATGGCGGCCGATTTCGTCACGAGGCGAGCGGCGGAGGCGACCGAGGCCTATATGGTGCCGGCCATCAACTACGGCTACTCGCCGCTGTGCCGCGATTTTCCAGGTACGGTTTCGATTCGCCCTGAGACGCTCACTTCGGTTATTCGTGATGTCTGCCAGGCACTGTTCCGTCAGGGATTTCGCCGTTTCATCTTCGTAAACAACCATGGAGGAAATCAGCCATCATGTGAGCAGGTCGCACGTGAGCTCAAGGCGGAACATGGTGTGGTAATCGGCAACATCTACCCCTGGAATCTCGGCTACGCGGTGATGCGCGATACCTACGAAGACCCTGCGTCTGTCTACGGTCATGGCGGTGAGCCGGAGACGTCGGCGATGATGGGGATGTTCCCGAAAGACGTGATGATCGATCTGATGGCTGGCAGGGACCCGATCACCTCTGGACCATTCAAACTACGGCGGGATAACCTGGTCGAAATTCCCGGTCAGTCCGTCGGAGGCACCGTGTTTCTCGACCACGGTGACCTCTTCCCGAACGGGGTGAGCGGCGATCCATCGCCCGCGACGGCGGAGCGTGGCCAGATTTGGATCGAACGGGTAGTCAAATTCGCGATCGACTTTGTTCGGTATTTCGACGGCGCTACTGCGGCCGCGAGTTGGGCCAGACGTCCAGACGATCCGCTCGTCCAGCAAGCGGACTGACGGTGTCCGGTTCTATTCTGGCAATTCGTCGATCGCATGGGCAAGGCGGTCGAGAAACTGCGACGGAGGCTCGCCTTCCAGGTCATGACCGGTCTTCAGCGCAAAAGCTCGAGCTAGCGACAGGCCGATTCTGTCGGCAGATTCCTGGTCGAGATTGGATCGCCTCTGCAGATAATCTCGAAGTAAGCGGCGATCGTCGGGCGTCAGTCTTCGTACGTCGCGGATGACGGCACGGTTGGAATCAACGATGGTGGTCCCGGCTGGTGCCAGTAGCCGCCTGTCGACGTCAAGGGTCTCCAGTTTCACGCCTTTCTGCTCCTTGACGACGATGGTCCCGGCGGCGAGGTCACCCAAACGACGTGACTTTCGGTCGATAAACATCACGGTCAGTCCAGCCATATAGTAGACAGGCAGGAAGTCGATGAGGCGGATGATGTTGCGAATAACCGATGTCGAGAAAGTCATTGGGTAACCTCCCTCGCGGATCACCCGAAGTCCAATCCAGCGTTTTCCAGGAGATTGGCCGTGCCAGAATGTTTCGAACAAGATGTAGTAGAACGCGATCAGGCAGAAGCTGAGGAATCCAGTGCTGGCCAGCGCGAACGGGAACGCGGTGCTAGCGCTCTCGTTCCGGCCAGCAAGCGCGAGGATGAACGCGATGATGAACGTCACTCCGAACGTCCCTGGGACCAGTATGATGATGAGCCCCAACCCAATGATGATCGAATCGATCAGCGCGGCGAGGAAGCGCGAACCTATGCCAGCGATCGCGTAGGAAACGTCGATCTGCTCAGGCGTTTCAAAGCTGTAATGATCCCCCAATTGGAATGGCGGTAAATCCATTGTCAGGTTCCTCTGATCCCCGCTCGTTCATCCGGGATCGGCGCGCTCGATGGCAGGAACTGGAATCGCTCCTGCAGCAAACTCGTGGTCGGAAGAAAGGACGCCTCTCGTCCGACGATCTCGAGTCGCTCGGCCGCCTTTACCGGCAGATTACCTCGGATCTTGCCATCGCCCGTCGCGACTTTCCTCGTGATCGTGTTCGGCAGTATCTCGAGCAGCTCATCGGTCAGGCGCACCCAATCATTTATCATCGTGAAGCGCGTCAATGGCATTCCCTCACCCGATTCTTCACTCATGGCTTCCCCCGCGCCTTCCGTCAGGCTGGTCCGTACACGTTCGTAGCCTTCTCATTGCTGCTGATCCCTTTCGCGTTGACGATCGTCCTAACCCTTATTGACCCCACTGTTGGAAGAATGATCCTTCCGGCTGGTGGCCTGGTCGACAAGATCGAGCAGGGTCAGAGCTGGATGCAGATAGCACGTGGCGATCGCGGTCTGGCTTCGTCGTTCATCATGACCAACAACATTCGCGTCGCTTTTTTCGCCTTCGCTGGCGGCATCTTGTTCGGGCTCGGAACGGTCGTCGCGCTGGTCGAAAATGGTCTAATGTTGGGCGCCACGGCAGGTCTCGCCATTCGGCACGGGCTTGGTGGCACGCTGATCGGCTTTGTCTCGCCACACGGCGGGATCGAGATGACGGTCATCTTCATTTCCGGCGGCGCGGGCCTACGTATGGGTCACGCGTTGCTGAGCCCTGGTCTTCTATCACGTCGAGCCGCACTTGCTGCGGCCGCGAGTAAGGCTGTCCCGCTTATCTTTGGCTGCGTACCTCTCCTGATTATCGCCGGTACGCTGGAAGGGTTCGTCTCGCCGAGTGGCATTCCGAGACTTGCCAAGTTCGTTATCGGCGGCATCGCGCTGATCTTGCTGTATACCTACCTGCTTGGTGCCGGGCGTGACACATCGTCGGATGTCGAAGCACGTCCGGGCGAGCCTGTCTCTCGTGGTGCGACTCATAACCGCGATCGCGCCTTCGTTTCGAGGTAATGATTGATCATCGCCGGTGAGAGGGCCTCAGGAGAGCCTTCGATGGTCGCGATGCCGTAATGCTCTAGTTTTTCGACAACGCCGCGGCGCTCCTCCAACAACCTCCGAGCCACCACCTTCTCATACGTCTGCAATGAATCGTTCGGCATTTGTTGCCCCATCGCGATCAGGTCCGGATCACTCATGCTGGCGCAGACCACAAGATGACGTCGAGCCAACAACTGCAGACTTGAGACGATGGTTGTGCTGTCGATCTCTCCCGCGAAATCGGTGAAGAGGATGACGAGCGAACGACGCTGGTTGCGGGATGCCAGAAAGGCGACTGCCCGGCGCAAATCTGTTTCAACTGGTTGCACGTGAACGCCGTGCAACGAGTCAAGTAACAGCTGAAACTGCCGGTCTCCTCGCGCCGGTGGCACAAAGACACTCACCTGATCGGCAAAGGCAATCGTTCCGACCCGGTCCCCCATCTTTGTCGCGACATAGGCCAGCAGTAGTGCCGAGTTGAGTGCGTGATCCAGCTTGTCCAGATCCCCGGTTGGAGTACCCATGAGGCGACCGGTGTCAAGCATCAGGAGCAGACTTTGGCTTCGCTCAGTCTCGTATTCAACCGTTATCGGCCGGAGACGTCTCGCGGTCGCCTTCCAGTTGATGCGGCGATATTCATCATCGGG
The DNA here is from genome assembly GCA_963785465.1 of uncultured Chloroflexia bacterium. Taxonomy (GTDB): domain Bacteria; phylum Chloroflexota; class Chloroflexia; order Thermomicrobiales; family Thermomicrobiaceae; genus CALAGB01. The sequence continues at coordinate 363,628 of CAWAVM010000013.1, read as the reverse complement.
CAAGTAGTCGCGCAAACGTTCAAACTCGTTGCCGCGACCAAGATAGCGTGTTCGATGAACTCCGACCTCGGCAAGCCGTCCACGGCGGGCGAGCAGATCGTATTGGCGAATGGCGAGCAGGTTCGGATAGACGCGCGCAGGCTCCTGACGTCGGTAGCCAAACTGCCGGATCGCGAGCTTGAATGGAGTTTCAACGCGCAGCCATATGTCGCCAAACTCGTAGGTTCCGCGCCGTACCGGACGAAGCTCGTAGCTTCCCTGCCATTCGCCTCCCAGTTGAATCGTGCCGTCCAAGATCGGTTGCTCCCCGGGAATTTCGGGCGGTGCCTCATCACGCACCCAAATTCGGCACGACGCTACGGTCCCTGGCATGCGACTCATCCAGCGGACGTTTAACGTCACGGTGTTCGGTTCACCGAGCGAGAGGCGTTGGTCGTGGCCCCGTGCTACCGTGAAGTCTTCGGTACGCGGGCCGAGTCGAATGTCGATGGCGACCAGTGCGACGATCACAGCGAAGTAGACGATGGCGACGACGAGGGCCACATGAACAAAGGATCCGAGCACCAATAATAGAGCAGTGGTCGACATCAGAAGCAGAAGGCGCCAGGTCGGCAGGACGGTCATTCAGCGCGGCACTTCAACGACCGAGAGGATGTTGTTGACGACCATGTCGGGCGTCATGCCTTCAAGCTCGACCTCCGGCTTGAGCACGATTCGATGACGCAGCGTCGGCAATGCCAGCCGTTTTATATCGTCCGGCAAAACATAGTCCCTGCCGTCGAGCGCAGCCAGCACTTTGCTCCCAAGGAGCAACGCAATCGCCGCTCTTGGGCTGGCTCCAAGACGGATGTCGCGAGAGTTTCTTGTCTCTCGGACGATTGCGGTGATGTAGCTCATGATCCCCGGGTCGACCGCAATCAGTTGACATTCCGCCCGTAACGCGCCGATCTCACCCGGCTCGAGAATTGGACGCAGGCCGAGCGAATCGAGCGCTTTCGCGTCGAATCCCGCATGGTAGCGATTCAGGATTTCATGCTCTTCGTCGGACGACCCGTAGTCGACCAGGATCTTGAACAGGAAACGGTCGATCTGCGCCTCGGGCAAGGGGTAAGTTCCTTCGTATTCGATCGGATTCTGGGTGGCAACGGTGATAAAGGGCTCCGGCAGAACGTAGCGAACACCATCAAGAGTGACCTGGCGTTCCTCCATCGCCTCAAGCAGCGCGGCCTGCGTCTTGGCAGGCGCACGATTGATTTCATCGGCAAGCAGGAAATTGGTGAAGATCGGTCCCTGCTTCAGATGGAAACGACTGGTCGCCAGATCGAAGACGCTGGTACCGAGAATGTCCGAAGGCATCAGATCGGGCGTGAACTGGACACGGGTGAAGTCGGCCCTGAGCAGCATCGAGAGAGTCTTGGCCATCAGCGTCTTGGCCGTACCAGGAACTCCTTCGATCAGGACGTGACCACCTGAAAGGAGGGCCACGAAAAGGAGTTCGATCGTCTCTTCCTGCCCCACAACGGCGCGACCGGCCTCGGAGAGAATTTGGTCGCGGATGGATCGTGTATTCGTCATATTCCTGTCTTTCCCTCATTGTGTAGCGGGTTATCTGGCCGTGAGGCAGTCTGACCACCGATGTTCGCGGTCGGTCGTTGCATCAAGCGCGCGGCAATAAGCTCTATCTCGCGAATGAGCGAGACCAATCTTTGTTCTTCAGGCACTCTATCCGATTCAATCTCTCGCAGTGGCTCGACGAGCTCTATCGCGTTCGGATTTCGCTGCGCAACCTGCTCCAGGAAAATTGGTGTCGGCAGAGTCGACTGTACCCGGAAGCGCGTACCTAGCATTCGTTTCAGCTGATCAAGGTAGTGATCCCGCAGCCAGTCCCGATGCCGATTCTGATGAAGCATCGACGCCAACGTTATCGCGAACTCCGAACGTGTTCTTCTCATCGCAAAGGAGTACGCACGCGTGACGTGGCCGAAGCGTCGACCACTCATGACGAGAAAGACAAACAGAACCGCAGCCAGATACAAGATTGCCCAGCCCCATGGCTGTCTGAAGAGTTGATAGGTGAACGTGCCCTGCTCGGTGAAGCCGTGGTGGTACTCGTCGATGATGGTCGTGCTGCCCATCGGAACTGATGCCAGCAGGTTCAGGACCAGGTCACGGTTTCCTGGCTCAGACAGACCGCTATTGCTGAACGGGTCACCCGTTGAAAGGATGATGATCGTCCCATCTCCTTTGGGCATCGAAGCGGCGACGATCTCACCGTTGTTTGGCCCTTCGAGGAGCGGAATCCAGGCAGGGTCGCGAAACGCGAGGGTCGCGTACGTGTTGACGCTACTGGTGCCAACTGGAGGATCCGTCAGTAGGGGCTGGGCCGGATGCACGTCAACCATCTGGGCTTTATGCGGGATGACCTGTACACCGAGCTGGCTCAACAGGTTGCTGGGTTTTCCCGACGCGATGACTAACGTGCCACCCTGTTCTACCCAGCTGACAATCGACTGAATCTGCTGGTCGCTGGGTTCCAGTGATGGAAAGAGCATGAGCAACAGGCCGTCCATTGACGAGACTTTGAAAGGCCGGTACTGGAGAGTGCTCGGTTGATAGCCCAGATCGGACAACCACAGATCGAGGGCTCGCGTTCCTTGCGGACCAGATTCATGGACATCGTAGGTCGGATAGGCCAGTGGCTGCTGAATCGTTCGCTCTTGCCGGATCGCGATTGCGGTGAGAATGGCCGCCAAAATCAACAGTGTGGCGAGGATAACTGGGCCTAGCATTTTGGTTCGAGGGAGTGACAACATCATGTCACCTCCCAGGTCCAACTCGAAAGTTGAGCGAACTCACGATAATCCTGCTCGGTGCAGTGGTCGGCACCGTACCAGTATCGATCGAAGCGATCGACCAGCGGTGCCAACCGTTCAGCAAGCGCCGAACCGTCACTCGTTGTGACGGCCTTCAACACTTCGCGATTGGTCAGCGCGCGCTCGAATCGCAGCAAGCCTTGTTCGTCGAGACGGAACAACGCCGCCAGATACAGTGTCCTGATCGCCAACCGGTAGGAGCTAGCTCGTGCCAGCGAGTCTGCCTCGTTGCGCAGTTCAATCGCGGTCTTACGCGCTAGGCCTGACTCTGCCGAGATCCGTCTGACGCCGGGGCCAAAACCGCGCCGGATACCACGGATCGGGCCGACAATCACTGTCACGATCGCGACCAGGCCAATTACCACAAGTGCCATTGTCCATACCGCCGGAGAGGGAAGGAAGCCACCCAAAATTGCCGCGAGGAAGCGTGCGACCGGGGCAATGATTGGGCCGAGCAGCAGCCGAAGCTCACTCAGAATCCAGCCGGTGATGCTTGGCGCAGGATTATCAGCTTCCTGGTGGAATTCTGAGCGCGCCAGGATCGATTGCAGGCTCCGGCTCGCATCTGTGCCAGTTTGGGCACTGTTCTTGTTAGACTGAGCGCGATCCAGTTGAGTCAGAATCGACGACAACCCCGTGATTGCGTCGGCGGTGCGAGGTGGCTGAGCTTCCAGATCCGACACGATCGCCGTCAGGTTAGGTGCGATCGTCGATCCATCCGGTAATTTCACTTGCGATATTGATTGAAGATCCGCCGCCGTCTGACTCGCTGTCGACGGGTCGTGCTGCAGGCTCGTGAGCGAGCTCTCGATTATCTGGCGATAGCTGTCGAGATCGAGCGTCCGAGCATTTGCTGTGGGTAGGATCACGGCGGAGAAGAGTACGGCGAGAGCGACGGCGAGCAGGGTGATGGAGCGCCAGCGATCGTTCGTGAGAGAGGCGATCCGCTTCCGGTCGTGCTCAATCGACACGTTACGAGCGAACGGCAACAGATTGGGCTTCCGCTTCAGCCCGATTGGCCATTAACTCCAGATCCAACCCTTCCTTGCGGGCGCGCAGATCGTAATACAGGAATAGCCAAGCAATGTAGATGACTGGACCGGTGATAATCGTGCCGGCTGTGCTGAAGAGTGTGCTTATCGCGGCCGCAATGGCTCGGAAAGTCGAACCGAAGTCCCCAAATACCACCGAGAATCCAAAGATGAAACCAGGAATCGCGAAAACCAAATTCATCACGTAGACGATCATGTAAACCAGGATCGTGATACCGAGAACGCGCCACCACTGCCCCCTGATTAGCGATCGACTACGTGAAAGTGACGACCAGCCCCTCTTGCTTTCGAGAACCGTAACGTGCAAGGCGAGCAGCCAGCACGTCCCGAGGTAGATCGCGACAGGAATACCGATGATGGTGACGGAGATAAGGACGAGAACGAAAAGAAAGAGCAATCCAACGCCGATCATCGCTGGATATCGCTCCATTCCGGTCAGGTATGACTCAGTCACACTCGGCGTTCGGCCCATGCGAATTTCGGATACCGCGTAGATCATGGCTGAGAGAACGCCCAGATAGACGACGAACTGGACCAAGCCAATGATCAGGGTGCTTCCCACGTAGAACAGGAGATCGGAAGTTCCCCGCTGCTGCACCGCGATTTGCTGGAACACTTGTATCAGCGCCATTGGAATCATCAAGACCGCGCCGATCGAGAGAAGGAGAAGGAAGTTCTTGCGATAAACGTGGAACGTCTCGTCGATCAGGTCTGAGACGCTCAGAGGCCGAAGTGGCGGCATTCCTGAATCAAACATTGGTTCCTCTCGAATTCGTGCGGCTCTCGGCTCAAGCCCTGCGCTGAGCACCAGAGTTTTCAGCTCGAAGCGGAGTATCTAGCCACCATTTCGCGGCGATGAAGTGAGTTCCCGGGCGATAGATCGGGTCCGACCGGGTCATTATAGGATGGGGTATGCCTCGGAATAATAGCCTGAACGTACCTTCGTCGCGAAGGCGGAGGGCGCCACATGTGGTCGAACCGCTCCACGCTGATCCGGTGACGTTCACGTTCTGGCTACAGTAATCGACCCAACGAGGTGCCGTTCTGCACGAAATTGTCACGCCGGGGGCAATCTACTGCACACTTTTGGCGCGTAAAGTTCGGCAGTATAGAGACGTGAGTTCCCTACGAAAGGCCAGCAGGCGTCAAGGGGTAGGGACTTCGATCAGCTACCGGTGAGGCCAGACTCGTTTTGTAGTGCGCCGGACCAAGCTGGCACACCGGGTCGCTCAAATTTCCATCAGGGATGGAGTCCGGGTTTATAGCAAGTGGAGGCACGCAATGAGATTTCGTTACCATAGTCGTATTCATATCGCGAATGCCGTTCGCGAGACGGTCGACAGGGAAGCGAAACTGCTCGACGAACGACTGGCTCACGTCGAGGACGATCTCAAGTTGCTTGACATCACCTTCGATTACCATCTTCGTAGCGATACCTACACGGCCAAGTTGCTGCTTCACGTTCTAGACCGAAATATCGTCGCCACCTCTACGGCCGAGCGGCAGGCAATGGCCGTGCGGCAAGCATTCGATGATCTCTACGATCAACTCGACGCGTTCATCGCCAAGCTGAAGCACGAACCCGAGATTCGTGACGAGCAGCGCAAGCCGTCGTGGTTGCCGGAACCGTCGCTCCCGATAGGTTAATCGCTCAGTTCCCCTCTCGTCCGGCCGGGTAATCCTGCATACCCGGCCGGACCTTTTCAGGTCGACCCCAGGTTCATGACAGACGGAACTGATTGACCATTTGCCTCCTAATCATCGACGAAAGAATTATTCTGGACAACGGGTGGTAGAAGAGCTGGGGCGGGTCCGACTTCGGTGCCCGCTTGACCTATAGCGCCGACGCCGTGATCGGAGACGCGCGCATGAAAGAGGAAGATCCCCGAAGCAATCGAGATGGTGACATTTCCCGTGCGGTGAAGATTGCATCCACAGATGTTGTGCTGCCTGGCCTTCTTGACCTCCCCTCAAACGCGACCGGGATCGTCATCTTCGCTCACGGCAGTGGTAGCAGTCACATGAGTCCGCGTAATCGAACAGTCGCTCGTGCACTGAACCAATCCGGTATCGCAACACTCCTCTTCGACCTCCTGATGCCGGAGGAGGAATTCGATCGCGCAAACGTCTTCGACATTCCGCTGCTGGCCGGTCGCCTTGTGGTGGCCACCCGCTGGGTGCGCGATCAGCCGGAGTTGGCGTCGCTCGCGATTGGCTATTTTGGCGCAAGCACTGGGGCTGGCGCCGCGCTCATGGCAGCAGTTGAAATGCCTGATGAGGTCGCCGCCGTCGTGTCACGCGGCGGACGCCCGGATCTCGCCGGTGAGGCATTGCGACGCGTTGTCGCTCCAACTCTGCTGATTGTCGGCGGTTCGGACTCGCAGGTGATCGTTCTCAACTCTGAGGCGTACGATCTGCTTCAGTGCGCACGGCGGATCGAGATAGTCCCCGGCGCCACCCATCTGTTTGAGGAGCCGGGCGCCATGGAAGTCGTCACCCGCCTCGCCATCGATTGGTTCAACCGCTATCTAGTCAGCGAGAATGTTCGTGTGAGCAAGTAAACCGGAGCAAACAATATGGCCAAGTACCTGCACTCCGCTTTCCCGACCGACGCCGAAAAGCAGGCGAAGGAGAGCAAGCAGGGCGGCGAGGAGTGATCTCTGTCAGGTTGTGGTCCGGTTCGCGGCGCTGAGAGGTAATGGTGCTTCGTCGAGCAACCGCTTACCATCAGCCTGACCGTAAGGTCCGGCCACCATGCAACGGGTTTGAACACCGTCCCACATAAGCATTTGAGCAAACAGACATCCTCATCCGGCCGTTTCAGGAGGACGCGATAGCGCTGGACGACATCTGGGCTTCTCCTCCATTTACGTCATTCAAGCTCTGGCTCAACAGGACATCAACGTTCAGCTACTCAAGCGATTCGAGATCGATTGTCTCGCGGTGGTCGATGGGCTTCTGACGGGCCGAAGGCAGGCTGCGTGCTATCACACTTCAAGTGTGGGCAGACGCGTCCTTGCCAATGCCCGCTGGTGACCGTGGCGTCGGTCGCGCGTAGCGTGAGGAAATTCGTAACGATCTGTCGGTCATCGCCGCCAGGAACAAGCCTTGGTCGTGCGTTTACTCTGTTTGTGTTGGTTGTTCACACAGCGTTGGATTGGGAGACGAGGATGCAGATCGGAACACGATTCCTTGCGATCCTTTTGATGACAGTGGGGCTCACCGTAGGTTCCTCAGCACCGATTGCTGCTGAGGCTCAGACTGCGGCAGTTTCTCCGCCGACGCCCGGAATGCTTGATTCCGCCGCCTCCACGAATGGCGACATCGTGGTCTGGTCCGAGGAATTCGGCGAGACGACGGGTAATGCCGACGTTGTCGGCGCTCACCTTTCCGACGGCATCGTCTTCACCATCGCCGACGGAGTCGAGAATCAGACCAGTCCGAAGATCGACGGCAACGTCGTAATCTGGATCGTATCCACATCAAAGTGTCCTCCGTGCGACGAGCTTCATGCCCGGGATCTCAGCGGTGGCAGCGAAGTGACGGTCGCATCACCGGGTCAGACGCTCTCCTACATCGATGTGTCCGGCCACTGGGTTGTGTGGGGCGTTGGTGGCCAGGTCATGGCCCGGGACATCAGCACGATGGACGACCCCGTGACGCTGGCGACCGCCAGCGAAGGTTGGTCGATAGGGCAGGTGGCTATAACGGGCAACACCGTTGCCTGGGTCGAGCAGACGGCAACTCCCAACCGCACCTATCCATGGCAGATCCGGGTTGCCCGGATTGGCGGGTCGGGGCCATCAATAGTAGCGTCCGGCGTGACCTTCGTTGGCAACGGCATCGGGTTGGCGGTTGGAGGCGATACGCTGATTTACAGCGTCAGAGGTATCACAGACCCCTACTACGGCGAACTGTTCAAGGTCTCACTCTACAGCTTCGCCGGCATCTCGATCGCGCAGAACGCGGCATCACCGACGACCGATGGCCGCTATGTCTTCTGGCAGACCCAATCCTCCTACGATAGCCCGCCCGAGCTGCGCGGTTACGATCTTCAGACTGCAAGCCTGTTCACCTTACCGACCACGGCGCTGACGAATGGGATGCCGGACGCTGACAACGGGGCAGTCGTCTGGACGACATCGAGCCGTCCCGATCTGATGGTTGCCTCACTGAAGGACATCCAGACAGCCTGGCTGTGGGAGGTACTGCCCAGCGCACCTCGGCCGAACCCGGGTACGGCCGACCCGAATTGGCTCTACTTCCCGGAGACGGGCCATTACATCAGCTTTGGGTTCAAGACATTCTGGAACCGGTCCGGAGGTTTGCCGGTCTTCGGCTATCCTGTGACCGAAGAGTTCTCCCAGCTCAATTCCGATCTCGGTCAGATGCTGACAGTGCAGTACCTCGAACGTCAGCGCTTTGAATATCATCCGGAGCTAGCCGGTACGGTGTACGAGACGTCGTTAGGCCGTACCGGCGCCGAAGATGCCAAGGCGCGCAATCTTGTGGTCACGCAGCCATTCCAGCCGTTGCCGGCCAATACGGCCAGCACCGACGCCTGCCAGTTCTTCGCGGCCACTCGACACAATGCCTGCTCCAGCTTCAAGGACTACTGGCAGTCGCACGGGCTCGATTTTGGCGATCCAGGCATCTCGTATCGGGAGAGCCTGGCGCTCTTCGGTTACCCGATTTCGGAGGAATTCGTCGACAGTCAGACCGGTTACGTGACGCAATACTTTGAGCGAGCGGTGTTTGAGTACCACCCGAACAATCCAGATCCGTACAAGGTACTGCTCAAGCGGCTTGGTGCCGACGACGTGACGCAGCAGGGTTGGTAGACGTGCAGGCCGACCGCGACTCTCGCGGCCGGCCACTCTCGTTTCAGGAGGATCCGCTCACGCACGGCCGAGCTCTCGCAGTACCGGCTCGAACGCGCGGATCGTCGCCACCGTATTCGGCAGCAGGTAGATCTGAAGGTGGCTGATGTGGTGCTCGGCGAAACGCCGGATCGTCGCGGCGATTTCTTCCGTAGATCCGCTGATCGGCGCAGCCTCGCCGCGCCCCATGCTCGCTGGAATCTCGCTGTTTCCGCCCACATCAATCATGATCGAAATCGTGCGCTCCAGCGAGGCCGGATCACGGCCGACGTCGGCACAGGCGGCGTCGACAGCGGCGTTGAGGGGCGGGACACGATCGGGAGAACTGTCCGTCATCGCTAGCCAGGCATTCCATTGGTCGGCGTACTGAGCGGTCAGGCGTAGCATCTTCGGGCCGGTTGTACCAAGCATGATAGGAATGCCGTTGACGCGGGGACCGCGTGGCCGCAGTTCGCAATTTCTGGCAGTGTAGTAGTCTCCCTCGAAGTCAATGTGACCGTCACGCAGCAACCCGTGAATAATCTTCAACGCCTCTTCGAAGCGGGAGTAACGGTGGTCGAATGGAAAGCCAAATGCCCGATACTCCGGTTCGTGCCAGCCGGCACCGAGAGCCAGAATCAGCCGGCCACCGGAGATCTCGTCGATGGTGTCGGCGATCTTCGCAAGCAGCGCTGGGTTTCTGTACCCAGTACAGCTCACCAGTGGCGCAAGCTCGACCCTCGAAGTGACCGCGGCGAGGCCCGCCAGAACAGACCAACATTCCCGGACGCCCTGTGGCGGTTCGACGGTTGCGCCTTCGAGGTAAAGCAGATGATCCACGAACCACAGGGAATCAAAGCCCATATCCTCGGCCGTCTGCGCCATCGTCGACGTAGTCAGACCAGCGAGCGGTCTTGCCACCCATGTCCCGCTCGCCCTCGGGCAGAACCAATCCCAACTTCATGTCGAGTTGACTCCCCATGTGATGCGTCTCCATTTCCCTGCCGTTTGGCGCCAAAATGTCATTCCGATGGGCCAGAACCTACTGAACTCTTGTCGTGTAGTCGCCTGTCTGATCCTCATGCGGCTTACTCGACCACTGGAGGGCGACGCTGGCCAACCTTGGTCGCCTGCTCGAAGGCATAGGCAAGCTGCAATACCCCGAAATCGTTGTGATGGCGACCGACGATCTGCACGCCGACCGGCAATCCCTCCGGCGTAAAGCCGCACGGAACGGAGATCGCAGGCAGACCAGTGACGGTAATGAAGTAGGCCGATTTCATCCAGGAGATGTAATTCTCCATCTGCACGCCGTTGATTTCGGTCGGATAGGGCTGGTTGACGTCGAACGGCGGCACCTGATTGACCGGACAGATCAGATATTCGTGCTTTTCGAGAAACAGCCGCACTCGCTGATAGAGAGCTGACTGTTTTGCCATCGCCTGCGCCACCTGCGGTCCGGTCAGCTTGAGACCCTCTTCAGTGTTCCAGATGACCGTGTCTTTGATCTGGTCACGGTGCGTCTTCAGCAGATCACTGAATCCCAGCGCGAAGGCGAAGGCGCGTAGCGTTAGGAAGATCTCTTCGGCGTCGCCGAGGTCGGGTGTTGCCTCGTCGACTTCACAGCCGAGATCGGTGAAGACGTGTCGTTGGCTTTCCAGTACCCCTCCGACGCGAGGATCGACCGGTAGTCCACCTAGATCGGGGCTCCAGGCGATGCGTACGTCGCGGAAATCTCGCTCGAGTGGCTGGCGAAACATCTCACCCGTTTGCTCGATCGACATCGGTGCTCTTGGGTCGGGCCCGGCGATCGCACTGAGCATCAGCGCGACGTCCCGCACGTTGCGCCCCATCGGGCCCTGGGTCGAGAGTGTCCACCAGAGGAGTTGCGAGGGCGACGCAGGTACGCGGCCAGGCGAAACGCGGAAGCCGACTACGTTGTTGAAATTCGCCGGATTGCGCAGTGAACCACCGGTGTCGCTACCGTCGGCGATCGGTACCATGCCGCAGGCCAGCGCGACTGCCGCTCCTCCGCTGCTGCCCCCGCAGGTCTTGGTCGTGTCATAGGGGTTTAATGTCGCGCCGAAGACCGGGTTGAAGGTCTGCGAACCTGCTCCGAACTCGGGTACGTTGGTTTTGCCGATCGTAAGCGCTCCCGCCCCCTTTAGCCGTTCGACGATCAACGCATCCTCATCCGGCACGAAATCGCGATGGATCGGCGAGCCAGACGTGGTGCGCATTCCCTTGGTTGGCACCAGGTCCTTGTGGGCGATCGGCAGGCCGTGCAGCGGCCCGAGCTCGTCTCCATTTGCGACGGCACGGTCGGCGGCGTCGGCCAGCTTCAGCGCATCTTCGTCGGGGATCTGCGTAATGATCGCGTTCACCAGTGGGTTGACGCGTGCGATCTGACCAAGGTGCGCCGTCATCACCTCGCGTGCCGACATTTTCTTGTCACGAATGTTTGTTGCCAGATCAGTGGCACTCATAAAGCAGATGTCGTCGGTCGTCATGTTCTCCCCTTGCCTTTTCATAATCCCATGTCCGTTGCCAAGGAATTGCGGTCGTTTGGTCGGTCTATCGGATCATAACCGTGTTTTCGTTGCCGCGCCTATTTTGCGAAGTCAGCTACTGACTGGCGCGCAGCGCCGGTGCTATGATCCGGTCTACGGAAGTGGGGTCTATCGGTGGCGGCTGATCGAGTGGAGATCGTGTTGGAGGTGCGAGCGTGGACCTTGGATTGAGCGGCAAGATCGGCCTTGTCACCGGAGGAAGTCGAGGGATCGGGCGCGCCACTGCCCTGGCACTGGCTGCGGAAGGCTGCGACATCGGCATCTGTGGACGTGGAGCCGAAGGGGTTGAGCGAACCCTCGGTGAGATCCGCGAACTCGGGGTGCGGGCTCATGGCGTTACCGCCGACGTTTCGAAGCCGGGCGAAGTGGAGCGTTTCGTCAATGAGTGCGGAGCGGCCTTGGGTGGCGTCGACCTTCTCGTGGCCAACGTCGGCGGTATGTCGGGAAAGACATTCCTCTCGCTGACGCCTGAGGATTGGATCCAAACCTTCGAGACAAACCTGTTTCATGCCGTGAGAGCAATTCGTGCCACGGCCCCGACCATGCTGGAACGCGGAGGCGGCAGTGTCGTGATCATCGCGTCGATATCCGGCTGGAAACCAGGTCCGCGCGCTCAATACGGCACCAGTAAGGCAGCCGAGATCTTCCTCTCTGGTTCGCTCGCATGGGAGCTCGGACCGCATCGAATCCGGGTCAACACGGTCAGTCCGGGATCGACGATCTTTCCGGGCGGCGGATGGGAAAAGTTCCAGGGTCTCAACCCGGATGTCTTCGGCGAGTTCGAACGCAACGAATTCCCATGGGGCCGGCTCGCGAGTCCTGAAGAGATCGCCAACGTTGTCACCTTCGTTCTGTCCGACCGCGCCAGCTGGATTAACGGTGCGAATATCCCGGTCGATGGCGGCCAGGGTCGCCCCGACGTCTTCTTTCGCTTGAGCGATAGCTAGTGGACTCGAACACGCGTGGCTGGCGTATCTCGCACTGCTGGCGCATGACGAAGAGATCCTTCGCTGCCGCTCGGGATGACAGGCATGCCAGCTGATGTCCCTCGTCATTCTGAGGCAGCTGCCGAAGAATCTCTCTTCGGCGACTAACTCTGATCGGTGGCACGCTGGCACTCGTTGGGTGACTCACGACGTCCGAGGTTGAAGTGGCGCATCGACCTTCTCCGATAAAGAGAGGACGAGTCTGTTGAGTGGAACGCGATGGGATGCAGTCGTCATCGGCGGTGGGCACAACGGCTTGGTCGCTTCCTGGTATCTGGCCAATGCCGGCCTCAAAGTGCTGGTGCTGGAACGGCGTGACTTCGTGGGTGGCGCGGTCGTCACCGAGGAGCTTTGGCCCGGATATTCGGTGCCGACCTGTTCCTACATCTGTTATCTGCTGCAGGCCAAAGTCATCCAGGACATGGATCTCCGCGAGCACGGTTTCGACGTGTATCACCTCAGCCCTGGTTCCTTCACACCCTTCCCCAGCGGCCGGCGCATCCTCAACTGGGATGACGATCAACAGGCTGCGGCGGAGCTTTCGGCCTTCTCGGAACACGATGCCGTGGCGTTGCCTCGCTATCGTGCCTACCGAGAGCGTCTCGCCGGGATCTTCTATCGCTGGTTTCTGACGCCTCCGCCATCGTTGGCCGAGATGACCGCCGCCGTTGCCGGAACCGAGGATGAACCCCTGCTGGAGAGGCTCCTGTTTGGTTCGGTCACTGATCTGCTCGACGAATTCTTCGAGTCGGACGAGGTCAAAGGGGGACTGACGATGGCCTGGGACGCAGGTGATCCGGACGCTCCCGGAAGCCTTCTCTCTGGGATCTATCCGGCGATCTCGCAGTTTACGCCCGACGAGGATGCTGGGATCGTCGTCGGCGGCATGGGCGGCATCACGTCAGCGATGCGGCGCTCGGTTGAGGCAAAAGGGGTCACCATTCGCACCGGTGTGACGGTCGAGCGCATTCTGGTGGAGGATGGACGAGCCGTCGGAGTGAAACTGGAAGGCGGTGAAGAGATTCCGGGGGCCGTCCTTCTGTCGAACGCCGACATCAAGCGGACGTTCCTGCGCATGGTCCCGCGATCGGCACTTCCGGAAGAATTCGTGCACTCGGTTGAACGACTGCGAACGCGGGCCGGATACTACAAGTTCCACGCCGCACTGACCGAACTGCCGGACTTTTCAGCCTATTTTGGCAAAGAGTATGACCCGCGCATGCTGGCGCAGATCAAGATCTGCCCATCCGTAGACTATTACCGCAAAGCGTGGGACGACGCGATGCACGGCCGCATCACCGATTCTCCGGTCATGTCGGTGCAGATCCCGAGCGTCTACGACCGGACACTGGTGCCCCGCGGCGGACACGTTATGTCGATTTGGGTGCAGTACGCACCGGTGAAGCCAAACGGCGGTGAATGGACGGATGCGCTTGCGCGCCAGGCTGGCGAGATGCTGATCGGCACCCTGGAGCAATACGCCCCGAACATCCGAGACGTGATCCGCGACTGGGTCTGCTTCACCCCGGCCGATATCGAGCGGCGGGTTGGGATGACCGACGGCAATATTCGCCATATCGACATGGTGGCCGGACAGCTTCTGAACCAGCGGCCGCTGCCTGGCTGGAGTGACTATCGCACGCCGATCGAGAACCTCTACCTGTGTGGCGCCGATACGCACCCCGGCGGCGAGGTCACCGGCGCGCCCGGCCATAACGCGGCTCACGCAGTGCTCAGCGCGCTCGGGCTCAGCTAGCTCTTTTCATAGATGTCGGAATGGTCGGGATAGTCCCGGTTTCAGCTCGTTGATCAACGCGTGCCTCGCACAGCCCAGGCCCGTGCGGTCAAGTGGATCGAACCGTCCGTTTCGACCGGAAGTGCTAAGCGGATGTGTTCGCGAAGCGCGATTCGGTGCTCCTCATTCAGCGACATCGCATAACCTGGAGCCGGACCCTGCCCACCGAGAAATGGCGACCAATAATCATCGAAGTCTCGAAACGTTGTCGGCACATCGAGCGGCCGTGTTACCACGTCGTCCAGGTCGGCGGATCTGAACAGGTCCCCGAGCGGACCAGACTGGCACAGCGGGAAGCGTCGCCCCTCGTCAAGATCTTGTGCGGCTGGATCGAGCGCGACGGCAGAGTCCCAGAAGTAGCGCATCAGTTGGGTACCGTCCGTGTAATCCCACACGTACGTGGCAACCGTGCCGCCACGGCGCGTAACCCGCGCCATCTCACGTACCGCGCGCCCGGGCTCCGGAAGAAAGTTGAGCATCAGCCCGGAGACGACTGCGTCATAGGTTTCGTCGGGAAAGGGAAGTGATTGTGCGTCGCCAACATCGAACGCAACTCGCGGGTCGCGCATTTGTTCGCGAGCGTAACCGACGTAATCTCTTGAAGAGTCGATCCCGTGGACTTCGGCAGGCGAGGCGCCGGTGATGATCGTCTGACTGAGTGCGCCGGTGCCGCAGCCAACGTCGAGCCAGCGGCTGTTCTCCGGGATCTCCAACCAGATAAGGAATTCGCGGGCGACTGGGTGGCTCCAACGACCGACGTACTGCTCGTATGCATCCCCGCTGGCCCAGACTTCCGATGGAAGGTTCGTCTCAGTCACGCGCTACTCCGTACTTGGAGATGATGACGGGGACGGCTATAAGATGTTTCGGTCGAGCAATGTCGATCGTATCATTGCCACAACGTAGTTACAATCTTGCCCATGTCGGACCGCCTGACCATGCGCTGGTTGCGCCCATCAACCTCACCATGCCGCGAGTCCACACTCATGCTATGGTTTTCGTTCGTCGACGTGGAATCGATTAGTGAAGGTTCGTGGCCAACTCCGTGAATCGCTTGCGGCAACAACCATCAGTTATCGTCGTGCTGATCATCGTCGCGGCGCTCGTAATGGCAATCACCTACTCGGGCCTGGCGGTCTACAAGGCGTTTCAATACACGAACACGCCGCGCCAAAACGTGAGCTCAATCACGCCACCTGATGACGGCCTGACGTACGAGGACGTCACCTTCCCTTCGGCCGCTGGTGATGGTGTGCAGCTAAGTGGCTGGTGGGTGCCGAACCCGAATTCGCATCGCGTCTTGATTCTCGTACACGGCCGATACGCGAACCGCATGCAGATGCTCCCGCTGGCGAAACCGCTGTGGGAACAGGGCTACAGTTTGCTCCTGTTCGATTTACGGGGTCACGGAAAATCGACGAATGTCGAGAGCACCTATGGCGTCAAGGAACAGTGGGACGTCATCGCTGCGGCGCAGTTTGCGCAGCGGGAAGGTTTCGCGCCGGAGTCAATCGGTGTTATTGGTTGGAGTCTAGGCGGCTCCAGCACGTTGATGGCGATGGGGAGTTCGACCGACTTCGCGGCGGCTGTGACTGACTCGGCCTACGCGAACTCGGATCCGTTGCTGGCACGCAACCCGCTCAGACCGGGCCTGGAACTTGCCATGAAGCTGTTCAGGGGTGTCGATCTCGCGAAGGTGCGTCCTGTCGATGCGATTCGTGGGTTAGGTAACCGGAGCATCATGCTCATTCATGGTGCTGACGACACGGCGGTGCCACTGGCGCAGGAGAAGCTCTTGCAGGCCGCTGGCGGGGATGCCGTCAAGCAGGTCTGGATCGTACCAGGTGCCGGGCACGTTCAAGCGTATTCACAACATTCGAGCGAGTATGTCCAGAGGGTGGCAGGATTCTTCGACGCGGTGCTGAAATAGGAGTGCCGGAGCCGGAACCGAAATCGAGGGGCGCAAGCCAAGCCTGAGATTTAATTAGAGTAGGGGAGCAGCCTGTCTGCTCCCGCAATGTTCCCCTGTGCGCAAACATCGGGTGAAATCTGGATGTCGCCTGGGGCCATTCTCGCCAGACGAATGTGGCAGCAGAGGAACGCACGAGTCAGCCCAGGATATTTGCTCGATCGTGTACCGAGGGAGCAGACAGGCTGCTCCCCTACTTTCATTCGCCGGCGGGTGACGTGTCACGCTTCTCCTCTTTTTGCGACCGAGGTTCGATATTCTTCAGGATGCGGAAGCCGACCTGGTATGGAGCGAGGCTGCGACGTGGGGCTCGTTGAGGGCCGGCAGCGACTGCGTTCTTGTCATCCTTGGGTGTGGCTAACATCTCACGACCGTAAAGTCATGCGGTGGATCGCAACTGGCGATAGTTGTAGAGGCGGTGCGTTTCGCCGATCGTACGTGAAATTGAACCATGGCAGTCGTGGATCCGAGAAAGGTATGGGAGATTCGATGGGACGCTGGAAAGACGGAGCACAGTGCGCGGTCATGCTTACCTTCGATGTCGACGCTGAGACGCTTTGGCTAGCTGGCGATCTGACCAACCTCGATAAGCCGGGCCTACTGTCTATCGGCACGTACGGCGGGCGCGTCGGCGTTCCGTTAATTCTGAACCTGCTGAAGAATTATCAGATACCAGCGACTTTCTTCGTCCCTGGTTGGACCGCCGAAACGCATTCCGACATGATCGGAGTGATTGACAGTTACGGTCATGAGATCGGTCACCATGGCTATCTGCATGAAGAGCCGACCCAGCTCAGCCGTGAGCAAGAAGAGGTCGTGCTGAATAAAGGTCTTACCGCACTGCGGGCCATTACCGGCAAGGACCCGATCGGGTATCGTTCGCCAGCCTGGGAATTCTCCGCTAACACCATATCGCTATTGCATGAGTATGGATTCAAATATTCGTCGAACATGATGAGCCACTTCATTCCGTGGCAGCATGCTGAGACACATGTGATCGAACTACCGGTGCAGTGGGTTCTTGACGACGCTCCCTTCTTCTTGTTTCGACCATCGGGACCATCGCGGCCGATTCAGCCCGCCGCTGTCGCCTATGAGGCCTGGAGCGAGGAGTTTCGCGGCATCTACCACTATGGCGGATTGTTCAATCTGACGATGCACCCGCAGTTCATCGGTCGGCCCGGCCGTCTGATGATGCTGCAGCGACTTGTCGACTTTATTCGCGGATTCCCGCAAGTCTGGTTCGCGACTGGAACCGAGATCGCCGAATACTGGATCCAGCACCTGGCCGAGCATCCCAAAGATAATCAACTGGGTCACCTCGACGTCTGACGGTCGCTGTCTCGAAGGTTCAGGGCATTCACGAGGTGACGTTCGAGCCAGCCGGCTACGGCCGCGGAGTCCTTACGTTCGGAGGGAATCCGTTCCCACAAGTCGTCGAAATACTCGCGAAATGTTCGGACGACGTCGGTTTGCACTGAGCGGTACGCGACGCCAGGTCCCTGATCAGGGAAAATGTCCGTGTTGAGTCTGACGTATGCCATAACTTGTTGCTCGCCCTTGACAAGCAGATTGAATGGAATGTCCTCGCCGAGTAGTCCGACGCGCACATTTGGATTCGCACGCAACGTTTGGACGAGGTCGGTCACGTGACGTTGCACGACGTCGTGATCAGCCTCGACCCTCTGGCCCCAATATCCAGAATCAATGTATCTGCGAATCGCAGAAAGCGGATAGATGGTTCGAGTCTCGAACTGTTCGACGTTCTGCCGCACGGCGGATTGAAGTGTGTTAGCCCACAACCGAACAAGGTCGGGATTCTTTGGCTCGCGGTTGAATATTGAACGAAAAATATCGATAGGATCGATATGGCCACCGGTCGGAGCAGTTACGCTCAGAAGTCTGTCCGACAATACCAGGCGATCTCCCGGTAACTCTTCCATTTGGGTAATCACGCGGCAGAAGCCGTCGACGTCGAGGCCAAAGTCGGCAATACCGGTCAGAATGTGGGCGATTGAGGCTTGTACACCTTGCGATGTCAATTGATCGACCAGTTCTTTGGCTCGAAATGGACGGGAGCGTTGGGCCAATGTTAGCCAGCGCAGGCCGTCGACCAGGGCTCCTTGAGTCTCGTAACTCAGAGACAAGAGTGCCGGGATAGCCTCGGGTTCGATGTCGACCTCAGTCAGAATCTCTCGCAGGTCTTGCTCGGTTTTTACGCACGAATCCTGGTACGACGCGAAGTAATTGACGTCGACGCCCAGCGCGGCCGACAGGTTCATCACGTCTGGCAGCGTCACGTCGCTGCGACCTTGCTCAATGCGCGATATGCACGTCCGCGACAGGCCTGTCCGGGAAGCCAGTTGCTCCAGCGTCAGCCCTTCTCGCCGTCGAAGCGTGCGCAGGGCCGGTCCAATGCGCTGCCCGGCACTGCTGGAGCGCCTTGATCGATACTGCTTTCGTTCCATGAATCCCCCGCAGTTTTCTGAGCGACTGAACTGGAAACTGGCCTAGAGTTGGCCCTTCCAGAAATCAGCGCTCTCCCCCGTTTCCCACCTCGGCGATTTTATGCTCCAACCAGGTTGCTATCGACTCTTGTTCCTTGTTTTTCGGGGCGAGCCGGTTCCATTCCCGCTCGAAGTGCTCGTTGAATCGGTTTACTACCGACGGACGTGAAAATATGAGAGTCGTTCTTGGTTCTCGGGGGTTCGCCCCGGACACGTACTCGCGTGCCGTCACCAGAACGTGATGGTCCCCTTTGATCCGGTAAATCAGCGGCAGTCTTGTCTTTGATAATCCCAACTGAAACCCCGGTCTGGTCCGCAACAAATTGATGGTTGCCACCAGATGCGTCGCGACGACATCGGGAGGCAAGACAATTCTCGGACCTCGCTTGCCGGTGTGGATGTAATGTTCTAGGCATTCGATTGGAATGATTGTACGCGATACGTGATTATTCAGCGTTACGCCCATTGCGGTGCGTCGAGTGTCTGCCCACAACTTCAACATTGTCGGGTTCGGCGGGTCCATTCCGTAACTTGCGCGAAACAGATACAGCCAGTCAACTGGAACCGACACCGGACTGATTGGCAGCCGATCCGTGAAGACGGCTCGATCGCCTGGCATTTCCTCCAGCTCGACAGACGCACGCATGTGGTCGATTGGAGGAAGACCGTATTCGGAGATGCCAGCAAGAATCAATTCCAAGCTGTCATCAAAACCATCCCGCTCGATCGCATCTTCGATCGTTCGAACCTGAATCATTCGATCGGCTCGAGGTGGCAGCCTTACTTGCATAGCGCGCACGAACGCAGAACGCGCCCGGGGATCGAGAGCAAAGAATTCTTCCCAGTTTTCTCGGGGAATGCCGAGATCTTCGAGGAATACCTTTAGCTGAACTCGTTCCTCATAGGCTTTACGAGCGCGAGACCATATGTCTGCCGGCGTTATCCCCAGTAACGGTGCCACCTGCGCGATCGTCTCTTCGTCGGGACAGATTTCACCGCGTTCGATGTGACCAAGTCGAGAAACGGAAATACCCGACTCGATTGCGAGCTGGGAGCGGGACATGTCTTGCGCGTCTCTCAACTCTTTCAGCACAGCCCCGAACGAGGTTCGGAATTCGGGAATTTCACAATCACTCGAAAATCCGGACATCGTCACCTGGCAACCCTTGTGCGCCGAATGCGCAAGTTCTCTTCGGCAGAATCCAAACGTACCACGAATTTGCTGATTATGTTGCTATAGAACCGTTCCACTTTGTTCCGGTTTGCGGGAGACGGGCGATCTGGCCAGGTCGCGTTGAATTGAGCAAGCGATGTGCGGACGCAGTCCTTACACGTAGCCCCCATCTCGGACTAGCGGTTGGGCTTGACATAGATTGGTCCGCGTGGTTTCTGAAAGATGCTGTGATCTGCCCGATGACATTGAGCTTGCGGATGGGTGGATGTCGTGGCACGTAACAGAGCGGAAGGACGACGACGTGACTGGCGGACGACGAGCAGACCTGGAAACGACCTTGATGGCCTCGGTTTCTGCCGAGGAATTGATGAACTCCACTCGATCGATAGCGCAGTGGGTGCGAATGTCCGGCACCGAAGAGGAAGCCCGGGCTTTTGACTGGATCGAATCCAAGCTTCAGGAATATGGGCTGGAAACGCATCGCTATTCCCATCCGGCGCTGGTTTCCTGGCCGGAAGCAGCTTCGCTTGATCTTCTCACCGACGGTGGAGCGGTGTCTATCGCTTGTGCAACTCATGCCTTTGCCACATCTACTCCCGATGGTGGTCTGGAAGGAGAGCTTGTTCCAGTCGGAAGTGCTACGGCCGAAAACCTGAAGAAGCACGATTTGCGCGGAAAAATTGCATTGATCGATGGCATCATTGCCGGGAACGCAAATCAACTGGTGGAGCAGACCGGAGTTGCTGCCGCGATCTGGATCGCTGGAGAGCGGCTACATGAGCGAGGTCTTGACCCGATCTGGGGAACTCCGACGCCTGAAACGGCGCACTTATTGCCGAAGACTCCCTCGGTTTCCGTCCGTGGGGTCGAGGGAGTGCGAATCAAAGAGGCGTTGGCGCAGGGGGCAGTTCGCGTTCGGCTCCAAACCCGGGTTTATCAAGACTGGCGCACACTGCCGCTGCTGACCGGTGACCTCCGACCCGCGACCGACGGACCCGAGTCCGATTCATTTGTGATGTTCAGTGGGCACGTCGATTCCTGGTACTACGGCGCGATGGATAATGGCACCGCCAATGCAACCATGATCGAAGTTGCGCGAATCCTGTCTCAGCAACGTTCCGCGTTGCGCCGAGGTATGAGGGTATGCTTCTGGTCTGGTCACTCGCACGCTCGCTACGCCGGATCGGCATGGTACGCCGACAACTTCTGGCACGATCTTCATGACCATTGCGTGGCACACGTCAACGTCGACTCCGTCGGCGGCAACGGTGCAACCGTGCTTTCACAGGGCAACACCATGTCTGAAGTCCGCGATTTCGTCAGCGATATCATCGAGCAGATCGCCGGACAGGAACTCGCTCCTCGCCGTTATGGGCGGTCGGGAGATCAATCCTTCTGGGGACACGGAATTCCGGCCATGCTGATGTCCCTCTCGGAACAACCGGCTGAGAACGCTGACCCCCTCTTGCTTGCCCTTCATCATCAGATCAGCGGTGGTGGCGGAGTGGGCGGGGGACTCGGTTGGTGGTGGCACACTCCGGACGATACCGTCGACAAGATCGATCCAGATTTCCTGAAACGGGACGCGACCATCTATACGCTGATCCTTTACCGTCTCTGCTCGGCGCGGATCCTCCCCTTTCACTATTCCTCGGTTGTCGATGACCTGCGAGCGGTCACGAACGGCATTCAGGAGAAGGCGGGCAATCACTTCGATCTCACTCCAGTTCTGGCCCAGATCGCTGAGCTCGGAGAGGCCGTCGCGGCACTCGATGACCGCATCGACGCGCTCGGCAGCAGTTCTAGCACCGACGAACAAGTTTCCGCGATCAACCGAGGACTGATGGATATTGGGCGCAGTCTGATCCCGGTCGACTACACCAGCACCGGCATGTTCGATCACGATCTGGCAGTCCCGACGCAGCCGCTTCCGGCGCTGCAGCCTGCCGTGCGACTCGCCGGGATGGACGCGTCTTCGAGCGAGTATCAATACCTCCGGACCCGCCTCGTGCGAGATCGCAACCGTGTCATCTATGGACTGAAGCAGGCGACCCGTGCCGCGAACGAAGCGCTGAACAGCATTGAGCGCGGTTGAGAGGGAGGGAAACATGTCGACCGATCTGACTAATCGCGTTGCGATCGTTACCGGGGCGGCTCAAGGAATCGGTGCAGCGACAGCACGCAAATTGGCCGAGCGCGGCGCCCGGATCGTTGGTGTTGATATCGAAGGTGAAAAACTCCAGGCAGTAATGGCGGAGATCGGTGGCACGGCGATCGTCCATGATGTGACCGATGCGCAAGGCGACCAGAAGCTCGTCGATGATACTTATCGGGAATACGGACGCGTTGATATTCTCGTCAACGTGGCCGGAGGTACGCTCGGCGCCGGTCGAGGCATCGAGGCGCTGAGCATCGAGGACTGGCATCGAGTGATCGCGCTCAATATGCATGCGCCGCTGTACCTGGCCAAGGCCGTCGCACCGATCATGAAGGCGCAAGGCAGCGGTCGAATCATCTCCGTTGGCTCGGGTGCGGGACGCAGCCATAGCCGAACCGGGGTGATCCCGTATGCGGCTGGGAAAGCCGGTCTCATGGGCCTGATGCGGCAGCTTGCGGTCGACCTGGCGCCGCACGGTATTACCTGCAACACCGTCTCGCCAGGATTCATTCTGACTGAACGTGGAACCGACGACTGGGCGAGTCGCAGTCCGGAACAGCAGGCCAAGGAGATGGAGACGATCGCGATCGGACGCCTGGGTGAGGCGCGGGAGATCGCCGACGTCATCGCCTTCGTCGCGTCAGATGAGGCCAGCTACATTGTCGGGCAAACGATCATGGTCGACGGTGGACATTGGATGTTCTAGCTCGAAATTGAGATGGCTCTCCGCGACGTGATGAACCGCTAGGTCCATCGCACTGTAGCTGGCGTTTAGTCGCTCGCTGGGCTGGTCGACAGGACGGCTGCGACCGTTGATCGGATCAGCGAGCGGTTGGTGACGGTGATCGCGATCATCAGAAGCAGCGCCAATGTCCCGGTGCCGGTCAGTGTTGCCGTCGCCCCGATCGTTGCACTGAGCGTTCCCGACAGCAGGATTCCGAGCGGCGTGCAGCCAATTGCCATTGCGAGCACGCCCAGCGCTCGTGCACGGAACTGAGGTTCCACCGTGTTGATGATCAAGACTGGCTGCATCGAACCGAAGGCACCGAAGAACCCACCTGCCAGCACCTGCAGCCCGAGCGACAAGGGCAGAATTCGTGACACCCCCAGCGCAATGACCATGAACGTGCCGAAGAAGGCGCCTCCAAGGAAATAGCGTCCTGCCCTGGCCGGTCGTGCCAGGAAGACCAGTGTTCCTGCGACAGCGATGGCTCCGATACCGTCAGCACCGGCAAGGATCCCCATGCGCTGCGGTCCTACATCCAGAATTTGACGTGCGATCACCGCTACGATCTGTTGATACGGAAAAACCAGCAGGTTCATTACGACGGTGACTAATAATACGGCCTGAATGAGTGGAATACGTACCGACGTACTGAACCCCTGGGCGATCAGCCGGATCAGCGGGATTGAATCCTTACGTCGGGTTTCACCCTCGCGATAGACGCGTCGCACGCGGAGAATGGCGATGACCCCGAATGCGTAAATAGCGGCCAGGACTGAATACGCCAGCGTCGCGCCGCCCGCGGCGAGTAACGAACCAGCAACGATCGTCGCGCCGATCTTGCTCCCCTGCATCGACATCGCTTCGAGAGACATCGCGTTGCCGGAAAGTTCGGGACGGTTCATTTCTGATATCAATGCTCGGCGCGTTGAAAAGTCTGCCGCCCAGCCACAGCCGAGCAGGCCGCTCCCGATGCAGAGTATCCCAAAGCTGGCGTGGTCGGTCAGGAAAAGCACGGCGACCGTGAGAGAGATGACCAGGCCTGCCGATTGCACAGCCAGGAGTAGCGTCGTGCGTCGAACGCGGTCTGAAACCGCGCCAAGCAGTAGGCCGAGCACCAGCATCGGCAGCGTGCGAAAGAATCCGACCAGACCGACGTCGAAAGGGGAACCGGTCATGGTCAACACGACCCAGCCGGTCGTGATGATCTCCACCCAGTACGCGTTGTAGTAGCCGATCCCTGAATACCAGAGACGCCGGTAAGGCCTGATCGATTTCAGCGAGGCGACGATACCCCCGGTAACCTCACCGAGCACTCCGGCCCTCGAAGACACCCCTGTCAACCCGCTCTCCCCGCCGCGACATGCACCGCAGCCCGAATCCGTGGGCAACGTGATTTGAATGCTAGGGTTCGCTGGACGACTCGGCAAGGAGAGATTGAATACAAAGGTAGCTTGCCGCCATTTTCGCTTGCCGGTACGATGCCCCTGTTTACGGTTGCACGCATCGGTATCGTGTGAGGTGTAGCAGTGACCTTCTCGGTCATGGGGTATGACCCAAACAATGGTGATATCGGGATGGTCATCAGTACCTGGGCGCTGGCTGTCGGGAGCCGAGTGCCGAACGTCGAGGCCGGCACTGGCGCCGTGGCGTCGCAAGCGAACACGAACGCAAGCCTCGGACCGTACGTCATGGACAAACTCCGAGCGGGACACTCGCCACGAGAGGCAGTGGAAGCCGCTCTGGAAACCGACAGTGCGCGCGATCAGCGCCAGGTCGTCGCGATCAACGTCAAAGGTGAGGCTTTTGCCTGGACCGGCGCGACAACCAAGCCCTGGGCCGGACACCGGATCGTCGAGAACTTCGTGGCCTTTGGCAACCTGCTCGTTGGAGAGCAGGTGCTGGCTGATGCGCTCGACGCCTATGAGTCGACCTCGGGCGAACTGAGAGATCGTTTGATGGCGGCGTATCGAGCGGGTCAGGCAGCCGGAGGCGACGCGCAAGGGGTGCAATCGGCGGTGCTTCGCGTCGCGCGGTTGAACGCCTATCCATTCATCGATCTGCGTGTCGACGATCATCCGTCACCGATCGATGAGTTGCACAGATTAGCGGAACTTGCCGAGCGGACTATCGCGCCCCGGCTGCCGCAATTAGAACTGGTTGCTCCTGACGTCATTCGTTTGGGTCAACCGTTGACAGTCCGTGTCAGTCTCGATGGAGTGCCAGTGAGCAGTATCGCAATTAGCGCGAATCGAGCGTTCCAAGGGTTGACAGACGCCAGCGGAGAGCTACCGATCGTCTTCAAGGAACCGGCAGACTACTACGTGGTCGCCGCCCAGTCGCCGACCGCGAACCGCGCCGCGGCGAGCTATCAATTCGCTCCGGCGGTAACGTGGGTGCGGGTCGAACCATAAATCTCAACCAATCAACGAAAATCGGCCGCCTATTGGAATTTGGTTCAGTACAGGAGGCGTCATGGTCTACGACGCGGTAGCAGGCAACATCACGATTGCGTTGACCGGCGACGCAATGATTAATCGTCGCATGTCGGCCTTCCAAGAGAACGCGTTCTTGAAGCTTGTCGATCTTCTCCGTGGTGCCGACGCCACCTTGGCAAACCTGGAACAGGGGTTTCACGAGTGGGAGGCCAGCTATGGCAGCGTCACAAATACTTCGTTCCAGGTTTCGCATCCATCAAATCTGGCGGAGCTGAAATGGATGGGGATCGACGCGGTATCGACCGCGATGAACCATGCCTGGGACTATGGTGAAGCAGGCCTCCTTGCGTCACTTGAGAGCTTAAAGCGATACGAGTTGCCTCAGGCCGGTTCCGGGTTGAATCTTGGGGAAGCACGCGCGCCAGTCTTCCTGGACACAGCGCGAGGACGGGTCGCTTTTATGGCGGCGGCCACGATGCAGTACGTCCCTGAAACCGCATTTGCCGGCCCAGGTCGCTCCGATTTCCCCGGAAAACCCGGCATTAACGTCTTGCGCAACCAGACAACCTACCTCGTTCCGCCGGACGACTTCGAGAATATCAAGCGTTTGCGACGTGGCTTGAAGCAGGATGAGCAGGAGGAGTCTTATCGTCGGTTCCAGCCCCACTCATCTGAAGCGCTTAATGAGGCGCATGAAGTCCGTTTCATGGGCCGCGTATTTCGAAAATCTGACCACTTCGGCATGGAAACAACCTGCAATCCCGACGATCTGGCTGGGATCGGATCCTGGATCCGAGGGGCACGTGCGGCATCCGATTGGGTTGTCTACGGAATTCATGCTCATGAGAGTGCATTTGCCGGTGAATTTCATGGAGGCTCGCGGATTGGCCCGCCAGATTTCTTGAAGGAATTCGCACATTACGCGATTGATCAGGGATGTGACATCGTCTCTGGCCATGGATCACATTTCCTGCGCGGCATCGAGCTGTATAAAGATCGACCGATCTTCTACGGTCTTGGCAATTTCATCTTCCAGAACGAGACGGTGCAGCGTGTTCCGGCCCCGGCGTATTCGTCACACAAACTAGGCGACGACGCGACCCCCGGCGAATGGGGCGATTCACGCTCCGGTGGTGGGAAGTATGGATTCGCTACTGATCCGGTCTTTTACCGGACCGTCGTCCCGATCTGTGAATATTTTGGCGGCAATTTGAGAGAGATCACTCTCTATCCAGTTGATCTTGGGTTCGGACGCCCGATGAGCCAGCGCGGTCGGCCGGTAATGGCGGCACCGGAGATCGCTCGCCAGATCCTCTATTGGTTGCGAGAGGTTTCGGAGCCGTTTGGAACAAGAATCGAGGTCGAAGGATCGATCGGCGTCATTCGGCCGAAGGTAGGGTGACCAAGTAACTAAACATCGATCGAGCCATGAGGAGTGCCGGTAGTCTTGTCTCTCCCCGACGAGCTCATGCTTTCGCAAATCTGGAACGCGCAATGGTTGACGACACCATTGTTGCTGGCCGATAAGCGCGAACTGCGAATCGTGTACCGGGGCGTCTGGACTCATGGTCTCGGCCCTGATTTCACCAACGCGTATCTCGATATCGCTGGACGGCTCGAGCGTGGCTCGGTTGAGATCCACCGGCGTGCTTCCGACTGGAACGCTCACGGCCACGAACGTGACCCGGCATATAACGATGTCGTGCTGCACGTCGTCTGGCAGGACGATCTCGATGAGGCCGTGCGACGTAGCGACGGCGTATCGGTGCCCACGCTGTTATTGGCGAATCATCTTCCGGGTACGATCGAGGAGTTTGCGCGAAGTCCTACCTTGCGGCCGCTGGGGGCGATCGGATTTGACTATTGCGCGCCGACTGCCGCGAAGGTCCGCCCGAATGACGTGCATGAAGTGTGGGAACGGGCTGGCGACGATCGTATTCGTGGCAAGACGGAATTGGTCGCGGGACGGCTGGCACTCGAACCTCCGGCACAGGCCCTGTATGCGCTATTGCTCGATTCGCTCGGTTACAGCCGCAATCGAGACGGGATGCGTGCGGTTTCTGAGCGGCTACCCTACGATCATCTGGATGCGCGGCTGATCGGAGTGGTCTCCGCAGAGCGCTTTGTACGGGCCGCGGGACTGCTGCTTGGTGTGTCCGGGTTTCTGCCTCTTTCACCGCACGAGCAAGAGCTCGCGGGAATCGATGTCAGTCAACGAGATGCGATCGAGCAAGCCTGGAAACGCATGGGCTCGGCGTGGAGTTCGATCACGGTAAACGCGTCTGCCTGGAATCTGGCTCGGGTTCGCCCTGCCGCTCAGCCAGTTCGCCGCTTACTTGCCCTGGCACTGATCCTATCTCGGATGGAGTCAGGGCTCATCGAAGATCTGTGTGCCCTCCTCGATCAGTCAGATTCGTATGCGGAGCTTCAGCGTTGGCTTACCTCGCATAACCCCTATCTGGGACGAGCACACGCTCACGAGGTGATCGTTAATGTCGTGGTTCCGTTTGGTCTGGCCTACGGCGACAGCACCGACCAGACCGATCTCGTCGACCGATCGATGGAGCTCTGGAATCGGCTCGGCGCCGGAAGCGGTAACTCTGTCGTAACCCGCATGGTCGATCAAGTCTGTGGCGCGCATCCGATCCGCGCTCAGACAGCCCGCGCTGAGCAAGGTCTTCTCCACCTGCACCGCACGGGTTGCAGTCTGATGCGCTGTTTCGAATGTCCGATCGCCCAGCTTGAGATTATGTCGATTCAGGATGCCTCGCGGAGCTGAACGCCTTTCGCGCCCCGCTCCGATTCCTGCCAACTCTCAATGTTGACCGACCGTAGATCGTTGCCACGATGCTGACACGGGGACCGAAAACGTGATAGCGTTCCCCGGCTACAATGGTGCTGGTGGCCATTGCGCGAAGGGGGATCTCGGTGAAATCGACCGTCTCCGGCGTCGGCGCGCCGCCGGATGACCTGCCCGCTGGTGACGAGAGCGGCGTTCCGGCTGAGAAGCTTGGGTTATTCTCATCCCTACTCCTCTACCGCGATTACCGGCAGCTCTGGTTCAGCACCGTTTTGACCCAAATTGGCCAATGGATGCTCCAGATCACGCTGGGGTGGGTCATGCTTACCCTCACCAACTCAGCCGGTTACGTCGGTTTGATCGGCTTCGCGTCGGGCATCCCCTTCATCCTGGTATCAATCCCGGCCGGCGTAATCATCGATCGAGTCGATCGGCGACTGTTACTCGTCGTCTGCCAGGCAGCGGCGATGATCATCGGGTTCGGGCTCGCGCTTCTGGTCTCTCTCGGGCACGTTCAACCCTGGCACTTGCTGCTGGCCGCGTTCCTCAACGGTTCGGCACTGGCGATCAACAACGCCACTCGCCAGACAATGGTGCCGGCGTTCGTCAAACGTGATCACCTGCAGAACGCGATCGCGGTGATGTCGGCCGGGCAGAACTCGACCCGCATACTCGGGCCGTCGTTGGGCGGACCGGCGATTGCCTTGATGGGGGCATCGGGCGCGCTCTACCTGCAATCCGCTTTTCTGCTCGCGGCCTTGCTCAACACGCTGATGCTTCCTTCGGTGCGGCCCGCTATTCGGACGCTCGATCTGCGCCGAAATCTCGGCGAGGGTATCTCCTTCGTCGCCAAGAGCCCGATATTAACAGGCCTTATCGTGCTGGCGGCCATACCGTCGTTACTGATCTTCCCTTACGTGCAACTCCTGCCCGTCTTCGCACGCGACATCCTGAACATTGGGGCCGATGGCCTGGGACTGCTCCTGTCAGCCGGGGGTACCGGCGCTGTCGTTGGGTCACTCGCCGTTGCTGGGGCGGTCAAGCTTCCGCGTCAGGGATGGATCATGCTTGTCGGGACGTTCATCTACGTCTTTGTGGTCGTCGCCTTCGCATTCTCAACCTGGGTGATGCTGTCGGTCGTGTTGCTCTTCTTCTGTGGCTTTCTTGGGTCGGCCTTTATGTCACTCAACAACACACTACTCCACGTTAATTTGGACGATGACATGCGTGGTCGAGTGATGGGCGTCTACACGCTGACCTGGGGATTGTCGACGATCGGAGCGCTGCCGATGGGTTTCTTTGGTGATCTCATTGGAGTACCGGTGGCAGTCGCCGCCGGCGCGGTGATTACCGGTATCGGCGCCATTTGGGTCGGGTTCCGCTGGCGCGAACTCCGGGCACTCTGACGGCGACAATTCGACCGTTCGTTCGCCATCTCCTTTTCTCAATCGAACACGGAGCGCGCCAGTCGATTTCCAGGGGCTCGAGGGGCTGGGTTATACTTCGTGGCACTTGGAAACGAGTCACAAGTGATGTGGTTTGCGGCGCGAGAGGAATGATCGAGCATGGATAATCGGTGGGCAGAGCGATGGTCGAGACGTGGAAAGCTGGCAGCGGGGCGGTCAGCTCCTTCACGGACCCCGAATCCGGATATGATTTCGTTTGTTTATGGTGATCCGGATGCCGACAGCCTGCCGTTGAACGAGATGGCCTCCGCGGCGGAGTATCTGGCCGAGCACAAGCGGACCGATGCGCTCGGCTATCAGGATCCGATCCGCGGTGATGAGCTCAACGAGGCTCTCTCCGAGAAACTTGCGCGCGATCAGGGAATTACGGCGAAACCGGAAGAGATCCTCGTGACCTCCGGCGGAAGTGGCGGCCTTTCTCTACTGAGCGACATGCTGCTCGACCCCGGTGACACGATCATGATCGACGCCCCGGCTTGGATGGGCGCTACCGGCATGTTCCGGCTGTCGGGTGCCACCATGGTGGGCGTACCGGTCGACGAGGATGGAATCGACCCGGCAAAGGTCGCCGAGACGTTTGATCGACTGGTGGCTGAGGGCCGCCGGCCAAAATTTCTCTACACGATTCCGACATTTCAGAATCCGGCTGGTGTTGAGCTGAGCCTGGAACGTCGCAAAGAACTGGCGCGCGTGGCCGACGAGCGCAATCTGCTCGTCATCGAGGATGACGCCTATAACGACTTGCGTTTCAGCGGCGAAAAGAAGCCGACCATTTACAGTCTCGTCAACCCAGGGAACGGTTTCTTCTTCGGGACGCTCTCGAAGACGATCGCCGCGGGGTTGCGCCTCGGTTACATGGTCGGGCCCGCCGACATCGTTGCAACCATGGCACGCGGCCGTGTCGACAGTCTGCGCAATAGCTATTCAGCAGCACTGGCCGACTGGTTCCTGCGTACCGGTAAGCTGGAAGAGCATATCCAGGAACTGCGCGCTGTCTACAGTGAGAAATGCTCGCATATGCTGGCGGCGCTCGAACGCGAGATGCCGGAGGGCGTGACCTGGACCAAGCCGAATGGCGGTTTCTTCCTGTGGGTCACGCTGCCTGACTCTGTCAGTGCGGTTGATCTGCAGCCTGAGTGCCGAGACGCGGGCGTCGACTACATCGCCGGCCCTGCCTTCTTTGGCGACGGAGGCGGTGATCACAGTCTTCGACTGTCATACAGTGCCGTGAGTGTGGATCAGATCCACGAAGGGATCAAGCGCTTCGCGAAGGTCGTGCGGGCGGCTCAGGCCAAGGTTGCCTCACCGGCCGATTAGGCGATCGCCAACCCCAACAATTTCCGTCGTCAAATGCGGGAGCACACACGGTGCTCCCGCTTCGACTCTAGGCCGATGATCGCAGGCTGGCCAGTGCGTCGTTCAGCATTTTCGATCCGGTCGCGATCTCGGTTTTTGCGTCGTCCAGACGCTTTGGCTCGTCGTAGTCGAGCGCGTAGTTGATGTCATTTGCCCCGCTATTAAGGTGCGACAGCGCCTTCAACAGGTTTTGGTGAAACTCCTGATACTGGTCGGGTGGAATTATCGACTTGCCATCGCTGAAGAACGCCTGCCAAACGTCGGTTTGCGTAAGGACCTTATATTGCCAGTTCTGATTCCCTGGTTGTGGATCCTGCAGCAATGCGTTGACGTCGGTGATGCTCTGCGTCATGAAGTCGCCGATCTGAATGATGTCGTCATGATATTCCTTATCGTGACCACGATAGTCTGAGACTTGTGGTTTGGTTCCCATCGGCGTCCAGGTTGGGAGCGGCGTGTAAATCGAGACGTGCGTGGGCACTGGGGTTCGAGTTGGCACGGGGGTGTCGGTCGGCGTGGGAGCGACAGCCGCAATCGGAGCCGACGGCGGCGCCGAAGACGGCCTGTCTCTGATCACGCGCAAGGCGAAGACTCCGGCGATCATCAAGCCGGCGAGGAGAATCAGCACACAGCCGACACCCGTTAGCAGGATGTCACGGTCAATGCCGGATTTCTGTTCGCTCGATTCCGGCATTGAAATCGACGATGGCGGTCGCGGTTGACGCCAGTCGTTCGATTCGGCCGAAGCAGAGGGAATATTGAGACGTTGAAGGCTTGGCCGCTTGATCCCGTTGGGATCACGATCCATCGCGAGATCTCCTAGACACTATGGTAATCAGTTCTTGGCGTCTGGCGTGGCTGTGAGACCATATTGCCAGGGCCACCACCTCGGCTTCATTCTGACTAACCTGGT
Source organism: uncultured Chloroflexia bacterium (assembly GCA_963785465.1). Lineage (GTDB taxonomy): Bacteria > Chloroflexota > Chloroflexia > Thermomicrobiales > Thermomicrobiaceae > CALAGB01. The sequence goes on along the minus strand of CAWAVM010000013.1, from coordinate 331,988 downwards.
TGCCCGAAAGCGTCTGTAACTAATCAGGGACGCACTTCCGGACGACGTTCCCCAGTCTAGCCGAGATTAGCCGTCAGATTCTTGTTCACGTCATATGACTCTAGTCCTGAATAGGCCCGGGACGCTGAACCGTGCCAAGCGTTGCGATGTATTTGGCTTTCCTGGTGAACATGGGACGGCTATACTCCCTGTAAATTACACCCGAAAAAACAGAGGAGGAATCGCATGGCGAGCCCCGATTGGTCGCTATCCGCAGACGAGCGTCGGACGCTCGAACGGGTCCTCGATGCCCTATTGCCGCCAACCGGCAACTTCCCACTGCCGTCGCAAACTGAGATGATCGACCAATTCATCATGGAGCGGGTTCCGGCTAGCGATGAGCACCAGTCCCTCTATCCAGGACTCGACGCGCCGCGTCTCAAGATGCTGTTAGAGCAGCTTGGATCTGCCGCGGATGTGACTGACGCGCTATCTCATCTCGAACAGGAGCAGACGGAGGCTTTTCGGTCGATCTGGCGTCTCGCGGTCTATGGCTATTACTCACGACCCGAGACGATCACGGCCATTCAGCGTGAACTCGCCCCTGCCTATCACGGGGCCCCACTACCTCTGGGGTACGCTGGTGCGATGCCGCGCTGGGACGCCAACGACCCTCTGCAAATGCCGCGTTCCCCGCGAGGTTCATATACCCCGACCGATCAGGTCGAGCGTGTCCAGGTCGATGAACTGATCGATGATAGGAGTCACTGATGAGCTCACCGATGCCGACCGACGCGTTGATCATCGGTTCGGGCGCGGCCGGAGCGGCGCTTGCCTACCGTCTCAGCGAGAGTGGCGTTAACGTTGTCTGTCTGGAGCAGGGTCCGTGGGTATTGCCCGCGGAGCATCCGCATTACAGCAATGAGTGGGAGTTCGAGCTCCAGCGGCGCTGGGGACGAAATCCGGAAGTCCGCCAGGCTGCCGCAGATTATCCAGTTGCTTCCACCCGGGTGAACCCGATGCTCTACAACGGCGTTGGAGGGAGCACGATCCATTACAACGCTCACTGGCCACGTTTGAAACCGGTCGACTTTCGCAAAGGAACCGAGCACGGCCTGGAAGGCTCAGCCGATTGGCCGATCAGCTATGAAGATCTTGCCCCATACTACGAACTGAACGACTCGATCATGGGAGTTTCTGGAATTGCCGGAGATCCGGCCAATCCCGAGCGTTCTGCACGCCAGACCCCTCCCCTCCATTTCGGCATTCATGGCAGGAGGGTTGCTGAAGCGTTCGAGCGTCTCGGTTGGCACTGGTGGCCGGCCGATAACGCCATCATCACCGAGGATTACGACGGTCGAACCGCGTGCGTTCATTGCGGAGCCTGTCGCAACGGATGCCCTCGTGGCTCTCTCGCCACGGTTAGCTGGACCTACTGGCCACGGGCTCTGCGTAATGGCGTGGACCTACGTGCGAACGCCCGGGTCGAGCAGATCACGGTCGACGAGCAGGGCCGCGCTAACGGTGCCGTCTATATCAATCTGCGGACCGGAGAGCGCCATTACCAGCGAGCGTCGATCGTGATCTTGGCGGCCAACGGGCTCGGGACGCCGCGTCTGCTCATGTTGTCTGAATCGGCCCGCTTCCCGAACGGAATGGCCAACAGTTCCGGATTAGTCGGTCGATACCTGATGCACCACGCCTACGCTGAGAATACGATGATCTTCGCCGAACCGATCGACGGCTTTACCGGCGCCTATGGCGCGCCGATTCTGAGCCAGGAGTTCTACGATACCGACGTCGAACGTGGCTTCGTCAACGGTTTCACCTTTCAGATCGGTCGCGGAATGACCGCTTCGCCGGCGGCGCTCGATCTTCCTTGGGGCAAAGATCATCGAGATGCGTTCGCGCGACTGTTCAATCATGAGATCTGGTTCAGCGTCCAGACTGAGGATCTACCGCTCTGGTCGAACCGGGTCAGGCTTAATTCGGAACAGGTCGATTCGAGCGGATTGCCCGGGGTTGCGATCGAGTGGGATCTGCACGCAAACGATCGGAAGATTATTGAGTTCGGCGTGGAACGGGCGCACGAACTGGCAGAAGCGGCCGGCGCGCTGGAGTTAGTCACGAGTGGCGTTGCGAACCCGAACCCGGCCTGGCACCTGCTCGGAACCTGCCGTATGGGGTCGGATCCCGAGAATTCGGTGACAGATGCCGATCATCAGGCATGGGACGTCCCCGACCTCTACATCTGCGATGGATCATCCTTTGTCACCGGTGGTTCGGTCAACCCCACCTCGACGATTGGCGCGATGGCGCTACGTTGTGCCGATCGCATACTGGCCCGTGACGATGTCCATAAGTAAGGGCGGAACACTCGTCGCCGAGGGGCAGGACCTGCAGGCACCCTTCGACCTCACGATCGAGTACGGATGCGTCGCCGAGGTGGCTCCAGAGATCGCGTCCGATAAGGCGCACCAAACCTACGACGCGACCGGGAAGCTCATCATGCCAGGGGTCGTCGGTAACGAGGTCCACATTCCGAATCCCCTACAGGAGTGCAAAGTCTGGGCAGACTATGACGAAGTGCGATTTGGATGTCCCGACGTAGTGCCGAGACAGTCGCGCCTGGTACAAGATGGAGATGGGCCGGATAACGGTCTGAATCAACCGACTCTCGCAACGCGCTTCAGAAACGTGCCTGAGTTTCGGATAGTTCCTAACCGATGCCGATGACCTTGCCGACCGCTCGGTTCTTTTCGGTTGGGTCTCGGAATCTGCTTATCGACGTAGAGGAGAGGATATTACGCGCGTTGCAATGGGAACCTGGAGCGTCACGCGTTCACTAACCGGCAAGTTCGCCCGTCGCGGTCATTTCGGCGAATATCTGCTCAGGAGTCAGGCACGACCCGACCGCGTGCTCGGCTTCGTAGGTGCGCTCGCCGAGTGCCGCGCGAATGCTCGCTACAGCGCGCTGGTAGCCCTCCGGGTGCGCCGCTGGTAGCTCCGCTCCGAGCCGCGCGATGTGGGCATCCCGCGCTCCGCACAGGCGCGCCCCGCGAGGCCACTCGCCTCGGGCTGCCGCCACGCCTGCCATCCCCTCCAAGCACCACGAAATATACAGCGGATTGCCGATGGACTCGAGAATCATGACACTCTCGGAGAGTTGTGCTGACGCGCGAGCCGTGGCGCCCGTCGCGAGCTCCGTGAGGCCTAGTTGGATCAGTGTCGTGGCCTGTCCCCAACGATCATCCCGCCGCCGCGCTGTGGCCAGTGCCTCGTCGAATAGCAACCGGGCACGCGTATAGTCCGCAAGTCGGAGGGCGATTTGGCCCAATGCCCCCAGGGCCTGGACGATTCCGTGCTCGTCTCCGCGTTCACGGTAAAGCGCCAGAGCCTCGTCATGGAGTGCCGACGCGTCGTCGAACTTCCCCTGAAACTGCGCAACGACACCCAGCATCCACAGGGTATCCGCTACCCGGCCAATGTCCCCAAGCGCGCGGAACAGTCCCAACGATTCGCCGCCCAACTTCTCCGCCCGCGCAAATTCTCCGGCATGTCCCGACGTGACCGCTGCGCCGACGAGTGCCTCGGCAAGGCCGCGCAAGTCACTTCCCTCGCGGAGCAGCGACACAGCTTGGTCGAATAACTTGTCGGCCCCGGCAACGTCTCCGGTGAACGCGGCGACGTAAGCGAGGCCCACCAGAGCGGCAGCTACGCCTTCTGGCTCCCCCAACGCCTCCGCTACCGCGCGCGCCTCTTCGTGGCAGCGGGCGGCTTCGCGATATTCGTCTCGCAAACGCATCATCAAGCCCTGGGTGTTGAGCGCCGTCACGAGGCGCGTCGCTGACTCTCGCTCGCGGGCAAGGGCGACCGCCTCCGCCACGCGCGTCTCCCCGCCGCTGAATTGCCAGACTCGCCGCCCCGACCAGGGCGTTTGACCGCGCGAAGTCGGCAGTCCTCTCCGGATCAACCGGGAGATATAGCGACTCACGCAGCCACCGACGTCCCTCGCTCAGGTGGCCGCGCGCAGACCAGAACCGCCAGAGGGCACTGGCAATCCTCAGCGCAATGTCGCTGTTGCCACGGTCGATCGCCCAGCGCAGGGCGACGCGGAGGTTGTCATGCTCAGTCTCCAATCGCTGACTCCAGGCCGCACCGCCCTTCCCGTTCAGCTCGAACGACGCGTCCTCCGCCAACGCCAGATAATACGCAGCGTGCTTCTTCTGACAGGCCTCGACCTCGCCGCTCTCATCGAGCCGTTCACGACCATACTCACGAAGCGTCTCCAGCATCATCAGGCGCGGTTCGGAAGGCGGCGCCAGCGTTTCGTGTGCCTGCCGCAGGAAGCTTTTGTCTACCAGTGCGGCCACCAGTTCCATGGTTGATAGAGCTTCGTCGAAGTCGGCACTGACCGCTTCCGCCGCTTCCATGGTGCAACCGCCCGCGAAGACACTGAGCCAGCGGTAGAGCCGACGCTCAGACTCGTCAAGCAGGTCATAACTCCAGGCGATCGCACCGCGCATCGTCCGCTGGCGATCCGGCAGGTCATGCGGCCCTCCAACCAGCAAATTCAGTCGGCGTTCGAGACGCTCCAGCAGCGCCGCGGGCGGTAGGACACGTGTCAGAGCCGCTGCCAGTTCGATCGCCAGTGGCAGTCCATCGAGTCGTCGGCAGATTCCGGCCACCACGGCCGCGGTCGCCGCATTTGGCGCAAGCTCCGTCCCGACGGCCTGTGCCCGATCCAGGAAGAAGGCGGTTGCGGCCGACCTCGTCAGCGTCTCGGGCGAGGCGGTTTCGTCGGGCAACTCAAGTGGCGCGACTCGGAACTCGCGCTCCCCGCGAACACGCATCGCCGCCCGGCTCGTCGCCAGCACAACCAGTCGTGGGCAGGTTTCCGTGAGGGCAAGCACAGCGTCGCGCGCCGCCATCACGTGCTCGAAGTTGTCGAGAAGAAGCAAGAATCGCTTGCCATTGAGGTACGCCGTCATCCGTCTGTCAAGAGGGGTCGCGTCGCGCTCTTCCAGCCCCAGTCGCGTGGCAATAGTCGGTAGGACTAGCCCGGGATCGCGCAGTGGCGCAAGGTCCACGAAGACGGCGCCATCGGCAAAGTCCGGCTCCACGCGGGTCGCGACCTCGAAAGCCAGTCGCGTCTTTCCTACCCCGCCGGGACCGGTCAAGGTGATCAACTGGTTCACCTTGGACTGCATCAGGTCTGCGATTGCGGCGGCAACTCCATCGCGCCCGAACAGCGGTGTGAGCGGACGCGGGATGGCGCGTGCTGAGGTCGTCGCGGCCACGAGCGAACGGTCGGGCCGCGCGATCAAGAGGAGATGATCGCGATCCGCTTGGTCCAGTTCCAGCGCATCGGCCAACAACGCCACGCTGTCCAACCGCGGCTGTCGAGAGGGGTTGCGCTCTAACTCGCTGATCGCTCCGGCGCTCATCCCGGCTCGCTCGGCGAGCGCTTCCTGGGTCATTCCGGCTGCCAGGCGTAGGCGCCTGAGCGTTGCACCAAAACTCGTGGGCTCCGAAGAGGTCATTCGAGTGGCTCCCGTCGGACGCGTCTTGCGAATGATTGATGGTGTTTCCCTATGATACCGCGCCGGTCACCACCTTCGCTGAACGGAATTGTGGAGTGAACGTGGAGTGAACGTGCAGTGCTCGTGCTGTTGCCCGACATTCGGAGGGTGCAAAGTGAGGTTCATCCGGCGTTTTGGTCGGGTGATCGGCACCCACCGAGCAGTGAAAGGAGCAACAGTCATGATTTTGGCAAAGCCTGCTCACGAAGCGCAGACTCCGTCGGACCAGTTCCGATCATGGGCAAGGCTGACGGCGGCGGCGGGTATTGCCTTCGTGGCACTGACCGTCGTCGGACTTGGCCTCAGTGGCGCGGATCCGTCTCCAACTGGACCATTGGACACCGTACGTGCGCATTTCAGCGACAACCGTGAACTGGTGCTCGCGAGCTTCTACCTGCAGAGCCTGGGGATGGTGTGCTTTCTCGCCTTCGCCGCTGGGCTTGCCGGCCTCGTGCGGCGTGGCGGCGCGGACGCGCTGGGCATCCGCGCCAACCTGATCCTGACAGGTGCCGCAGGCGTGGTCGCGGTGTCGCTCGTCGTCAACATGGCGGCGGCCGCGCTCGCCTATCGGGTCGCACTAGAGGGTGACTCGGGCGCGGTGCAGGCCCTCTTCTATTTCTACATGATGGTCCCGTTCATGGGACTCCCGCTGGCAGTATTCCTGGCTGGCGCTGGCACGGGCATCCTTGGGAGCGGGGTGGCCCCACGTTGGCTCGGCTGGGTGGCGCTCCCGCCGGCGCTCTGCTTGCTGGTCGGAGTGGCCGGTATAGGCAATCTGTACGGTCCACTGGAGTTCGTCGGCTATTTCGGAGGACTCATACCGTTTCTACTGTGGGCGCTCACACTCAGCATTGTGCTACTTGTGCGGCGAGTTACCGTCGCGGCGGCAAACGAGCAGCGATCGCTGCTCGCGAGCGGCGAGCGGTGGCAATCAGAATCCTGACCATCGCGCTTCGTCCACTGGACGAAAGCTGAGGTCGGCACAACCAGATAGAAGGACAGTAAACCATGCCGCTGGACGAACTCAAGGCCCGAGCCCGTCGCGTCGCCGACGAGTTGCTCACTCAGGGAGACCTGGCTATCGCCGACGAGGTTCTCGCACCAGACTGCCGCTACCATGCGCCTGCGCCTCTCGCTCCCGGCGCCGAGGGGATGAAGCAGTTGGTGCGAGGGCTCCGCTGGGCCTTCCCTGATCTTCGCGCTGTGGTCGAGGACGAGATTGCCGAGGGCGATAGGGTGGTCCAGCGTCTCACGCTCATTGGAACGCATCGAGGGGACTTCCTCGGTATTCCTCCAACTGGGAAACGCGCTATCTGGCAGCTTGTGTCGATTCAGCGCCTGGGGCGTGACGGGAAAATCGAGGAGTATTGGTCCAGTCCGGACCTGTTCGGCCTGATTCAGCAGCTCGGCGCACAGGTACTCCCGGGTACCGGGCCGGTGCGCTGACTGCTCGGCGACTACGGCAGTTTACGTGGCCCACTGTCGGGTCTGCGGGCTCGGGCTGGCACCGCCTCGCCCCGCTCGACTGCAGCCTCTATGTCCCGCTGGTGATGGATCCCGCGTTCGCGCTGCACGGCCTCTGGCCGAACTACCCGATCGGGGGCTGGGGCGTCTTCTGGCTGCTGATCGGAGTGGCACAACTGGCCGAGGGTAACGGTCATTCTCGAGACGACACATATTGGTGATGGTGGCACTGGCGATGAGTACATCGCCTTCGAGAAGGAGTACCAAGATGGTAACCGGGACGGCTTATACGCCAAAGCTCGCGCGCTGCCTGCAGCTCAACGCGCTGGCGCTTGCCTTCAGCCTGGCGCACAGTGCGGCCGACTACGGCGTTATCTTTGACACGACGGACTTCAACACCTGGGGCGTGGCCGTCTATCTCGGGGTGGTGGGCGCCGTCTACGGATGGTGGAGCTGGTCGATGGCGCAAGCCGCCGTCGGAGGCCGTGGTGCGCTGCCAAGCCTGCTCGTCCTTTCCAGTATCTGGGCGGTGCTGAACGGCGTGACGTTCCCCTTTTCCCCACTGACCTACGCGCTGGCAGACATCATCCACTTCGGGTCGCTGCTCTTCGGCCTCTGGGCGGCGTATGCGACGCTGCGGGCGTGGCGCGGCGAACGGTTGACCGTTGCGCGGGAACTCTGAAACCGGCAGTGGACAACGAGAAGAATGGCAGGAGGCGATACGGTGGCAACACCTGGATTCTGCTCCCTTCCCCCTTCTCAGACAGCTTCTAGTCCACGATCTGTGAGGCACCATCGCATCGAAAAGGGCGGCCCACATGGCCGCCCCCAAATCGACGATGCGAGTGACGATCGAAGTTACAGGTTTTCGATCGTGATCGGTTTGATGTCGCCGGCTGGCTCGAAACCGAAGATCCGCGAATAGAAGTAAAGCTCCGACTCGAGGCTGTGTTTGATGTTCTCGGCGCGCCGAAAGCCATGCTGTTCACCCTCGTAGGCGATGTAGGCATACGGCAGTCCTTTGCGTTTCAGAGCCTCGACCATTAACTCCGCCTGGTGGGGCGGCACGACTTTGTCCTCGAGTCCCTGAAACAGCACGAGTGGGCACGAAAGCAGATCGGTGTGATAAGCCGCCGATCGCTCCTCGTAGACGTCGCGCGCTTCAGGAAACGGACCAACGAGGCCATCGAGGTACCGTGACTCGAATTTGTGGGTCTCGCTGACGAACGCGGGTAGATCGGCGAGCCCGTAATAGCTGGCGCCCGCCGCAAAGACATCGCGGAATGTGACCGAGTTGAGGGTGGTGAACCCTCCGGCACTGCCACCCCGGATCGCCAACCGGTCGCCGTCGACATCGCCTCGATTGGACAGGAAGTGCGCCGCGTTGACGCAATCGTCGACATCGACCACGCCCCAGTTCCCCTTTAGCCGTTCACGATATTCGCGACCGTAGCCAGTGCTGCCACCATAGTTGACATCGACCACGGCGAAACCGCGACTCGTCCAGAATTGGATGCCAAGACTGAACTGGGAGTTGGTAGCCCCGGTTGGCCCGCCATGGCTGAAAACCAGAAGTGGCGGGCGCTCGCCGGATGGCCCGTCGAAATCCTTGTTGATCGGCTTGTAGAAGAATGCGTGCGCCGTCAAATCGTTTTCAGTCGGAAACTCAATCGGCTCGGCGACAGAGACGTAACCTGGATCGACGCGCAGCTCAGAGCTGCGATGTACCTCTTCGACGGCTCCGGAGGTGGGATCGATCGACACGACGGTCGCGAACTCGGTCGGGCTCCCTCCGATCGCCCAGATTTGTCCATTCGCCGATGTGTGGCAGTAGTCAAGGGAGGTCATGCCGGTGTTCAACGTCTCAATCGAGTTGCTGCCTGGACGGATCAGTCCGAGAACATCGCTTCCAGCCTCCGCGTAGACGAACGCGATGGTACCGTCCGGCAGGAAGTCATAGCGCGAGAACCCAAACGACCACTGTGGTACGCCTACCTCCGACTCCATCGGAGCCAGAGCTACGGCTTCTCCGTTCTCGAGACGGTAAAGGTTCCACCAGTTGGATCGATCGGAGATGAAATGGAGCACACCGGACGGGCTCCATTCCGGCTGGAATATCGACTCGGTATCTCCGCCTGCGACTTTACGCGCGTTGTCGATTCCCGTGGCGGTCAGATCGGCTACCCAGAGCTCGCAGCCGTCCCATGGCATATTCGGATGGTTCCAGGTGGTCCAGGCAAGCTGACCACCGTCCGGGCTCACCCGCGGAAAGGCATAGAAGTCGTTGCCCGATGCCAGTACCTGTGGTGCCGACGAACCATCCAACGATAGGCGCACGATCTCGTTTGTGGCCTCTCGATCAGCAAAGTGGCGTTCTTGAACGCAGATGGCGCTACGCCCATTCGGAGTCGCGACGCCGTCTGCAAAGCGCAAACCTGCTTCGATGTCCGGCTCAGGCGTAATCTCGATCGGGTCATCCCCCGAGTCTTGACGGTAGAGCCTCTGGTTAGTGAAGTCCGAGAAATAGACCGTCGAACGGCTCACGAAATACGAGCCTCCGCCATATTCGTGGGCTCGGGTTCGCGCGTTGAATCCGGGCGGCGTGACGTCGCCGATCGACCCGTCGGCCGTGCGGCGCACGATAACGTAGCGGCCACCCTCGCTGGGCCGACCTTCGAGCCAGTAGATATCCTCACCTGAGACCGTTAGCTGCGATAGGCTCATTGCGCTCGATGCCGCAATATCAGCTGAAATCGGCGAACTCCATGAGCCGTATGGCGCTGACGTGGGATCGGCCATTGCTTTTACCTCCGAGTTGCGTACACCTGGCCGGACGCACTCCGGCTCAACGTGCTTGTCGTTTTCAAAAGTCCTGTGGCGCTAATCGCCGATTCTCGGTCTGACCACTGATGCGAAGCGCTCCATGCGAGCCAGCATCCCGTCTATCGTGCCGTCTTGCAGGCCGAGGATAAGGTGGCGTACCCCCAACTCCGCGAATGCACGAATGTCGGCTGCGACCACCTCAGGTATGCCAGTGAAGGTTCGACGGGCGCCATCCGTTGTTTGCTCAGCCTCTTTGTCGTTGTACCATCCCGCGCTATAGGCGAGATCGATTTCGGACGGATCGCGACCCGCCTCGCGCGCATACTGTCGCATTTGGGCAACGCCTGCACTGAGCTGTTCAACCGTTCCCATCGGGTGGCGTGGGTTGCTCCCGATCGGATACCAGGCGTCGCCGAGACGCGCGACGCGCCGGAGGGCAGCCGGGCTCTCACCTCCGACCCAAATCGGAGGATGGGGTCGCTGAACCGGCTTCGGCGCGAAGGCAATCTGGCTGAAATTCGCGTACTTGCCCTGAAATGAAGGCTCGTCGCTGGTCCAAAGCTCTTTGAACGAGCGAACGAACTCGTCGGTCACCGATCCACGTTCCTCGAATGGCGGCGCCCCGAGGGCTTCGAACTCCTCCCGCATCCAACCGGCGCCGATGCCGAATATCAAGCGTCCGCCCGATAGCACGTCAAGCGACGCCAGCATTTTCGCCGTCAGGACAGGAGGCCGCTGCGGCACAACCATCACCGAGGTGAGTAATCTCATACGGGTTGTTCGTGCGGCGGCATAGGTAAGTAGACTAAGCTGCTCGAGGCATGCTCCCGTTGGGTCCCCGGAAAACTGACCCGAGGCGCTGTAGGGATAACGTGAGTCAATGGCTCGCGGTATTACGACATGATCACTTGCCGCGACGATGTCAAAGCCGAATTCCTCGCCTCTCTCAGCGAGTGTTGTCAGGTTTTCAGGTGACGCGAGCGGTCCTCGCGTTGGAAGGCTGAAGCCAATCTGCATATGGGTCCCTCCTAATTCGAGTCCCCGGCACCGTACGGTGCTCTGCCCTTGACGTCAATAGTGACGCTGAAATCGCAATTCGTGTTCACCTTTGGAGCTCGTCTACACCGATCCTCTGTGTCACGTCCGCGAGAGTGCGGACGATCTTCAGCAGAGATTGACTGGTCAACGCCTGCTCTACCGCGTCCGCGTCACCTTCGAAAGACCTCGCGGTTGATCAGGATCGATTCCTCTCGCTCTGGCGAATTCGAGCGCCCAGAGTTGCCCTGGAATCACCGCGAGAATGGGCGAGAGCCACTCGGGAATTCCCTGCGGCAGGGGTAATGGCGAGCTCGCGCGATCGAGCAAATCTTTCTGATCCGTGATGGCGATCATGTCGGCCTTGCGCTGCACGAGGATGTTGTGCAGCGCCTCGATATCGTCGAAGACCGCACCCTGCGGTGCGATCACGATGGCGGGGAATCCATCGTCGATGATAGCAATCGGGCCATGCAGGAACTCTGCTGATGAATAGGCTTCGGCCACGACGTAGGACGTCTCCTTGATCTTCAGGGCGATCTCGAAGGCGGTTGCATAGTTGTAGCCGCGACCGATCACCACGAACTGGCGCGCCGCCGCGAATCGGGACGCTTCACGGCGAATATCGCTGCCAAGCCGCAACGTTTCGGTGATGAGGCCAGGGAGTCGTGCGATCTGATTGTGAACCTCTGCATCGCCTTCAAGCGCTGCTGACAGCATTGCGAGTGCGGTTAGTTCGTTCGTATAGGTCTTGGTCGCAGCGACAGACTTTTCTTCACCTGCGTGGAGCGAAAGGCATAGCTCGGCCGTGTGTGCCAGCGTTGAGGCGGAATCGTTTGTCAAAGCCAGGGTCAAAGCGCCTTGGTCACGAGCCTCCTGAATGACTGACACAATGTCAGGAGACTGACCAGACTGGCTGATGCCGAGCACCAGCGCATTTCGCAGTTTTGGAGGAGCGTGATAGAGGGTGAAGAGAGATGGCGCTGCCAGTGCAACCGGAAGCTTGTTGCGAGCGCCGAAGAGGTATTTTGCGTAGCGAGCGGCGTTGTCCGATGTGCCCCTGGCAGCGATCATCACGAACGCAGGATCCACGGCGTGGATGCGACCGGCGATCTGGTCGACGTCTCCGCTACCGGACGAGATCAACTGAGTTACAGCTTCAGGCTGCTCGTGAATCTCTTGCTCTAGCTGACTTCGTGTCGCCACAGGGCCACCCCGTTGCTTCGTGACTGCCCGTGCGAGCCACCGCGCCTTACGACTGGTCTCGCGGGTTGATTGGGTCACATTAAACGCTGGCGTGAGGGATGACAACAGGCTACATGGCACGTGGCCGCTGGTGCTCGACAGAGGCTTCGTCTTCGATTACGCTCGCTCGTAGACATCGATCTGGTTCAGCCGCGTGATCGATGACGGCGGGCGAAAGGAGTGACGGGCGTTATGGCGAAAGACTATCGTCGGTATAGCTATTGGCTCGAGTCGTGTGGCGACGATCTAACGCCGCGCCCTGCTCTTGACGGATCGATCGACGTTGATGTCGCCATCCTCGGAGCCGGATTTACCGGCCTCTGGACCGCGTACTACCTGAAGAAGCGCGACCCGTCGCTGAACATCGCAATCGTCGAGAAGGAGATCGCTGGTTTTGGGGCATCCGGTCGCAATGGCGGGTGGGTTACTCCCGGGCTACAGCTCTCACTGCCGAGAATGGCCGAACGGTTCGGTACCGGAGCAGCGAAATCGCAGGTTAAAGCAATGGTCGCGACCGTCAATGAGATCGAGCGCGTCGTCGCCGCGGAAGAGATCGCCTGCGATTTTCAGAAATCGGGTGCTCTGCGTGTCGCGCGGGGTGTTCAGCAGCTGCCGGCAATCGAACGAAGCTATCGAGACCTACAAAGAGTTCGATTTGGCCGACGATTACGTCCTGCTCGATGAGAAGGAGACCCAGGCGCGGATCAAGGTAGCCGGGTCTCTCGGATCGCTCTTCACGCCGAATTGCGCGGTGGTCCATCCGGCTAAGCTGGCACGCGGCCTCGCACGCATCGTCGAGGGGTTGGGTGTGACGATTTATGAACAGACCGCAGTGACCGATTACACTCAGGGTCAATCCCCTCGTCTGATCACCGATCAGGGCGACGTGCGGGCGCGGACGCTGGTGCTGGCGGGTGAATCGTATCTGTCGCAGCTGCCAAAGCTCAGCCGTCAATTGATTCCGGTCTATTCGTTGATCGTCTTGACCGAGCCGCTGAGTGACCAGCAGTGGGAAGAGATCGGCTGGGAGAGCCGGGAATGCGTTTCATCCAATCGATTCACCGTCGATTATCTCTCAAAGACCACTGACGGCCGGATAGTCTTCGGTGGTCGTGGTGCGCCGTATCATTACAATTCCCAAATTGCCGACGAGTACGACCGTTACGAGCCGACTCATTCAATGCTGCGCCAAATGACCGTTGATTGGTTCCCGATGCTCAAGGACGTGCGTTTCACCCACGCGTGGGGAGGTCCGCTCGGAATGCCGCGTGACTGGATGCCGACGATGACCTACGATCCGTCGACACATGTGGCGAGCGCGCGTGGCTACACCGGTCAGGGCGTCGCCACCGCTAATCTCTCGGGTCGGGTACTGACCGATCTGATCACCGGCAAGCACTCTGAGCTAACGGAGTTGCCGACGGTCGATCATCACTCGCCCGATTGGGAGCCGGAGCCATTCCGCTGGCTCGGTATCCGCTATGTTCAGAACGGGTTTGGACGTCTGGACGAAGAGGCCGAGCGTACCGGTCGCGCGCCGAGCGGCCGCAGCCTGACTGAATTGCTTGGGCGACATTGATCGCGAGATAGTCCGGCACCGGAATAGCGCCTGCCGGACCATCTCGCCGACGTCAGAAGTCATTGGACCGCGCTGTGGAACTCGCGGCGAGTTGACCTTGCAACCGCGTCACTCAAATCCGCTGTTTCAGGCATGAGCTCGAACTATCGTTGACCAGAGGCCTGGCGCGCACCCCAGCGCAACTTCCGGGCTCACCAAAGCCCTCGTTGCGGCCAGTCCCACGTGGGTGCGTTCGCGGATCATCTCCCGTTCAATCAAAGTCTGCTTCCCGAAGATGTGGAAGACAAGCATCCGACCCGAGGCCGTGGTGTCGATCTGCTCGGAGAGCCTCATGAAGCCGATCTCCTTCGCATCGAGCGTGGCTTTTCACGCTGCAGCGACAAATCCCGGTCATCGGTGGACACCCGGTGTCCTCTCAAAAGTTAGCGGCGATATCAAGAAGCAAAACGGAGATTGCGAGTCGCGATTCTGAGAACGGGGTTATGTGGGAATCGCTTGGTTTCGCCAACGGCTCGGCCAGAGTATGAAAACCGGCGGTTTTTGAGAATCGCTGGACCTGACCAACGCATTCTGAGTGATCCACGGCAACGAAGTCAGGTACGACGGAAACAACAGCGCCCTGCACACCAGACAATTGTCAGCAGTGCGATTAGGCCGATCCCCCATGACAGCGTACAAATTAATCGGCCATATTCTCTGCTCGTGCAGCGATTGGCTGGTTGCTGATGGTATCCGGAACAACTGGCCCAGCGACCAAGATCATGACTCGTGAAACGGCGACCTGCCGTGTAGATCCGCTGCTATACTAACGTCCAAGCACATTGTCACAACCTTTGGGCTCAGACGTGGGCTCGCGCGGGGAGATCGCCCATGGTGGACCTCGGGAAACGGTCACCCTCCCGTGGCCGCTCCCTCATTGGCCGAACGCAGGAACGAACCGTTCTCCACCAGCACCTCGATGCCGCGCCGGCCGGACGCGATTCGCTTGCGCTCGTCAGCGGTGAGGCGGGGATCGGCAAGACGACGCTCGTCGAGCATCTCGGTGTGCGCGCTGTAGAGGCTGGCGCGGTGGTGCTCTGGGGCCGTGCTTATGATCTGTCGATCACGCCGCCCTATGGTCCCTGGGTGGAGATCCTGTGGCAATGTCCTCGCTCCTCTCGGAGTCGCGCCTCGATGGGCGCGGCGCTCAGGCTGACCAGCTTTGCGATATCCCGGCGGTTCTCACGATTCGGCGCTTCCGGATCGAACCACAACCCCATGTATCTAGGGAACTAGGTTTGGACGGCCCCGTGGATCTTCGAGATCTCCACGAGCGCGACGGCGAGCCGTTCAGCAGCCGGATCAGGCTGGTTGAGCAGTTTATGCTTCACCGCCTTCAACGCGCCAAAGTCAACGAAAAGGTCATCCAGTTTCCTGAACAACAGTTCGAACATAACCTTGACCCCTCCTGTGATTTTGGTCAATCAGGTTGAAGTTATCCCGTTTCGATAGCAGGTTTAGCGCTCGGGCAGCCGTCGCGATGATGCGACGGCTTGACTTTCGTTGGTGTGCAGAAAGCCACACTCCGCGCGCCGAGTTCCATATTGAAAGTTTGTTAGTTTACTAGTTCCAACACTTGAGCCAACTGCTCCGGGTCGGTGCGATACGGCGAATGCTGACCTGCGAAAAAATGGTGAGTCCGAATTAGATGCGGCATCAATTCGGACGCCGTGACAGATTCCCCGGTCTGACGATTGACGATCATGAAGTCACTGCTACTGTACACGTTACAACCCCACGGACAGGTTAACCAATCCTTATAGTTGACGAGGAACACCTGCAGGTGGCCGATCATGAAGCCTGACTTGGCGTCAGGGAGGTGTTGCAGATCGAACCGCGGGATGCTTTCTGGATCGTAGAAATTGGGAAAGAAGGTTTGGTGCGCTAGCACCTCCTCAATTCGATCATCCGGGACCGGCGTACGATACATCTCCAAAGCTGTCCACTGGACTTGCTCCAATGCATCGGCCAGTCCCTCGTAGGATATCCCCAAGCGCGTCACCGTCTCGATGTCCCGAGCCACCACGTCGTCCAGCGGCTCGTGTGTCCCCAGGAATCCCAACGCCGACCAATTTCCCGGTCGAAGACGTTGTTCAAGCTCGTCCCTACTTGGCGCGGTCGGGGCCTGCGGCCCGTCTTCCGGGTCTACACTTTCTGACCTGGTATCGCCAGACTTACCATCCTGCAACGACATAGCGCGCTCCTTGCACGGTACCGTTCCGGTTAAACTTTCTCAGAAGACGAACGGTCTCTCGTAGAGCCTGAACTCACCCCGACCGACACCGTCCGAATGCATTTGAGCGGTGGACGTCGGGAGACTCGCATTCTTCAGTCTGCTGTAGAACGCTGAGTACGATCCATCGAACGAAGCCGAGTCCCATGCAGTAATAATGTTATAGGTGAAGAGACTATAGACTTGACCCGCTGGCGTTGTCTGCCAGTCTTGGCAGGCTGACAGCGTCACGAGGGACAAGAGAGGTATTGACTTGCTTGCGGACCCGCAGCCGCTCTGACGGCGTCATAGAGCGCTTGGTGTTGCTCGTAGATCGGAAAACTGTCCGCTTTATCGATAGTTTTCGCTTTACCGGTGACCAATCCAGCATTCACCTCGGCAAAAAGCTCCGCAATGTCGTCGTTCAGATCTTTCGTGGGCACTGGTGGATCCGAGAGGGCGGGCTTGCCACCGTCCAATGCTTTCGCAAGGCTCTTGGTCGCTATTGGCCGAGCCGAGACTGGATTACCATCTCCGCTCGCGACCGTAACTTCCGCCACCGAAATGGTCGTCAGTTCCTTGAGAGTACCCATCGTGTCGGCAGCGTAATCCTGCTTGACCTGATCGAACCCTTTTGGATCCGAAATGAGAATGTCTTTGTAAACTGTCCCGCTGTGGCAACTATCAAAGACCGCGTGAACACGGACGTTGTCTCGGAGTTGAGACAGAAGGAAGTACAGCTCATTGTCTACCAACATTCGGTCGAAGAAGCACAGCGTCTCGTCCAGCAGGTCAGGTTCGTCATCGACTGAATTCGTGGGTATCTGCGAGCCATGTCCGGAGAAGGTGATCAGAAGCGAGTCTCCCGCAAATAGGTCAGAGATTGCCTGGCGCAGAAAACCGGTGAAATTCGCCGTGGTTGCGCTTTCATTTTCTAGCGTCGTCGCGTCATAGCCCAGACGATCGGCGATCTCACGCATTTTGCGGGCGTCGTTTACGCAACTCCCCAGGGCAAAGTCAGATCCATAGTGACCAGCGTCCAGGCGATCAACGCCAATGTGGACGCTTCGGCCAACAGGGTTCCGAACCACATCACTGCTGAACAGCGTATCGAGTTGTGTCAGTGTCTGACGTCC
Source organism: uncultured Chloroflexia bacterium (assembly GCA_963785465.1). Taxonomy (GTDB): domain Bacteria; phylum Chloroflexota; class Chloroflexia; order Thermomicrobiales; family Thermomicrobiaceae; genus CALAGB01. The sequence continues at coordinate 314,894 of CAWAVM010000013.1, read as the reverse complement.
GACAATACCGTCAGCGGCAAGACCATAGTCACGCTGAAAGGCCTCAACTGCGGCGTACGTGCGCGGGCCAAAGTATCCATCAACCTCTGCGGTCGACAGGTAGACACGGTTAAGATCGGCAAGCGCAGATTGGATCGCCGTCACCGCGCTATGATTGCTTTCGCCGCGCGCGATCGGCATTGCGTTTGACTGCGCTTCTTCCAGGCGCATTCGGCAGTTGCGAGTGGGAATTGCCGTGAATCGGTGTGCTAAGAGCATGATGACCTTCCTTCACGAGATTAAGACCAATCGTAGTTGGGATTCGGATTCGGAGCGAAAGGAATTTTCGTGCAACCGAACCCAGTTACATAGATCGACGTGTCCTCAGGAGGCAGAGATACCTCGGTCGGTCGGCGTTTTCTCAAATAGGAAAGTGCTACTGCGTACCGCTGACTCATGTCTATGGCGGTCAATCTCCTCACAGCGCCCGAACTGAGCGCCGTGAATCGTGCGTTTGCGGCATCCGACGAGAGTACGGTACCGGCCACTCTGGCGGATGTTGGACCACTGGGTGGTGCTTTTGTGCCGATGACGACCCCCAACCTTGGACCTGCTACGTCGATCGACTTTGAACGCACCACGGGGCGTTCAAGACGTATCTCCGCGCTACTTGCGAGGCGCGGGTTCACCAACACGCGTGTTGGTAGTCGTGGTTCTGGTTTCGGTCGTGGCATCGGCCTAATCGTGATATCCGTGACGCTGACAAGATAGACCGCGTCCACCCATGCGACTAACTCACCGTCGGTGCCATTACCTTTCGATACAATCGAACCATCGGGTGTGATCTTCCAATCGTCCGCCTGATACAGTGCCGGCGTGTACCACGGGCGTAGGCAGTGGACGACCGCGTAGTCGAACGAGACCTCGCCGGTGCGACTTCCCAAGTACGTCTTCCACGCACCCCTGATCGGACCTTGGCCGACGGCGCGGTCAAGGTCATGAAACGAGACCTTGGCAGCCATCCAGGTTTGCCGCGATAGAGCCGAGAGCGGCGCGAAGTATGTGGCGGCAAACGTCAACTCTCCTGAGACTCGCAGCCGCTCATCTTGTAGTGATGCTCGTTCAGACTCGGCCTGCGTGCGTGAGAACGCGATTCCAATCTCGTCATAACGGCAAGCGCGTTATCGACCTCGCTCCTATAGCCCATCACGGTCCAATCGGCCAGTGCCTGATCGATTTCCGACTGGCTGCCTCCACTGGTTCTCAGATCCTCATACGCGTGCATCAGTTCAGTGTAGAGTTGTAGTTTGTCCGAAGGTGAGGGCCGCCCCGATGCGTCGGTCGTGTATAGTATCGCGCGGGCCTCTTGGTACTGTTCCTTTTCCGCATCTGTCCACGGTTCTGTAGCGAATTCCATGCGACTGAGGATATCTCGGTGCACATTCCACAATACCGTGGAAGAATTGAATATATCGGCGACTTGCCCCTGACGGGGAACGAAGTTCACCAGCCGCGCAAACTCCGCAGCCTGAGCTAAATCGTTGGAGGTCTGAATGGCCTCCAAGTTGATCAGCTCAGTGGTTATCGGAGTTGCCGGATACACGGGAAAGCCGCTGGTGTTCTGCTGTTCATTGATCCAAGCAGCCAGACCAATATGAAGACCAGCCTGCATCATGATCCGACCTCAAATCCACTTCTTGACGTTCGGGTCGGGGTTGGCAGAATAGGGGAAAAGCGCGCTGAGAAAGCCCACTAACTGCAGTCCCCTAACCGTGACAGTGGCTCCCTGGACGTCAAGATTGTATTGGCTCTGCGCGTTACTTTGGGCGTAATGACCCCCGAGACAAAACGGTCCCCACCCTACAGAGCCACCGGCGTGCACATCATCCTCGTGCATTTTCATGAAAGTTGCCAGGGATTGACTTGTGATGGTGAGGTTGCGGATGAACAGCGCCTTGGTAGGGTATCCGATCATGACACCTTGGGGTTTCTCCTTCCCGTCGGAATGCAATGCTTGACCGTTATGATCTCGGATAAACTCATCCTTGGGTTTCCACCCACGCGAGAGGAAGAAATTGGGATTGAACCAAGGGCGGACAATCTCTACCTGTGTGTACTCAAAGTCGATCCCAAATGACTCTTGTCCAAAGCTCACCTGATGATCGCTCTTATGTCCACCGCCCGAGCCGCCAATTCTCAAGAACCCGAGATTGAGGCCTCCAGACGCGCCCCAATCCCTCGATGACGACGAGGAACGATGCTTCTTGTGCAGTTCATGTTCTGAGAGGCGCGCCCATCCAGCACTGCGCGCGAAGCCACCTGGCAAGAGCGCAGCTGGGAAGAATGAATAGCCAAAGGCACCCTGAACGTTATCGCGTACCATCTCGATGTCCTGTGTGAGTCTTGACATCCAGGCCACCATGCTACTCCCAGTAATGTGGTCGATGGTGGCCTGAGCCTTTTCAACGTCGTCTTTGTACCCATTGGCGACCCAATCACTGAGAGCCTGGGCGGCTCGCCGCTTATAGATGCCGCCGCTTTGGACCACTCGACCAGATCCGCAGCGGTGCCGTTATTGGCTCGAGCAAGACGCGTGGCGTAGTCGATAACCGCATTCTCATAATCGATCTTCTTTTGCTTGTAGGCGGTCATGACCCGGCTCTCTCGGATTTCGGTTTTCTTGTCACCGGTCAAGAGATCTTCTACCTCGACCTCCTCCTGCAGCAGAGCCTTGGCACGTTCAATGATTTTCTTTTGTTGGTCTGTCAGTTCTTCGTTCGCGACCCAGCACCGCTGCAAGGTGTCGTCATATACGTTGGACACGGTTTGACCCGCTTGCGCGTAGACGATACCGACGTGCTGCTGTTTTCCCTCTCCGGGCTTGAGTTGCCATTGAGTTTGAGATTCGGTGGGGTTTACGATGGGAATAAAGTCCACAAGCCGCGACCACTGTTCCCAACTACCGAGAAGATTCTGCTGATACATTACCTTCGCTTGATTGATGGCGTCAGCGCGCGACAGCCCCCCATCACCGTTCTGATCACCCATAAGGGTTTCAACTAGTTTCTTGAAGTAGTCGAGTGTGAGCGCCGAAGGACCAGCAAACGGCCCCGCGATAGCGAAATCAAATGCGGATTCGTCAAACGGCAGGCCTGGCTGCACCCAATTGAGGATCGTGTTCTGCGGCAAAGGTAACTCTGCTGATCCGCCGGTCAGACCCGCGTACAAGGTGTCGAGCACGTATCCAAGCAGTTCTTCGAGTTTCATAGTCTGCCCCCTTACATTGCTCCGTCGGTCTCGCGTTATGCCCAGAAAATAGTAGTGTCTAGATTGACCGTTGCAACAAAATAAAAAACGGATGTGACGAGCGAAATGTTATCGTCCCACCGCTATTTGTAGTGAATGGCCTGTGGGGAAATTATGTGGATACGGCGAGAACGTGCGTAATGCACAAAGCTAAATTTGGCTACGATTCTGTGTGGCAGAGTCGGCATTTAATGGCAAGGATCTGTCACCACAACACCCTCCTTTCAAGGAATTTTTACCTGTATGTGAATATTGTGTGGCCGACGACGAACCGGGGTGGCGGCGTTGTGACGATACCCGAAGTATACGGAGTGCGCGAAGCGAATGGCACGAGAACCTCCAATGTTAGCAAAGATGATGCCATACTGCCTTCAGAGCAGGGCAAGCTCGATCGCTGACTTGTGATTATTAAGCCCGTATAGGGTGTTTGGATTCCGCGTATGTACACTATAGAGGAGATGAACTTGCATGTCAACACTGCTCGATCGATAGTCGTGCAGATAAACCTTCACCGATTGCTGCGATAGAAGCCCGGTGTGCCGGACGAAGTCGGCAATGACGGTTTGAATTGGTCAACCCCGCAGTCGCCGAAGCTCCGTCGTTGCACCTCGAGCGGTGCCAGCTTGTAGTCGAACCGCTGCCGTTCGCTCATGAGTTAGAAATACTGAGCCGGCACAGTAGACGCATATCGCTGCGGTGGGTCAAGCGGCACCCGCTGCACGAACAAGGGGGATCGTGGGAGCAGCAGTGCACGCATCATTTGACCGCCCGCATCGATGAAGTCCTGCACCACGTCACCGACTTAGGCCACCTACGTTCATGATTGGACGGCACCGAGCTGTCCGTGTTCCCGGTCGCCATTGGCTCTGACGAGGGGCACGCTCTGCGGGGTTGGGTCGCTGCCGCTACGCCGACCGCATCCATCGAGATTGGGTTGGGCTTTGGAGTGTCGGCGCGGTATCTGTGAGCGAGGATGCTCGCCACCGATCGCCGCGACTGGCGGCACGTCGCGCTGGACCCGAATCAGGCGCGCAGATTCCATGACTGCGGTCTGCAACTGATCGCGGAGGCGGGACTCAGCCCGTTCGTCGAGCACGTCAACGGTGAGTCGCAGCTCGTCCTCCCGCAGTTCGTTGCTAACGGCCGAACCTTCGATTTTGCCGTCGTTGATGTCAACCATCGCTTCGACCGGGTGTTCCCAGACTTGATCTACCTCGGTCGCCTGCTCTTACCGGCGAGCGTCGTGTACATCGATGACTACCAGCTTCCGGCGATCCGCAAAGCGTGCGACTTCTGCCTGCGCAATCTCGACTGGTCGTTCAAGAGATTTCCCCAGCCTACCCTTACCATCAATGGGCAGTCATGCGCACCGCTGCGAACCCTGACACCGGCTCGTTCGATTACTTCGTGGACTTCTAATCTTGGCACCAGGCGGAACGCGGGCGCGGGATGTCAACAGTCACGACACGTCACCACAGACGCATCGCGACGCCCTCTACCCGCTCATGGCAGATGCGATTCGTCGCGACGACCACCTGCGCGTCGAGGGAAGTTGCTCTCGGCACCGGAGTTGGTGTTGCGGTCGTACTCCGGAAACCACGAATTGGGCACTTCCACCCTGATGCGCCGATCCGCTTAGATCGCGCCGGCCTCACGCAGCCGTGCAATAGCTTCGTCGGAAAGACCCAGTCGCTCGTGCAGGATCTCATCGGTGTGCTCGCCAAGCAACGGCGGATGGCTGCGAACTTCGGCAGGTGTGTCGGACATGATGACCGGCGGGCCGACCACACGCACGCTCCCCTCAGTCGGATGCTGCACGTCGACGATCATTCCACGATGCTGAATTTGAGGATGTTCAAGCGCCTGCTCGATCGTGTTGATCGGTCCGCAGGGAATGCCGGCTGCGGTCATGCCGTTGAGCCAGACGTCGGCGATCCACTCAGCGGCACGCACGTGCGTTTTGCGACCGGGAACGGCCTGGATATGCCGGCCGTTGACCACCCTAACGGTGCGCCCGTCCTCCGGGAGATTGGAGAGGGGCGGCCGACAAATACCGGTGGACTCTATCGCCATGTGCGTGATCCCGAGTGTTTCCAGCCAGTCGTTCAGCGTCACAAATTCGGCCGTGACCGTCTCGAAGGTTCGTACCGTCTTCTGGACGCGCCCCACTTCGTTCGTGATGAGTGCACAAGCCGTCATGGTCTTTTTGTGGACGTCCAGCCCACAATACCGCGCACGCACCACAAGCATCCCGCACCTCCAGTTACCTGAGCCGATGCACGATGACGAGTGGTACGGCGCGCGACAAACGATAACTTGCCCGCTCTGTGCTCGCTGCCAAAGCAGCGGCGACAAACGTGTGATCCTGGATGCGCCGCGACCAGCTTGACGGCCGGGCTCACCGCACCAGAGAGTGTGAGGTCTCCATGACGCCATTCGTCATCAACGATATAGTGCCAACCGATTTTCCTCTCCCTGTATGTTTTCCTCTCCCTGTATGACTGCTCCAGTCACATCGCTTGACGAGGAATGACCCTTGTCCACCTGCTTGTCTATGGTCTCTCCCGACACTGACTCATTTGCTGAAGCTGGAACGTCCTACGCAAGTACCAGTAATCCACCACCGCGTGTCCCCGAAGAACTACAACTGCCTGAACACGCGAGTTTCATGCACTCGCGAATTGCATCGGCGCATGAAGCTGTAGGATCGTGTGCTTTGATATCCGGACACACAAGATCCGCGCACTGGCTGATATGGCTAATCTGGCACGATAGGCAATCTAAATCGGGGAATGGAGAACCACCTGTGTCGTTCATTCTGAATACTACGGTTACATCGTCATTGATTACAATCTGCCCCAGTGTGTGCTTCCCGGCTCTCATCTGTTCGACCCGAAATCCAGCCAACATCAAAGATTTATGTTCACCCGGCATGGCATATCTCCAATCAAATTTGGCTAATCTACGGATGAGGTATGTATCTTCTCATTTATTGCTCTTATGGTCAAGCATGTGGATAGGATTGGACCTAACAACAATACAGACGCCCGAAATTGAAGGCGATATTGGTGCGTGATTTGTGATTTATCTGGAGCGCTTCTCGAGACGTCTCGATGGGAGTCGCGAGAGCGCCACCACGATGAGGATCTCGGTCGTCGTTGTGTAGCGCTCGTCGTTGATCCGCAACTGATGACTGCACGTCAGTGCACCCATGTTCCGATCGTGCACTCCTCACGTTCCGCAAGTCTGTGCCATGCGTGAGCCGAGTGGCTTCAATTCCACGAGCACACGGTGAGGATCGTCCTTATCACGGACGCCTATTGCCGGCACACGGAACGAGATCGGCATTCCCATCGTGTCGACCACGAGGTGACGTTTGCGTCCTTTGACGTGCTAGTGACCGCCGCAGCCACTGATGGGTGCCGGCTCATCGACAATCTTGTTGCTTCGGACGTCGACAAGCGCCGCATTTGGCCGTGGAGTCCAACCATCGCCTTCGTGTGCGAAGGCCCGTAATGCGACCATGAGTTCGTGCACGGCCTAGGTGCATCGCCAGAAGCGGAAGTCGTATGAGGCTGACTACGCTGGCGGGTGATTGCGCGGGAGGCGTTGCCACGGGCACTCGTCCGGATCTGGATGATCGAGTCGAAGATCCTGCGGATTGAATGGCGCGGCCAGCATCGGTGTGTCATGTGCGACAGCAAGCTTCGCCGCAGGCACGCCCATTCCGCAACGGTAACGTTGCATGGATAGTTCGTATACGTGCAAACGAGCGTAGGTGGTTCCCTCCGCTACTTCTTCAGCAAACACACTCTTAGATCGCGCCCGCCTCACGGAGCCGTGCAATGGCTTCGTCCGAAAGCCCCAGTCGCTCGTGCAGAATCTCATCGGTGTGCTCGCCAAGCAATGGCGGATGGCTGCGAACTTCGGCGGGTGTGTCGGACATGATGACCGGCGGGCCGACCACGCGAACGTTCCCCGCAGTCGGATGCGGCACGTCGACGACCATCCCACGATGCTGAATTTGGGGATGTTCAAGCGCCTGCTCGACCGTGTTGATCGGTCCGCAGGGAATGCCGGCCGCTGTCATGCCGTTGAGCCAGACGTCGGCGTCTTCAGTTTCGAAAATCTCTTGCAATCGCGAAATCAACACCTCACGATTGGCGACCCGGCGCGGATTCGTCGCGAAACGCTCGTCACCAGCAATTTCAGGGTGACCCATCAGGCTGCAGAGTGACTGAAACTGACGATCGTTGCCTACTCCGACGATGAACCATTTGTCGCGCCCTTTGAAGGTCTGATATGGCACGATCGTCGCGTGAGCATTCCCATATCTCTTGGGTAAATCACCAGACGTGAGATAGCTGCTGCCGACGTTGGCTAGCCAGGCGACCGCCGAAGGCAGGAGCGCGGCGTCGACCCGCTGTCCGCGACCAGTACTTTCGCGGGCGTGCAGCGCGGCTAGAATGGCATTCGATGCGAACAAGGCTGTTGTTATGTCAACTACCGCGATGCCGACCTTCATTGGCTCGCCATCGACCTCACCCGTGACGCTCATGATGCCGCCCTCGCCTTGAGCCACGAAATCGTACCCAGCGCGATCGGCATACGGGCCGTCCTGGCCGTAGCCCGTGATTGAGCACCAGATGAGACCTGGATTCTCCGCCGACATGGTCTCGTAGCCGATTTCCATGCGGTCGAGTGTGCCGACCTTGAAGTTCTCGACGACGATATCCGATTGACGCGCCAGACCACGTAGGACGTCCCGAGCGCGCTCGTCCTTCAGGTTGAGCGTGACGCTCTTCTTGTTGCGATTGGCACAAAAATAGTAGGCACTCTCACCGCCTGCCCACGGAGGGCCCCAGCGGCGGGTGTCGTCACCAATTCCGGGCTGCTCGATCTTGATGATTTCGGCGCCCAGATCCCCGAGCATCATGGTGCAGTACGGACCAGCCAGAACCCTCGACAAGTCGAGCACACGAATGCCGTCGAGCGCTCCGCTCATTCTTCGTCCTCTTTCTGTTCCAGTAACCCGCAGGCACGACATCACACGGATGGCGGCTTGCCAGTTGCTCGAAAATCGTTCAACTCGTGGGACGATCAGCGCTCGGGAGCCGCCTTGCGATGACGGTGGCTCGTTGGATGAGCAAGCCGAAAGCGTCCCGAATCACGTCACCGGACGTGTAATCCAGGCTAGCCTAGCACACCTAGCACCCTCGATCGTTCCAATGCGACTGATATCGGAGGAATCAATAGCCTGTCTTTCTGAGCAGTTTTCAGCAGGCTAAATGCGGAGAACGAGCAACTGGCTCATCAACCATGGTTATGGTTCCGGCTGCGCCGCTGAGCTAGACGACGACAACCGAATCGTCGCTACCGTGATCGTTCGGAAGGTAGCGATCAGCGGCGTGGTCGTTTTCCCAGCGTTCGCCGTCAAGCAAGTATCGGAAGCGATACTCGTTGCCCGGTTTGAGCGAGACTGTCGCGGTGAACCCGCCTCCAGGACGCTTCTTCATTTTGGTGGCAGCTTCGTTCCAATCGTTGAACTCACCGACTAATGTCGCTTTGTCCGCATTGACGCTGTCCGGAAGCTCAAAGGTCACACGACATGACCGGCGCGTCTTTGTGTACTCCTTGTTGATCATTCTGGTATCTCCTTTCATCAATCGCCCTGCACGCTCGATGCCGAGGATCCTTAAATGCAATGCAGCGGGGTCGGCGACTTTCGTCACTGTCCAATTCTCTTGCCGGGACCTGCCGTCGAGACGGTCCCGCGATTTCACTCTATCAGAAAGGGATGACGCGGTGTGTTATGTCGATAAATCCTTGACCATTTTCAGTGTTTCGTCTTGATAACCAAGACGAGAGTAGAATCTACGCGCTCCCCTGTTGTGGGCAAAGACATCGAGCGCGACGATTCGCAGATTACGATCGCGACTCCAGGTTTCAGCATGCTGCATCAACAGTCGCCCGATTCCGTTTCCGGCGGCCTCATCTGAAACCGCCAGCGTCGCCACGTAACCTTGCCGCTCGCCAGTGAGACCGTCGTTTGACTCCATCACGTGAACCACACCGAGCCGTTCACCGGTGTGATGATTGTCGGCAACAAAGACGGCCTCGTCCGGCCCAGTCGCGTTGAGTGTCGCCTCAGCGTAGCGCTGATGAAAGGCATGCATCTTGGCGGGGTCACGCCATGGCGGCGTGCCAACGGCCTCCAGACGTGAGGTCAGACTTAATATGAATTCGCGGTCGTCGGGTCGCATCGAGCGAATCCGAACGGGGCGGGCATCGTCCGCCGTCATCAGGACTCAACGCTCAAGATGACTCCAATGCCATCCAGATCATGGGTCGCGATGCTGGGCTGACCGGCTGAATTTTTCGAGCGTTGGACGGCAATTTTGGCATCGGCGAGACGGGCCGACACGACGTCGAGGGAATCGCCATCCGGCATCAGTACCGTGAAGTCGATTAATCCTGCAGTATCATCACGGGGGCCAGGGACGCCCCGTCCGGCCCAGACGTTCAGTCCAATATGGTGATGGTAGCCGCCGGCCGAGACGAACAATGCCCCCCGATAACTGCGTTGCATGACGTCGAATCCCAGGATGCCTGAATAGAATTGTTCGGCGCGATCGAGATCGCTCACCTGAAGGTGTACGTGCCCGATGTCACTGTCAGCCGCCATCGATCCGTCGTCGTCACGAGCGCCGTTGAGCGTGCCGAAGAGTGATTTCAGATCAAGCGGATCGCTCACCATTTGCAACACACCATGTTGGGTTGGCCAGACATCGCGTGGACGGTCGACGTAGATTTCCAATCCATTGCCGTCCGGATCGTTGAGATAGAACGCCTCGCTGACCCCGTGATCGGCCATCCCCGGAACTGGCCACTCGTGATCGACCAGTCGTTGGATGGTTCGGGCCAGGTCGATCCTCGCCGGCATGCGGATCGCGGCGTGGAAGAGTCCAGCCATCTTCCAGGGCTTCGGCGCTACTCCGGGAACCTCATCGAGCTGAAACTGAGCGTCGCCGCGCCGAGCCGCATACAGCCTGACAGATCGATCCCCGTGCGGTTCGACCTGGTAACCGAGGATGTCGCGATAGAAGGCCAGCGATCGATCGAGATCGGCAACGCGAAGCCGTACCTGCCCGGTGTGGGTCGTCTCCGGAAGTGATGGGCGTGTGCTTCTTGTCCACGTGGTGGTCACGGTTTAGCTCCTGTTGCGACTCTCTGGAAGGCATGTTGCCGACCCTCAATGTTCGTCTGACTCGACTCGCATACGACGCGTCCAGTTCGCCAGTGCTGACATGTACCTGGCAAGTCGCTCACGCGTCTCGTCATCATCAAGTGTCCCATTATCGTCAAAGTACTCTGTGGCGTTGGGCAGAAGCATTTCCGGTTTCAACATGACATGCGACTCAGTGAAGAGAAATACCTGACGCAACGCAAGCTGAGCGCGTACCGTGCCGAACCGACCTCCAGATGCGCCCATAATGCCGATTGGTTTGCCTCTGAGTACGCTGCTGGCAGCCGGGCGGGAGGCCCAATCGAGAGCATTCTTGAGTCCGCCCGGTATCGAGTAGTTGTATTCCGGGGTAGCGATGAGCAGACCGTCGACCGACGCGATCTGTTCCTTGAACCGGCGGACCGGGTCTGGCGGAGAGTCGGTATCCAGATCGGTGTTGTAGAGCGGAAGACCGCCAATCTCGGTCGTCACCACGGACACTTCAGGTGGAGCGGCTTCGATTGCGGCGTGCAGCAAGGACCGATTGTACGAACCTTTGCGAAGACTACCAGCAAATCCGAGTAGTTTCACGTTGTCCATGAGCGACACCCTCTCCGAGTTGATGTTCGCGCATTCTGCGACGCCCAGACGCCACGACGTTCTGGCGCGCGAATACGAAGCGATAGGTCTCGTACCATTGCTAACTGACGAGAGTGTCACTGCATTCCCCTGCAGCGCAGACAGCCCGAGTGGAATCGGGTTACGATATCGCGACCACGTGCGGTGCGAATGTTGGTTCGACCAGAATTGCAGTAGAGAGGCGTGAGAATGGCTGTTGACCTAAGCTCGCTAAGGTCCGAGTTCCCGGTAACCGAGGATTGGTCCTATTTGAACCATGCCGCGATCGGTCCTTTTTCGAAACGGACGACCGCCGCGATCGAAGAGGTTGTTCACGGCTTCTCTTCGCCTTCCGAGATGGACGGCGAGGCCCGAGAAGGTTCGATCCAAATCGCACGTGAAAATGTCGCCGCGCTCGTCGGTGGGCAATCCGACCAGGTAGCGTTTGTCGGGAGTCTTGCCGACGCCATCAGTCTGGCGACATCCGGGATCGACTGGCAGCGCGGCGACAATGTACTGATCCCGCGTGAAGAATTTCCGTCCAACGTATATCCCGTGCTCAATCTAGAGCGCCATGGCGTTGAAGTACGTTATGTCGACAAAGGCGACGATGGCTTTACCAGTGTCGATCGCATCGCTGCCGCAATTGACGGCCGAACGCGAGCGCTGGTAATCAGCCACGTCGAATTCATGACCGGATACCGCAACGACCTCACGGCTATTGGGACGTTATGTCACGACCGTGACATCCTTTCGATTGTCGATGGAACACAGTCGATTGGCCCTCTTGCTATCGATGTGGCCGAAAGCAAAATCGACGTAATCGCGGCTCACGCCTACAAGTGGCTGATGGCTGCGTTTGGCCTTGGTGTGATGCATTTCTCGGAACGAGCGATTGAACGAATTCACCCCACCTATTCGGGGCGTCTGAGCGTTCAAAGTGGCTTTGAGGATCTTGAGTATTCTCTGAACTGGCGGCCAGGTGCGGCCCGCTATCAGACCGGCGGGCTCAACTGGATCACCCTGGCTGCGTTCAATGCGTCGGCTGATCTGGTTCGTTCGGTAGGTCCGCGGGAGATCGAGCAGCACACCCTGCAACTGACCGACCGTTTGCTCCAAGAGGTGGCGGCAATGGGTTACCAGGTTACGTCAAGCCTGGATCCAGCCCACCGTTCTCAGATCTGCAGTTTCACGACCGGTGATCGCGAGCGTGATGGCCAATTGGTGTCCATGATGGAAGACCGAAAGGTTGCCGTGTCATTGCGAGGCAGAGGCGTTCGTGTTTCGCCCTACTTCTACAACTCTGACGAAGATATTGATCGATTGCTCGAATTGCTGCCGATGCGCTAGATCGCGGTACGCCAGTTGATGGTCTATCATGAGTGGACCGCAGGGTTTGCGTGGTGACTGATTTCGTCTCGGCTGTTTTGATCAGTCGCTACCGTGAATTCTTTTCCAGTCACCAGGCCGAAGGGAGTTTTTTGCGATGGCGGCAACGGAACAATACACAATTTCCCAATTCGTGGAGGACGCAAAGCGCGCAGTGAGTACGTCAGCGGATGATCGCCAGCGCGTGGTCGATACCCTCGCCCCACTGGTGGAGAAAGTGGTGTGGGACGATGGACTTTTCGAGGAGCGGTATCGGGCTGAGCCGGAAAATGGCCGCCCCCGCTATCTTTACCACACGCAGCCGGACGGGGCGCTGCAAGTGTATGTGGTGGAGTTCGCCCCGGGTATGCCGACTCCTGTTCACGACCACCTCACCTGGGGTCTGATCGGAGTTTGTGGCGGCGCTCAGAAGACGTCCCGTTACCAGCGGCTCGATGACGGAAGCCAGAAAGACCATGCCGATCTTCGGTTGATCGAGGAATCGGTGCTGGAGCGTGGGGCGGTCTATCCTCTACTCCCTCCAAACGATATCCATCGGATTGAGACTGTGGGTGAGAAGCCGAGCTACTCACTTCATGTACTCGGCGTCGATCTTTCGCGCCAGCATCGAAACATCTTCGATGTCGAGGCCGGTTCGGTAACCCCGGTCGAAGGTCGCGGGATGTAACAATAATCTCGTTGCGTTTTCTGGTTTAGAAAAGTGTAGAGGGCGTTTCCGTGAGGGACGCCCTTCTTACTGGGCGTTTTGAGAGGAATTATGTCGTGGAGAATGTCTTGGATGGAGTTTCCATATTTCGGTATATGCAGAAGCCCCCTATGCTGCTGGCGTAGATCGATTATCCATGGCGTTTCTCGCCCATTTGGCTGCCACCGGTGTCCATTCTCGAATGTGCGAAAAGGCGACGTGATTAGCGGTCGGAATGAAGTGGAGGTTCTTTGGTCCGCCAGCGGCAGTGTAGAGACGTCGTGACTCGTCCGGTGGGACGACGAGGTCATTCCCTGCTCCGATGACGAGGAGCGGTGTTTTGAGCTTCGGTGCAACTTCCACGAGCGACATCGTGTCGACCATTGCGCGGATCTTGGCTGGATCTTTCTCGTGGGTTGTGTAGGCAATTTCTTTGTGCACGATCTGGTTGAGATGGCGAAAATATGGCGCTGGATTAAATGGCGCGGTTACTGAGATGGTGGCCGCGATATCTGGGTGACTTGCCGCGACCTGAACTGCGTACGCTCCGCGCAAGCTGATTCCAAGCAGGGCGATTCGACGTGCGTCCAAACGGTCATGCCGATTGGCATAGTCGATAATGGCCTCCCCTATGTCGAGTTGATGTGGATTGGCTGGCATTCGTCTCCAAGCCTCGCCGCTTCCGGGTGTATCGAGTGAGAGTGTGGCTAGCCCTTGCTCGAGAAATGCCTGGCTCCAGCCTACTGTTTCCTCCTTCACCGTACTTGCACCGTTGAGAATCACCACTACGGGCAGTGCACCTGTACGGTCCGTTGGAATTTGTAGATATGCCGGCAATGAAGTGTTTCTCCAGGGTATTTCAACGTGAATGGCTTTCGGTTGGAATTGTGGGGCGGCCTTCCTGTAATGGATAGCAGCACGTCCATAGAGGTCTTCACGGCGGTCAGTGTCTTCGAATTCGAATAGTGCCGCGTAGTGAAAGCAGAGGGCGGCTCGGGCCTGGTAACTGGCGGCCTTCCCGCTGTCGCCGTCGGAGTGTGCTTGTCGCGATTGCGTCAGGTATTCGTCAGCTGTGTGAATCCAGGAAGTTGACCAACCTCGGATAGTTCTCACGGTTCTTAGCGTGGATTTGATCTGGGCAGGATGGATTCCGCCGGTGACGAACCGATGGCGCGCCTGGCTGCTCAGTGCGTTTGCTGTGGCGACTCTAAACAGGATGTCGATCGATGTGCGTGTTACCCGGTTAGCGATCCAAAAGCGTGGAGAGATGAGCATGGTGTTGGTTGCGCTCCGATTGTTGCGAACGGGCGTTTGGTTTCTCGATTGTCAGGTCATTCTTCGTTTGCATGCGCATAGATAGAGTTTGAACGCATCCGTTTTTGAAAAGCGGCGGAGAGGTCCAATTTCGACTGCAAGTCCACCCCGGTGGACCAAGGTTGTCCCGTCGCGTCTCGCAAATTGTACCATCCTCTAATTCTTTCTTCATGGACAATCCTGTTTGGCATCTGCTATGTGGACGCGGGTTTATTGTCTTCGTCGACAGGTGATCCGCGATGTTTGGTTGGGTCGGTGCCGTCCATCGATGAATGGCCGCAGGTTTTGATTTGCCGATGAATGCAATGAGTTGCCTGTGTTTGCTGTGTATCCATGCGTGTCGTGAGTTGGAATCCAATAGTGCACTCTGCTCCGTGGTCAAAGAGGACATAAAGGGTTTGATTGAGTTTGAGATTTTGAGTCCCATATCGGGCTGACTCGTTTAGGAGTGGAATTGGGCGGGCTTCCTTTGGGGCGCTAGGTTGGCGTCTCTGAGGGGAAGGGGTATACTGGATTCGAGTATACCCACAGGGGGTATAAGGTCGGATAAGTTGAAAGTGAGTACGGTCCATGACGGTTCATGTATATCGAGTGCCTGATGTGAGCTGCGAGCACTGTGTTAAGGCGATCAACGGCGAGCTTACGAAGATCGATGGAGTCAGCCGGGTAGATGTGAATCTTGATTCGAAGATGGTGACAGTTGAGGCTGCCGACCATGTTTCTGACACGTTGCTGCGTGCCGGAATCGACGAAGCAGGCTACGACATCGCACCGTAGTAACCGGTAGTCTTGAGGGATGTGTTTGGAAGGCGACATAACGATCTTGAAATCAAGTTGGAGGCGGCCCCTGAACGATAATCAAACCCTGGTTCCGGACGTTTCGCTACGCGATTCATCTCGCAGAGTTTTAGCATTGTTTATCTATCATGGCGCCGATCTACGTTAGCTGACAGAAGTCGTCTGGAAGGTGAACTGGAGTCGTGCTCTTACGTCGGAGATGTATTCTGCGGTCACGGTCGGTAAGTGCGGCGCCAGTCCGAGAAAGTTGGCGTCCCTAATCGTAGGCGGGACATAACCGCGTCCGATAGAAGCCTTCGTGGTCTCTTTGGATGGAAGGCTCTGGCGGTGGAAGTTGGACAAAAGCGTCCACCCCGGTGCACCTTGGTTCACTTCCCACCAGATTGACTACCGCTTCGAATTATTGGCACGGCGAACCCATTCAGCGTGTGTTTAGTAGTTGACCAACGTGACTGTGTCATTCGGTGCGAAGCGAAGGATCTCGTCGTTTTGGCGTGAGCGTAAGAGATTCATCGGCTGTGTCTTCAGAATGACTGCTGGCAAATCCACTGTTGTTGCGTACTCAAAATGACTCCGCTTGAAAGGTCAGCAGCGCAATCTGTTGGATCAGGGCAACGATTGCCTCTCGATTTTCGACCTCGTCACTCATGACGACCACCACGATCGGGCTGTCGGGAGCGAAGATGATACCCGCATCGTGCACTGAGTTGTCCAAATCACCGGTCTTGTGGGCCACTCGAGTTCCGTCGGGCAACGCGGCAGGCAAACGGTCGTTGATCTGCTGGTCGGCCAGGAGGTTCAGCATTTCCGCGCTGGTTTGCGGGCTGATGACCGTCCCATTTACGAGTTCCTGAAATAGCCTGGCGATGTCGCTCGGCGTTGTGACATCAACGGCATCTCCAGGAACGAAATTCACTCCACCAGTTGTATCGGCGATGGTCAGCTTCGTGCTCAAAAACCGAGTGCCTGGCCCGTTGCTCGCGATAACTTTCGAGACAGCAGTCACGATCGACTCATCAGCCTGCGCTGACGGGTACCAAAGAATCTTCGTGTTGTTAAGACCGAGTGATTCCATGGTCGCATTGACACTGTCCGTGCCAACCAGATCGAGTAATGCTGTTGCTGCCACATTGCTACTCAACGTAATCATGTTGGAAAGCAACGTGCCGACCGGGATATCGTCATAAACGTTGAAGTCGTAACCGTAAACGCTGTCGTCTTCGAGAAAGTAGCCAGGATAGAGCGTCACGACGTCATCAAACGAGAGTTGACCGGCGTCACGCTGGCGGTAGACTTCGACCATAATTCCGAGCTTATAGAGGCTAGCTGCATCAAAAAGTGTATCAGCCTCGTTCTGGTAGAGGGTTGAACCATCTGGCAAATCTATTACGATCCCGATGTGGGCCGGTGCCTCGGCGATCAGCGGAGCAATCTGCGCCCGCAGTTGATCCGCCAACAGGGTCGGGCCGGCCGTTGCCACAGTCGGCTTGACGAGGGCCCTGCTCGTGGCGGATTCTATGGCTGCGGGAGCGGCCTTCGATCCAGAGACTTGTGTCCTTTCAACGTCCGGACTGGGCGTCGACGGCACGTGCGTGTTCACGCCGTTGGATGACTGCTGGCTCTCCGGCGTCGCGGAATTCGCGGTGAGATTACGATCGGGAGAGGCGGGAATGGTGGGCACGGTCCTCGTCGTGATCGCTGGTGAACCGGCTTTGCTCGGCGAGCACCCCGCCAGCATCGTGAGTACCAGACAGGCTGCAAGAAACGCCCCGAGAGCACACCGAATAGTCGGATGTTTCGTTGGCGAGCGAGGACAACACCTGACGTTACCCCGATCTTTACGAGTGGACATAAGTAAATCTCGTATCACGGAATTGGTCTCATCCGTAGAGTAGCCACGATTCCAGCCAATCCGGGTTGCTGAACACCGTCCCAGGTTGCACACGTAGCGTTTCCTGCACAATACTCCTCGAATCGGCGGACCGTACCCGTTGGGGAGGAACCACGTTTGTCCAGCCAGGCACTCGAAGCAATCCGGTACCGGGGCCTCATTCGCAATCTGGTATCCAAGGACCTGAAGGTTCGCTACAAGAACTCGGCGCTCGGATTCGTTTGGTCGCTTCTCAATCCGTTGCTGATGATGGTGGTATTCACCTTCGTCTTCACTCAAATTCTGAATCAGAACATTGCGAAGTTCCCCGTCTTTGTGTTGGCGGCGCTTCTGCCCTGGAACTGGGCTGCGACTGCGGTGACGATCGGGACCTCGACCCTGATAGACAACCGGTCATTGATTAGCAAGGTCTACTTTCCGCGGATTCTGCTGCCAGTATCTGTCGTGTTCTCCACCATGGTCAATTTCATTTTATCGTTGCCTGCATTGTTTTTGATCATGGCGGTGTTCGGCGTAGGCTTTACTCCGTGGCTCTTGTACATTCCAGTGATTGTCGTGGTTCAGGCGATCTTCCTCACAGCGGTTATCCTGTTTCTGGCACCTCTAAACGTCTATTTTCGTGACACGCTGGTGCTCGTCGAAGTCGGACTTACGGCCTGGTTCTTCATGACGCCGATCTTCTACCCGATTGAAGCTGTTGCGCCCAACCTGACCGCCTGGATGTACCGTGTTAACCCGATGGCCGCTATCGTCGCCGAGTATCGGACGATTCTTTATCATGGTGGGGTACCTGACCCGTTGTTCATGGCTCGAACTGGAGCGACCTCCCTGGTTATGCTGGTTCTCGCGTATCTATTCTTCAATCGTCTCAATCGCAATCTCGGGGAGCATCTCTAGTGAGAAATCAGTCACGCAGAGTACGATCGAGCGATAGCGCCATAGAGTTCCGCGGCGTTTCGCGTCGATTTGTGCTGCGCAACGAACTCCGGACCTCCTTCCAGGACTGGTTCGTTGGGTTGGTTCGTCCACAGGGGCGCGGCGAGGAGTTCTGGGCACTCCGAGACGTCAGTTTTTCGGTCCGGCATGGAGAGGCAGTCGGAATCCTTGGCCGCAATGGTGCCGGCAAGAGTACGCTCCTCAAGCTGGTGACCCGCGTGCTGGAGCCAACCTCTGGCGAGATTGTCACAAACGGACGTATTCATGCCATGCTCGAGCTCGGCGCAGGCTTTCACCCTGAGCTATCGGGCCGGGACAATGTTTTTCTCAATGGAAGTCTTTACGGATTCTCTCGTCGCCAGATGGAGCAACGCTTCGATCAAGTTGTACGGTTCGCCGATTTGGAACGCTTCATCAACACGCCAGTCAAGCACTACTCATCGGGCATGTTCATGCGACTCGGATTCGCTATCGCGGTTCACATGGATCCAGAGATTTTGGTAATTGACGAGGTATTGGCCGTTGGAGATGCTGCATTTCAGCGCAAGGGCTATGAGGCGCTGGAACGGCTCAAGGAGTCCGGCACGACAATATTGTTCGTGTCCCACAACGCCGAGCAGGTTCGGTCGTTCTGTGAACGCTCCGTGTTGCTTGAGGGCGGCCAGATGCTCGACATCGGGCCGACCAGTGAGGTCGTCGATCACTACCAGCGGATGCTCCAAGAGGTGACCGTAGACGCGTCGATTCTGCGAGTTCGCCCGATCGACCAGACTGGAGCCGTCATTGAACGTCTCTACAGCGGGGATGATCTAAATGTGGAGGTACTGCTTCGATTGCCTTCGGAGCAGCGAGCGACCGGCCTGTTTGTCGCGCTTGATCTTTACGATCGGCAGGGAATTCACCTCTTCGGTCGTACCAGCCAACTTCCCGACATTCTTCCCGTGATGGAAGGTGTCGGAACCGACACCCGGAGGATCAGATCCACGCTCAGAGGATTGCCTCTAGCCGAGGGGCCGATCACGGTAGCTGTTACGCTGCAGCGCTCCGCTGGGAGCAGCACCGAGACCGTCGACCGGCAGGAGACGTCGATCGAGATCGACCGTTTGGGGTTGTCTGGAAGTCGGGGAATGCTGCGTCTCGACAACGCCTGGGATTGGGAAGCGCCGGCCAGCCATGAGGCAGAACCACCGTCCGGCATGCGGCTTAGCCGCTGGACAGGACGATAGCAGATTCAGCGTCGGACTCAGCCCGATGGTGTCGCGGCGGTGAAAGAGATCGATCTGAGAACCGCCTCGAACAGGGCCGTCATTCGCTGCTCCTGTGCACCGGTATCGGTGATTGAGTAGCCAGCACTCAGGCTCACGGCAATGCGCAGTCCTCGCGCAAAGAAGTAGACGACATCGACCCGCGCGCCCTCCTGGTTGACGAGAATTCGAACCCCCTTGATCTGGTCGTATTCGACTTCTCCCCAGATTGTTGCGCTCGACTTATTGTCGAACTGACTGTGAGCGAAATCGATTGGATTCCCCTCGAAATCAGACTTCCCGATCGACACCGAGAGCTTTGCTGGCACATCGGGATCGTTGGGAGTGATGTCGGCGAGATAGGACGAGCCACTCCGGTTCTCATCCACGACGGACCATCCGACCG
Source organism: uncultured Chloroflexia bacterium (assembly GCA_963785465.1). Lineage (GTDB taxonomy): Bacteria > Chloroflexota > Chloroflexia > Thermomicrobiales > Thermomicrobiaceae > CALAGB01. The sequence goes on along the minus strand of CAWAVM010000013.1, from coordinate 295,103 downwards.
GATAGCGGAGCGATAGGTTGCTGACGGTCGATAGAGAAGGCCAGGACGCGCTTTCGCTCGCGACTTCTTGGCCAGCCGTTCGCCATTTCGTGATCCAGTCCGCGACATAACGAACCGGTATCGCCGAGATGACGTTTCGACCTGAGTCGCCTTGTCCGCTCGTGATCATTCCGATCAGCTGGCCGCTGCCGTCCGATAGTACGCCGCCGCTGAACCCTTGAGCGAAGTCGATATTTGTGAGGATGATAGCCGGGTTGTCCGCAGGTGAGGAAGGCCCAGCCTCGACAATCTGACCGGCGACTTGGCCATACCCGGCCGTTGTCTCGTCGAACCCTTCGGCAAAGACCTTATCGAGCGGATCGAGCTGTTCGAGCCCAAGTCTCACGGGCACCAGACGATTTGCCGAGACTTTGAGCAACGTCAGTCCAGTAGTGGAGTCGGTCGCGACGCGAATGGGTGTGGCGACCTGACCATCCGGCAAGACGATCTCAGTATTCTTGACAAGATTCGACTCGACCGTCATCAGGAATCCGTCGCTCGTAATGACCAACGCAGCACCAGCTACTTTGTTCGTGCCGTTCACACGGATCAATGCCATCGAGTCACGCAGTGGAGCCGGTTGTCCCGAGCCCATTGGGAAATCAGTCGGGGTTGGAATTGGACGCAGTTCAGCGACGGTTGGATCCGAATGTGTGACGATTGTACGTTGACCGCCGCACGCAGCCATGAGAACCAAGAGGAGTGTGAGCAGTAGACGACCGGCAAATGCCGAACGTCTCGTCCGGCACCCAACTCGAGCACTGCGGTATCTCGTTTTCAGGGCATTTTGCCCGTTACGCGGATGTTCGTTCAGCACTCCAATGGTCCTTCGCCGAGTCGGTCGTCCCATGACATTAGTCTAGCGCACGTTGACCGAGAGGCAATCTGGATACTCGCTTCACCGGTCATTCCTCCCGATCATCCGGGGTGAAAGGTCCCTGAACATACCGGACTGATATCTCTCAGGTTAAACCTGTGACTGACTGTACACTTTTGAGGTAGTCGGAACCGCGTAGGGTAGGGTTGGGTAAACGGCCGAGAATGATATGGAAGAATGAGTTTATGCCAGGTGCACGCGTGTTGGTTGTCGACGATGATGCCGCCTTCATTCGTCGAGCTATGGTCTCTCTGGGCGCGGCTGCGGACGTGAAAAGTGTCGCGTCGGGCGAAGATCTGTTGCGCCGCATATACAACTGGCTCCCTGATGTGGTTCTCCTCAATATGCTGCTTGACGATCGCGATGGATTTCAGATGCTTGAGGAGATCCTCGACGTTGACCTCGACCGCCGACCTTTTGTCTTTTGCACGACGTCCGGACCTTCCTCGACCAACCGTTTATCAGATCGCCCGGAATGGCCTGTCGGGACCATCTCGCGCACTTCCCGTCTCGAGCATCTTCGGGACACGATCAAGTCGGCGATCTCGGCGCGAGAGAGTGTCCACGACATCTTGGACTCCGAATCGCAGATTTTGATTGCGACATCACCGGTAGCTCGCTAAATCAGTTCAATCGTATCGAGCGTCGTCGTGTTGACCCCGGCAGCGCACATCTCGTGAATCGCTTGTTCTGAATCACCAGGTTTGAGCTCTACACCTCGGACGGCGTCAAGCAGCAGTGTGACTTCGAACCCTGCCTTGAGGGCGTCGAGGGCACTCGCTCGAACGCAATAATCTGTAGCCAATCCACCGACGTAGAGGTGCTCAACTCCATCCCGCCCAAGACGACCTGCCAACGTTGTTCCGTCGAGAAAGTGACCTTCGAAGGCCGAGTATCCTTGGTCCTCCGGACTATCACCCTTGGTGACAATATTCTGCTGATCCGGCAAGGTGAGATTCGGATGGAAATCTGCACCTGGTGTTCCTTGGATGCAGTGCGGAGGCCAGAGCCCGCCGAACTCCTCAAAGTGCTTCGTCACTGACGGATGCCAGTCCCTTGAGGCATAGATCGGCATCTGAAGGGCCTGGAAGCGCCTTGAGTAGGCGTTCAGCACCGGAACGACCATATCTCCGTGTTCCACTGCCAGCGAGCCTCCAGGGCAGAAATCGTTTTGCACGTCAACGATGAGCAGGCCAGATCGATGAGTCGACATAAACCCTCCGAGTTGCGTTACTGTCGTCGAGATCTCTTCGGTAGCCGGCGATCGGTCAATAGGCAAAGGGCCGGAACAACGGTCAACCCGCGCTCCGGCCCCTGTATTTCAAGAATCAGTTGACACTTCGTGCCCGGCGATGACTACGAGATCGGGGAGCTCGAAGTGAGCGGCACCGCAGGCCGTCGTCGCGCTACGACCTTCCGTGTGAGGCGAGGAACGATGAGGTAGGCCAGAATGGTAATCAGAGAGCCAGCAATAACGTCCAGAATATAGTGATTAGCCGTTCCGATTACCGCTGTTGCCATCAACAGCGGATAACCTATCCCGACCAACCAGTGGATCTTGCGACGCCCAACCCGAATTACACCAATTCCAGTGAATAGCGCGAACCCGACGTGCAGACTCGGCATAGCGGCAAACGGGTTATAGAGCATCGCGATGCTCTGCTGATCGTAGTTGATGCCACTGTACAGTTGCAGCGTGTCAACAAACCCGGTGTACGGGAAAAACCGCGGCGGTGCCAGCGGGAAGAGAATGTAGATCGCCAGGCCCGTACCAAGGATCACCAAAAACGTGTTGCGAATCTCACGGTAGCGTTCCGAGTGAAACGCGTACACCCAAATGGCGAAGATGATCAACACTGCCAGGTGCGTATAGGCGTACACGAAATTCAGTAAGCGCACGAATTTCGGCTCGGTGAGAAACTGTGTCTGGAGCGCGATTTCGTGAAAGAGACCGAACTTTTGCTCGAAATGCATCACCTCGCGCGCATGTCCGAACGCGACCGCCTCTTTTCCGGCAGCCACTCCACGCGTGACGTAGTACATCAAAAAGAGCGCGACCATCAGCCCGCATTCGGCTAATCCGTCACGTGCTCGATCGAGTGTCGCGCTGCTGACACGCGCCCGACGGGGACTGTTCATCGGTGCGTGCCTCCTTTCGTGGTTGGCAAACGTCCGGTGCGAAGACGAACTATGTTGATTAGAGCATCAAGCCGCGTTCCATCCCATGGACACGTGGCCCGGTCTTCACCTGTCCAACCGGACAGTCAGCCTTATCGCTCGTGTTCGACGGTCGTTCTCATCTGCTCGGTTCAATACATCATCGCGACACGAACAATGGTGACAGCCTCTAGTATAACCCACCTGGCGAACCCCCAAATGTAGCACTGGGAATCGGACGGGAGTATACTCTCCAGCGAGTGTACGTACACTATTACTGTGCGGAGAACAACATGACTCCCGACCCTAGCCACGCCAGGACCGACTATCAACGCAACGATCCAGGAGTTTTTTGAGGATCTCCGGCTTTCTCCGCGAAGTAAGAAGACCTATCGCATCGCACTCAACAAATTTGTGGTGCATCTTGAGGAGCGATTTGGAATTCTGGCCGACGAGGTTCCGGTCACGTCGCTGTGCGAGGATCACGTCACCGATTTCGTTGCCTCATTAATCCCGGACGATATTCGTTCGCCGGAAGAGGTCTCGCAGATGCGGACGGCTCAGACAAATCTCGCAGCGATTCGAAAATTCTATTCATATCTTGCCTCGTATGATCTTCACCCGACGCTGTCGACCGAGAAGCTGCGGAATCGGATTACGGCGATGATGCCGCGATTTACACCTCCACCTCCTGACGTGCGGCTGACCGATCTTGACCTGATCGTGGAGTTCGTGCGAAACGGGCAGCGAGAGACGGACGCCAGCAGGGAATTGCGTCGCCTCAAGATTCGTGCGCTGATCCTTTTTCTTTATCGGACAGGTGTCCGAGTATCAGAGTTGTGCGGCATCCGGCGCCGGGACATCGACTTGGCGAGCGGCGCGGCCTACGTCTATCGCGCTAAAGGAGGCAAGAGCCGGACCGTCCATTTCGATTCGGAGACCGCCGACGCGTTGGTTACCTACTGGTCGGCGCGTGGCGATGCTGGTCGTGGAATTGGGCCGCTCCCGGCCTTCAGTGGTCGTGATCGCGTGGGAGAGCCGGGCCGGGCGATCAGCCCCCGAACGGTCGAGCACATTGTCGGCGAGCTCTGTGACCTCTCTGGTGTCGAGAACCCAATCACGCCGCACTCATTCCGTCATGGATTGGCGACCGAAATGGTGCGTCGCCGGGTGCGGGAGTCCACCGTGCAGACGATTTTGGGACACGCGTCGCCCACGACCACCCGTATCTACGTTCATAAAGTTGCGCTGGAAGTTGCCGAGGAGTATCAGGATGCTTTCGGCGAGTACCACAGGCCGCCAGGATCCTGAGCTGGGCTAGCGTTCGGAATCAGCGGTATCGGTTCGCGCGTAGCGCTGAATCATCGCGATCGTCTGGGCGTGAAACTGACTGTTGCTCATGACTCGGGTTAGCCCGGCGGCCTTTGCATCGCGGAATGCATCCACATTCTTGTGCGGCCCAAAGGCGATGATCGGAACATGTGAGTCCAGCTGCCGTTGACCGTCTGGACGTAACTCGTCCAGATCGGCGCGACTGCTCAGATCGACGATTCCGAGCGCTACGTGAGGACCCACGAGGGCATCACGGAACTCCGCGGTCGTCTTGACGATTCGCGGCGCATAGCCTGCGCGCCTGATCTGGTTGCCCAGCGAGACGGAAAAGAACAGATCCGTAACGAGCGCAACGACCTCGGCCGTGAACTGTTGCTCCATGTCGACTGCCTTCACAATTCGGTCGGTTGTAACCGAGTCGATGTTGATGGGAAAGGGCCATCTGGCCGAACATGCCGGATAGCCCTTTGGATTGCCAGATTGTCTTAATCGCCCGCAGGGCTAAGGCAGCTGAAGATCCTCGGCTATCTCGCGGGCGGCTCGCAACCACTTCTCGTCGGTGTCGTCCGGCACCGAGCATCCATTGGCGAGAATGAATTTGCGTCCACCCGTCTGGCGCAGGGCGTCTTCGGCCTCTTCTTGGATCTTTTCAACCGGCCCATTCGACAAAGCGCCGAATTCGTGCCAGCCGCCCATGAGGCACTTACTGCTAAGGGAGCGCGCTTCACGCAGGCTCGGGCCTGCAAGCCGGTCGCTCCAACTCATCACCTGAACCGGATAGTCCAGCGTGTCTTCGAAGTAGAGATCCTTGTCGCCGTGAACATGAAGCACGTTCAGCCAACCATTGCGGTTGCCCTGGAGTGACAACAGGTCGTAAGGCCGGCCCAATTCCATGTACTGCTCGCGGGTCATTGCTTGCTGTGTGCAGCCCTGCAGCGCGAAGAACACACCATCCGCACCGGCATCCATGCAATCGCTTATGTGTGCTCGCAGATTCTCGGCGATCGTCGCCAGAGCTTCGTGAATGATCGATGGGTTTTCTGACGCGTGTTGCATAAACAGCTCGTTCGACGTCGCAAAATGCATTGCCTCGGATAGCGGGTTGAAGACCGTCATGATGATAGGTACGTCGAACCCGACCATCTCTCTCAATGCTTGAATTGATGCGGCTCGCTGGGTGAAGTAGCGTGAACGGTCTACGTCCAGCGGTTCGAGCAGGCGCCAGTCGTTCGGATCGCTGATGCTACGACGTGGGAACGGATAGGCGATATCGGGCATGATCTTGAGAATGTCGAGATCGAAGCTCTCGGCAAAGAAAGAGTACGTAGCTTCGGCCATTTTTCTGCCCGAACCCTCGGGCCGGAAGTGATGCCAGAAGCAAACCGGAATGCGGTCAACTTCGTCTCCGTTAACCGCTGCCATTACACGCTCGTATTTGGTCATCTCATCCACGGTTGCCACGTGACGGACTCCCTTCCCTGTCTGAAGTTCTGAAGTACGCGAAGGTCGGCGCGAGCCATCGCTTGCCGTTGGCTTGAGCGGGCACGCATTGGCCATCTTAGCACAGCGTCTGAGATGACCCGACGAAAACCAGGAACCTGCCTCAAGACCAGTCTATCGATGCACCTGGCAGCAACCTAGCAGCATATAGGAGGATGAACGCCCCCGGTTGGGGCCCGGGGGCGTCAGGGGAAGGGGAAGGGAATGGGTCGGGTTGTGATGCGGGAGATGAAAACTCCCCAGAGCACATCAGTACTCTGTACCACTGTTAACCCGTAACCCGGTCAAAGAGTTACTGGCGCCAGATCGGACTCCGGCAACTGACAATTCAGACGAGGCAGATAGGATCACCGGCAAAGTCGTCGCCTACCTATGCCACCGAAGCGCGATACCGGAGCTCGCTCTTCCGAATTGGAGCAAACCGTGAGGTTCGACGAAATGTCGTCAGTGGGAACCGGTGACTGAGGCCGAGCCATCTGGCAGCGCCAGCGACATGATCGCCTGACCATCGGGGCGGACCACGCTGATCTCGTCGGTCTGCCCATCAGTTCCTTTGCGAATGACCGCGAGTTGGCCGTCCGGGGTAACGACCACTCCCGCGACCGTCTCACCGTTCAAGATGTGATTGGTGACGCGCAAGGAGGTCGTGTCGAGGATCCAGATCCCGTTGCCGGCCGAACCTCCGCCCGAGACGGTTGGAGCGACAAGATAGAGCGATGATCCGTCCGGGGCAATTGTTACGCCCGGATGAATCAGGACGCCAGCCAAGGCATTGGGGGCAACCTGGCCGAGCAGCCACTTCTTGAAGCGATCGATGGGTGATTGGTCGGGCGACTGGGGATCCGATACGGAGTAGCCTGTCTGTCGCGAAATCTTGCCCGTTGCCATGTCTATTTCAGCGATCTGCTGCGCTGACGTATTGACGGCATAGAAATGGCGGCCGTCGGGGTCCGATACCCCATCGACGTAGAGCGGGCTTGATGCGGAAATCGACTTGAGATCGACATCGTGAGTGACCGTGCCAGTCAGTGGATTCCAGGTCACTAACGCGACGTCCTGTGAACTCGGCGATGGGGAGCAAAGGCTGTAGCGGAGGGCTCCTTCATCGGCAACGGGACCAGTCGGGCCACGGTAGGGAATCAGACAGTGAGTCAGGGGATCGTCGGGGGCAACCGATCGCCGGTATTCATCTACTGTGGCAAGCGTCTGGGCATCAAGCGTCGTGAGCCGGTAGCCGGTTATCGAGGTCGATCGCACGACCTGCTCCGAAACGATAATCTGCTTGCCATCAGGCGTCGTGTCGACGCGCGCCCAGGTGCTATCTGCGCTGATGGAACCCTGAAGCATTCGCTGCTGAAGTACCTCTCCGGTATTGGGGTCCGCGGTCGCCAGCCAGGCAAGCCAGCCTTGACCTAACTGCCGTGCCCAGTAGATGTAGATGCGATTCCCGTCGGGCGAAAGTGCGATGGCGGTCGCGACGGCCGGTTGGTCAGTACTGCCAATAAAAACCGAGGCGCGAATGGCACCGAGATCGATCGTGCTGATCGACTGTCCGGTTATCCCATCTTTGACCGATACGGTGAGTTGCCAGCGGCCACCGTAGAGCGGGTTTGGTGTTTCAAGAGGCACGAGCTGGCTGTCGGTCATCCACCAACGATTCCCGGCGTGGATAACGTCACCACCCGTGAAGCTGGCAACACTTCCGGTACTCGGGTCCAGTCGATAGACCGTACCCCAGGAATCGGCGCGCAGGAAAACTGGGTTTCGGATGTCGGGAACGCTGCCATCCGGTTTCGGATCGACACTGACGACCTGCGATAGTTTTGCGTTGCCAAGGATGTTCTGCGCCTCGATGCGAATGACCCACTGACCTGGCTGGTTGAGTGCCATCGAGACTTCGTACCGCCCGGGTGTATCCAGTGATCGGCCGACGGTGGATAATATCGGAGCCGTTTGGGAGATCGAGGCTGTGTCTTGGGGCAGGTTGAGTGTGGCCTGGACGTCAAGTCCGCGGACCGGCGCGCCACTGGCGTCGACGACAGTGAACCGGACCGACTCGACGTCACCCAATGACGGGGTGTCGTTCGAGAGCTTCACATCGGCAAAGTGCCAGGTAGAGGGCAACGCGGAGACGGTGGACCTGGCGAACGCTCCCGAAGCGGTGCCGACAAAGACGAGTATCAAGATGGTCAGCAGCCGGAGAGTTCTCCCCAGCATTGAATACCTCCCTGGATGACCAGAGAACGGCTGCTTAGTGGATGAAGTGTACCCCTTTGTCATAAGGCCAACATATTACCAGCAAGCAGCGTGCGGACCCGATGTGCCCGCACGCCAAACCGAACTGCTTCGAACACGGTCGTTAACCGGCATTGTGGCTAGCTGAACCGATAATCGCCAGTATGTGCTTCCTCAAGATACCGTGCCAGAAGCATGATCTCTGCTTGTATGTCATCGACATTCGCCATCTCGTTGACCGTATGCAGATAACGAGTTGGCAACGAGACAGTGATGACCGGCATCCCGGCTCGAGTCAGTTGCATTGCTCCAGCATCCGTGCCACCACGAGAAAGCACTTCGAGCTGGTACTTGATCCCGTGTTTTTCGGCGACGTCTCGAAGGTGGCGGATCAGTTTGTGATTCGGGATATGTGACGAGTCGAAGATCTTGATAGCGACCCCGTCACCCAGCTTCGACACTCGCTCCGTGCTGTCAAATCCCGGTATATCACCCGCGATCGTGACATCCAGCGCGATACCGATATCCGGATCAACACCGAATGCCGCCGTGCGCGCGCCGCGAAGCCCAACCTCTTCCTGCGTGGTGGCGACCGCGACGATCTCCGCCTGATGATCTCCGACGGCTCGCAACGCCTCGATCATCATGAAGACACTGGCACGATCATCGAGCGACTTGCTCATCACCGTCTGGCCGACGCGCTCCAGCGTGCGGTCGAATGTGACCATGTCGCCGATCTCGACCTTCGCCTTGACGTCGTCACTGGACATGCCCAGGTCGACATAAAGATCAGTCACCTTGGGCGGCTTGATTTCGTCGGGAGACAGGATGTGGGTCGGCTTGGTTGCAAGCTGAAGAGCGCCCCGAAGAACGGAGCCGTCGCTGGTATGAACGAAGACACGTTGAGAGGGGAGCACCCGGGCATCAAAACCCCCAACGTTCTGCAAGCGGATGAACCCATGGTCGTCGATAGAGCGGACGATGAAGCCGATCTCATCCATATGTGCGGCGAGCATCACCCGCGGACCGCCCTTTCCGTGCTTTCGGGCAATAACGTTGCCCAGCGCGTCGACGCTGATTTCGTCGACCAGTGGACGCAGCGCTTCGATGACGATCGGTCGAACAGCGTCTTCGCGTCCAGGTATGCCGGGCACCTCGCAGATGCGTTTGATCAGGTCGTAGTTGAACTCCATGCTACCTCCAGTGATGATCGTATCCACGATAGTTCCGCACGTTCGATAGACCATCGCAGATGCTACCGCCATTGATTCACGGCGTCAAAACCCGCGAGTTCATATATGATCGGAACACCACAAGTGGGGACCGAAACGAAGGAGCGTGAATCCCATGTCAAGAGAAATCGATGTCGAGCGAGTGCGCCAGGAAACTCCAGGCTGCCGGGAGGTCACGCACTTCAACAATGCCGGCGCAGCACTGATGACACAATCGGTCCTCGATGCAACGGTGGGCCATCTTCAGCTTGAAGCGATGATCGGCGGTTATGAGGCAGCCGACCGCGAGTCGGACAAGATCACGGCGACGTACGAAGCGACCGCGAAGCTCATCGGTGCACACGCGGATGAAATCGCCGTAGTCGAGAACGCTACCCGTGCCTTCGACATGGCGTTCTATGCTATTCCGTTCAAGCCAGGAGACCGAATTCTTACGTCTGTGGCCGAATATGCGAGCAATGTCATTAGTTACTACCAGGTGGCGAAGAGAACGGACGCTGTCGTCGAGGTCGTTCCGAACGACGAACATGGGCAACTGTCGATCGATGCTTTGCGGGGCATGATCGACGACAGAGTTAAGCTGATTGCGCTGACTCACATTCCCACGAACGGTGGTCTAGTCCAACCGGTCGAGGAAATCGGTAAAGTGGCGAAAGAGGCAGGAATCTTGTACCTGCTGGATGCCTGCCAGTCGGTTGGCCAGCTGCCAGTCGACGTAAGCGCAATCGGCTGCGACATGCTGTCAGCCACGAGCCGTAAGTTCTTGCGCGGGCCGCGTGGTGTCGGCTTCCTCTACGTCCGGCGTGGTCTGTCTGAGCGGCTTGAGCCGCCGCTGCTCGATCTACATGCGGCCACCTGGGTGGACACTGATCGGTATGAAATCCGGCCAGATGCACGCCGGTTCGAAAACTGGGAAGCCAATATCGCCGGAAAGATTGGGATGGGCGTCGCCGCGCAATACGCGCTCGATCTCGACGTCGCGGCGGGTTGGAGGCGGATTCAAGCCCTCGCTTCGGGATTGCGGGAGCGAATCAATGCTATTCCCGGTGGTATGGTGCGCGATCTCGGCCAACAGCAGTGCGGAATCGTGAGCTTTACGCTTGACGGGATCGAGGCCAACGCGATCAAGGAGCGGCTTGCTGAGCACCGCATTAACGTGACAACGTCAACCGTGTTCTCGACTCGCTTCGACATGACCGCGCGCGGCATCGACCAACTCGTGCGTGCTTCCGTCCACTATTACAACACCGAAGCGGAACTCGATCGGCTGGCCGAGGTACTGTCGTCAACGCCGAAGACCACAGCGTGACGACTCAGCTATGGCTAACTTGATAGTATTGTCATGCGCGAAAGGCCGTAAATACCTCAGAATAGGGACGCCATCGTGAGCGAACTTCAGAGCGGATCGACCCCTCTCTACCAACAGCTCGCTACTAAATTGCGCAAGCAGATCGCTGCGGGTGACTTTCGCCCTGGGGACCGTCTTCCGTCTGAGGACGCATTGTGCGACGAATACGGGGTCAGCCGAATTACCGTCCGTGCGGCACTGGATCAGCTTGTCGATGCCGGACTTCTTTGGCGCAAACGCGGGAAGGGCACTTTTGTCTCGAACCGGCAGGTCGACCACGAGCTCATCCACCTGACAGACTTTGTCGAAGACATGGCTGCCTCCGGGCTTCAGCCATCGTCGAGCGTGACATTCTGGGGAGAAGAGACGGTTAACCAAGAGATCGCCGGGATCCTCGGAATTTCCAGCACCATGCCAGTGGTCAGGCTCGACCGTTTACGAATCGCTGATGGCACCCCGATCGCCTTCGACGTCACCTACCTCCCGTTGCGTTATGGCCGATTGCTTGACAAGGATCGTCTCGAAACTGAAACAATCTACCACCAGCTCGAGAACCAGTATGGAATTCCGGTCGTCTCTGGCACCTTCGTGATCGAAGCCTCGACGGCCGATCGCGATCTCGCTGGACAGCTTCAGATCGATCAGGGGTCGCCACTACTGGTGATCAATCGCACGTCGTACACGGAGTCGCGTGATCCGATTTATTTTCAGATTCGCTCCTACCGGGCGGATCGCGTGCGCTATCGTCTGGAGCTTGGGCGTGATTATCCGGACCAGCGGAACCAGTTGGTGGAGTTCACTCCCGTCTTCGAGACGGGACAGGAGTAGGTGGCGACGCCAAGTCGAGTTGGGGCGGCGCCATCAATGTTTGGGCTTGCACTCTCTACTTCAGGCCGCTGCTCGCCGCTGGCTAACAGTTCACCGGACAATTCAGGCTGTCGTTGCAATGGCGCGCGACAGATTACTCGCTGAGGAGAATTTGGATGGCAAACCCTCGTATCGGCTTTGTTGGTGTCGGGTCTATGGGTCGTCCGATGGCCAAGCGCCTGCTCGAGGCCGGTCACCACATTGTCTTCTGCAGCCGGCGGATCGAGACGGTGCAGATGTTGGAAGACGCGGGAGCGCGGGGCGTGCCAACTCCACTCATCGTGGCGCGAGAGTGCGACGTAATCTTGACGTGTTTGCCAGGTGATTCCGAATTGAATGATGTCTATCTTGGGCCTGAAGGCGTCATCGAACACCTCGCCCCCGGCGCCATTGTCATCGATTTCACGACCGGCTCTCCCATGATGATTCAGCGGGTAGCCGCCGAAGCTTCCCATCGCGACATCCGCGTGGTCGATGCTCCAGTTAGTGGCGGAACCTGGGGCGCCGAACGGGGCACGCTCACGATCATGGCTGGTTGCGATGAGGATGTGCTTCGGGAGGTCGAACCGATTCTCTCGGTGTTGGGACAGCGAGTCTTTCACGTTGGTGGCGTGGGCTCCGGCAAACTTTTCAAACTCATCAATAATCTCCTGGCAGGGACAACCATGGTGATGGTCGGGGAAGCGCTCGCGGTTGCCGCAAACGCTGGCGCAGATCTGGACATGCTCTATGAGGTCATCTCGGCCAGTTCGGGGAATTCGAATATCTGGGCCGACTCCGTCCCCAAGATGATCCACGGCGACGAATCTGCTGCCGGTTTTCGGTTGGAGCTTATGCGAAAAGACATTCGACTGGCCGCCTCATTGGGTGAGGATCTGGGTACTCCGACGCCGCTCACCACGCTTGCGCTGCAGTTCTACACGGCAGCGTGTGCACGCGGGATGGGCAAGCAGGTCGCGAACGACGTGGCGCGACTCGTCGGCCGTTTCGCCGGAGCAGATTTTCGCAAACACTCGGATGACGAGGATGAAGGCTGATGAATGATTCATTCGCTGGCGCAGTGTCGTTCGGTTCAACTTGCGGGTAGTTGCCAACGCAAATTTTGTCAGGGCTAAACATCTCCGTCTAGAATGGGCGTAACTCCAGGAAACTAAAGCGTTGCGATCGGAACATCGCAGGTCGATAACGTGAACGGAGACGAGGATGCTTGCAGCTGTCTGTTATGAGCATGGCCAGCCGCTGGTCGTCGAAGATGTCGACCTCGATCCGCCCAAGCGCGGCGAGGTGCGTGTCCGGATCGGTGCGGTCGCGATCTGTCACAGCGACGTCCATCTGATCCGAGGTGAGTGGAGTGGTTCGGTGCCGGTTATCGCCGGCCACGAGGCTGCGGGCGTGGTCGAGGCGGTCGGAGACGATGTGGGCCTCGTGCGACCGGGCGATCATGTTGTCGTCTCGCTCCTCCGCTCCTGCGGTCGCTGCTTCTTCTGCCAGCGTGGCGAGCCCTTTCTCTGCGAGGGCACCTTCGCTCTCCGGTCCGAGACGCGCCTGCACACACGCAGTGGAAAGCCGATCATCCAGGGAATCAGTACCGCCGCGTTTGCCGAGCAGGTCGTGGTTGATCAGTCACAACTCGTTCCAGTCCCGGATGATCTGCCGTTCGACCGCGCGGCGCTGCTGGCTTGCGGTGTCATTACCGGAGTCGGCGCGGCCGTCAATACCGGACAGGTACGACCAGGTAGCAGCGTCGCCGTCATTGGCGTGGGCGGCGTTGGTCTCAACGCCGTTCAGGGCGCGATGCTCTCCGGGGCCAACCCGATCATTGCGCTCGACGTGTTGGATGCGAAGCTCGAGGCGGCACGCGCGTTCGGTGCGACGCATGGAGTCAACGTCCAGGACCCGGAGGTGGTCGAGCGGGTGCGCGAGCTAACCGCGGGCCGTGGTGTTGACTATGCGATCGTGGCGGTTGGGAGCGCAACGGCGGCAGCGCAGGCGATCGGACTGACCCGGCGCGGTGGCACGATCGTGATCGCCGGAATGCCGCACGTTGACGCTAGCTTCCCGCTGCCGGTGTATCGCTTCGTCGGGTCGAGCCGCCGCATTCTTGGAAGTTCAATGGGCTCGACACGGTTGTCCGTCGACGTGCCGCGTTTAGTCGGGCTCTACCAGCAGGGACGGCTCAAACTCGACGAACTCATCAGCGGTCGCTACCCACTGACCCGGATCAACGAGGCAATCGAAGAGATGGAGACGGGGCAGTCGTTGCGCAACGTGATTGTGCTCGAATAAGCGGTATGGGGCGCGGTCACAAGATGTCAATACTGGTCGGCAGCGCGTTTCGCTGGCGGCCTACTGTCGCTCCTGAGCACTGGCGCATCAACAGCACGAAAGGAGGGTTGAGACGCTCCCAAACCCTCCCGTCAGCCACGACGTCGTCGCTTTAGTCGGCGGTCAGTAACTCGGGCGTCGGTCCCGGCGCATATGCCGTTGAAGAAATCCGCGCGATTCCAGATGACGTGAAGCCTTTGGCGACCAGCCAAACACCCAGGGAAAACTCCCACAGGGCGATCGGCATGCCCGCGAGGCCCGGCAGCGAGGACGTCAGTCCAAACATCCCCATCTGGCCAAAGAGTCCGAACAGCGAGGCGACATCGGCAGCGATGAGCAGGGGCGCTCCGATGAGCCCAAGCAGGGGAAGGGCTCGTGGCACGAGACGCGTTCGGTAGAGAAGGGATCCCAGCAGCAGGGCGCTGACGGCCGGGAAGAAGCTTTGTCCGATGCGGAAGAAAATATCATAGAAGGCGACCAGCGCTTTCCCAGTGACCAACGCGTCTGCTCCGGCGCCTTCCCGTCGCAAGGCCACGACCGCCAGGAGGCTCGCGGCGCCAATGAAGATGGTGCCGGCTTCCACCACGCGTGAGCCGACTAAGCTCAACGCGACCGCTTCATTCTCTCTCTTGAGCACCGGAAAGAGCACGACCGCGGTGCCGATGCCGGCGAGGGCTACGATCAACTCCAGTATCACTCCGATAACGACCGCGGTGTCGGTTCCGGAGCCGACGATGTAGTTCGCCTTGTGCACCGAACCGTAAAGGGCGAGGGTCGGGATTGAGATAAAGGTGAGCAGGTAAAGCGCGCCCGCGGCTAGCGCGGTCTTGCGCATTGAGCTCATCGAGATTCGTTTCTTTGCAATGGCATTCGTTGCTGAAGTTCGAGCGGCGGTAGTCATATTATTTCCCTTTCAACAATTGATTAATATCTATTGGTCTTCGATGCTCGGCCCGTCCGGTTGCTCAAGTTCAACATGGTTGACCGATACTATTGGCAGGCCCAGATCACGCACTTTCCGGAGTACGCCATGCAACGCAGCCTGATCATCTAGGGGACCCGAAAGGACGGTTGTTCCGTCACTCTGGTGGGTGAGGTTCATGCCAGCTATCCAGTCGGACCACCGCGTATCAAGATGTCCCTTCAGCCGAATTTCATAGTGTTCCGGTTCGTGATGATCCGCAGGCGATGCGTCTGGTCCACTCATCTTGCTCTCCTCCCTTCGCTAGCTCTCTACGTCGTCTGCATCGCTGCGTCTAATCAGAAGATAGAAGGGCATGTGGTGAGACGGCATCACCACAGGTGGTGATTGACGTGGTGATTTGATCCTCAAATGACGCTGAGGGAGAGATGGGCGCAGAGGGACGGGAGTAGTGTGTGCGAGACGTTACAACAAGCCGAGCTCTTGAGCCCGGCGGACGGCAGTCCTGCGGGTGTTCACTCCAAGCTTGCTGTAAATGTTCTTGGAGTGGGTTCGCATGGTGTTCAGCGATACCACGAGTTCGTAGGCGATTTCCGGACCGCTCAAGTCGGTTCCAAGCAGCCGAAGTACGTCGAGCTCACGGTCGCTCAGCGGCTCGATCAACCCCTGTTTGGCGGGTTTGTTGACTTCAGCTTCTTCAAGGATTGCAAGTAACTCACGAACATAGTTCAAAGCGATCCCGCGAGTCGCGGCTGCTCGCAGCAGGATTACCATCGGCGGTCCCTCATCCACAAAGGTGCGGACGAAGCCTTCGGGTTCGGCCAGCGTCAGGGAGCGCTGGAGCGATGCAAGCGCCGTCGAGAGGTCGCCGTGTGCATGGTGAGCGAGAGCTTGCAGCGTCAGTATTTCGATGACGCTTCCCATCCTCCCAGTCGCCTCCGCTTCTTGCAGGAGGCGGTCCAGGAGTCCCATTGTCTCGTGAATGGAGCGCTCCGAGCGGTCGGGCTGATTTGTGGCCAGTAGCACCCTGGCCAGGGTGATGTGTTCGAACTCGCGCAGGTAGCTGAGGTCGTCCTCAGGAGACAGTCCGTGACCACGTGCCCAGCTGAGGGCTTCGCCTAGCCGCCCCTGTGCGATCCACAGGCGTGCTTTTAGCGCCGGGACAGGACGCACGTTAGGGAGAAAGTCTCTCGCCGCCAGGCGCCCAGCCTCATCGAGGAGGTTTAGCGCACCGTTCAGATCCCCTCGAGCCTCCTTGATTCGTGCCATCGCCGCGCACCAGCGAGACCGGTCGTGAGCGACCCCTGTTCCGGTGGCCAGTTCCTCTGCTCGGAGGAGGTGCTCCGTGGCAGTGTGCAGATCGCCATGCTCTCTCCGGAGCTCGCTCAATCTCACCAAAAAGTCGACCGTTCCATGCAAGCTTGGATTGCCCAGTTCTTCAGCACTTTTCACTGCCAGCTCAAGCGTGCGCTCTGCATCGCGGAGACGACCTTGCGCCATCCTGATCTCAGCCAGGACGGTGGAACCGTTGATGACATCAGAGAGGTGCCCGGCCCGCTGCAGGCTCGCCATACCGGCAGCATAATTCCGATGCGCAACTTCGAGATCCCCGCGCGCCCAAGATGCAAGCCCGAGGAACGCCGCTGCCGCTCCCCGTGGCAGATGGTCGTTCTCAGGGACGAGGGCAAGCACCTGCTCAGCGTAGCTCTCGCTGGCGGGTACGTTGCCCACGAGCTGGGCATGTGCGGCGCGATAGATGGCGATCGAACCAGGTAGCCGGTGAAATTCCTCGGTGTTCGCAACGGCGAAATCCGCCTGCAGAGCTTCCAGTCGCTCACCGACGCCCGTCGTAGTGTCCAGCCACCGTTCGGCGTCCCGCAGCCGTTCCTCCACTGCGTCGAGCTCTCCTCCGGCCAGCAACGCCCAGGCATATGCCACGCTGAGCACGGGCCGACGTCGGATCAACTCGTCGGGGAGTGCCCTGAGCCAGCCGAATAAGGTATCACCCAACCGACTCCGGCGAAGAGCGGGCAGCGCACACTCGATCAGGTCCGCCGCTCGCGCGAAATCTCCGGCGGCCAGCGCGTGGCGGATCGCATCGGCCGCGAATTCGTGGCGCTCGTACCACATGCTCGCGCGCAGATGCAGCATCGCGGTCTGCTCGGGATGCTCAGCCGCTAGATGCGCGCGGAGCACGTCGACAAAGAGGTGATGGTAGCGATACCAGCGGCGTTGATCATCGAGCGGAACGACAAAGAAGTTGGCGCGCTCAAGAGCTTCCAACAGAGCACCACCGTTCTCTTGCCCAGTGACGGCATCGCACAGCGGGCCGTGCAATCGATCGAGAACGGCGGTTTGGAGAAGAAAGCTGTGGATATGTGCGGGCTGTTGCTGCAAGACCTCTTCGACGAGATAGTCCACGATGTAACGGTGGTTTCCTGCGAACGACCGGATGAACCCTGAAACATCCTGGCGGCCCTGCATTGAGAGCGCGGCAAGTTGCAGGCCGGCAATCCAGCCCTCGGTACGCTCTTCCAGTGCGGTGATTTCTGCCGCTGAGAGGCGCAGCCCCATCACGTTTCTGAGAAAGTCGGCCGCTTCAACAGGCGCAAAACGTATATCCGCGGCGCGCAACTCGGTTAATTGATCGCGAGCGCGTAACCGAACCAAGGGCAACGGCGGATCTTCCCGGGTAGCAATCACGAGGTGCAGGTTTGGTGGCACGTGATCGAGAAGAAACGCAAGAGCACGGTCAACCGGTTCGACATCAATCAGGTGGTAGTCGTCGAGGACGAGAATGAACTGGCCCGGTGTGGCGCTGATGTCGTTAACGAGTGCAGTCAAAATCGATGCGGTGGGCGGTGGCTGGGGGGATTGGAGCGCACCCAGCGCCCCCTTCCCAATTTCGGTGTCAATCGTTTGCAGCGCGGCGATCAGGTACGTCAAAAAGCGGGCTGGGTCATTATCCTCGGGGTCCAGCGACAGCCAGGCAGTTGGTCGCTGGCAATCTGCGATCCATTCGCTGATCACTGTCGTCTTACCAAAACCGGCCGGCGCCGAGATGAGCGTCAGTTTATGGTAGAGACCTTCGTTCAACCGTGCGATCAAGCGAGGACGCGGAACGGCGTTCGGCCGGAGTGGGGGAACGAAAAGCTTGGTAACCACGACTGATGTCGTCAACAATTGGCCCTCAGGATATAGCTCGCGTCAGAATCAGGACTCGTTAGGTTCCCAGCGAGGTCCGGACCTCATTGCCCGACGGATATTGCTGCGCCACTCTATGATAGCCGTACTCGACATAACCATCCACTGCTCAGAGTGGTGCTAAGCACAGATCACGCGATTTTGCGGCCGAACATAATGTGATTATATCTCTTCCGACTCATCTGCGAGTAACGTCGTTGCCCGGTGGAGACTGAGGTACGGCCCCAACGGTTGACTGGACGTTGACCGGTGCTACCGCCAGTCCTAGACTGCTGACAGGCTTTTTGCATCCTTCAACGAGTGGCTCCGGAGTATCGCGAGTTCTGTACTGCTATGTGCAGGTCGAACATGAAAATCTACGGTCGATGAGTATCCACCATGTTTGCGACGAGATGCGCGTTGGGTTCGACTCGCATCCACCGACCGTGACTGACCGACGAGTTGAGAGGGTACGCAATGAAGGACTACGGCAAATACAGTTTCTGGCTTGAGGCCTGTGGCGACGATCTGACACCGCGTGCGGCGCTTACAGATTCGATTCGTGCCGATGTGGCAATCCTTGGCGCTGGCTTCACTGGTCTCTGGACGGCCTACCATTTGCTGCAGCGCGAGCCATCCCTGAAGGTCGTCGTGGTGGAGAAGGAGATTGCCGGGTTCGGCGCGTCGGGGCGCAACGGCGGCTGGTGCTTCGCTGGCTTTCCGTACCCGCCAGAGAAGCTTACAGCCCGTTATGGGCGTGACGCCGCCAGGGCGGTCTCGCTCGCGATGTACGACTCGGTCGATGATGTCGGCCGGGTCTGCGAACTTGAGGGCATCGACGCGCACTTTGCCAAGGGGGGTGAGCTCGAGATCGCTCGTGCTGCGTACGACCTCCCCAAGCTGGAGGAGCTTTACGACGAGTACCGCGCGATTGGTCTTGAGGACCACTACGAGCTTTTGGACGCCGAGCAGACCAAGGAGCGCATCCGTGTCGCCGGAGCCGTCGGCTCGTTCTGGAACAGAGAGGGCGCGGCCATCCAGCCGGCACGATTGGCGCGCGGACTGGCTCGGGCGGTCGAGCGGCATGGCGGGATGATCTACGAGCAGACTGCCGTCATCGACTATGTGCCCGGCCCGTGGCCGCGGCTCGATACCGAGCGCGGCAACATTTCAGCTAAGGTCATCGTGCTGGCCGGCGAGGCGTACCTGTCGCGGTTGCCGAAGCTGCGACGCCGCATCATCCCGTCGACATCCCATATCGTGATCACCGAGCCGCTGTCCGACGATCTCTGGCGGCAGATCGGCTGGGAGCGGCGTGAGGTGGTTGGTGGGTTCGGGACGACCGGCGCATATCTCAATCACACCGCCGACGGTCGAATTGCCTTCGGACCGTATCGCGGCAGGTACCCGTTCAACTCCAATATCAGGGACGCCATCGACCGCCAGGAAGATGTCTTCGAGCACGGCCGCCAATCGGCGCTGCAGTGGTTCCCGATGCTGCGGGAGGCCGGTGTGCGTTTCACGCATGCCTGGGGCGGCGTCTTCGGCGTCCCGCGTGACCATATGCCGATCATGCGCTACGACCGGAGCACCGGTGTGGCGCTAGGCTATGGCTACACCGGTGAAGGCGTTGCGACGGCGAACCTCTCTGGCCGCGTGCTGGCCGACCTGATCACCGAGCGCGACACCGAGTTGGCGCACTTGCCGATGACGTACCACGAGCCCGTCAATTGGGAGCCGGAGCCGATCCGCTGGCTGGGGTATTCGATCGTTCGGCGCGGTCGCTACCGGGCAAACCAGGAGGTTGAACGCTCTGGTCAGTATCCGGAGAAGCCTCGTGTCGCACAGCGCCTGTGGAGCCTTGAGCCGCCGCGTGCTTGGAAGGCGATCTGGCGCATGGGCGAGGAGGGCTGACTCTGGCTGACCCAGCTCGAAGATCGATTGCCCTACTGCCGGCATGCACGTGACTAACCTAGCGTGAAGCGCGGGCGGACGCCCCGCTACAATCTAGCTCGAGTTCGGAAACCCCCTCGGATTGATGTTCAAGCGTCGAAGCAAGAGAATCGCTATTCTGTGCTCCACCACCGTTTCATCGTCCCGGCCACCGCACACAGATTTGCGGGATACTCCTGACACCATTGCGAGAAGCTTAGCGAAACAGTAACGAGCAAAGGTTGTTTGCGCGAAGAACGGCTACCCGAACAATTGCAGCGCCCGCCAGCAATGCTGACATGAACCAACGAGGGGTCTGATCCCGATGCCATGGCCGAGACGCTCAATCGTGCTCGCTCTTGCCTGCGTGCTGGTGCTTCTGGTCGTGGTGGCGGGGATGTGGTTCAGTGGGGTCTTGCCATTTACTCAGACGGCCACCGCGTTTCATGGAACCGAACTAGAACCGCTGAAACCCGCTCCGGCGTTCACTCTGGAGACGGTCGGCGCCAAGCCGGTCGACCTGAACGATTTCAAGGGGAAGATTGTGTTGCTGTATTTTGGCTACACGTTCTGTCCCGACGTCTGCCCAACGACCCTCTCGAGCCTTGCCCGGGTCTTGAGGGATCTTGGCCCCAAGGCTAGCCAGGTGCAGGTCGTGATGATCACGGTCGATCCGAAGCGCGACACGCCGGCCGTCATTAGTAAGTACGTCACACGCTTTGATCCGAGCTTCGTTGGCCTGAGCGGAACGCTGGACCAGATCAGTCCGATTGCTGCAGCCTACGGGATCTCGTTCGCCGATGTGCCCGTCACAGGAGCGAGTGGCTACCTGGTCAATCATACGCCGGTCGTAACGATCATTGATCAGCAGGGGAATCGCCGTCTCATCGAGTCGTACGGGACGACGGACCACGAATTTGAGTCCGATATTCGGACGTTGCTCAAGCAATAGCAAAGCATGACACCCTGACGGCTCATTCGGAGGAGACCAGCGTGGACGATAGTAGGTCGAACATCAGACAGCCCGGGTGGCGAGGCAGTGTTGCCCTTACGGGAGTATTGATTATCGTCCTGACCCTGGCGGCGTGCGGATCAGGGAGCGCGACTCCGACGACCGGCGAGACGGCTTCTGTCTCAATCGTGGTCGATCAGGCATGGGCACGGCCCGCGCCGGCGGGAACTGGCGCTGCCACTCCGATGAGCGGCATGTCCATGGCGACCGCGTCTCCTGGTTCGATGGACATGAGTGACACCATATCGACCGACGCCGTCTATTTCACGGTTCACAACAGCGGTCAGCAGTCCGACGAGATTGTGTCGGCATCGTCGTCGGTGGCGGATGCTGTCGAATTGCATCAGTCACAGATGGTGAATGGCGTCATGACGATGCAGCCGGTGCAATCCATCGTCGTCAACGCGGGAGGCGAAGTTCAGTTTCAGCCCGGCGGCTATCATGTCATGCTGATCGGTCTGCGCCGTGACCTGAACGTCGGTGATACGTTTCAGATTACCCTTACCTTCAGAGATGCCGGCATGATCGCTGTTCCGGTGGAGGTTAAGCAACAATAACCCATGGTCACCTCGCCAGCCGGAAGCAGTCTTTCCACCTCGCAGGTTCATCGCATGCGGCGTCTGAAGCGATACCGACGACCGACGGCCGGAATGTTGATTCTTCTGGTGCTGCTCTTGACCGGTTTGCTCAACTTCCCCTCGGTGTGCAACTGCGGCGCTGAATTGCCCCATGCGCATTCTCTCTTCATGCTCGCCGACCATCATCACACGTCGGACGGAGAACTCGACCGCACTCCACAAGGACATCGACCGGATGCGTCGGCAACATCGATTGCTACGAACTCTGCCGCGAGCGGACCGATTCTTCAGGGGCCGGCTGACGAATTTGCTGGTGGCGGACCGATCGGGCTATCTTTGGCGATGACCATGGGAGCGCATCTCCAGGGTCTTATCATGACTACTGAATGGCTGAATCCCAGCCGGGGTCTCGGTGTGACCGTGGCTCCAGAGTCTCCACCTCCACAATCCGTTCTTTGATCCTTTAGCCAGTTGATTGCATGTCTAAGAGACGCGTTTGCCACCCTAAATGGAGGTTGGAGAGTCATGTTTCACACTCGTTCCGCCCCGCTGCGGAAAGTTGTCGCGATATCGATCGCGATGACGGTTCTTGTGCTGTCCGGCGGGATCGCGGATGCGCACGAGATGCGCACTGTTGGTGATTACACCTTGTTTGTCGGCTTCCGTAGCGAGCCGGCCATTGTGGAGCAGCCGAATGCCGTAGAGGTGCTGGTTCGGCAAGGATCCAGCGAGGATGCTAAGCCGGTGACGGGGCTCAGCAATGCCATCAAAGCCGACGTGAAGTTCGGTGGGCAGACAATGACGGTGAGCCTTGAGGAAGTGGACGGGAGTCCTGGCGACTACACCGGAAGTTTCATCCCGACCGCCGAAGGTCCGTATACGTTTCGGATTTACGGGGCGATAAACGGGACCACTGTCGATGAATCGTTCACCAGTGGACCGCAAACCTTCTCGGAGGTGGAATCGAGCTCATCGCTCCAGTTCCCCAGCAGGATTCCAGCAGTCGCGTCGGTCGCGCAGACCGCGACAAACGCGGGTAACACCGCGGACACCGCGCGCACGCTCGCGATCGTCGGCATCATCGTGGGTGCCCTGGGACTGATCGCCGGAGTAGCCGGTGCGGTTGCTGCGCGCGGTTCTCGAATGGGGAAGTCAAACATAACAGGCATCGCTGTGTCCGGCGAAACAGCGGAGCCGACGCCACGATCATGACATGGACCGAATTTCCGGTAATCGGGCGGCGTTGGAGCGCCGCCCTCCTTCTCTTTGTGCTCGTTGGTACCTTATGGCCGATCTCGACGTCGGCTCATGCGTTCCTTGACACCAGCGATCCGACCGCAAACGCGGTTGTCGCAACGGCACCCACCGCGGTCAAGATGGTGTTCACCGAGCGAATTCAACCCAGTGCGTCGACGGCGGAACTCTATGACGCTAACGCGACTCGGGTTGACACGCCGCTAAGCCACCTTGGCGCGAGTTCGCGTGAGCTGATACTCCCGTTGCCGAAGGATTTGCCAACCGGGACCTATACGGTGCAGTGGCGGAATATCTCGGCCGATGATGGGCACCCAAACAGTGGCTACTTCGCTTTCACCGTCGGTGGGCAAGCAAACGTGGTATTGCCCGCACCTCCGCCGGCTCCAGCAAATCCCGGCATTATCTCACTCGGATCGATCGCGCGCTGGATCGGCCTCCTCGGGCTCGCCGGTCTGATCGGGAGCCTGATCGCCTGGAACTGGGTCATCACGCCGGGCACTGAGAGCAGCGGCGAAGAATTGCGACGTCGCATCGTGCGACGTATGCGAGGATTGGCGCTAGCAAGCATTGTAGTCGCGTTGTTCGGGAGTGGTCTCCTGTTCGTCGATCGCGTTCAGGCTGGCGGCGTCGTGACCTTTGGCACGATCGGGGAGACGCTGACGGCGAGCCGATTCGGATGGCTCATCCTTGCGCGAGTCGTGCTCCTACTCAGCCTGGCAACGGTCGCCTGGCTCCCAGGTTTCTGGGCGTTCCCGGCAAGCTTGCGAGTCCGGACTATTACCTTGCTCGCATGTGCAGCCGCGCCGGTTCCCTATGCGCTCAACAGTCACTCGGCGGCATTGGTCGACGGCGGCGCCACCGCCGTCACCGTCGATTGGCTGCACCTGTTGGCCGCCAGTGTCTGGATTGGTGGGCTGTTCGCGCTGGTGATCGGCCTGATCACTGTTCGGCCACTCGCGACCGAGCAGCGGCGGTCTGCACTGGCCGAGATGATTCCTCGCTTCTCCACACTGGCGATCACGTCCGTCATCGTTCTCGGAATCACCGGTTTCTATGCGGCGTGGCTCGACGTCGGCAACCTCAACGCTTTGCAGCACACGACATACGGTCGCACATTGATCGTCAAGCTCGTGCTACTCATCCCCTTGTTGCTACTCGGTGCGCTTAATCTGCTGATTGTCGGTCCTCGTCTGCGCCTTCATGCGTCGGCAGCGCGCCAGTTTGGGCGCACTCTGCTCGCTGAAGCTATCATCGGGATTTGCGTGCTCGGCGTCGTGGGGGTCCTGATCTCCCTTCCGACGGGTCGAGAAGTGCTCACCTTCTCGTCCGGCCATCCATCGTTCCAATACGAAGCAAACGGTATCCGGACCGTGCTCCAGATCTATCCGGGAACAGTTGGTATCAATCGCTATACCGCCGACGTGCAACCGACGATCGGAGAGCTTCCCAGCGGCACGCAGGTCTTCTTGCGGGTCTCATCCAACCAGATCACGGGGCAGCAGCAGATCAACCTGCCCCTCTCATCAGGAACGAAGGGCCGCTACACGGCGCAAGGACGTGAACTAAGTGTCGTAGGTCACTGGAATCTGGATCTGGTCGTCCGGCGACCGAATCAGCCCGACTGGGATATCAATTCGTCACTTAATTTGGCGACTACCCCTCCGGCTGAAACAGCGCCAGGTTTGCCACTTCGGTTCCTTGGCTACAGCCCAATTCTCGGCGTCCTGGCGATTATAGGAGCGATAATCCTTGTCGTCGCGGGTCTTCGACGGGTGAAGGTAGCGGCTGAGCGTCGCTTCATGCTCGAGTCGTCCGTGGCACTGGCGGTTGCGGGCGGCCTCGTCCTACTGTTGACGCGTGCGCCCGGTCTGCCGGCATCGACGGGAAATCCGGTGCCGAAGACGCCGGACGCGGTTGCCGCTGGGAAGACGCTGTTTCTTCAGTATTGTGTCGCCTGTCACGGCACCGACGGCCACGGCGATGGACCCCTGGCCGCCGAGCTGAACCCGCCGCCCGCAGATCTGTACGCGGCCCATGTCGACTATCACACCGATAAGCAGCTGTTTGACTGGATCAAAGGGGGAATCAACGGTTCGGCGATGCCGGGTTTCAAAGGCCAGATGACAGATCAGCAGATCTGGAATGTAGTCAACTATGTGCGGAGTCTCAGGCATCCCGAGTGATCGGTTCCTGCGGCTGCGAAGTTCACGGAGACCATTCTAGATCGTTGCCAGTGTGTAGTCCGCCGATAAGCCTGGGACTCTCAGCAGTTAGTCCCGGTGTCCCGGTTTGCCACTGAAATTGAGTGCCGAATCTTGGAAAATGTAACGCGATCCGTGACGGTCGGAGATGTCGGATTGCAGATCGTGACCAACCGACCCGCGTACTGTCCGACCGCTCATTGTCCGAATGTCATGATGTTTAGGACAATTCCTCTAGACATTCACTGAATAGTCTGTTAGCGTCTTGAAACGGTGATTGCGTCGATAATAGATGGGCCGGGGGGCGACGCTCAATGAGGTACGGTTTCGTCATAGACAACCGGAAGTGCATCGGTTGTCATGCCTGTACGACCGCGTGTAAATCGGAGAACCAGGTCCCGCTCGGGGTGTTTCGGACCTGGGTTAAATATACCGAAGATGGCGTTTTCCCCAACACTCGCCGCCATTTTAACGTCATGCGTTGTAACCACTGTGAGAACGCCCCGTGTGTCACGGTCTGTCCGACAAAAGCGCTGTTCAAACGGCCGGACGGCATCGTCGACTTCGATTCATCTCGTTGCATTGGCTGCAAGTCCTGCATGCAGGCCTGCCCGTATGACGCGATTTACATCGATCCGTTTGACAATACGGCGGCCAAATGCAATTACTGCGCTCATCGAGTCGATCTCGATCTCTTGCCTGCTTGTGTCGTCGTTTGTCCCGAGAAGGCGATCATCGCTGGTGACATGGACGACCCGGCAAGCGACATCAGCCATATTCTCGCGACCGAAACCGTCCTCACGCGTAAGCCAGAACAGGGAACCAAGCCAAAGCTTTTCTACGTTGACGGAAATGCTTCAATGCTGACACCCGAGGTTCAAAACCGTATGACCGGATATCTCTGGTCGCAGGTGCGCGACGATGGACGACCGGCCGACGCGCTGCGGGCATCAGTCTCGCCTAATACCCCTCCAGAAACCGACGTCGTTTACGACGTTCATCATCCCAAGCCGTGGGGTTGGAAGGTGTCGACCTACCTCTGGACCAAGTCGATTGGCGCGGGAGCGGTACTCATCGCGGCGATTCTGCTCCTCTTCGGCTGGGGGACCAATCACGCAACCTTTGATATCGCGGCGCCAATCGTCGGTATGTTGTTCATTGGCATTACCACCGTGTTACTCGTGGTTGACCTGAAGCGACCCGAGCGATTCTGGTTCCTATTGGCGTTACCGAATCCCACGTCGTGGTTAGTCTGGGGCGGCTACATCCTGCTCCTCTTTGGCGGGGCGGCCTTTGTCTGGCTGCTTGTTTCGCTTCTTGGTCTTCACGGCGTGCAGGACGCGATGATGGGAGCGGGGATCCCGCTCGCACTCGCCGCGGCCGGGTACACGGCATTCCTCTTCCGCCAGGCGGAAGGGCGTGACTTCTGGCAAAGTCGGCTGTTGCTGCCGAATCTGATCGTCCAGTCAGTGGTTGCCGGCACAGCCGCTCTCATGCTGGTCGGTGTTTCGGCCGGCGCGTCAGAGCACGAATTGCGGATCTTGACTGGCATTCTCGGAGGCGGTGTCTTCGTATTTGGTGCCCTGCTGGCCATCGAGCTTGGGATGCCTCACCATAATCTTCACGTCAGTAAGACTGTCAACTTACTTGCCCACGGTCCGTATCGCACCATGCTCTTTGGCGCGGTCGTGCTGGTTGGCATCTTCGTGCCAATCGTGCTTGCGTTGATCACCTTTGAATCAAGCTCCATCGTATTTCCGGCCGCGTTTGGGGCCGGAGCCGCTCTGGCAGGCCTGTGGTCGTACGAGACGATCTGGGTGAGCGCCGGTCAAGACATTCCGTTGAGCTGATGGAGGGGAAGAGGACATCCTGATGGTGAGTATCAAATCCCAAGACTCGACAGAAGCACCGGCAGCGGACCCGGTCAAACGACAGGTCGAGCAGCCGTTCATGCCTGAGCAGACGAGCGGACTCTCTTCATACCCGCCACCTGAGCAATGGGACGACTGGGTCGAATTCGAGCCCCGCGCCTGGCCGGAAAAGCGGGAGCACCACTATATGCTGGTGCCGACTACCTGCTTCAACTGCGAGTCGGCCTGTGGACTGATGGCCTATGTCGACAAAGAGACACTCCAGGTCCGCAAGCTGGAGGGAAACCCGTTCCATCCGGGGAGCCGTGGCCGCAACTGTGCCAAAGGCCCAGCGACACTTACCCAAATCAACGACCCGGATCGCATCCTGTATCCGATGAAACGGGTCGGACCACGTGGTGGCGGGAACTGGGAGCGTGTTTCCTGGGACGATGCACTGGACGCCATCGCCGGCAAGATTCGGTCGGCACTGCAGGACGGCCGTAACAACGAGGTGATGTATCACGTCGGGCGGCCTGGCGAAGATGGCTACATGGAGCGTGTGCTTCAGTCGTGGGGGATTGACGGCCACAACTCGCACACCAACATCTGCTCGTCGGGGGGTCGCACTGGCTACGCGTTCTGGATGGGGATCGACCGGCCGTCGCCCGACTACACGAACGCGCGTTTCATTCTCCTGTGTAGCGCGCATCTCGAGAGTGGTCATTATTTCAACCCGCATGCGCAACGCATCATTGAGGCGAAATCGAAGGGCGCGAAGATCGCCGTTATCGATCCGCGCCTCTCCAACACAGCCTCAATGTCCGACTACTGGCTTCCGGCGGCGCCGGGAACTGAGGCGGCGCTCCTGCTGGGTCTCGCCAACGTCTTGATTCAGGAGGATCTGTTCGATCGAGAGTTCATGCGACGCTGGGTCAACTGGGAAGATTTTCTGCGGACCGTGCATCCGGAGGTTGAGGTCAGCTTCGATAGCTTCGTGACTGGGTTGAAAAGCGAGTACGCTAAATACACGCCGGAATTCGTCGAGGCCGAGTGCGGCGTGCCCGCCGCGATGATCACTGAGATCGCACACGAAATCGCCGCGGCAGGTTCCGCGTTGTCGACGCACACCTGGCGGGCTGCGTCCGCCGGCCATCTTGGTGGCTGGACCGTTCCTCGAACGCTCTTCTTCATCAATGTTTTGACCGGCAGCATTGGGACACCGGGTGGCACCGCGCCAAACGTGTGGGACAAGTTCGTGCCGCGTCCATTTGCGGAGCCGACCAAGCAGAAAGTCTGGAATGAAGTCTCGTGGCCGAAAGAGTATCCACTCGCACATCACGAGATGAGCTTTTTGCTGCCCCATTTTCTCAAAGAGGGGCGTGGCAAGCTCTCGATGTACTTCACCCGTGTCTACAACCCGGTCTGGACGAATCCAGATGGGTTCGTGTGGATGGATGCCTTACGAGACGAGACGAAGGTCGAGCTTCACGCGGCGTTGACTCCAACCTGGAACGAGAGTGCCTGGCTGGCCGACTACGTACTGCCGATGGGCGTCGGTGCCGAACGGCACGATACGCATTCCTACGAGACACACGCGGCCAAGTGGGTCGGTTTTCGACAGCCAGTGGTGCGGGTGGCCATGGAGCGGCTTGGCAAGAAGGTCGATTTTACCTATCAGGCGAACCCAGGCGAGGTTTGGGAGGAGAACGAGTTCTGGATCGAGTTGTCCTGGCGTATCGATCCGGATGGCGCGCTCGGTATTCGCAAGTACTACGAGTCCCCCTATAGACCAGGCGAGAAGGTGACGGTCGACGAGTACTATCGCTGGATCTTCGAAAATTCGATACCGGGATTGCCGGAAGCCGCTGCCGCCGAGGGCCTAACGCCGCTTGGCTACATGCGGAAGTATGGCGCGTTCGAGATCGAGAAGCAGACCATGCGACAGTTCGATGAC
The DNA here is from genome assembly GCA_963785465.1 of uncultured Chloroflexia bacterium. Lineage (GTDB taxonomy): Bacteria > Chloroflexota > Chloroflexia > Thermomicrobiales > Thermomicrobiaceae > CALAGB01. The sequence goes on along the minus strand of CAWAVM010000013.1, from coordinate 266,299 downwards.
GAAGTCGCTACGGACGAACTCGAGGGTGCCAAAGTCGATTCAGTGAGCCAGGTCATCTCCAGCCCGACCGCGAAACCGCATAGTCCTGAAATCACCCCGATGCCCGGCAGCCCCGCTGGCCCCGATGGACGCGCAGTTGGGGTCATGGTCGACGGAAAACCGTGTCGCGGATTCCCGACGCCGTCAGGCAAGCTCGAGTTCTTCTCACGTACGCTCTACGAATGGGGCTGGCCGGAATACGCCATCCCGACCTACATCGATAGCCACGTCGCGCCCAAGGTGCTCGATCGAGAAGCGGGCGAGATGACGTTGCTGCCGAATTACCGAATTCCGACCCTGATTCACACGCGCTCGGGCAATGCCAAGTGGCTGAACGAGATTAGCCATTCCAATCCGCTCTGGCTGCACCCGTCCGACGCCAGGCGCATTGGTGTCAAAACTGGCGATCTGGCTCGGGTGGAAACTGAGATCGGTTACTTCGTCGACAAAGTCTGGGTTACTGAGGGATTGAGACCCGGAGTCGTGGCCTGCTCTCATCATCTCGGACGTTGGCGCCTCGACGACAATGGAGCGAATGACGGCTGGTCGTCCGCCAAGGTGACGATTCAGGAAAACGAACCAGGCGTTTTCATGATGCGACAGGCGCACGGCGTTCGACCGTTCAGCAGCGGTGATCCCGACTCGAAGAAGATCTGGTGGAGTGACGCCGGCGTTCATCAAAATCTGACCTTCCCGGTGCAACCGGACCCGATCAGCGGCGCCCACGCCTGGCATCAGCGCGTACGGGTTGTGGCGGCATCGCCAGATGACCGCTACGGCGACATCATGGTCGATACGCGACGCTCGACTGAAGCCTTTCAGCGCTGGATTAAGATGACGCGTCCGGCGCCTGGACCGGACAATTTGCGACGACCGCTCTGGCTGCTGCGTCCCTTTAAGCCGGACCCATCTGCCTTCCAGATCGATGGGCCAACGGGACGATGACCACGTGCTGGGTGGAGAGCTAGATCGCTCGCCGCCCAGCGTAGCCTCGGTTGGTCGTGGAAGTATGTTGATATTCCGGCTGACCTGATGGGTGGTACGTCGTCCATGAGTCGATCATCGCGTCAGCATCTCAAGAACGGCCCATCCCAAAGTTGATAACTTCATGAAGTAGGTGCGATCATCTACCGTGTGAGGGGAGTTGCCTTTCACTGGCCAGGATTGAAATGCGCACAGGGAGTGGCCTTCTTCATGGCAAGACATGGGACTTTCAGTGAATTCCTCACCAATATGGATCAACCGATGCCGCGGCGCGAGAAAATGACCAAGCTCACGCGCAATCTCTGGCGACGCGTGGTGCTACGTCAGGCGTGCTGTGGACATCACGGCGAGCCCGGCTGTTGAAAGCACGATCATCCGTCCGGGTCGGACGGACACCACCACAATCACTAGGCGATACGGACTATCCAGCGATTGCTGGGCTATTTCAGACCGTTACGATGATAATCTGCGAGAGAAGCGGTTTCTCGCCGGGTGAGATCGACGAAAGGATTGCAGCATGGCGGACCTGATCCCGATCCGTATGGTCGTGCGCGACTACGACATCGTTGGTCCGATCGCCAAGGGGGATGTCGCGGCTGAAGGCATTTCGCTTTCTCTTGATCGCGGAGGATCGATCTCGCAATTCCGTTCTGATATCTCGTTTCAGGCAGGCGAGATGTCGATGAGCAAATACCTGATCGGTCTTTCGGAGGGGGACCGGAGTATCGTCGGGTTGCCAGTCTTCCCGATGCGCGCCTTCCGCCACCGCTGCTTCTTTGTGCGTCGTGACAGCGGCTTGACCAGCTTCAAGCAGCTTGAGGGCAAGCGCATCGGGACAAATGGATGGACTGATACCGGCAACACCTGGAGTCGCGCAGCCATGCGTGCCGATGGGGTCCAGCTCGACCGCATCGAATGGTGGGTCGGCACGATCGATCAGACCACGGATGCAGCCTTTGGCCATCAATCGTTCGCGGTGGTGCCCGAAGGGATCAACGCCGTACCACAGGGAAGCACGTTGCAGGACATGCTCATCGCTGGTGAACTCGATTGCATGATGGTTCCCTGGCCGCCACGGCGCTTCTACGAGTCGGGTGGCCCGATCGTGCGCTTATTGGAGAACTATCCGGAGATCGAGCAGCGGTATTACCAGCGAGTGGGCTACTACCCGGCTCACCACATTCTCGGTCTGCGACGCGATGTGTTCGAGCAGGATCCATCGATAGCCGTGCGTTTGTTCGACGTGATGAACCGTTCGCGACTCTACTCGCAAAACGTTCGAATGCAGCTGACCGACATCACGCCCTGGTCAATCACCGATCTGGAGACGACCGTTTCCTTGCTTGGTCAGGATTGGCAGCCCTTTGGCGTCGAGCCAAACCGCAAGATGATTGCTGACTTCTGCGAGGAGCAGTACGCGCAGGGGTTGGTATCCGAAAAGCTTGATCCAGAGCTGGCATTTGCCGATTTCGAGCAGGCGATGGAGAGCGTGTAGGCGATAGTCACGGGCAATTCGATCCAACCGTCCTGGCCTCGACGCCCATTTAACCTCCCGTTTACATTGACACGGTACGGTAAGGGTTGTGCCGGGTATAGACGCGACGATCGCGTACCTGGCTTTTAATGATTCTCATTTCGATCGCGTTGGCGCTAATCGAGAGGCTTCCACGCGCCGACGTCTGATGTGTGGGCAGCTCGGCGAGGCTTGTTTTCTACTGAATACATCTCTGGCGACAAGGAATACCTGGGTGGCGCGCCCATTCAGAGGTTTTTCGTGATTCGCGCGTGTCGTTTTCGGGTAGCAAGTTTATGCTCTCGCCACCGACGGTTTAGGCAGGCGAGGTGTTGCCCCGGGTTGGATACGGCTTGCACGTGTGAGTGACGAGCTTCAAATTCTTAAGATGAGCGCGCTCCAAGAGGCTGCTGTCGATGGAACGGCGACGGATCGACCGGCTGAGCGACACGAGACCCAGGCAGGAATTCATTTGCGTCGTGTCGCTATTGGCCTCGTTCTGGCAGTATCGGCTTTCCTGAACCTCTTTCAACTGAGTCGCCTTGGCTACGGCAACACGTATTACGCGGCCGGAGTCAAGAGCATGCTCGAGAGCGGGCACAACTTCTTCTTCGTCTCGTTTGATCCCGGCGGTTTCGTCACGATCGATAAGCCGCCGCTTGGCTTTTGGATTCAGGCGGCGAGCGCGGCGATCTTCGGCTTCGGCGGTTGGAGTCTGATCCTGCCCGAGGCCTTGGCCGGCGTCGGCTCTGTGGCGCTGATCTACTACCTGGTGCGACGTAGCTTTGGAGACCTTGCTGGTCTGCTGGCGGCCGCCATGATGGCGATCACGCCGGTAGCGGTGGCGACGAACCGTAGCAACATCGTCGATAGTCTGCTCGTCTTTACTCTTCTCCTGGGCAGCTGGGCCGTGTTACACGCCGTTGAAACGGGAAGATTGCGCTGGCTTCTCGCCGGTATGTTCCTGGTCGGGCTCGGGTTCAACATAAAGATGCTTGAGGCCTATCTTGTTGTTCCCGCATTTGTGGTCGTCTACTTCCTCGGCGCACGGATACGTTGGCGCACGCGCATCTGGCACATCGCTGTTGGTGGGCTTGTGCTGCTAATCGTCTCCCTTTCATGGGCGACGGCGGTTGATCTGACTCCGGCAAGCCAGCGGCCGTACGTCGGATCGAGTGACGACAATTCCGAGTACAACCTCATCTTCGGTTACAACGGATTAACCGACTGTTGACCGGAAACTGGTCTTTCCTCGGCTTGCACGGTCGCAACTTCGGGCGCGGCCCGGTGGCTAGTGCTCCGGCGCCATCGGCTCGGAACAACAGTGCTCGATTCGGCTTCGGCCAGGGCGAGAATGGTGCGTCTGGTCCACTACGACTGATCAACCAGCAACTTGGTGGGGAAGCCGGCTGGTTGCTGCCCTTGGCGCTGATCGGCATCGTCGCGGCGGGGTGGCAACTGCGGCCGCGCTTCCCACTTGAGGATCGACATCGCTCGATCCTCTTCTGGTCCGTCTGGCTGCTGGCGGGAGCAGGGTTTTTCAGCGTGGCAGGTTTTTTCCACTCCTACTACCTGGTGATGATCGCTCCGCCCATCGCGGCACTTGGCGGTGCTGGTTTAGCATGGATGTGGCACGACTACCGGGGCACGAGCTGGCGCGGTTGGTTGTTGCCATTTTCACTGATTGCCGTGTCACTGGTTCAGAGACACATTTTGCGCTATTACACGAGCTGGCATTCGTGGATCTCCACGTCGATCGTACCGGTAGCGGCTGGAGTTGCGCTGCTGCTGATTCTGCTGCGAATATTCAGGCTCTTTTCTCCAAATCGCATTGGACTCAAGTTCGACCATCTCGCCACCAGTGCCGGCGTAGTTCTGCTCGCGGCCGGCGCTGTAAGCATCGGTCTGGCTCCATCCGCCTGGGCAATGGAGACCTCTCTTCACGACGCCGGCGGATTGCTGCCAACAGCCGGTCCGGTGACTCGGGGTGGTCGCGGCGGATTCGCGTTTCAGACGAACTCCAGGTTCGACATTCCGGGTCTGCCGAACGTAGTTGCGCCTGGTAACTTTGGCAATCAGGTTGATCCATTGACTTTGGAGTTTCTCCTCAAGAATCAAGGGAATACGAAATTCCTGGTCGGCACGCTCAACGCGACCAGTGCTGCTCCGATCATCCTGGCGACCGGTAAGCCGGTAATGGCACTCGGAGGCTTCACTGGGAGCGATCCAATTCTTTCGATCACTGATCTGCAGAATTTGATCGCCAACGGCACGGTCCGCTTTTTTATGCTTCAAGCTGGTTTTGGTGGTGGCCGCGGGTTCACGCCGCCGAATGCTCAGGGCGGAGACAACGGCGGTCCGTTTGATTTTGGCGTCGGGAGAGAGCCTGGTCAGTTCCCACGGGGACAGATCGGCCAGCCACCGATCGGCGGAACTCAACGGCCTGGCAACGCGGTAGAGCCCGCGCAAGGCGGGGTTTCTGGCCAGGGCCTTTCGGCCTGGATAACGTCAAACTGTTTGCCGGTTAGCCCGACGTCCATTAATGGGACCCAGATCGGCTTAAATCGAGCAGTCGAACTCTACGATTGTGCTCCATGATCGTGCGCGCTTTTTGACCGGCGCGAATGATGAAGCTGAAACAGGACTAGCGAGAAGTGGATACAACGTCGCCGCCATCGTCGCTGGCAGAAGCTCGACCAGTCGAGAAACACGTAGCTGCGCGAAAAGCGTCGAGACTTGCCCCGTCGGCGCTCGTTGCGTATTTCGCCCTGGCTGGAATCCTGGTTGCGGGGCTGGTGATTCGACTGGAACTGTTCTCTCACGGAGTATTCCAGGGCGACGCTCAAACGTTTCGGTTCTGGGCCGTCCGGCTCGCGAGCGCCCCGCTTTCGGACTTCTATGCTTCTATCCCGTTCGGCCGATCACCTGCCTGGAGACCTCTGGTTTCTCTGGGGCATCGCGCATCTGTATCGCTGGGTGTCGCCAGCAATGAACGTGCAGGGCACCGGCTTCCTGTTTCTGCTGAAATTGGTTCCGTCCGTCGCCGACATCGGAATCGGCCTTCTTCTTTTCGTCATCGCCCAAAGCTTCGCGGGAGCGCGCGCAGGCTTGCTCGCTGCAGCCATGTTCATATTCAATCCGGCCTCGATCTTTCTGACAGCGATATGGGGCCAGTGGGATTCGATCTCCGCATTTTTCATGCTGGCCGGCGTGTGGCTCTTGATCCGTGGCAATCCGGAGTGGTCCCTCCCTGTCTTCACATACGCTGCTTTGATCAAGCCTCAGCTTGGGCTACTGCTCATGCTGGCTCTCGTCGCCTGGTGGTGTTGGCGATGGCGCCTTCGACTTGATTTGGCGCAGCAGGCAGACCCGGGGGCCCGACGGATCGCTGGGCTTGTCTTCGGTTCACTGGCCGCGGTCGTAGTCTTCCTGTCCGTCGATATGCCTTTCAACGTCGGGCTGCCGCCGTTGCCAACACGGTGGTCCATTTTCGAGCGCGTGAGTTACGCGCTCAATCGGCATCAATCAATCAGCGCCAACGCGTTCAACCTTTGGGGCGTGTTTGGTAAGTCTTCCAACCTGACCTCGATAGTTGACTCGCAGACGTTCCTGGCCGGGATTTCGTATCAACACTGGGGTGACCTTCTGTTGGGCGTCGCGGTGCTGATCGTAATGGTGCTCTTTTGGACCAGACCCGACCGTTCGATGGCGCTCTGGGCATCGTTGGCGATTACGTTTTCTCTCTTCATGTTCCCGACGCGCATTCACGAACGTTATCTGATGCCGGCGGTCGTCCTGGCCGTGCTGGTTTCAGCCATCGCGTCGAATTTGCGGTGGGTGGGCATCGCGATGTCTCTCACCTATTTCGTCAACATCTTCTACGTCTATCACTACTTCAACCGCTTCGGTCCCGGTGGAGGAGGGGGCAATCCGAACGACCTTGTTCCGCTAGGAATCTCGACGGTGAACGTCTTCCTACTGCTGGTGGTCTTCGTCGTTGGATTCCTTCTGGCGTTCCAAGACTTGCGAGGCACCGACACCGGTCTGGCACTTGAGGAGGGCCGCGCCTGATGCAGAATCTGGCTATCCGCCCGCGCTGGCTGTTATTGAGTGCAGGTCTTGTGGCGATTCTGTTGATCATCAGTGTCTCGACCGGCATGGCCTTGGGAGACACGTCGACAGGTGGTAGTCGCGCACGCGGCTTCGCGGCCAGCGGTCCTGGAGCGTGCAATCAGACAGGATTTGGCGGACCGCAATTCCCGGCAAACACGACGCCTGACCCGATAACTGCCATTAGCGGCGCACTGAACGTTCCGGTTACGCAGCTGCAGCAGGAGCTCTCGTCCGGGCAGGCCATTAGCCAGATCATCTCGGCCCACCATATGACCAACCAGCAGGTGTCGAACGATGTGACTGCTCAGCAGAAGGATCAGCTCGATCAACAGGTTGCGAACGGGCGGATCTCGCTGGAGCAGGAAAGCTCGATACTGGCGAGTCAAAAGGCCAGTATGGATGACATTCTGTCTGGGAGAACGCCGCTGGGCACGCCGGGAAGCCAGACGCGAGGTTTCGGACAGGGTGGGTTCAACGGCTCGCAAGGCGGACGTGGGCGCGTTCAGCCGTGTGGCGGCTGATTCCCTGTTTCCCCTACGCCTTGTTCTGTAGACGTGGATCGACTCTCAACGCCAGCAGGCATCGGTATCTGATCTAATTGGCACGTGGAAGCCGTGATCTTCGTTGGAATCCAAGGCGCGGGGAAGTCGACGTTCTACAAGGAGCGCTTCTTCGACACGCACGTGCGGATTAACCTCGATATGCTCAGGACTCGTCATCGCGAGGCCGTGTTGTTGGATGCCTGCATCAAAGCGAAACAAAAGTTCGTCGTCGACAACACGAACGTGACTGTCGAGACGCGTCGGCGCTACATCGAGCCGGCCATTCAGGCCGGTTTTCGACTGATTGGTTATGTTTTCGACGTCAGTCCACACGAAGCCGCACGACGCAATGCTGAACGCAGCGGCAAGGGACGTGTGCCTGACAAAGCGATCTATGGAACGTATCAACAGCTCGAACCACCAACCTACGATGAGGGATTTGAGGAGTTGTTTCGGGTGACGATCGACTCCGACGGAGAATTTCAGGTCGAACGGCTTGCATCCAGTGACCGTTGAGGACCAGCTGTCCTCTTTGCTACGCTTCAGGTGGGGTTGCCATAACCCGTACGTGCTCGTTGATCGTCGCCTGCCACTTTGAAGAGCCTGGCCACAACCCTGATATAATGCGTCTCTCGCTCTCGTAGAACTCAATTGCAGGGGAGAACGTTATGTTGCCGCTTCACGCTCCGAAATCGAGCGACACATCTGACGTGAGGTCGACTCGGCGATCTGCTATTCGTCGCCCCGCTCGTTGGGGCGTGGCGCTTTTCATCGCGCTGTTAGCTATGGTGGTCGCCATATTTCCGGTGCTTGCCGCGCCCTCTCTCTCCGGACTCGGCAGCGTCTCGACGAATGCGCTCTGTAGCCAGGGCATGGTTTCGGTAGAGGGAATTTCCTGCAGCGGACCGACAGCCTCAGCTAGCACCATGGTCAACACAGTCGACTGGACAGCGGTTTGCTCCTTCTTCTCGCAAATAGGCCTCAAGCAGTTCGAGAACTGGCATAAATGTCAGAACGCGAACCCTCTGGCGCTGTCCTGGGTCACTGGCACCGGAAGTGCCGCGCTGTCGTCGCCAGCCGTAGACAAGAGTGTGCTCTACGCTGGTTCCGATGACGGCAAAGTCTACGCGCTCAACGCGAACACTGGCCAAATCCTGTGGATCACCACAACAGGGAGCCCAGCGCGTATCCTCGCCGGTCGTGGAGAAGGGCGTCGTCTACGCTGGTTCTGACGATGGCAAGGTCTACGCGCTGAACGCGACCTCGGGCAAATCCTGTGGGTTACCACGACCGGGAGCCCAGCGGTATCCTCGCCGGTCGTGGAGAAGGGCGTCGTCTACGCTGGTTCTGATGACGGCAAGGTCTATGCGCTGAACGCGACCTCGGGCCAAATCCTGTGGGTTACCACGACCGGGAGCCCAGCCGTCTCCTCGCCGGCCGTGGAGAAGGGCGTCGTCTACGTTGGTTCTGATGACGGCAAGGTCTACGCGCTGAACGCGACCTCGGGCCAAATCTTGTGGGTTACCACGACCGGGAGCCCAGCCGTATCCTCGCCGGTCGTGGAGAAGGGCGTCGTCTACGCTGGTTCTGATGACGGCAAAGTCTACGCGCTGAACGCGACCTCGGGCCAAATCCTGTGGGTTACCACGACCGGGAGCCCAGCCGTCTCCTCGCCAGCCGTGGAGAAGGGCGTCGTCTACGTTGGTTCTGATGACGGCAAGGTCTACGCGCTGAACGCGACCTCGGGCCAGATCCTGTGGGTTACCACGACCGGGAGCCCAGCCGTCTCCTCGCCAGCCGTGGGGAAGGGCGTCGTCTACGTTGGTTCTGATGACGGCAAAGTCTACGCGCTGAACGCGACTACGGGCGAGATTATCTGGACCAGCGCCGCCGGGAGCGCTGCGCTATCGTCACCGGTCGTTGTCAAAGGTGCGGTCTTCGTCGGTGCGGATGACGGGAACTTGTACGCATTTCGCTGACGCAAGCAGCAGCCCTACGGAGCCACGTCTGCCCGGTGATATGGCTTCAAGGCCTCCTAAAGGCTGAGCCCGTCGATGATGGTCGCCACGTATCCGCCAGATCAGGCGGAGAGCGACGACGCGAGTCGTCGTGCGTATGTCCGCTTGGGCTACGACCTGCATCACGCATCTAAGCAGGGACGTTCGTGATCTCTCACATCTCAAAGGGCTGAGGAACTTCTGGGGACATGTATCCGTGACCGAGCCGGGCGACGCATACCGCGCCCGGCTCGCTCCTATCCAATTCCGAAAAAATGGCTATGCTACGAGGTTATGCAGCGGCAGATTGCCGATCACCATCCAGACGCCGAGAATCGCGACGAAGGTGGCGAAACCGCGTTGCAAACGTTGTTCGTCGAGTTTGCCCGCGAGCGAGGCTCCGAGCACAGCACCGATCGCACCGCCGATAGTGAACAGCCCGGCCATGGCCAGGTCGATTCCGCCATAGCGCAAGTGTGCTGCCAGGCCGGACGCCGAGTTGATTGCGATGATCACCAGTGAGGTGCCAACTGCGACCCGCATGTTGAGTCCCAGGATCAGCACCAGCGCCGGAACGATCAGGAATCCACCGCCTACCCCAAAGAACCCCGTCATGACTCCGACGCCGAGACCGGTCGCGACCATTGGAATCCAGTCGTCGCGGATCGCTTTGCTGTCAGCGATCTTGACCGGAATTTTCGGCGCAAGGAACATGCGCGCCGCGACAATGAGCATCAGGATGCCAAATAGGATGAGGATAACTGTACCGGGTAACAGGTTATTGGCCCAGGCTCCGGCAAATGCCCCGAGGATGCCGGATAGGCCAAACGGGATCGCGGTGCGAAAGCGAACCCGGTCGGCTCGCCAGTGGGGAAGTGCGCCGGCGGCTGACGTGGCACCGACTACGGCCAACGACGTGGCCGTTGCCATGTGCGCATCCTGTCCCATGATGAAGACGAGGATGGGGACGGTCAGGATCGACCCGCCCCCACCAATCATGCCAAGCGAAAGTCCGATCAAAGTGCCAAGAAGGACGGCGAGCATGTTCTAACCTGCTATCGAGTGACCGGAAGACGCCGGAAATTCCAGGCAATCATCCCACCCTGGAGATTGCTGACCTGCTCGTATCCGGCTTGAGCAAGTGCACCCACTGCCGCGGCGCTGCGATTGCCGCTACGACAGACAAAGATTAGTTCCTGTGAGCGATCGAACCGTCCGACGTGCTTGCCGAGCTGACCAAGCGGAATGTGAACCGCTCCCGGGATGTGCTCTTGCCGCCATTCGTCGGGCTCACGGACATCGACGATGATCGCGCCGGCCGATTGCCGCTGGTGCGCGTCGTCCGCGTTGATTTCAGCGACTTTTGGCCGGTTGAAGATCGAACGAAATACCACCTGAGCGTGCTCCTTTTTTTGCTAGGAGGCCGCCACCCCGGCGACCACTTGCTCGCGAACGATCGGAAGATGAGCCGAGTTCCAGGCGTCCATTCCGCCTTCCACGTTGAAGACCGAAGTGAACCCGTGCGCCTGCAGGACACTCGCCGCGATCATGCTCCGAATGCCTCCAGCACAGATAACTGCACAAGTTTGATTGAGGTCGAGATTCTCGCATTCGGATCGGACCTTATAAAACGGGACACTCGCTGCCGATTCGATATGGCCCTCTTGCCACTCGGATCGCTCACGGACATCCAGCACGATCAGATTGGAATCTGTCTTCATTCGCTCTTGAAGGTCATGAACGGTGACGTCGCCGGTCGACACATAGTCGTGACCCGTTTGCTCCCAGCGCTGCATGCCCCCGGTGACGTATCCGTCGATATTCGTGAATCCGATGACGAGCAAAGCATCGACGGCTCGATGTGCTTCGTGGTCCGATTCGGCCACCAGCACCAGTCGAGCGGCGGCTGGGAAGACGAGACCGACCCGGTTCTGGAACTGACCGCCGTCCAGGTAAACGCTGATGGCGCCTGGGATGTGTCCGGCCGCGAAGTCAGCCGGGGACCGAACGTCAAGCACAAATGCTCCGTCTGCCTGGTGCTTGGCGATGTCGTCTACCCCGAGTTGATGCAGAGATACTGGCTGCAGCTCTTCGTCCGACATGTTGAGACGGACGATGCGAGCCATGTTCGGCGGGCGTTCCGGCAGACTTTCGTTCATGTAGGCCACGAACTCGGTTTGATCAGAAATCGTAAGTGCGGGATTGAACGTCCGCTCGAAGCCGATGGTCGTGCCAGTCATGCGGTTGTTTACTCGCCCACAGAGCGATCCGGCCACGTGACCCGGGTAGACCATGGTTCCTTCAGGAAGTTGGAGCAGCTTCTCATGCAGACTTTGAAAGAGGGCTGTTGCGCCATCCTTGCCGTCGACCGCGAGGTCGGGACGCGCCACATCGCCGATGAAGAGCGAATCACCGGTTAGCACCAGCCACGGTTCGTTGCCGCGGGTTGTGTCGATAGCGGCGATCGCGATGTGCTCCGGCCGGTGTCCGGGAGTGTGCATGATTCGCAGTTGAACCTCGCCAAGCGTCAGTTCCTGCCCATCCTCGAGCGCGAGGTGTGCGTATTCGGCGCCGCCATCCTTGTGAACGGCGATGTCGGCGCCGGTCAGTTCGCTCAGCCGGTGGTGGCCCGATACGTGATCGGCATGATTGTGAGTCTCGATGATGTAGCGGATGGTCAGACCCTCGCGGGACGCGATTTCCAAAATCTCATCGACCATGTCGATGCGTGGGTCGATGACGGCGGCCACACCGGCGTCGGTCGAGCCGACGACGTACGAAGCACAACCGATATCCTGACGAACGAGCTGCTCAAAATACACTAGACGTCTCCTAGCCTTGCGCCTTCAGCGCTTCAAGGACGCGCATGAGCCGTTCTCTGGCCTCCGCCGCCACCGGTTTGAGTTCCTCACTGTCGGAGATCCCGAGCATCGCCTGAGGATCCGCCATTTCCACGCGCGTTCCACCCTTTGCCGAACGCACGACAACATTGCATGGAAGCAGCAGGCCTATCTCACGCTCTTGGTTAAGAGCACGGTGAGCCAGTTTTGGATTGCACGCTCCAAGAATGATGTAGGGCTCCATCTCCTCACCAATCTTCTCGTGCAAGGTCTTACGTACGTCGATTTCGCTGAGGACGCCGAATCCCTCGGCTTTCAGAGCCTCCTTGACGCGACTGATCGCCTCGTCATACGAGACATCGAGAGTCGCACCAAAGCCGTATTCTGTCTTCGTGCTCATGTCATTGATCTCCAAACGTTATGCCATCATATCAGTGATCATCATCTTGTAAGGAGCGAACCGCTCCCGTCATCCAATTCGTCAGCCACCTCCAGGAGCGCAAGCCGGCGCAGACGACACGCCAGCGCGCACGCCGACCGACGCAAACGTTGAAAACTGCTTGCGAGTATCGGTGCCACCGCAATTGGGGCACCCGATCGGCTCCTGAGAACTGGAACTGCGTACGAGCTTCTCGAAACGTTCGCCGCATTGTTCGCAGCGATATTCGTACATCGGCACGGTTAGACGTTCCTTTCCTGTGACAGCTGACGAGCCAAGTTTCCTTGCCGCGTAAGTTGTTCGAACAGCATCTCACGAGTCGCACGACAGGCGTCGAGAATCCGAGAATCGACCAGCGAGTAGTGCATCTCGACACCGACACGCTCGACCTCGACGATGCCGCGCTGTCGCATCACCGCAAGATGCTGGCTGATCTTCGCCTGGCGCTGGCTGGTCGCTTCGACCAGTTCCTTCACCGCTCGTGGACCAGTGGAGAGCAGTTGCAGGATCTCCAGGCGGGTTGGATCGGCCAGCGTCTGACAGATTTCCGCCTGAAGTCGATACATCTCTCGTCCACGTTGTTGTTCGGTTCGAATCATCACCCTGTACTTCACATCCATTCGAATACGTGAATAGAACTAGAGCTTACTCATAATGTCATGACACGTCAAGGGGATCGGCCGAGAAAGATTCAAACTCGGCACATCAGGGTGCGGTGGCCCTCGTTAGCTTTGGGCCACAGGGGGCGGACGGACTATCCAAATTCCAATGCTACAATGACAATTGGAGACTGCGAACGAAATCGTTGTGAGCGCCGATCATGTCGAATTGCCCGAGATGTCATGAATACAACAATGTAGTGCCATTGATGGAGGCGGTGAAACTGGGCGCCAATTTGCCGCTCATGGCCTCGGAATTCGGATTAGTGCCGGCTCAGCGTTCTTCGACTGGTGGCCGTCGTATCGTGGATCAAGTGATTGGCCAGTTGAAGCGTCCGCCTACGGGACTATGGGGCGTGGTTCAGCAGGTCGCGGGCGTGGTGCTGGGTATCGCATTCGCCGTCGTTGGCATTCCGCTCTTCATATTCGGATTGTTCCAACTTGTCTCGGTCAACTTTCTCTGGCTGCCTATCGTGCTCGTCCTGTGGTTAGCCGGCGTGGTTTTCGTGCTGGCGCGTGCTATGAGGCCACCGTCGGCGCCGAGCGCTTACCGTCAGGCATTGGTCCGTATCTCCGATCTTTCCTACTGTCCCGATTGCGACGTGATATTTGAAACCGAAACCGGACGAGTGATCCCACTAGACCATCTGCACGACGTGCTCTATCCAGTTACGACGTGATGGTTCGTCGCCAGGAGATGGGCTTGACGACCACGTATAATTAGATCTCGATAAGGGGTCTACTGTGGGTGAAGAAGCGCGATTGATTAGCAGACTGGCGGACCAGGGGTTTCGGATTACCGGACCTCGACGGGATGTTGTAAGCGCCGTCTGTCGTCGCGATGAATCCTTTTCGGCTGAAGATCTCTATGAGGAGCTACGCTCCACTCATTCTGGCGTCGGCCGGGCCACCGTCTTTCGCACGCTCGATTTGCTTGTCGGGATGCGGCTCCTCGATCGCGTACATCGACCTGACGGGTCGCATTGCTACGTGCTCGGAGGTCCGGGTCATCGTCATCACCTGATCTGCTCTTCCTGCGGAACGGTGATCGAGTTCCAGGATTGCAACGTGGCGGAATTAGTCGCCGGACTCACCTCGCGCACCCATTTCCGTATTGAGAGCCACTGGCTCGAGTTGTATGGCACCTGCGAACGCTGTCAGGTCCGCGCAGACTAGCCCGTTCTTGCCTCGTCGACTCTTACCAACTCCATTGACACCTCTGGTAAAGTGAGACACAGTATCAGTAAGGTGCTGCTACTTGGGCTGGGAGATCAATCCGTCAACATGTTCAGTCGATACAAACGAGTGCTTAGTCGCATTCTGATTGTCCCGATCATCATGATTTTGGTGGCCTGCGGATCTGGTGGCGGCACGGGCACGAATAACTCCTCCTCGGGGACGGCAATCACGCCGGCAGCTGATGCGATTCCCGTCGTCGTAACGCTCCCGGTTTTTGTCTCAATGGTCGAGGCGGTGGGCGGTAGCCACGTAACAGTGAATTCGATCGTCCCGGCGGGCGTCGATCCGCATTCCTACCAGCCGACACCAAGTGATGTTCGGGAAGTCGCGCAAGCCAAAGCAATTTTCGTCAACGGCGTTGGGCTCGAAACCTGGCTGGATGGGTTGATTAAATCGGCAGGTGGCTCGAATGCACCGGTCTACACGCTTTCCGAGGGGCTTCCGGCGACCGTTCAGACCGCGTCGGGCACGCAGGAGAGTAATCCACATCTCTGGCTTGATCCGACTGACGCCATTCATTACGTTGAACGCATACAGGTAGGGCTGAGCGAGCAGGACCCAACGCATACCGCGGACTACCAGGCGAACGCAACGCGATACATTGGACAGATCCAGGATTTCGATACCTGGGCCAAGGGTGAGATCGACAAGATCCCGGCCGAACAGCGCAAACTTGTGACGTTCCACGATGCCTTTCCATATTTCGGTCAGCATTTTGGACTGACGGTGGTTGGCGTCATCGAGAAGAGTCCCGGTCGCGATCCATCTGCGAAAGAACTCGCCGATTTGGTGGATCAGATCAAGACGGAGCATGTCAAGGCGATCTTCAATGAGCCCCAGTTCAATCCGAAGCTGGCCGATTCACTGGCCAAAGAAGCGGGGATCAAGACATTGACGCTTTACAGCGAGAGCCCGCCCGCCGGAGATGGATATATCGAGATGATGCGCCAGAACATCACCACGTTGGTAGAGGGATTGTCATGAGTGACAACCAGACCAGTCTGCTGACATCGACGGCTGGCCTGATGGACGCGCCAGCGATTCAAGTGCGTGGCCTCACGACCGGCTATCGTGAAGATCCCGTGCTGAATAACGTCGACCTCAGTGTCACTCCTGGCTCTCTCGTGGGAGTGATCGGTCCGAATGGGGGCGGCAAATCGACCCTGTTCAAGACGATTCTCGGGCTGCTGCGACCGTGGTCCGGTGATGTGCTGGTCGAGGGCAGGCACGGCAAGCCGGGTCACATTGTCGGCTACGTTCCTCAGACGGAGACGGTCGACTGGTCATTCCCAGTGCGCGTTCGCGACGTGGTCATGATGGGCCGTTATCCGCGTCTCGGATTGCTGCGGCGTCCAGGTCGTCATGATGTCGAGATCGTCGATCGAGCGCTGGAACAGGTTGGAATGATCGAACACCGCGACGCCCAAATCGGACAGCTTTCGGGTGGCCAGCGGCAGAGAGTTTTCATAGGGCGCGCTTTGGCTCAGGAGCCGAGTATCTTGCTGCTAGATGAGCCGGTCAGCGGAGTCGACGCGGTCACGCAGCACCAGATTTTTGAGTTGATAGAGCAGCTCTGCCAGAACGGCACAACCGCCCTGGTGGCGTCGCACGACCTGAGCTGTGTCGCGCAGCGATTCGATCAGGTGTTGTTGCTGAGCGGGCGAGTCGTTGCCTATGGTCAGCCGGAAGAGGTTCTCACCCAGGCGCTCCTGAATGAGACATTCCATTCGCATCTCCTGCTGCTCGAGGTTGGGGGTCGCACCTTCGTGGTGGAGGATTCCGGGCATGGCAAGCGCTGCTAGTTGGATCGCTGAACCACTGCGCTATGGGTTCCTGCAACGAGGTCTCATTGCGGCCATTCTTGTCGGTATTCTGTGTGCGGTGATCGGAACCTTCGTGGTGCTCAAAGGTCTCGCCTTTATCGGTGATGCCCTGTCCCACATCGCGTTCACCGGCATCGTCGTCGCATTCCTCGGCGGCTTCGCCTTCTACGTGGGAGCCCTGGCCGCGGCGCTACTGGCCGCGCTGGCGATCGGCACGGTTCATCGCAAGATTGGCATTTCCACCGATACATCGATCGGAATCTTGTTTAGCGGGATCTTCGCGCTGGGCATTGTCCTCATGAGTATCGGAATAAAGACGTACACGGTCGATCTCTTCAGCTACCTCTTTGGGGACATTCTGGCTGTCACTCGTGCCGATTTGATCGGGATTGTGGTGCTTGGGCTTGGAGTTCTGGCGGTCATACTGGCTCTTTACAAGGAGTTACTTTTCGTCAGCTTCGATCCCGTAGTGGCCGAGGCGTCTGGACTACCTGGTGGCCTGCTCCAGATGTTGCTCCTGGTGCTACTGTCGATCACCGTCGTCGTCTCGGTGCAGGCGGTCGGTATCGTGCTGGTGGTGGCCATGCTGGTAACGCCGAGCGCGACGGCCTTCCTGATTACCGATCGCTTTGGTCGGATGATGCTGTTGGGTGCGGGTTTCGGAGCACTATCGGCGCTGGCCGGTTTTTATCTTTCCTACTATCTCAACGTGCCCTCGGGCGGGGCGATCGTGCTGGTCGCGACGACACTGTTTATTATTACGGCGATTATCTCGCCAAAGCGGGGTGGCTGGCGCCGGCTTCGCTGGGAGTTGACGGCTAATTCCAAGACTGTGCCGTGACGATCAAGTCGCGGCAATTCCAAAACAGCGGGATGGACGAACCAGTGCACGGAGCGCTCAATGAGTCGGTCGGCATGAACGTGAGCGAAGAAAGCCACTCGTAGTTCAATCCACTGGAGTGACGACGCGCTCTACGGTCGTCTAATCGTCAGCCTGAAACCACGAGTAAGAAGAACACGATTCCGGCAAGAACCAGAGCCCCGAAACCGGCGACAAACAGCCACCGAAGATCTTGAGTTGAATTCGTCCGATTGGACCTGTTGTTCGCGTCTAGTGCGCTGCCAATAGTTATCCCAACGGCTGCACCAATGGCGATCCCGATGGCGAGATTGTCGAAGACCAGACCAAGCGCGACTCCACCACCCGCGCCAATGGCAATCCCCACCGCGATATTGGATCCTGACTGGTTCTCCGCTCGATCCTCTCCGGTCGGGGCGCGCCTCATCATTACGATCGTGACCACCGTCAAAGTCAATGATGCTGCCACCATCACGGCGAGTATCAGGTATAGGGTTGAAATCTCCATGGGGCCTCACATTTGAAATTGGATCAGGAGCAGCCGTCATGACGCACGCGGCGGCTTTACTCGCAGACGCAATTCAAGCGTTGCAGAGCCGTGATGGAGAATTCACATCAAACTCGTGTGAGAGCGTCACAATTTCGCGTCAACAATGGCGAGCAGTAGTTGGCAGAGGCCGTGCTGTAGGAAGATGGTGGATCAAACGGACCGAAATGATCGGTTTCTGGAAACACGGAAAGCCGCGCCCACCGGCGCGGCTGAATTCTGTTCTGTAAAACGCGTCCGAGCGTAAGTCGGCTAGCGGTAGATCGCGACGCCCAAGAAGACGATCGTCATGATGACGCTGGCTGCCACTGCCCCATATCCGACCAAACCTATTCCAACAGGGCGGGCATTCTGATTCCTCAGCGCATAAAAGAGCCAGATGATGGCGTAGATCGCTACCACGACCACGAATATCAAATACTGGTCCATGTTCGCTCAAGCTCTCCCTTCAAACTCATTTATAGCGCATTGTTGAAAACTTGTCGCCCTCCAAGCGCTCGTCTTCTCAGACAATTCTTGGTGGGGATTCTCCCCTTTCTGAGACTGCCTGCCGAGTCCCCCGACAAGGTGGTCCCCTTTTGCTCCAAACAACGAATAGTTTCTGACGGTGGGTTAGGCCCCGCCGGAACGATCCCCTGCGTAGGATATGGATGAGCCCGTAGTTGGACTTCCCGTTAAAGCGGTTTGGAAAACCGTTGGCCAAGAAGTGGAGGGCCGACTCCCGCTCATGCTGAGTAGGCGGGCGACCAAGGTGAATTTGTCATTCTGAGTAGACTGTCACGGGCAAGGTGTCCGGTTCTACGATCGGATAGAGGTGGGCCAGTTTGGTGCGGGCCTGGGCACAGGTGAAATGCCAGTTGAGGCGGACGCCAGCGGCGTTGCGTTCGGCGGCCCAGGCCTCCACCTCCTGGGTGAGCGTGGCGTGATCGGGGATGCGCCGCTGGAGACATTGGCGACTGAGCGCGCTCAGTTCCACTTCAGCCAGGTTGAGCCAGGAGCCATGGACCGGCGTCTGGCGGAACTCCAGCTTCTGGGCGATCCGATGGGCCTCGCTGGGGGAGAAAGTGTGATACAGGGCACTGCGATGATGCGTGTTGAGATTGTCGAGGACCACGATGAGTTGCTCGGCCTCGGGGAAATCCTGGTCGACCAAGGCCCGCATGGCGTGGGCGAACTCGACCTGCGTGCGCTGCGCACGGACCATGACGCGGCGCCAGCCCAGATGAGGCGCCACGGCCAGGAAGAGATTGGCGCTTCCCTGGCGGCGATACTCCGGATCCTCACGGCGGGGATGGTGCGCGGTCGGCGACTGCGGGTCCCGGAGATCGGCCTGCAGTTCCTTGCCGGCTTCATCGAAACAGATCAGCGGCACGCGGGGATCGGGCGGTGCCGTATACGTATCGAGGATCAGTTCCATGGCGGCGACAAAGCGCGCATCCTGCTCGGGTGGGATCACAAACCGCTGCGTTTGCCACGGTTTGCGCCCCCTTTTTTCAGGGTTCGGCGCACCGTTTCATACGAGAGGGTGTCGACGATCTCGAGGTCGACCACCCGTTTGGCCAACAGGCGCAAGGTCCAGCGCGCGTGCCCCGTCGGGGGGTCGGTGGTGGCGACCGCCAGGAGTTGGTCGACCTGGGCGGGGGAGAGCTTGGGTGGGGTCGGACGAGCGGACCGCCGCCGCTCGAGGCAGGCCAATCCCCGCGTGGTCCAGTCGGCACGGATGCGCGCCACGGTGCGGGGCGAGCACTCCAGGGCCTCAGCGATGCGGGCATCGGTCCAGCCGTCGCTCACCTTGAGCAGGATGCGGATGCGGGTCTGGGTCAGGGCCGGCAACGTTCCGTGCTGGAGCCGCGCCTGCAGGGCACGCCGCTCGCCGGCCGCGAGATGGACGAAGTGCTGTTTCCGAGGCATCGGGACCTCCCATGACGCCGCCGAACTGGTCGATGCCCCCGACGATCTCACGCATGTGCCCGTGTGTCAACTACCCCGTGACAGTCTACTGAGTGATAGCGAAGAATCTCTTCGTTTTGATTCGACGAAGCACGGAGAGATCCCTCGGCCGTGGCCTCGGGATGACACATCCCCTGTGGCAACCTACTGAGACTGCAGCCGAAGCATCTCCTCCATCGCTCCCGATCGATACGGCGAAAGCGGAGACGGAGGGATCCTTCGTTGCTGCTCAAGGTGACCAGGATTACCCCGACCAGTGTTGATCAATCTTCATGAAATTCGCTGTAGGAGCCCGGACTGTTGACGAAGGTCAGATCTTGGCGGACTAGTTATCCCGCATTCGTTCGTCGATGAGTTCGACCAGATGTACGGCGCGCATCGGGCTCTTGCGGGCGTGGAGCGCGCCACGAATCTGCATGATGCAGCCGGGGTTGTCCGCCACGATAACGCCGGCAGCGGTGTCCGATGCGTTGTCGAGCTTGCGCCCGGCGATGATGGCCGAGACTGCTGGATAGTCGGTCGAAAAAGACCCACCGAATCCGCAGCAGACACTGGAATCGTGCATCTCGACGAGTTCCAGGCCAAGTACTTCCGTGATGATGCGGCGTGGCGCGTCGTGGATGCCGAGCGCGTTATGCGACTGGCAGGAGTCGTGGTACGTGACGCGTGGGCCGGGTTTCGTCCACTTCATCGGCTCGACTTTCGCAACCTGATCGAGAAATGCGGTGATATCGATCAGACGCTTGGCTTGCCGTGACGCACGGTCTCGCCATTCTGGTTCACCCGCGAACAAAGATTGATAATCCTGGACCATGGCCGCAAAACAGCTCGTGGAGTTGGTGACGATCCAATCCGCCTCGACCTGTTCCAGCATGTCGATCGTCTGCTCGGCCATGATCTTCGCTCGTTTTCGGTCTCCTGAATTCAGGTTGACAAGTCCACAGCAGTGCTGATCGTGCGGGAAGCTCACCTCGCACCCACATCCTTGCAGGACCCGGATCGTCGCTGCTCCCATCTCCGGCAGGACGCGGTCGGTCAGACAACCCGGGAAATAGGCGACCTTCAATCCGATCGCCTTGCTTTCCGGTATCCGGTAGCCGTTGGTAGCGCCGTAGTGAATGATGCGTTCTACCTTGTCCCGCAGTGGCCGTCGCGCTGGGGCGATCAAGTGCCGACCCTTCGTCAGCTTGCCCTGGAGTGGGATCTTCTCGATGAAGCCGTCCTTGCCTGTTACTGGCCTTGCCGCAAGCGAGGCGCGTCGCACCCAGCGATCGCCCTCCTCCGGTTCGGTCCAGCGCTCGAAAGCCTCCTCCTTCATGCGTTGCAAGCCGAATTCTTCGGTTACGCGACTACGCACGTTGAGGATGAGCTGAGGTATCGGAATCTCGACCGGACAAACCGTTGCGCAGGCATTGCAGGAGACACACAGGCTCTGCGGATCGGCGACGTTGCGTAGCCCATGATGAATCGCAGTCAGCGGCAGACCAATTGGCCCAGTGTAAATGTGCCCGAACAGATGGCCTCCGACGACTTGATAGGGCGGACAGACGTTCGAGCAGGCGCCACAGCGAATGCAATAGAGTGTATCGAGCAGCTCGGGATCTTCGCGCGCGGCAAGTCGGCCGTTATCGAGCAGTACGATGTGCATCTCTTTTGGTCCGTGGACACCCATGACCGGAACGAGCTCAATATCGGACGTCCGGCTCGGACCCGTAACGAACGACACGTAGCTGGTGATCTTTTGCGCGGTGCCGGATCGCGGCAGGAGCTTCAGCATGGCGACGGCGTCATCGATCGTCGGAACAATCTTCTCCACTCCGAGCACCGCGACGTGAATCGGTGGCAGTGTTGAGACCAGCCGTCCGTTGCCCTCGTTGGTGACGATTGCGATGGTGCCAGTGTCGGCAATGGCGACGTTAGCGCCGGTGATGCCCATGTCCGCATCAATGAAGGACTGGCGCAACCTCTCCCGAGCGATCTTTACCATCTCTTTTGGGTCGTCCGAGACTTTCTTGATCTTGAGTTTCTTTGAGAAGATCTGAGCGACCTCTTCGCGTGTCTTGTGGATTGCAGGCGCGATCAGGTGAGAGGGATGCTCGCCGGCCAGTTGGATGATCCACTCCCCAAGATCGGTCTCGACTGTGCGCACGCCCTGTTTTTCAAGGTGATCATTGAGCTTGATCTCCTCGGTCGCCATCGACTTGCTCTTGACCGCGAGCTTCACCCGGCGCTCTTTCGCGAGATCGCCGATGATGCGGCAGGCGTCGTCCGGTGTTCGTGCCAGATGAACGACGGTTCCGACTGCTTCGGCCTCACGCGTGAACTGCTCAATCAGTTCCGGTAACCGTTCAATGGCGTCAGCTTTCCGCCGGTGCATATCCGCACGCATGGAGTCGAAGTCGAGATCGGCGAACGCGGCAGCGCGACGATCTCGAAACGTGGAGAGCGCACGATGCAGCGCGGTGGCGAGATTTGGATCGTCGATCGCGGCGTCGAGTCGTCGCTGGAAGTCCTTGCTGCGGGCCGGCATGAGATCTCCTCTAATTTGACGCGTTCGGTCCCCAATATCGCTGGAACTATCGTACCCGATCTTCTGTCATGATCCTGAAACCAGTTTTGGCCATTTGTCGTTGCGCGCGGCACGCCGTTTGCCGCAATTCATTAGCGAGTGTACGACTCGGAGTATGGGCCGTTGGCAACCGCGGTCATTCATTTCAGAAGGAGTTCACCATGGAAGTGATGTCTCGATCAATTGTGGCCGGGTTCGATGCACGCAAAACGGCAGAGCTGGCATCTGATGAGCTCCTAAAATGGGGATTCTCCGAGGAGGATGTCATAGTCGCGGTCCGCGACCATGACTACGCGGCGTCGGGTGGGGCGATGATTCGCAGTGAAGAGGAAGATGCGATCTCTCACCTCGCGCATCTGATTGGGCTGGCCGGCGTCCCGGACGAGCAGTCTCGCGCGCTGGCCTCCAGATTCGATTCGATGGACGCTGTGGTGGCGGTTGATGCCAACGGCCGGCTCGACGAGGCCCGAACGATCCTGCGCGATCATGGAGGAGTCTTTGAGCCCAGTGGTAGCACCGATCGCGCCGAATGGGAAGAGGCCCGCCATATCCTTCAAGGTCACTGGGAGCGCCGTGCCGACGACTCTGGACACTCCTGGGATCAGGCTCGCGAAGGCTATCGCTACATTTATGAGAAGGCAATCGATCCCGAGTTTCGTGGTCGGACGTGGAACAGCGCTGAGTCGGAATTGCAGTCCGGATTCGAAGGCTGGTTGTCTGAAAAGGGCTACCAGACTCATCAGAGCACCTGGGAATGGCTGAAAGAGACGCTGCACGAACTCTGGATCCCGGCAACGAGGGGCGCGTCGCCTGATGATATTGTCCATCCGGAGCGTCTACATCGGTGGATTCGTTTGACTCGAACAGGCCTGGTCGACGGCCAGACGGAGTGATCTGACGTTCAGCGTTGACTTTTGCCCGCCGTTTTGTTAAAAATCGCTCCACTACAGATGAATAACTTCATCGCGATGATGAGGACGATTAACCGGTTGGAACGGTACAGAGAACCGCGGTAGCTGAGAAGCGGAACCGTAGTCACCGGTGAACAAGACCTCGGAGCTTCGTCCCGAATGGCATGGAATCGGTCCATGAACGAGTAGGCGACGACGATCGACCTTCGTTACCAGGTCCCTGTGACACGATTCACGTGTTACTGGAAAAGGTCGCGTACCGTGAGGTCGCGACGAACAGGGGTGGTACCACGAGCTTTGACACCGCTCGTCCCTTACCGGGGCGAGCGGTTTGTGTTTCTCCCGGAGCGGTGTCCGGTCGAGTGTTGTTCACTCGCGATCGGTCGAAAGCTAGAACGTCGCACGGGAGAATTGAATGTCTGTTGCGTCCGCATCAAATCACCAGATCAGTTTCAGCAGCCGTAGTTCTGATCCCCTGCGACGTAAAACGTCCGTTTTTGGTTGCCGCACATCGAGTAAACGCGGCGGACCCGTTGGTTGTCCTCGTGGCACCAATGCGGTCCTGACGCCGTCGTTTGAGATTGGTGTGCAGCGAAAGAGAACGGACCAATGTTGTTTACCCCACGAATTGGAGTTATCCACGACCGACTGAGGGCTGAAGAGCGCCTCCTGTTTGCTGAGTTTGCCCGGCGTGGTATTCCGGTTGAGCGGATTGATGACCGGACCTCGACTATCGACATAACTGGTGACCGCTGGCACTTCGACGCCGTTATCGGACGAGGAGTCAGCCAGCAGCGTACTCTGCATCTGCTGTCGATTTTGGATGCTTGGGGCGTGCCGACGCTCAACCGCCCTGACGTGATTGCCATTTGCAACGATAAGCTCCGTACATCGGTGCTCTTTAGGCGCGCCGGTCTGTCGCAACCTGAGCTTCGCGTCGCCTTTACCCCTGAGGCGGCGCTCGACGCGATTGAGGAAATGGGCTACCCCGTGGTCCTCAAGCCGGCCATTGGATCTTGGGGGCGGTTGCTGGCTAAGGTCAACAGCCGCACGACCGCGCAGGCTCTTCTCGAGCACAAGCAGACACTCGGCTCGTTTCACCATGGCACGTACTACATTCAAAAGTACGTTGCCAAGAGCGGGCGGGACATCCGGGCATTTGTTGTCGGGGATGAAACGATCGGAGCGATTTATCGAGCGTCTGATCACTGGATCACCAATACAGCGCGAGGCGGACAGGCTTCCAACTGTCCGGTGACCCCGGAAATTGCCGACGTTTGTCAGCGTGCGGCGCATGCGGTCGGTGGGGGCGTGCTCGCCGTCGACCTGTTTGAGGATCCGAACGAAGGTTTGTTGATTAACGAGATAAACGCGACTATGGAGTTCCGCAACAGCATCGACACCACAGGCGTCAACATCCCAGGCCGGATCGTCGATTACGCTCTTGAGCTGGCTCGTTCGCGCCAGAGGATCGAATCTGCCATAGTTCTGACGTAACGGGATTGTCGGGGGTGGCCTCGACGGCAGGTTCGAGAGGACCAGGCAAAGGATGGTAGATACGGCCACGAAAGAGAAGCAGGCTGCGCCGGGAGCGTTGCGCAGACCAGTCGAAATTGAGTCGATGTTCGACCGCATTGTCGGTCGATACGACACGATGAATCGCCTGATGACCGGCGGTATGGATGTTCGCTGGCGGCGGGCGGCGGCGCGCGCCGCGATTGGGGCCGGCGCCAAACAGGTGCTCGATCTGGCCACCGGCACCGGTGACCTTGCACTGGAGCTCGCTCATCAGGGTGTTCCGACCGTCGTCGGGGTTGATTTCAGCGGCGAAATGCTGCGCGCGGCGAGTGAGAAGGTGCGTATCGCCGGCGAACATCGTGTTCGGCTTGCTCGCGGCAACGCCATGGGTCTTCCCTTCGCTTCAGGGATTTTCGATGCCGTCACGGTCGCCTTTGGTCTGCGAAACATGCCTGATTACGCGGCGGCCGTTGTCGAGATGGCGCGCGTGCTGATACCTGGCGGTCGTGTGGTCATCTTGGAGATGAGTCCGCTTCGCCGGCCCCTGCTGGATCGCCTTTTTGGGCTTTATTTCGAACGCGCCGTACCGCTCATCGGTGGTCTGGTGAGTGGCGATCTGGATGCCTATCGCTACCTTCCGCGTTCGGTGAACGCGTTTCCTCCCGCTGATGAGCTTGCACAGATCATGCGTGCCGGCGGGTTGCGCAACGTGCGTTATGAGCTCTTCGCGATGGGTACGGTGGCGCTTCACATTGGAATCAAGCGGTGATGTAGCAACTCCAGAATGCACGGAAGGCGATCATATTGGATCGCCTTCCGCATCGTCAGAATCGCTGGCGGTTTTAGATCAGGTGAAAGTGCTCCTGACGGCCGTCGAGCCACCACATCTTGCCGTCGCTTAAGGCGGCATCTTCTTCGAGCGCGAAGACGACTTCCTGACCACCCCATTCCGGCACGTCGGCGCGAACGTTGAACTCGATCGAATAGGCGGTGTCGTCGTAGACCTGATAGTCTCCGCGACCTGGCACGCCTTCCTGATGGTCCCACAAACCGATCACCGGGCCCGCGGCGTGGCCGTGATAGCCGAGCGGATGGGTGTAGAGGGAGGGCTTGATGCCTTCCTTTGTGGACTGGGCCAGCACCTCACGCAGCACATCGTTGCCGGAGCGCCCGACCACCATTTGTTCATGATGAATCTCCTGGAATCGATTCCCAGCCGCTAGTCCGGCCTTGAGACCGGCCGGAACGTCGTTCTCTCCTGGTTTCAAGACGTAGGCGAGTTGCTGTTGGTCAGTCGCCAGACCGAGATAGATGAATCCCATATCGCAGTGGAGCATGTCACCCGGAAGGATCGTTTTCCGACTCGAGCCGGGCATGCCCGGACCGCTGGCGGCATCGCCCTGCGCTTGAATGTCGATTGTCGGTGGGAACCAGGCCTTCAGGCCGGCATCATTCATTGTTTGCTGCATCCACCAGACGACGTCGTCGGTCGTCGTCACGCCCGGCCGGATGACCTTCCGGGAGAAGGCCTCGGCGATGATCTGGTGACCCATCGCGACGATACCTGGATATGCGGCCAGTTCCGGTGAGATACGTCGCTCGAGCCACCCGACGGCTGTCCGCTCGGCCGAGGTCGTGCGATCCATCAGTGAGGCGCCGAGCGCTCCGGAAATCCATTCGTATTCGTTGTGCGACAGGCCGTCGCCAAAGGCGAACTCGGGAGCGACGTTGATACCGATGCTCTGTGGGTCCCGCTCCTGCACCAGTCGCCGTAGTGCGGTTTCCTGGCTCTCTTCGTCTGGATTCCAGGCGGGTGAATAGAAGTTGCCAAGCCCATAGCGGCCCACTGTCAAGCGCTCGACGCTTCCGTCCTGCATTCGGCTGAAGATGAGCACCATTCGCCGTCGTGCCGACATAACTGGCTGCGGTAACAGCGAAAGGATGACCGGGTCCTCGTTGTATTCGCGGCAGGCGACGATCCACATGTCGAGCCCTTCCCGCGTCATCAGTTCCGGGATTACCGCGTCGAGCCGTTGCTTTAGCCAGCTGTTGCGGACATCTGCCTGCGAACGAAGCGGGAGGATCTGCTCGCGCAGACGCAACGCGAAGTCGATCGGATGAGTCATCGAGTCCATTTCTATGAATCCCCCATTGTCTCGTTATTTTGCACGTTACTTAGCGACAACTTCGAGCGCTTCTTCGAGTGTGTCGAGATACTCTTCCATGGTCTTGAACGCAGCATCGAACGGTTCGGCTGTTCGAAGGTCAACACCCGCGTCGATCAGCAGATCGAGGGCGTCCTTCGAGGAGCCAGACGATAGGAACGTCAGGTATCGGTCTCGTGCCTTCGTATCGCCAGCAAGAACCGCCGACGCCAGCGCCATTGCGGCAATCAACCCGGTCGCATACTGATACACGTAGTACGCACGATAGAAGTGGGGAATCCGGCTCCACTCGACGGAAACCTGATCGTCGACGGTCAGATCAGGTCCGTAATACTCGCCGACCAGCCGCGCATATTCGCTGGACAGCCGATCCGGCGTCAATCCTTCCCCGTTCTCCACTATCCGGTGTGTCAGTAACTCGAACTCGGCGAACATTGTCTGACGGAAAATCGTGGTACGAATCGTCTCCAGGGCGTCGTTGATGAGATACGCGCGCTGGCGTGGATCGTCGGTCCCTTTGAGCAGATTCGCGGTCAATAGCTGCTCGTTGAAGGTGGATGCGACTTCCGCCACGAAGATTGTGTATTGATATGTCGGGTGCGGCTGCGTGCTGGACGAGAACCAGGAATGCATGGCGTGGCCGTATTCATGGGCGATGGTGAATACGTCGTTGAGAGAGCCATTCCAGTTCAACAACACGAACGGGTGAGCACCGTAGACACCAAGGCTATACGCCCCCGACCGTTTACCGGGAGTTTCGTGAACGTCGATCCAACGTGAACGCAGCCCGGACGCCAGCGGCTCTGTGTAGCGCTGGCCGAGCGGCTGCAGGGCGGATTCCACGATATCGCGTCCCTCCACGAAATCGTAGTTCCGCTCTGGCATTTCGACCAGTGGCACGTACAAATCGTAGGAATGCATGTCGTCGATACCCTGCACTCGCTTCTTCAACGACACATAGCGATGCAGCAGCGGCAAATAACGATGAATGGTATCGATCAGATTCGTGTAAACCTCAGTCGGGATCGATTCGGGATCGAGGGCCGCGTTCAGCGTCGTCGGATAGCGCCGACTTCGCGCATAGAAGGCGTCGCGCTGAATCGTGCCAGTGAGCAACGAGCCGAGTGAGTTGCGATGCGATTGGTAGGGTCGGTGGATCGCTTCGTAGGCGTCGCGACGCAGACGACGATCGCTCGATTCGAGAAATCGGTGGTAGCGACCCTTGGTGACTTCGACCTCGTTTCCGTCCGCGTCGGTAATGCTGCCGTAGCTGAAGTCTGCGTTATCCAGGAAGGTGAAGACGTTGCTGGCGGTCTGTGCCATCTCTCCAGTATCGGCCAGCACTTCTTCGACCTCAGCCGAGCGGATGTGAGGCCGCTCCCGAATGACTTGCTCAATCGAGCGGCGGAACGGCTCGAGCGCGGGTTCGCTATCGATGAAGCCAATGAGCGTCTCATCGGGGATGTCGAGCAGTTCCGGCGCCATCCATGAAGAGGCTCGGCCGTGTGCTACGGCCAGGCTCATCACCTGCTCGTATCGCTGAATGGCTCCCGAATCGCGAGTGTCCTCGTCACGACTGAGCATTGCGTAAGCGAACAATCGGTCGAGTCGTTCGTCGATTTCATCGGCGACAGTCAAG
The DNA here is from genome assembly GCA_963785465.1 of uncultured Chloroflexia bacterium. GTDB lineage: Bacteria > Chloroflexota > Chloroflexia > Thermomicrobiales > Thermomicrobiaceae > CALAGB01. Next base: position 237,953 of record CAWAVM010000013.1, on the reverse strand, counting down.
CCGTGCAGCAGGGCTGAAGCCCCCGCTCCCAGCGTATTTCGGAGCGCCTCGAGGTTCGGAAGCTCGGCCTGCAAAGCTTCACGCTCGGCATTCCAAGCTTCGACGCTGGGGAACAGCGTTTCCAGATTCCAGCGTTCGCTCTCGAGCACTGTGTCACGGGTTAACTGAGCCATCTTCAGCCTTCTCCTTTAGCGAATCGGCGCATTTATCCAGTCGGCATCGTTGCCGCCGGTTACCGGGCATTTATCCGTTCATCAGTTTACCCGGAGCAGTCGAAAATCGCAGGAAATTTTTCCCAGCTCGCGGCAACGACAAATGTGAATTTGGGAAATTGCGTGCAACTGCGGCGCCGACGGCAAAGTGAGATCTTCCTCCTCATTCGTCGAGGGGCCGGCGGCCGCGAAAACCTGTGTTGAGCTCGTGCCAGAATGTGACAGTCGGCTCATCAACCGCCCAACAAAGATAGACAACCCGATCATCGCGTAAGCTGAAGAAATCGACCAGACCCATCTCGAGATCCTTCACCTCGACACCGAGCTTGCTGATCTCTTCGAGCCGATCGCGAATGGTATCGACGCAGTTGGAGATACGTCCCTCGAGTCTGGCGACCTCCGGAGCGTGCCCGTTGCCACTCGTTTCCGGTGCCATCTGTTTGAGCGTTGATGTGTGCGCGGCGATCTCACGCCGAAGGTCACGAATCTCGGTGAGCATAGGCCGCAGCCGCGGCAGGAGATCGCGTGCCTCTGCGACTGTATAGATTTTGGGCTGATCGTCGTCTGCCATGGCTCAGGTTCCTCGTCCAGCGTTACGCGCTACCAGCAAAACGCTTCTGGTTCGAGCACGCCGCTCGCAATAAGTCGGGCGTCACCAGACAGCCAGAGTTGCCCATCACTCTGGTCGACCGACAAACGGCCACCATCGACCTCGAGCTGGACCGGCCAGTTCAGCCCAAATCGGGTCGTCAGGACGACCGACGACGCCGTCGATCCGGTGCCGCAGGCTTTGGTGAGCGCCTCGACTCCCCGTTCGTAGGTCCGCTGGCGAATCAGGTTACCTGGCTTAATCGTGACAAAATTGGTGTTCGTGCCGGCCGGAAAGTTCTGATGGTAACGCAAGCTGCGCCCAATGCGTGTCAGATCTTCATCGCTGAATCGCTCGACATCCGGCAGCAGAACGACCGCGTGCGGCACGCCAATCTGAACGCCGTGGACGCTGAATTGCTGTCCCGCTTCTTCGATCTCCATCAGGTCAAAGTGCAGTTCCCTGGGATCTGGCATGACCACATGGAAGGCTCCATCGTCGGCAACGACGTCAAGTGCCCCCGAGTCGGTCAATAGCCGGAATCGACCTGGAGAGACATAGCCGCGGTCGGCCGCATAGCGCGCGGCGCAACGACTTCCGTTGCCGCACATCTCGGCCGCCGACCCATCTGGGTTGACGAACTGAATCTCTACTCGATCACGATCGACCGGCGTCACGACGATTAGCCCGTCCGCGCCGAGCGACAAGGCTCGTGTGCAGACCTGTTGGGCCAGCCACGATATATCGAGATCCTCGCAGTCGGCTCGGTCGACCAGAACAAAATCGTTGCCGGCCCCGCTCATCTTCCAAAATGGTAGACGCTTCAACTCGTTATCTCCATCAGACCATAACTCCGTCGCCCGGTTTCCGCGAGTCTAACATGATTGCGCACCGAGTTTAGCCCGGTGCGCTGCCCGGTTGGTTGGATGGTAGCAGAGCGGATGAGTGTCGACACCGATTGGGACCTTCGGCATGCTACGGATGAGATTGAAATAGTGACGATTGAGAATTCGTTCACGTGGACGGTTCATTCGGTACACTATTTTCTCAGACGAGGCTCGCCGAAGGAGACGCTACAACGTCGCCAAATGTCGTTGGTGTGGCAGTGAGAGTGCGTGGAGAAATATGAAAACAGCGTTGATCACCGGAATCACGGGCCAGGACGGGTCCTACCTCGCCGAATTCCTGCTCGAGCAGGGGTACCGTGTGGTCGGTATGCAACGCCGGACCAGTACCGAGACCGTTGGCCGGATCGCGCATCTGATCGACAAGATCGACCTGGTGCAGGGCGATCTATTGGACATGCTCTCGCTGATCGAGCTGATGAAGCGATTTGAGCCAGACGAGGTCTACAATCTAGCCGCACAGTCCTTTGTGCCGACTTCCTGGCACCAGCCCGTCTTGACTGGTGAGTTTACCGGCTTGGGTGTGACCCGCGTGCTTGAGGCGATCCGGCTCGTGAAACCGGATGCCCGCTATTATCAGGCGAGCTCGTCGGAAATGTTCGGCAAGGTTCAGGAGGTTCCGCAGCGAGAGACGACCCCGTTTTATCCGCGCTCTCCCTATGGTGTCAGCAAGGTTTACGGACATTGGATCACGGTCAATTACCGTGAAAGCTACGATATGTTCGCCTGTTCGGGCATCCTCTTCAATCACGAAAGCCCCCGCCGTGGGCTTGAATTCGTCACCCGCAAGGTTTCGCACGGCGTCGCTCGGATTAAACTCGGGCTGGATAAAGAACTCCGCCTTGGCAATCTGGATGCGCAGCGCGACTGGGGTTACGCCGGCGACTATGTACAGGCCATGTGGCGCATGCTGCAGCACGATCAGCCGGACGACTTCGTCGTCGCGACTGGCCGGACGCACTCGGTTGAGCGCCTCTGCCAGCTTGCGTTTGAAGCCGTCGATCTTAACTGGGAGAACTATGTCGAGGTCGACCCGCGCTTCATCCGGCCAGCCGAGGTCGATCTTCTCGTGGGAGACTCCAGCAAGGCACGAGCGGTGCTTGGCTGGGAGCCGCAGATATCATTCGAGCAGATGATCGAGGACATGGTAGAGGCCGATCTTGGCATGCTACGTGAAGGCAATTCTTAGATGGGACCGGCCGGAAATAGTTGAGCCTGTCGCGAGCAGATTGAGCGCGTGTCCAGACTCATTGACAGAGTGAATTGAATCGGATATACATATCCTTGATATGGGGAGTAGCCTCCGGGTGCTGAGAGCACCAGGACCATCAGTCGTCAATACAGGGTTTCAGCAAACCCTCGGCTGATTGGAAAGCGCCAAGCTTCAGGCGAGACCATCACGACACGTTGGTGCCGTATGGCTCGCTTTTTTGTTGCCCGCGAGCTGGCGAAGCTTGGGAGAAGTCGTGGAAACAACGATTTTGGTGTGGGTGCTCTTCACCCTGTTCGTCGTCGGCCTGCTCGTGATCGACCTGGGGCTGTTCCATCGCAAACCGCACGCGGTCTCGATACGTGAAGCTGCGATCTGGAGCGCTGTCTGGGTGGCGCTAGCCCTAATCTTTAATTTCGGGATCTACCTGTATGCCGGCCGGGACCCGGCGCTGGCCTTCTTCAGCGGCTATCTGATTGAGAAATCGCTGGCGGTCGACAACATCTTTGTCTTTGTGCTCATCTTCAGTGCTCTGGCAGTTCCGCCCGCCTATCAACATCGAGTTCTTTTCTTCGGTATCGTCGGCGCGTTGGTGATGCGCGGGGTGATGATCGCCGCAGGAGCTTTTCTGATCGAGCGTTTCGAATGGATTCTTTACCTCTTCGGCGCGTTCTTGCTGATGACAGCTATTCGGCTAATGCGACGCGACGAAGCCGTTATCGCGCCCGGTGAGCATGTCTTGGTGCGGATTGTCCGACGCCTGCTCCCGGTGACTTCTGATTTTCGTGGTGTGCGATTCTTTGTTCGAGAGAACGGCCGACTCTGGGCGACCCCACTGCTCATGGTACTCGTGTTGATCGAGGGCGCCGATCTGGTCTTTGCACTCGATTCAATCCCAGCCGTGTTCGCGGTAACCCAGGATCCGTTTCTTGTCTATACGTCGAATATTTTTGCCGTGCTCGGCCTGCGGTCTCTTTACTTCCTGCTCGCTGGCGTTATCGGTCGCTTCTACCTGCTGAAGTATGGATTGACCTTCGTTCTTGGATTTGTCGGAATCAAGATGCTCGCGGCGGACGTTTACCATTTTCCGGTGCCCTTGTCGCTCGGGGTGATCATCACGGCGCTGCTCATCAGCGTGTTTTTCTCTATGTACTGGCCACGTCAGGGAGAACCTGAATCTGATTTGGCGAACCTCGGCGATGCATCTCACCTGCCCGATTTATCGCCGTAAGGTTCGCGGAATCGGCATCAATCGGTCGTCCGGAAGACGGAGGCTCCGGCAAGTTTGGGTATGGCAGTTGCGGAAATCTCTCGGTGAGTCGAACGTGTGGTTGGACATGGGCCTCGTACCAATGGCGGAACCGGGTTATACTCGACGGATGAGCATACGGGCTGAGTCGCTGGGGGCTGAAATCGGCCGCCTGGACTTAGATGACGAAATTCGTCACTGCGTCGGTACGAGAGATCCTCTTTTACACACGCGATTCAGGAATGCCACGGCGCAATAAATGCGGTAGTTCCGTTCATTCGTCGAGTCACGACAGATATGTCTTGAGTCGACGGAGAATGCGGAAGCGGTGGTATACATCGCTTGCTCCACTCGGCGGGGTGCAGGGTTCAGAAGGGACGACAGCGCATGGCGTTGGGAACGATCAAAACAATTCGAGACGACCGGGGATTTGGCTTTTTGTCTCCCGACGGCTCAAACGGCAGAAATGACCTCTTCTTCCACCGTTCGGCGGTGGAGGGCAACGGATTTGACCAACTCTTTGAAGGACAACGCGTAAGTTACGAAGAAGAACCCGATCCACGCGATCCGACGCGACGACGCGCGGTTCAGGTAGCTCCGGTCGACGACGCGGAGTAAACAGCCCTAGCGGCTGACACGAAAGACAGAGCCGGACACTTTGTCCGGCATACCGACCACGCACCCGCACGAACAGAGAGGCTCGCTACCGCGGCGGGCCTCTTTCTTGTTCGGAGACAGTTCGCACGCTGTTGTCGAAGCATCCTTGACTTTATGCATTCTGAGGCCAGCGAAGAGAATACGGCCCAGACGAACTGCGTTTTGACTCTGCGGCTAGTTCGCAGGACGTTCGTGCGTAGTTCCACCGAAGCTGGGGAGGGTCTCTGGGGAATCGATGAGATCCGCGGGTGACAGTGTGTCGGCAGGCGCGAGTCCAGCGGCGTATTCGGCGGAATCGGCAAGTAGCCCCGCATCTTCGCTGAGCCGGTCCTGCGTGATTACCTCGATGCCAGCCGCCGTCGCAATGCTGGAAGCGACCTGATCGGGCGTAACCACCTGCAAGCGAATGTCGAGAACCAGTGCTCGCGCGGCCACGCGCTGAGCGGTGAGTAGGTCATCCCAGTCGACGGCTCCTGGAGTTACGAGTAGAACAACCCGTTGATGCTCTCGCTCGCCGATCGTCGACTCGAAGGCGGCGAGGGATCCGCGTTCGCGGAGTGCCAGTACAAACCGCTCGGGTGGATGCCGCAACTCCTCGAAGATCGCGATCGTGATGATCTTGATCGCCGCCATCACTGGTACCGCGATAACCAGCCCCAGCGCTCCACCGAGCGTCGCGCCAGCCAGTACACCAAAGATGACCATCAGTGGATGAACCCGGACGACCCGTCCGACTAGCTGTGGGATGATCACCTGGTCCTCGAGCAAGCGAAGCACCAGGTAACAGACGCCGACAACGATGGCCAACTGCGCTGGACTCCAGCCGAACGGTCCAGAGCTCTGCGACACCGCGACGAGCACGGCGATTCCACCGGCCGCCCACGGTCCGATGATTGGCACCAGTTCCAGCACGCCGGTGGCGATAGCCACGACTAACGCGTATTGCACCTGCAACACACTCAAGACGGTGAGTGTCGAGATGGTCATGATCGCGAAGAGGATCACCTGAGCACGAATGTAGGCGCCGAACGTTTGATTGACCTGCGCCACGACCCGGTCGACCGTCTTGCGATGTCGCGGCGGTGCCAGACTGTGGAGGCGCTTTACCAGCGAATCCCCCTGAAGTAGGAAGTAGAAGGTTGCGAGCAAATAGACCAGCACCTTGATGATCAGCTCAAACGTTTGCAGCACCAGGGGTACGGCTTCGCGTCCGAACCGTTCAGCTACCTGCTGTGCTAGCACGTCGATGCGACTGTCGATCTGCCTCGTGTCGAGCACGAATCCACCAATGCGGATCTGCGGCTCGCGGACGAGGGCCTCACGTGCGTTGGTGACCAACTGAGGCAGCGAGGATGCCAGCGAGCGAATCTGATCGAATGCGGTTGGTGCGACCTGAATGCCGACAATGACCAGCAGCCCGATCAACACGATATAGACAAGCGCAATGGTGATGACGCGCGGTAGACGGGTCAGACGCTCGATGCGAGCAATGAGCGGAAACAGGATGTAGGCCGTGATCGCGGCCCAGATGAACGGCGGGAGGATGTTCGCGATACGCATCAAAAAGAGCGTGAACGCCACGATGGCGAGCCCGACGATCACCGGGAGGAGCCGGGTTTCACGCAGCCTGTCGAGCGGATGCATTGATTGTCTCCTAGACACGGATCGTATTCACGGATTCTAACAGACAGAACTCGCGCCGCGGGTGGGACGATGGTTTGAAACACGACCAGTACTTGACACAGGCGAACACGCGTTCTATATTCTGTACGTACATATGTTCGGCACAGATGTTCGGAAAGGCGTGACGATGAGGGCGACGGCGATACTGGTAGCTGGGATAGTCGGAGTAAGTTCGTTGCTAGTCGCGTTGGTGCTGGCGTTCGTGTTCGGAGTCGGTCTTTCTCAAGCGGCGGGGCAGGTCTGGCCGGCGGTACTTGCGGCCGCGTTACTCGCGGGTTTCGTGGTCGAGCTCGACCGCCGAGTCAGTTGGTGAGCCGGTGCCTGGCCGAGCGGCCGCACGCGGCAGCACAATCACCCGCGCCTGAAGCGCCTGGCACTGGGGATCATCATCTGCCGTGAAAAGAGATTTATCGACGTGCTGACGCGTGGTTCGTGCAGCCCGCCACTCGCCAGGACCCCAGCCAACGTGATCATGAAGGCGACCAGGAAGAGGAACTGAAACCCGAACGCGTCGACCAATGTGCCGCCGATCACCGGGATAAACGCCACGACTCCCAGGAAGGTATTGACCAGCCCGACGTAGGCTGCCCGCTCGTGATCCGGAGCGATGTCCAGCACGTAAGTCATGTTGGCCAGGTTCTGCCCACTTATCGCGACACCGTAGAGGGCGAACACCACGCCAAAGATGTAGTAAAGAGTCGGTGACCCGCCCGGAATGTGGCTGCCAATCGGTCCCCAGCGTACTAACGGCGGTAGCACGAGCGCAATGACTGGAATCGTCATACGCAGAAGCGCGGCCATCTGCAACACCAGCCGGTTGCCACGCCGGTCCGCCAGCGGACTCCAAATCAGATTTGAGAGGAACTGAGACACGGCGATGGCCGCGATGTAGAAGCCGACCACCGATATTGGAGCTCCCAGTTCCTGCTTCGCAAAGAGGACGTAGAACGGATCGGCGATAGCGGCCATCGAGAGGAACGAGCGGAAGGTCAGGAAGTGGCGGAACTCGGTGTTCGCCAGGAACCGAGGGGCATCTCGCAGCTGGCCCAACAGCGTGCCGCGTGCGCGTACAGATAATGACTTCGGCTCGACCATCATCGCTGCGGAATAAGCGCCGAGCGACAGGATGAAGAAGGACGCAAAGAAGAGGATCGAGAAGTTGTTCGGGAACGCGCCACCCGTGCTCAGAATGCGCTGGATCACGAAACCAGCCAGGAAACCGAGCACGCCGCCCCAGAAGCTCCGCTGGCCGAAGTACAGGCCGCGACGGTTGGCCGGCACGACGCGCGCCGAAATATCGACCATCGGCACATTGGCAAATCCGGCCGCCAGATTGTAGACCGTGTAGCAGACAAAGAAGGCGATGAGCAGTTTATGCGGGTCGCGATCGCCAAGGACGAATCCAATGGTGCCTAGCGTGGCGATGGCAAGCGCCCGGATGATGGTGCTGCCGACCGCGAACGGCAGCAGCCGCTCGCGACCTTGAACGAAGGCAGCCGCGATCGAGCTGTGGCAGGAACCAGACACCGGTGGCGATGGCCGGCACCAGGCCAACGAGCAAGTTCGAATTACTGATCTGACTGACGAACAGGGCGAGCACCAGACTTGCCTGGATGAAGGTGTCGCCGAGCATAAGCATGGCGCCGTTCGCGACTCCAAAAATGAAGTTGCGCCGGTAGGTATTGCGTTCGAAACTGGTGAACTGAATTTCCGAGCCCCGCCTGCGTGGGCGCAAGAATCCCCCTCATTCGCGGAAGGTCGCCACGCGCAGCGAAGTCCCGTCGCGTGGGATGTGAACGCTGCGACATCTGCGGAACGCCTACAGAATCCACGCCATCATAGGAACCCATCCGCTCTGCCGTCAAGAGCAACAGACGGTTGCCTGGAAACGATACAGGCATCGCGAAGACTTGTAACCCACTCCGTTGATAGGTTGGTCTTCTGGGCATATCATGAATCAAGATTATTCTTGGACGATTGACGGGTAATGCGGCAAATCGGCCTCGGAGTAAACACGTGCCGACGAGCAAGAACACCAACCGCAACCGAAGTGTTACCGAGGGCCAAACGGCTCTCGAGCTATTCACCAACCGCGACAATGCCATCCGGTTGTTTGCCGAATATGTCCACCAGGACCCGCCCCGTGATGACATTCTGTTCTTCCACGGCGCGGGCGGCAACGGGAAGACCTTGCTTCTGAAGTTCTTGCGGGATCGTATTCGCCACCGGTTGCCTCCGGACGACTGGAACTGGGTTAGGCAGCAAGACCCCGATCTATTCCTTGACAGTCTCGAAAATACCGAAAACGGCAATGCAGTTCCCTTCTCCTACCTGGACTTCGAAAGTGACGAGGCGCGGATTACGCTGCCTGCGTTGCTGAAGATGCGCCGCGACCTGAGACCCTTTGGCCTTGACTTCCCACTGTTCGACTTTGCCTGCCTCACGTATTGGCAGAAAACCGATCAGCTCTCATCTGACCGACTCAAGAGCACGTTTCCAAACGAAGAAGCTGACCTGGTGGTTGGAATCCTGGAAGCGTTGGGTAAGGGGGTGCCGGGAGTATTGCTGGTCAAAGAGCTTCTCGCAGTGACGCATAAGCATGTTACAGGGAAACGTTTTGACGAGTGGTTCACCGTCTATCTCCAGCGAAGGGGACTGACCGATGAGGATGTGCGCGAGGGTCACGCAACTTGACCCGGATTTTGAGCTAATCTCTGAGTTACCTCAATTCTTCGCCAAGGACTTGAACGCGGCAGTGAACCATCTCGATGCTCCTGGCTTGCGTGGCGCTCTTCTTCGACTCCCACGAACGCTTTTGGGGCGATCACAGAGATACGGTTGGACAGCTGTATCACGAGAAAGATGAGTGGTTTCGCTCGCTGCTCTCGAATCTGGATCTTACAGCCGGAATTGTGGCGATTGTTGCGGGCCATGAACCGCCGAAGTGGCACGAACTGCTGATATGTCCCGAAGAAGAGGAACAACCTTGGGGACCACCGTGGCCGATCAGCGCTGACCGCGTGAATGCCCAGCTGGTGGGCAATTTCAGCAATTCCTACGCGCTCGAGTATCTCCGAAAAGCGTTGCCCGCTTCCGCTGAGGACCAACCGATGCTGGAGTGTCTCTGCGACGTAGCCAGGGTTTCTCCGGATGAAGTGCAACCCTGGCTGCTAGGCCTCTGCGTCGATGTTGTCTTGGCTGCGCGGAGACACGGCCAAACCTTGCTGCCCGCCGACTTTGCGAATCGCCCGGCAGTGATCAACCGGGTCGACTGGCTTGTCAACCGCCTGCTCCTCTGCGTCGGGGTCGAGGAACGGCAGGCAATTCCTGCGTTGAGCGTGTGCCGGGCTTTTGACTGGGAGATCTACACCGAACTCGGGCGGCAGATCGGGTTCACAACAAGCTCGCGCACGTTTTGAGATTTTGACATCATTCTCATTTGTAACGAAGTTCGAATCCGAATACGCTGGCGGTCGATTCAAATATGCCTGAGAAATATCGACTCCACGGCCTGATGCGTAGACACTTCCGCGAGCAAACAGACGAACTTATTCGGCTGGCAGACGCTGCAATGGGGCAGTATTTCTCAAAGAAAGCGAACCGGGGTGACCGCGAGGCCATTATTGAACTCATCTACCATCACAATCGACTTGAACCGGACAATGGAGCGCGGGAATGGACTTCCACTTTCGAAGCGGCGCTGCAAGCCAGCGATTACTTCCTGTGTGAACGACTAATTGACCTAAAGACCGAACTGATCATTGCGGGTGACTTCGAGCGTGGGCTAGTTGCAGACAACGCGGGGGAGTTCTACTCTCGAATCTCCCGTCACAATCTATCTGTTCGAGAACTCAAGTTCGCCGTCATAGCTTACGATCGGGCAATCTGCACCACGATAGACAAAGCCGACGCATACAACAATAAGGGAAACTCTCTCGCGAGGATTGCAGACATTGAGTCTCAGCTATCTCAGTACGAAGCAGCCTTTCGAAGCTACGCGCTTGCCATTGAGGCCTTCTCCTCAGCGATGCGGGCGTCTCCCGAATTCATCGTCGCGATCAATAACAAGGCATTTGCGCTCGTGAATCAAGGAAATTTGCACGCCGCGCTTTCTCAGGTAGAGTTGGCGGACAACAGCTACGCTCTGGCCATCATTGAGTCTGACCGCGTGCTCGAATTGGATTCACACAACGCAACCGCTTTGCTAAATAAGGGCGGAGCGTTGATGTGCCAGGGACGGTTGTTTGTGCACAGTGCGCGGTATGATCTTGCGATGAATTCTTGCGATCAAGCGGTTGCTACAATAGAGCGGGTCCACGATTCAGTCACTGGCTTTGTTCGATCTCAGTGGATTCTCGGCAACGCGCTAGCCGAATTAGCTAACACCCAGGCGCTTTTGCACGACCATGAGAAATCAACGGGAAACTTTGCGCGTGCAGTTGAGGCCTATAACCTGGCGCTAAGCAATGCTCCGTCTCACGAGTCCATACACAATGACAAAGGACTCACTCTCCAACGCTGGGCTGACCACTGCTTCCGAGCATCGCAGATTGATGCCGCGATGGAGCGATATCTTGCAGCCAGCGAAGCCTTTGATGCGTCACTGGAGATAGCGCCGACTAATCCCCGGATAATCAACAATAAAGGTCTTACTCTGTCTATGATTGGTCGCTTGGAGTCCAATTCCGCCAAGGTTGACAAGGCACTGGTAACCCTTGTCGACGCGATCGGGGCTTTCGACCTCGCCTTAGGGATTGCGCCGGATGACGTTTACATTCTTGCGAATAAGGCACTTGCGCTAGAATTCCTTGGCGCCGCTCAGGTTCAACTTCTGCAATACGAAGCAGCACTAGGCAGTTTCACCGACGCCGTGAGGGCCTGCAATCGAAGCCTTGCATTGTCACCGAGCGACGTCATTAGCTTGAATATACTCGGCACTTCGGCGAAGAGTTTGGGTGATGTCCAAGCGTTGTTGGCACAAAGTGACGAGGCGGCCTCGAGCTACATTGACGCAATACAAGCTCACAGTCGTGCATTGGCAATAGCCCCTGGCGAAATCAATAACACGGGTAATCTACGTGTTGCGCTGGACAGTTGCAGGGATCTTCTCATGCGAGTTCTGCGCTCAGGCGACGAACCACCTGAATGGCCGATAGGGTAGGTTCAATACCTTTCTGGCGCAATTTATCGACCTCATGGGCGCTGGCATTCCCACGACCCACGAATGTCGTCATGATCTGCTGCCGAGTCAAGAAGCCGTAAGAGAGAGCTACATTAGCTTGTCAAGCAACTAATGGATTCCTCTCTCGTTGCAGATCGTGGACCAAAGAGTACGCAACACCGTGTTCATGGCACCTCGTAATGTACATTCGTTCCTTCAAAGTAGAATCTCCCGAGGATGTGGAATGTCGAGTAAAATGGCCAGCCTGATCTCTTCGGCACTCGTAGATGTTCAATCCCGCAGAATTCAGCCGAGTGCAAACCTTTGGACGATGCCCAGCCCCTATGTCAAATCCTCCCGCAGATAGCGCATGTAGGCGGTCGACACGAAGAGGCCCAGAGCGGTCAGTGCGATCATAAGTGGCACGGCCGAAAGCGGCTGAGTCGGATCGCTGCGATGGCCGAAGGTCTGATCAACGGCGATTCCCAATGTCTCGATGGTGAACATGACAGTCAGCACGCCGGTCAGGAGATAGCCCCATGGTCGCCGGTTCCAGATCCAGATTCCGGTGAGGGTCAGGAGCGGCAGGCTGATGCTCAGGTCCATCACCTCCACCGGGCTGGTCAGCATAACCGTCTTGTCGAGACTGCCCGGCAACGTGTTGTGAATCAACGCTGGGAGGATGTCGGCCATCCAGGCGAAGGCGAACAGGATCGCGCTCATCACCAGGTAGACTGCGAACCCGCGTACCGGCATTCGAGAAGAGAACCGTTCGCGCAAGCTGTCGGCGTCGACCTGCAGCAGCACCGTCACGAGGGACCAGAGTGACAGCGCGAATATCGCGACGTAGACGAGGAAGAGCCGGTTGAACGTCATGGCGAAGCAGAACAGCACCGAGTTGTAGAGAATATAGGCAAGCGACGCCAGCCAGACGATGCCCGCGCGGGCTGATCCGCGCATAGCCATCACCATGGAACCAACGAGGAGGGGTACGGCCACGACGAGGATCACCAGCGCGGTACCCCGCGCGTTTCCGGCGGTCATGGCCGGATCGCGAAAGATACCCGGGTTAAAGAAACCGATGGCTGAAGCGACGACAGCGATCAGCGCCAGCACACTCGACAGGATGTACGAAACCGCAAGGTGTTGACCTTCTCTCGTACGCCCGATCCTCACCGCGCGAATTTCGGTCACTGATCGAGTGTGAACCTCCTGATGTCGTGGCCGGAGTGGAGTCAGTGTGTCTGCCATGACAATCCCCTTTATGGATGACGCAACGGCGATTCACATGTACCGCGAATCGTTCACGTTGTTGAGCAACGTGACGAGCAGCCAGATGGCAAATGCGCCGAGAATCGTGAACCCGGCAATCGGCCCGATCACCTCGCCCGGACTGAACTCGACACCGGCCGAGATCTGGCTGATCGTCGCCGCGACGATCGCCGGAGCGAGCACCACGATAATCCCGAAAAGCGGAAATGCGATCAGATAGCCGAACGTGGCTCCGCGCAGAATCAGAATCCCCGAGAGAAACAGCAATGGCGCGACCAGACCCAGATCCAGCACGTCAGTAACGACTGTCGTGTAGCTATCGAGAAGTTTCGGTGGATCGCCCGCGAGCATGTTCGTGATTAGTGGCAGCAACCAGACCACCGACGTGACAAGGCCAGCGACGAGAAGGAAGATCGCGGCAGCCTGGTGCGGCGTCCGGTCCGAGAAATGAGCCTTGAGTTGTGCCATGTCGATCGATCTAAGCGTCAGGCCAAGCGCGAACACGCTGGCCGAGGTGATCGCGATGTAGGCCAGAAAGAGGCCGTTGAACGCGGCTCCCAACGACATGCTGCCGTAGACGTAGAGCATATAGCTGAGAATGCCACTCAGCAGCAACCGTCCCCGTAGCGATCCCCGAAGGAACCAGACGATTGCCGCAACGAGTAGTGGTACGCCGATGCAGGCTGTGACGACGTCGGTGCCGCGAAATCCAGCCCCAACGAATAGCGTGTCGTGCCGGTAAAGACCGTGTCCGAAGAGTTCAACCCGCTCACCGCGAATCGAGGTGAATGAGTTGGCTTCGGTCGGGCCACGCCAGAGTAGCCCGATCCCGGTGACGACCAGGACCGCAGAGGCGACAAGTGACGAGAGCCAGGCGATGGCGCCGGACTCGGCGTCGTGCTGCTGAGATATCTCAGCGGATCGAACCTCACTGGCCGCGTGTCGGGTTGGAGATGTCGTGGCCATCGCTATTCCTCTCGCGTCACGTGTCGGCGCCGGACCGCATCAAGTAGGCGACAGCCAGAATCGCGAGAATTCCAATATTGACATAGACCCCGGCCTGCGCCTGAGGCCAACCCAGGATGCAAATCACGAGCGAAAAGAGAGTAGTGACGAGGATCACCGGTCGCCACCAGGGCCGATGCCGCACGAGGCCGATTGCGCCTGCAGCGAACCCGATGATGGCTGGCAGCCAGAAGAGCCCTTCGATACGGATGCCGATAGTACCGAGATCGATATGTCCACCAAGTATCGTGGTGCGATAGGCCAGTCCGTCGATCGTGGCGATCTTCCACTGAGTAATGAACCCCATGATGTGGATCAGCCCGTGGCCCACAAGGAAGACACCGAACAGAATCGCAATCAGGTGGGTGAATTGCACTGGGAGTCGGGGAGAGGAGGCCGATTTGCGCCGTTGCAAGGTTGCCACTGCCCTACGCCTTTTCGTGATCACGAAATATCTGAGGCAGCCACTACTGGCGACGTGGAGGCCGCAAAGCCGGCCGCCTTTGTGTTCAAGGATAGCGATGGATGATGAGCAAATCGTGACATTCTTGGGGCGGAGGTTTCAGCTTCGTAACAGGAAGAACACCCGACATCGTCGGACGCATCCACGTCCTGGAGTGGCGTTATCTGACGAGGAACAAGCTACGCGCGAAGATCCGCGGGCGCTGGATCTTAAACAAGCAACTCCACCCCGGCGGCCTTGCAGTCTTCGACGTACTCATGCATCGGCTCGTCGGTCTCCATCAATGCCACCTGGTCGGTCAAAATGCGCGAAAGACCGATCTCGGCCAGGCGTTGAAGGCCCTCGACTCGCTCCTGGCCAGTGACGCCGCGCCAGCGGAGCAGGGTAGAGACCGGCATTGAAGCGGGATCGCGATCGATCTCTTCGCAGCGCTGCCGGATGATCGGCATCCATTCTTCGATCTGGTCGATGCTTGGACCGTCGAGGTTGAGCTCGTCGGCGAATCGTGCCGCCAGTCGCCAGGTCACCTTCTGCCCGTTGCCACCCACGATGAGCGGCATCCGTCGCTGAATGCTGCGAGGCTCACTCGTGACATCTTCGACGTGCCAGTGCTCGCCATGCCAGGTCGTGCGCCCGGGCTGTTGCATCCGCTGTATGATTTCCAGCGCTTCCTCGAGCAGCTTGAGACGGTCGCGTCCGGACGGGAATCCGTAACCGTAGCCGCGCCATTCCCATTCATTCCAGCCCGCTCCGATGGCGATCTCGGCACGGCCGTTACTGGCGACATCGAGCGTGGCCATCATCTTGAACAGCAGGGCCGGATTGCGGAATCCCGCGCACAGCACCCCCGAGCCGATCGTCACGCGCTCGGTAACCATGGCGAGCGCGGTCATGTGCGGGAAGATCTCAAAGGTTGGCAGTTCGTTATTCACGCGGACGTTCTGCAGGTGATCTGGTACCCATAAGGTGTCGAAGCCAAGCTGTTCACCGAGACGCGCGAGATCGAGCGTTCGATCCCAGGCTTTGCGCATGTCCCAACCCGGAAAATCTCCACCCGCACCGTTTGGGATGTACAGACCAACCCTCATGAGCGACTCACCTTCTTCCCTTAGAATATTCGATCACAAAATCTTCGACGCTTGCAGCGAATTGCATCAAGATTATCCATCACTGGTCGGGGTACGCCTGGTCAGCCTGAGCCTCAGCGATGGATCTCCCCGTCTCCACTTTCGTCGTATCGATCGAGAGCGCTGGAGGAGATGTTTCGGCCACGGCCTCAGCATGACCGGGAGCCGGTTCTCCATTTCTTGGCAAGTCGTTTTGCAGACCGCTTCAGTCGACCGTTACGTTCGATCGCCCGTAGATCCGCGCGCACATTGATGACCAAATGCTATCACCTTACCGCGCCGCTCCCGTGCACTAGCACGGACCGAATTGAACACTCACCTGACTGGTTCGGCGATCGCTAGCCACTTCACACCGAAAGCGGTGGCCCGAGAAGTTCCATGCCGTGCGCGCGCCATAGCTCAGGCTCCTGAGGTGGCATGGCGTTGGCCTTCGTCACCTCGCGGAAGAACGCCTCCATCTTGCCGGCCGGCATAAACGCGATCAGCATTCGTCCGACGCTGCTCCCGGTGTACGCCCAGACGTGCGGCACGTTGCGCGGGGCCAGAATTGAATCGCCCGGTTGCATCGTGAAGCGCTCTGTTCCGACCTCGATGATGAACTCGCCTTCGAGTGCGTAAAACCACTCCTCCTGCTCGTAATGAAGGTGTCGTGGTGGTCCGCCCTTTTCGTGAAACGTGTTCTCGATGATGAACAGACCGGCAGCATTCTGCGATGTCACTTTGAAATCGATAGCGCTGATGCCAAGCCCGTGATGCTCACCGAATCGATCTTTTCCTGCCAGCACCCGAATCGCTATTGGCGGATTCAGCGAAACTCCATCGTCATTCACAATTGGCCCCATTTCTTTGACGTGATCATTCAAACATGTCGTGGGCGGGGGAGAAGTTCAAGGCATCAGCCAGTGTTTCTTGTCACCAGTTACGTGATTGTCACAAAGGAATTTCGCCGCCGTTAATTCGGCGGCGGCACACGTGCTGCTTCAAAAGCGGTCTGAATTATCTCATGCGAGCCGGCTGATCAAGAATCGAACGCTCATCGTCACGATGTGGCGCCCGTCCCACCCCTTGACCGTGTGAGGCTCCAGCCGATGAGGATTCCCCCACCCGCGATCAACATGAGGCCACCGACGATCGCGGCCGTCGTCTGGTTGACCATGCCGTTGAGGTTGAGAATCAGCTCGAAGAAGACGAACCCAGCGGCAAACAGAATTGCGCCAATCTCCATGACGTGAATACCGCTCGTGCGCCCCTTTTGATTTCCTTCAAGCAGGGCACTGAGCCAGATTCCGAATCCGACAGCAGTCGGCGTGACGAGCGCCCAAGCGTAGGCCCAACTCGCATAGACATCGAAGAGTTGTTGCACAAATAGAATGAGCCCGACCGCGGTGACAATACTTCCCGGAATCGCGAGGGGGTGGGTGTGCTTGCCGCCGCTGACTGCCACAGCCAGCATCACGACTCCAGGTACGATCACGAATAACGGCCAGGCGATCGAGAAGAGATCGATGTTGAACACCTGGTTTAGCAGCAGGAATCCGCCTACCACCACGAGCAGCAGGCCAATTACGAGACGTCCGGCTCCGCCCACGGATGTTGTGCTCATTGGGAATCTCCTGGTCTCCAGCCTTGGATTGGCGACGATGTACCGATAAGCCGCGCATCGGTTAAGCAGCATCAGTTTAGTGCTGGTGGCGCGACAGATTCGCTATCGTAGAGCGCCAGAACATGACAACGGCGTGTCACCTTCGAGATGTCGCCAATCTGGCGATCATGTGATGTGACGTCGTTTGACAGATTTTCCGTTCGGGAGCGGTACGTGGACCTAGATCGGACGAATCCTCACCAGCATCGATCGCCATGGCGCTTTACCCAAACCACTCAACATGGAGGTCTGATCCTTATATTGGCCGCTCAGCAGACGTGCTTCGAACGTAACGTCGAGCTCCCGTGACGAGAATGGCCATGGATCGAACGTGACGGTCTCCTCGCCACCGGCGGACGGCGACAACGTTAGTGGACCATCGCCATTCGCGATTGGAACGTTGTCGATCGTCATTTCGTCACTCAGTCCCCAGCACAGGTTGAGCGAGATTCGATCCCAAAGGGCGACGAGCCGGCGGTTCCGGCTGATGGCATCGGGAGATACAAACGGGGCGTATAGCGGGTCGTTTGCAAGACTCTCAATCAGACTGGCCTGAAACACGTCCTGTTGCTCCAGAAACTTCGCGGCCAGCCCACCCGCCGCGTCGGGATCGCCACGGAATCGCCCATACAGACCGGTGCCGTGCATCGAGACAAGTAGCGCCGCGTACCGGTTGGTGAGCAGGGCATGATTTCCGGCAACCGACCAGATGCGGCTAAGATGCGTTTCGGGTGGGAGTTCGAGAAAGCTGTGCGGGAGTCCGGTTTCCGGATTCCACGAAGGCTCCGACTCCCAGCCGATCCACCCGATGTCGTGCTGCTCGGCAGCCAGGCAGACTGCCTCACGCGGCTCGATTGTGCCGAACAGATCATTTCCCCAGGCTCGCGCCATCTGCCCCGAAACCCAGGCATGAGTCGTTTGTGTGATCGCCAGATATCCATCGGTCGTCTTGCGCAGCAACATGTCTACCTCCTAACGGGCAGGTGTTTTAGCGGCCACTGGCTGGCGGTTTATCCGATCTTATGTAGCAATCCGTGCGGCAAGATCGCATGCACACCGAGCACCCGGTTGACGACCTGCGTTACGTGCAGATCGACCGCGGCACTTGCTACCCCAATGGCGTCGGAGCGGGAAAGACCATACTGTTCGCCCATCAGATCGAGCATGCCATCGAGCGCCATCGCCATGGCTTCGTCGAGGTCCGCGTCGAAGCCGAAGGTGATCCAGCCAGAAGCGGTGTTTGCCCGCGGGGCCTTCAACGCGAGATCCGTCCGCAGGGTGAAGCCTAGTTCGACTCGATCGATTGGGCACTCGATGCCGGTGCCCGATACCTCCCCGTCGCCCTGAGCGGCGTGACCATCCCCGGTCGAGAAGAGTCCGCCTTCGACGGCAATCGGCAGATAGAGCGTGCTGCCAGGCAAGAGTTCCTTGCAATCGATATTTCCCCCGGTCACGCGCGGAGGGACCGTGGAGTGGATCCCAGGATCGGCCGGTGGCATTCCCATGACGCCCATGAAGGGGGCGATCGGTACCTCGAATCCAATCTGATTGCGAGCGGTCTTCGACTCTCGATCGATGCTCCAGACTAGGGTCTGACCTTGTTCGTGGATGTTGAGACGTTTGTTGAGTGGACTCGGGAATCCACCGGCTCTCGTCCAGCCCCATTCGCCCGGCTGGATATCGATGATTTCGATCTCGAGTGTCATTCCCGGCTTTGCACCCCGAATGGCGACGGGTCCGCAGACAGCATGGCCATCGTCACGACCGGCGACCCTCGGCTCGAACTTACGATGGGTCGAGGGATCGGCCGTTAGCGGGACGAGATTCCAGCCAACGTCCAGCGTGCGAAAGACGACGTGGTCCCCCGAGTCAATCGTCAGTACCGGAGCGAAATCGCGCGAAAAGCTTCCGTGGAGTATCCCCTCAACCGGTTCGAGAGAGTGAGTTGCCAAGAGGTTGCCTACCTTTCACATTCATGATGTTTGACCCGACCATCATAACCGGATCGGTTCCGGATTCGGAACGCGATGTTAGTTTCGTGTTCCAGTTGACGGGATCATGTGAAGCGCCCTAGAGTGACTCGAGTTAAACCAACGGCAACGATCCTACCTTCAGCGTTGAACGAGACATTCTTGGCCACAATGAGATTGGAGCAAACAACGATGGCGCAAGCGGATACCGCAATTCGGGGCGGACGAATCGTGACTGGTAGCGAAGATATGGTTGCCGACATCGCCATATCTGGCGACACAATCGTTCAAATCGGGGGTGAATTTCAAGCGGCAACTGATATCGACGCCAGTGGCATGCTGGTGCTCCCTGGTGTTATCGACGCCCACGTGCATCTCACCATGTCCGGCGGTCAGTCGAACAGCCCTCACAAATGGGTCGACGATTTTACAAGCGGTTCGGCAGCAGCTTTGGCAGGAGGAGTCACGACAGTCGGCAACATGACCTTCTTGCGACCCGGCGAGCTTCCACTTGATGGTTTGAATCGCGAGGCAGAGCTTGCCGGAGAGCATGCGATCGCCGACGTATTCCTCCACCCAGTCTTCGGCGAAACGACGCCCGAGGTGCTCGCTCAGATTCCCAATCTCTTGCAAAACGGTTGCAACACGATCAAGTACTTCATGTCGACACCGCGTTTTGACTCGCAGGTTGAAGGTTATCTCGAGGCGACCCGCCTGGCGGGCGAGAACAATCTGCTGACGATGATTCACTGCGAAGACTATCCGCTCCTCACCGCGGCCACGAACCGCCTGGTCAACGCCGGGCATCTTTCGCTGAGACACTATCCGGAATCGCGTCCAGTCGTTTCCGAGGTTGTCGCCACCCAGCGCGCCGTGGCTTTCGCCGAGGCAACTGGCGCGCCGGTTTACGTGGTCCATCTCTCGTCGGAGCGAGCGCTCGAGGTGTGTGCAGAGGCCCAGGCGCGCGGCGTGCCGGTCTATGTAGAAACCCGGCCGTTCTACTTGCATTTGACGCGCGAGCGGTTTCGAACAAGAGGACGGCCCCAAATACGTGGGTCAGCCTCCGCTGCGCGAGCAGCATGACGTTGATGCGATCTGGGCAGGGCTTCGTCAGGGCACGGTGAACACGGTCTGTACCGATCACGCGCCCTGGTCGCTTGCAGCGAAGATGGCCGATGACCACACCATCGCCAACCTTCGGCCAGGCGCCGAAAACCTGCAGGTGATGTTGCCGATGCTTCACTCCGAGGGCGTGCTCAAAGGACGCATCTCGCTCAATCGCATGGTTGAGGTGCTGTCGACGAATGAGGCCAAGCTGTTTGGGCTCTTCCCGCGTAAGGGCACGGTCGCGGTGGGGAGCGAGGCGGACCTCGTGATTTTCGATCCGAATCTGACCCGCACCATCGAAGCATCAATGCTCAAATCGAACGCCGATCATTCGGTTTACGAGGGCTTGAGCGTCACCGGTTGGCCGCGCCTGACGATGCGACGAGGTTCAGTCGTCTTTGAGAATGATGAGGTGGTCGGACATCCCGGTTCAGGCGAGATCGCTCGGCGCGGGGCGACTATGCAACTGTGATTGATCAGACAATCGGGAGGAACGCGTGATGGACGCTGAGACCATCTTTACTATGGATACTTCGAGCATCAAGTACGGAGCCGGAGCGACCCGCGAGATCGGCTTCGACATGAGTGCTCAAGGTGCGAAGAGAGTCATGGTCGTGACCGACGAGCGCGTGGCTCAGACCGACGTGGTGCAAATCGTGCTTGATTCCTTGAAGGCCGAAGGCATTGAGACGGTTCTGTTTGATCGCGTGCGGGTTGAGCCGACCGATGTCTCATTCAAGGCGGCGATCGATTTTGCGGTTGAGCATGATATCGATGGCTTCGTCGCGGTCGGTGGTGGGTCAAGCATGGATACCGCCAAAGCGGCCAATCTCTACAGCACCTATCCGGCGGATTTCCTGACCTACGTCAACGCCCCGATCGGAAAGGGGCAGCCGGTGCCGGGCCGGCTCAAGCCGCTGATCGCTATCCCGACCACTGCCGGAACCGGAAGCGAAACGACCGGGGTCGCCATCTTCGACCTGACTGAAATGCACGTGAAGACCGGCATCGCCCACCGCGCGCTGCGGCCGGTGCTCGGAATCATCGATCCAGAAAATACGCGCACGCTTCCAAAGATGGTCGCGGCCTGTTCGGGTCTGGATGTTCTTAGCCATGCGATCGAATCGTTGACGGCTCTCCCGTACAGCGATCGGCCCGCACCGGAGCACCCACGGATGCGCCCGGCCTATCAAGGGGCAAATCCGATCAGCGACATCTGGTCCTCCAAAGCAATCGAGATGCTGGCAAAGAATCTCATTCGAGCAATCGACGATCCATCTGACGAAGAGGCGCGCGGACAGATGCTTCTCGCCGCGGCCTTCGCCGGTATCGGCTTTGGTAATGCCGGAGTGCATCTCCCGCATGGTATGTCGTACCCAGTGTCCGGCATGGTGAGCGACTACATTCCGGAGGGATATCCGCGCGATCACCCGATCGTCCCGCACGGCATGTCGGTAATCCTGAACGCGCCTGCCGTCTTCCGCTTCACTGCCGAGGCCAATCCAGAACGTCACCTTTACGCTGCGGGCCTGCTGGGCGCCGACGTCTCGTCTGCCGCACCGGAAGATGCAGGTGAGGTGCTCTCGGGAGCGCTAATCGACATCATGCACCGCACTGGAATGCCGAGCGGGCTTCGCGCCATCGGTCTCGACGAGGAGGACGTCGATCAGCTCGTCGCGGGGACATTGCCACAGCATCGTGTCACGAAACTCTCGCCTCGTCCGGCAAACGAAACGGATCTTCGCGCTCTCTTTTTGGACGCGATGGCATACTGGTAGACCGGTTGACGCGTGGTCGCTCCACGACGAACCGACGCGATCAGTTGAGAACATTGTGCTGAGGAGAACTGTTGACGCTTGAATCTCAAGAATCCTTCGTCGTTCGTGCGCCGCGCGAACTGGTGTGGTCGTACACCAGTGACATGAGACAGTGGGCGGCGAACATGCCCGGCTATCAGTCCTTCGAGCAACTCAGCGATACCGATTCACGCTGGACGCTTGAGGTGAAGCTCGGTCCGTTCCGCCGGATCGTGAAAATGGTCGTTCACATTACCGAGTGGGAAGAGCCCGAGCGTGTCTCGTTCACGCTTCGGAGCGAGACCGATCCAGTCAACGGTTCGGGTGGATTTGTGGCATCCGAAAAAGGCAAACAAGAGACGTCGGTAGAACTGCGGCTGAGCATCGACTCTACTGGGCCGATGGCTGGAATGATGGAATCGATGGCCAAGCCCGTGCTGGCTCGCATGCAGAAGGCGTTCGCTCAGTCGATCACCGAGGACATCGAGCAGCATCGAGATTTTGAGTAGGTTCGTCTGTTATTTCATTCGCCGCCGTAGGGCGGGAAGCGCAGACTGATCGCACTGCCCGGCAGCCCACCGTAGCCGATCTCACGAATGTCGTCCGGAGTCACCGTCTCGCCCGCGATGATGAGCGGGAGCACCACGTCTGCCAGCGCTTTGCCGATGTACATCCTGCACGACGCGAGGTTGATGATCGGCACGTCGCCCACCTGTGCCAACCAGAACATGCTTCCTCGAGTTGGCGCCCCACGGTGGATAAGTCGTGCGCCAATCAACGGTAACGCCTGCTCAATCGGGTCGAGTGGATCGATGGTGTTTCCTCCGGCTGTAAGAAGCAGATTGGCGCCATCCTCTAAGAGAGACCGAAACGTGGTAGCAATCTGGATGGCGTCGCCGGGCACATAGCGTATGTCAATCAGCTCTGATCCGTACCATTTCATTCGCTCTTCGATTGCCGATTCGAATCGGGTGCGCACATCGGGTTTCACGTCGTCTCGAGCCAGAACACCGACGCGTCTGGCGTGGAACGGCAGTACCTGTAGCAGTGGATGCGCCGCCTGCTGACATAGTCGCTCGACGGCGATGATTCGTTCCTCGGCGACCGCGATCGGCGTGATCTTGACGCTGGCTACGACCGTATCCGCAACCACCGATTGCCGATCGAGCATGGTATAGACGGTCACATCTCCGACACCGTTGATCGCGCGTAGCAGGTCGGCATCGATACGGACGAGACCTTTCCAATCGGAAACGAGGTCGTATCGGCTTTGAGATGGTCCAATGATACGCAGACCAGGACCGCTGACCGCACGAGCGACTCGCTGACCACCGGCGTCTTCGTGCAGGTCGTTCGTATCGAGTTCAATCAGGTGAACTTCGCCCGGAGCTGCGTCAATCCAACGATCGAGCGCCGCGTTGTCTAGCACCGTTCCTTTGGGCAACAGCAGCTGGCCGTCACGGGTGAAGACATCGTGGGCGAGGGCAAACCCAAGGTGTGCGGAGGATACCTCGTCTGTCGGTACCGAGTGCGCTCGTGCCATCATCGCCTCCTCGCGTACAGGAATTCGACAACCTCGAGACCGCATCTAGGTTACAGCCTGGCCACTGCGCAGCCTAGTTTGAACCGGTGAGTTGGTCAAGCGCGATGATATGCAGTCATTCTGTTTGTTGCTGGGTCCCCAATCCTGCTTCGCGGGCGCGAGAGATTGCCTCTGCCCGATCGGCGACCTGAAGCTTGCTAAAGACGTTCGAAACGTAATTGCGGACGGTTTTCGGACTGACGAAGAGTCGATCGGCGATCGTCTGGTTTGTGAAGCCCATGGCGATCAGGGCCAGAACGTCTCGCTCTCGATCGGTGAGCTCGGGAAAGATCGGAACAGGAACGGACGGGGGCGGCGCGGCAAAATAGCTCTGAAGTCTTCTTGCAACGGAGGGGCTGAATATCGCTTCACCGTGGGCAACCGCGTGAATAGCCCGAACGGTCTCTTCCGCATCGGCATCTTTGAGTAAGTAGCCGCGAGCGCCTGCCCGCACCGCCTCGAAGATCGAATCGTCATCGAACATAGTCACAAAGAGAATCGCCGACGCTGGCGCTATCTCGCGAATACGACGGGTCGCCTCTATACCGCTGATGCCCGGAAGGTTGAGATCCATCAGGATGACGTCAGGAGCGAGGCTGACCGTGAGGTCAACGACGTCCTCTCCAGTAGCGGCTTCGCCGATGACACAGAGGTTCGGTTCCGTCTCGAGGCGAGCTCTCAGGCCGAAGCGGAACATCGGATGATCGTCGGCAATCAGAATGGTAATCGCGTCCATAGCACGTCAGACCTCCAATAGCAGTCGCACCGCGATCATCGTTCCAACTTCAGAGCTGCCATAGACCGAGCAGGTTCCTCCCAGCTCTTCGGCACGCTCTTTCATCGACGCCAGACCAACTCCGGCGCGTCGTTCGTCGGCAATACCGATCCCATCGTCGGAAATCGTCAACTCCAGCGCGGTTGTGAGTTTGAGCGTGATCGAGCAGTGAGTCGCATTGGCGTGCCGCGCCACGTTCGTTAGCGATTCCTGCACGATTCGAAACACCGCGACCTCAACGGCGGCCGGGAGAACAGGCAGAGCGTCGGGCAGCTGGATATCGATCGTCAGGTTCGCTCCGGAAAAGTGTCCGGCCAGGTCACGTAACGCCCCCTGAAGTCCGAGGTCGTCCAGCGATGGCGGCCGAAGATCGTAGACAACGCGCCGAATTTCACTGACTGCGGCCCGCGACTGCGCCTTTGCTTCGCACAGTAGCTCGAACGCGGCTCGGGGGTCGCGCTCGATTAGCAAACTAGCGGCATCAATGGTCAGCGCCTGGCTGGCCAGCGATGGGCCCAGTCCATCATGAAGATCACGCCGCAGCCGTCGGCGCTCCTCTTCTCGTCCACTTACAAGTCGTTCACGAGCGCGCTGAAGATCTTGCGTCAACTGCAGCGAGTGAACGGCCATACCTGCCTGCCGCGCGAGGTCGTCAATCAAGCGTCGATCAGCGGCCGACAGAACGTGCTCGCCGGGACGCGGACACAAACGAAATTCGCCGACTCGTTCCCCTCGATGGACCAATGGAACGATTTCGGCGCTGGGAGACTGCTGATCCCCATATTCCGAGACGACTTGAGTTCCGTCGTCCATTTGTAGCGTGATGGCAACGTACCGGAGCTTCAGTGCCGTGGCGACGGTTTCGACGATGGTTGGGAGAACCGAGTTTGGTGCCAAAGTCGCTTCGAGTTGGCGGCCAAGACCCGTCAGAACCGCATATGGTTCGTCGCGCTGCCCCCAGAGCAGCCGATTGGCACCGCGCTGCAACCGTTCACGCAGAGGATGGAAAATAATCGCCACTAAGGCCGTCGCAAACAGTGAGATGAACAAGTTTCCGCCTGTCCGGAACAGCGCTCCAAGATAACCGACAACGAGGACGTAGATGCCGACTACGCTAACGGTAAGGCCGCCATATACGAGCGCCCGGTTGACGACGAGATCCAGATCGAACAACCGATATTTCAACACCGCAATTGCCAGAGCGATAGGTAACCCAATGTCGCCAGTCCACTAACGGCCTCAAAATCGGCCAGATCACTTCGGCCGAAGATGGAGGGACGTCGTTGAATCCGCCGGTGACGGCAAGTAACACATTGCCGCCCGCAAAGGTGGTGAGGAGTGTGCCGAGTCCGCCAAGCAACCACTTTGTCTGCTGGCGTTCAACGGGACCGGAGACCCGAAAGTAGCGGTAGGTCTGAGCGATTATGATCGATCCGAGCAGCACGAGCGGAACGATAAGACGTTGCCAGCCGCTCGGACCATCGAATGTCCGCGCGCCGACGAAAGTCCAGGCCAATGATCCTGCCCACAAGATTGCCGGAGCGATCGTCCAGCGCGGCGTGAAACGTCCGTCGGGAAAGACATAAAAGATGACCACCAGCATGAGTGGGAACCAGTAGGTAACAAAAAGACCGAGAATCGCCCGAAGCGGCTCGGTCGATAGCAGTGCAAAAAGATTTGGTGGAAAGTCGGCTCCGACAATGGCTACCAACAGGATCGCGACGAGAAACGCGATGACCTCTCGCGATCGCCACACGAGTAGCATGGCGACGCAAAGGAGGGTAACGATGCGCAGGCCCCCGATGGTGCCCAACACGATGTACGCAAACAGTGCCGATCCACCATTTGGCAGCGCTTTCTGCCCGTCATTTGAATATCCGATGCTGCGAGCCACCCACCGTAATCCCGAACCGCCACGTACATCGTTATGGCCTGTAACGACACCGCCAGCAGCCCGAACAGGGTTGAAGCGAGTCGCGCCGGCAAAAGCATCCGGGCGGGGAGAACGACCGCAGGGCGGGCAGTTGCCTGCGCCGCCCTCGCTGGTATCGTCGTGGCGTCAAGCCGATGAACGATCCGCATGCTGTCCGAGCCTTGCTACTTTTCCA
Organism: uncultured Chloroflexia bacterium; assembly: GCA_963785465.1. Lineage (GTDB taxonomy): Bacteria > Chloroflexota > Chloroflexia > Thermomicrobiales > Thermomicrobiaceae > CALAGB01. The sequence goes on along the minus strand of CAWAVM010000013.1, from coordinate 211,440 downwards.
GTCCGTGAGTCCGGGTATTGTAAGCGACCCGGACGGCGATGGCGAGTGGAGGGTGATTCCTGCCGTCCGGATCCCCGTTTCCCGAAGACATCGAATTCGGTTGCCGCAGCGTCACACGTAGGCTTTCCGAGAAGCCGGCAGGACGAGTAGCACGAGCGTGACGATCCCGACGAGCACGATGGCCGTGACCGCTACAGTCTCGCCGCCGGACAAATCTGGGATGCTCCCGGCGGCGAACAGTGTGTCGAGCAATGTGGCGCCAAAGGCAACCATCATGGCCCACTTTCGGCAGCGCCACAGACCTGCCGCTCCGATCAGTTTGAGTGTCGCCAGCGTCGCCGCGATGGGAACGAAGCCAGCGTCAAATCCGTCCATCAAGACGATGACGGTTGGAACAGTGATCGCGGCGACCAAAACGAGCAGCCACACGGCGCCATTGATGGTGGACGGGCGATCGGTAACTCCAGATGGCGTGACAGTTGTCGACATTTTCGGGTTCCTTTCCGGCAATCGCTGCCAATCAAATACATCGCCGTCACGGCACGGGCTTCTTCGATCCGGCTCGCGACGGCGATCGCTCCTACCTGAGTGACGCGATGAACAATGTGACGGTGTTGGTGGCGGTAAAGGTGTTTCCCTGATCGTCGGTAAACGAATCGGTAATCGTACACTTCAGCGTGTTGTTGACACCGTTGCGGTTGCCCGGCTTCACTTGATCGAAGCTCGCGATGACTGTTCCAGTCGAATCCGTCACCGTACCCTGGAACTCCAGCGGGATACCGGTCATACTCGCCGGTACCCCGTTGATTGCGACTATGTGGCCTGGAGCCCACGAACCGCTATTCATGACGACGGCCGCGATCGTGTTGATGCCGTAGTCGTTCGACGCACAAGACATGTCGACGACCGACGCATTCGGTGCGTTAACCGGCGCTGCGCTGGCGACACCAGCGCTCAAGGCGCTCAGTGCGGCGACTATCACGGCGACGAAAATTAGGAAATGTTTTCGACGCATTTGCTGCCTCCCAATGGTGTGGGCAGTAGAGCCCACCGACTCAACTGGTATTCCGGTGACGTTATCAATGGTTCGGGTCCCGATGGTTCTAACCTAGCGTCCGAGTCGTCCCGGGCACCAGAGACACAGATCTGGAATTCGTTGGGCCGCGATGCCCCGGATTTGCGCCGAAATATGGGACAGGAAGTCCCGATCCCACGGTGACGCCTGACGGAGGGAGTACTGTGGCTTCAACGTTTGAGTCGTCTGTCTGCGGGGAAGATTTCAGCAGTACCGCTGGGACCTGGGATGACGCGAGCCACCGCGGGTTCCAGCGAAATAGGCGGTAACCGACTTCTTCTCGCCGGAATTGTGATGAAGGTGGCGACAGTTCCATCAATACTTGCTGTCCCGGCCGGATTAGTGGGGCCGCCGCCAGCACGAGCAATCCGATGGCTCTACAGATAACGCGCGGGCACCCGGCGTCTCAGTCGCCCTATGCCACCAGGTCGGGCCAAATGGTCAGGATGACGCGCTCTGCGTCGTGGCGGATCAGCCGGTCCGTCGTGGCCACCGGGCCTGCAAGCAGGCGCGGGACCAACGTCCGTAAAACGTCGACTTCCGGCTCAACCGGGAACGCCTTCTCGGCTGCATAGCGCTCCCGCAACGCCGGCGGGAAGCTGCCGGTGTTGACAATGACGGAATCGACACGGCGTCCGAGGTACTTATGAATTTCGCGCACGAAGTCGGATGCGGTGAAGTCATCGGTCTCGCCGTGTTTGGTCATGACGTTACAAATATAAATGATTTCACCGTCGCAAGAGCGAATGGCTTCGGCGATCCCGTCGACCAGCAGGCAGGGAATGATGCTGGTGTAAAGATCCCCGGGACCTATCAGCACTTTGTCGGCGCGCTCGAGTGCCTTGCGCGCTCGAGGCGTGGCGCATGCGCCTGGTTTCAGATAGACGTGGTCAATTGGTGACACACTACGTCCGGCCGGGAGGTCAATGGCGGATTCACCCTCGACGATCGTACCGTCGTTCAATTTGGCGCAGAGCATGGCTTCGCCGAGCGTTACCGGAATGACATGCCCCGCGGTGTTGAGAATCTCCTCGGCGTCATCGAGTGCTCCAATGAGATCGTCATCATTCATTTCGAGGAGGGCGTGCAGGATCAGGTTCCCCAGGGAATGGCCGCCGATGCTTCCGCTCTCGGAATCCGGGAAGCGATAGCTGAAAATATCGCCCCACAGCTTGCGAGAGCGTGAAAGTGCCACCAGCGCCTGCCGCAGATCTCCAAGCGGAAGGGGACGACCGAACTCATCGATCAGCCGGCGAGACGATCCGCCGGAATCCATCATCGTCACAATCGCCGACAGGTTCGATACCACCTTCTTGAGCTCCGACAGCATCGTGAATGAACCTGTTCCTCCACCAATGCTCGCCACTCTTTCATGAATCTCTCGTCGCATAAGAACCTTCCCGGGATTGTCCGCATCTATCATTGAAATGGACGCCGCCCTAGTCTACGTCTCCGACGGGGCATTGAAAGCAGCACTCTGGTCATGCATTTCGTGATGGTCGGGCGCGAGATCGGATTTGAGCTCGCCACGGCGCATCGCGATTCGAATCGTGTACGGGACTTCGATCAGTGCCGGGATCGGATCGTCGATGGCGATGAGCGCCCACTCAGCAGGTGGTCGAATCGAGCGCCAATATTCTTTCAACCCAATGCGTCCGGCTCTAACCTCTTTCATGACGGTTGGGAAGTCAGTCAGCCCGCGAACCCAGCGAATACCGGGAGACGAGTGAACCTCGTCGACTGAAAGCCCGAAGGTTTGTCGCCACTGTAGATAAGGAAAATCAACACCGGCCCGGCGTCCCAAGGAATGCCAGCCCCACACTCGGGGGTTGATGTCCAGCAACTTCAGTTGTCCATCACGTGAATCTCGTTTGAATTCGATCTCGACCAACCCGCTGAACTGCATCGCTTCCAGCAGCCGGCAGGACGCGGACTCTACTTCCTGGTCGTCAATCGTTTCGACGAATGTGCTGGCGCGTCCAAAATCCATCGGGTATTGGCGAGTCCGCTGGGCGGTGATTGAAGCGACGATGTGTCCGTCCTTGACCAATGCCGCGAACGAGAGTTGGGCTCTGCCGTCGCCGGATATGATCTCCTGCACCATGATGGCGTCTGAGGCGGTGTGTTCGGTTGCCTCGGAGTATCTGGCGATAAGCTCCTGACGCGTTTCGACCCGCCAGGCTTTGGTGATCGTGAACGGGTTGAGTGACGTCTTAAACGCGGGCTTCAATATGACTGGGAACTGGAGGTCCAGCGAAGCGACCTCGTCCCGGTCCGCTGGATGCCACGTTTTCGGTCGCGCGATGTTGCACCGGTCAGCGAGTTCATTCGTGAGCCGCTTGTCGTAGGCCCAGCGAAAAACGCACCATGGCGGTGTTGTCAACGTGAAGAATTCTGACAGTGCTTGATGTCTCGATGCGACGAACGCGGCGGTTTCATCTCCTGTCGGGATCAGCGCCCAGCCTTCAAGACCATACTTGCGGTTGAGCTCGATGAGGAACTTCTCCCGGTCGGAATCACTTGAGTTGGGCCATTCGAAGCTATTGCGACAATATCGGGAGTGAGCCGCAAGGCGGTGCTCGTCGGTGAGAACCCAGACTGGAACACCGTGCCTACCGAGGCTTCGCACCACGCCTAATCCCCGGTAGTCGCCCCCGATAACCAGAGCGCCCGTCGAAGCGGTTAGTGGATGTACTGGCAGCGTGTTAGGTGTGGTGCCTTCCGGTACAGTGCGTCCGTTTGCAGCCGCTGATTCGAGCTCGGGTTGGTCGAGCATTATCTTACGACCTTCACGCGTGGCTTCATGTAACGAGCCAGCGCGTTTGTTGTGTACCAAGTGCCTGAGACAAAGCGCATCACCGGCCCGAAGCTGGTAGCTGCGGCAGCGCCGAGAAAATGCAGTCCAGGCACCGACGACTCAAAGCCATTTCGCAGCGTCGGATAGCCATCCTGATGCTTCAGTTCCGAAATGATTTCACGATCAAGAAACTCGTAGCAATTCACGTTGATGGCATAGCCCGTCGCCAGCAGGACATGATCGACCTGTCGAGTATCGCCGTCACTCAGCTTTAGCTCCACCTGACCACGTTGCTCGGTCGCGTTGATGATGACACGCCCGGTCGTGATGGGTACTTGGGTCAGTCGCGGCACGAGCCAACCAGCACCTGCTGGTCGAATTGAGCGATACGCGATTGGATCATGCCATCTTTTCGGCATGCGACGGAAAATCTCCGGTTTGGCTACGATCCAGCTCAATCCAGGCGGGCCAACGTCGGTGGGTGCATAGAGGAGATGTTGTGTTCGCGGCGACAGGCTGTGCAGACGCGCGCTTCGTGAAAGCCAACGAACCATGGGAGCACGAGCAATCACTTCGACGTCTGATCCGCTCTCGTAGAGAATGGCCGCCGACTCTAGCGCGCTCTGGCCGCTTCCGACGACAACAACCCTCTTCCCCTCGAACACGCCGAGATCAGAATGTTCGACAGCATGTGATACGAATTCGGGAGACAAATTGGTGAAGACGTTGGGGCGACGGGCAAACCGTTCGAGCCCGGTTGCGACGAGGACACGTGAAGCCTTGACAACCTCGCGGTCCTGAAGCGTCAGGTCGAACCCGCTAGTAGTCGCCGAAACGTGCATTACCCGACGGTTATCCAGGTCCGGAACTGACTGTTGCTGGAACCAGTGACCGTAATCGACGAAATCAGCAATAGGGGTCGGTTTAGGAACACTGATATCTCTTGAGCGCCCGAATGCTTCGATAGTCAATGGCCCATGAAGTTCCCCGATGTTCGAAGCATCTTGCGACGATCGCAAGAACATGCCTTTTGGCATGCTGTGTTCCCAAAAGCTCATCGCTTCGCCGAAAACCTTGACATCGAAGCCTTCGAGCCGGAGCCGATGCGCTGCCGCAAGGCCGTAGGGTCCGGCCCCGATGACGACTATCTGGTGAATCTTGTCCGGCAAAAGCTATCGCCTCCTGTTTCAATGTGTTGTGCGGGTCACACTGCGACTGCCGCAAAGGGGACATTCTGATGCGGCGGCTGATCTACAGTTACCATTCCGGCGACATTTCCACTTGCTGGCGGGGAATCGTCCGCCGATCGCCACCGTACGACTATTACCGTACAGCACATATTGGCTACACGACGAGGGACGAGAGTACTAGGTTCGAATGACATATGGACTATTAGTTCATGCTACTCGCGTCCGGTGTTTGTAATTACGGGGGTGAAATGAATCGCCCGGAGCGATTTACGTGAGTCGCTCCGGGCAGTAGTTACTCGCCGAATTGGCGCTGCGAATTAGACGAGTGCAAGTGCCTGGTCAATGTCGGCGATGAGGTCATCTGGATGCTCAATTCCTACCGACATCCGGATGAGCGACTCACCAATACCGAAGCTGTGCTTGTCGTCGTCGCTGACGTCGCAGTGAGTCATGGAATAGGGATGCTCCGCCAATGACTCGGTTCCGCCAAGGCTGACCGCAAGCTTCACGATCTTGAGCGCATCCAGGAAGCGGAACGCCTCGGCTTCTCCCCCTTTGATATCGAAGGAGATCATCGAGCCTGGCCCGAGGCACTGCTTGCGATAAACGTCGTAGCCTCTATCACCCTCGTTCAAGAATCCGAGATAGTAAACCCGCGCGACTTTGGGATGCTCGACCAAGAACTTGGCGACGAAGGTTGCGACCTGCGTTTGTCCGGCCATGCGGATCTTGAGCGTTTCGAGACTTCGTAGGAGGAGCCAACCGGTCCAGGCATCGGCCATCGTGCCGAGGAACGTGCGCATGGCACGAACGCGCTTCAACAGATCGTCCGAGCCAAGACAGGCGCCAGCCAGGAGATCGCTATGGCCGCCGATGTATTTGGTCGCCGAATAGAGGACGAGATCGGCTCCATGTTTCAGCGGGTGCTGATAGATTGGGCCTAGGAAGGTGTTGTCGACCGCTAGCACGACCTTCCGCTCCGGCGTCGAGTATTCGTCCGCGAGTTCGGAGCACATGGCGATGTCGATCAGCGCGTTGGTCGGATTGCCAGGAGTTTCGACGTAGATCATCGCTAACCGGCCACCCGCATTGTGCGCCTTGAGGCGGTCCTCGATAGTCTGACGGCTGTCCCCCGCCCCGAACTCAACCTGCGTGATGCCGAACTCGGATAGGACGTGGCGAGTGAAGTGATCGGTGCCGCCATAGAGCGGGTTACTGTGCAGCAAGACATCGCCGGGCCTCAAGAAAGTAAGGAGTGTGGTCGTTATGGCTGCCATTCCGCTGGCGAAGACGGTGCATGCTTCTGCCTCGTCCCAAAGCGTCAGGCGATCCTCGAGGATCTCTAAATTCGGATTGTTGATGCGGCCGTAAATTAAGCCGGGAACCTCGTTCGGTCCTTGCTCGCGGAGTCCGTAGGCGGCGGAGAAGAAGTCCTTGCCGTCCTGAGCCTTTTCGAACACGAAGGTAGACGTCTGGAAGATCGGCGGCTTGAGTGCCCCTTCCGACCATTCGGGATGATAGCCGTAGCCCATCATCAAAGTCTCAGGATGGAGTGATTTGTCCCCGAGATATCCCTCGGGCTTCCGTCTCTTCATACTTCTCTCCGTCTCATTCGCCGACCGATTACGCAACTCGAATCGCCACGTACGAGTATTGCGGTTCTCTGAACTCAGCGCAATTCTCGAACCGTGCAAGATTCGTTACAAGTTCTGGAAGCTCGACGATCCTCAATAGCTGCGACGGCTATCGAAAAGACGGCGACAATCGTTCTTGACGACTCAGTTCAGCATATCGATCGCAAGGCGCAGCACGACGCGTGTCGTCGCGGCGATAGATGGGATGTCGACCCACTCATTCGCCTCGTGAAATCTGTCGCCGGAAGGCCCGAACTGGATTGTCGGTATCCCGAGATCGGCCGCAAAGTAGTTGGCGTCTGAGACGCCCGTTGTGTAACCCCAATCTGGCGTCCTACCGAGTTCAGCCCGATAGGCGCGTGCGAATCGCTGAATGAACGGATTCTCGGGAGAAATCTCCCAGGATGGATAGTAGGGTGGTTCGATCGAGAAGTCGAACCGGGCGGGTGAATGCAGTTCCTCGGCCAGTGCGCGAACTTCGGCCAGCACCTGCTCGCCGGTCTCTCCCGGAACGGTAAGTCGCGTGACCAAAAAGGATGCTTTCTCTGGCACGGTGATCACGTACTGGGCACTGCCCGAGTGAAAGGAGAGCACACACTGGGTGGGTGGAAGGCGCGGATGTTGGCCGAGCGGCATTTCGTCGATTCGCGTCACCAGCTTAGCGCCTTCGACGGCGGCATTGATGCCTGCCTCCGGCCGAAACCCATGAGCCGCCTTTCCGGTGACGTTGGCCTGAACCAATACCTTTCCGTTCGCTCCAATGACTGGACGCTCGAAAGACGGTTCAAGGCATACGCATCCGTCAGCTTTCATCCCCAGCCTGACCAGCGCCTGTGCGCCAATTGAGTAGGCTTCCTCGTCGACCACTGAGGTGAAAATGAGTGTCCCATTCCATCGGTCGCGATGTTTGTTTAACACACGAGTCGCAAGCATTCCCGCGGCGATTCCGGACTTCATGTCACTGGCGCCCAAGCCATAGAACCGATCACCGTCACGACGGCCTTTCCAGGGATCGCAGCTCCAGCCGTCAGCGGCCAGGACAGTGTCGACGTGACCGTTGAGCAGAAGGGTCGGGCCGTCCCCGTTCCGCACGTAGGCGATCACGTTTGGTCGATCGTCCTCGGTTTCCTGAAACTCAGACTCGATCCCGTTTTCATGCAGCCATGCGGCGACGGCTCGTTGCACGTCCCCCTCCTGGCCGGGGTAGCTGCGAAAGGAGACGAGGTGCGCGGTCAAAGCGGCCGCTTCTTCCGTATCCACCGCGTCGTCGATCCAGTTGTCATCCACGTTCATGTTCTCCCTCAATTTCTGAGCCAGGCAACCGTCGTTTCGAGTCGGACGACGAGCGAGTTTTTCGATCGGTTCCAATTGTTCCGCTATTCCTTTGCTCCAGAAGTATCGCATGCCCACGGGGATAGTCCGGCTTCCGCGTCGGACTTTGGCCGGGCCGCGATGATCTACCGTATTATCATGGTTGCAGGGTAATCCTCCAGGCATCACGAGTAGCCACGATCGTCGTGCGATATGACGGAGATACTCGAACGGAACATCACCGGCTCAATCGGTGGCTGCTCCGGAACCCGGTAGGGAGAGTTGCGACAATTATCGAGACGAAGGAAGAGGATCAACATGGTGAGCAAGAATCCGTCGAATCCGATCGCTCTCGCTGAGCGGATGAGCCGACTGGGAACCGAAAGCGCGTTTGACGTCTTGGTGCGTGCCAAGGCACTCGAGGCGCAAGGACGGAGCGTCATCCATCTTGAGATTGGCGAGCCCGATTTTGATACTCCATCGCATATCGTCGAGGCCGGTGTCCAGGCGCTCCGATCCGGCGAGACGCACTACACCCCTGCGGCGGGTATTCCTGAGCTACGGCAGGCAATCGCGGATTACGTCAGCCGTACTCGAGGTGTCGACGTTGGGCCGGAGCGGGTAGTGGTAACTCCCGGTGGCAAACCGATCATGTTTTTCACCATTCTGGCACTAGTTGGTCCGGGAGATGAGGTCATCTATCCCGATCCGGGATTCCCGATCTACCAGTCGGTGATCAATTTTGCGGGTGCCAAGCCGGTGCCACTGCACCTTCGCGAAGAGAAAGACTTCGGATTTGACGCGGAAGAGCTCGAGTCGCTTGTCACCGACCGAACTAAGCTCGTTATCATCAATTCACCGCACAATCCAACGGGCGGCATCATCGGCGATAACGAGCTTGAGGTCTTGGCGCGGCTGGCGGTAGAACGTGATTTCCTGGTCCTATCGGATGAAATTTACACTCGAATGGTCTACGAGGGTTCGCCAAAGAGTATCGCCAGTTTCCCGGGAATGCTCGACCGCACAATTATCCTCGATGGCTTCTCGAAGACGTATGCCATGACTGGCTGGCGGCTCGGCTACGGTATCATCCCGCCTAATCTCGCCGAACAAGTCACGCGCCTTATCATCAACTGCAACTCCTGCACGCCAGGTTTTTCGCAACATGCGGCGGTCGCGGCATTGACCGGTCCTCAAGACGCGGTCGATGAGATGTTGGTCGAGTTCCGCCGTCGACGTGACGCGATCGTCAACGGTCTAAATGAAATCCCGGGCATCAGCTGCCGCAACCCGGCGGGAGCCTTCTATGTTTTTCCGAACGTCACCGGGCTCGGGCGCCCTTCAGGCGAACTAGCGGATCTGCTTCTGAATGAAGCGGGCGTGGCACTGCTGGCGGGCACTGCCTTTGGCAAGGCAGGTGAAGGTTATCTAAGGCTCTCGTACGCCAACTCGCTTGCGAACATAGAGGAAGCGCTGGACCGGATTGCCCGCACGGTTGAAGGCCTGAGCAAGTAGAACGAATAGGTCTTCGACGCCGGTGGCCACAGGTTCACGTAGAAAACGGGAGCACTCGACGTGCTCCCGTTCTGACTGCTTTGCCGGTCCAAACTACTCTTGTACGAGTGGGTGACAGGTCATATACATCGCAAGCTGTATCTCGTCGAGGACCGACGGGACGCCGGCAGGGATGATTCGACCGAGGGGCAACCCATAATCGGTTCGTTTGATCGCTCCGCGCCCGATGAACGCAGAGCGCACGACCCCATTCATTTGCTCGGCGGTTCCCTCGAAGGTGGTGTCGAACGTCATTGGATTGGTGACACCGCGAAAGGTGAGATCGCCGACGACCAGGAATCGGTGCACTCCTACCGGCTCGACCCGGCTGCTGACAAACGTCGCAGTCGGATGATTCTCGACATCGAAGTAGTCCGCGCCGCGAAGCATGTCGTCGCGTCCCGGGTTGTGCATGTCGACACTGGACATGTCGATTTCAGCGCGCACCCACGAGTTCACCACGGCCTCAGGTTCGAAATGAACCTGCCCAGTTACCTTCAAGAATGCACCCTTAATGGTCGAAACCAAAGTGTGCCGTACCGTGAATTCACACGTAGAATGCGACGCATCAATCGTCCAGTCGGTTGTTCCAGATGCCTTTTCCTCGATCGTCATCTATTCCAGCGTTCCTTCTTCTTGCCGGGTTCCCGGCCTAATCCTCAACGCCGCACCAGTCCATCAAGAGACACGCAACTGTTTTTGTCGCCGTGATCAGTTCGTCGATGCTGATGTGTTCATCGACCTGATGCGCCACGGCGACGTCGCCGGCGCCGTACATGATACATGGCATGTTTCCAAACGTGATGAAGAGCCGCATGTCGGCACCGTACGGCACGCCCTCGATCTTCGGTGATGCGCCCGTTACCCGATTGTGGGCGCGGATAACGGCCTGCGCAATGGGCGATTCGACCGGAGTTTCCGCTGGTGCGAACTGACCGCTAAACCACTCGAGTTTCGGCGGGTGCTCGTCCAGCCAGGGATCACGCCGGGCTGCGGCTCGCACGCGTTCGGTCATGGCCTGCTTGAATTCGTCGATTTGCTCCCCCGGCAACAGCCCGGCGCGGCCCTCGGCGACGAGCGTTTCCGGCACGGTCGACGGCCAGACGCCGGATCGAACGATACCAACGCTAATCGGTATCTTGTTTTCGATCTCAGCATAGAGGGGGTGCGACAGGGCTCGGTTCCGCTCGCTTTCGAACTCCAGCAAGTCTTGAAATATCGGAATGAACTTTTCCACCGCCGATACACCCTCATCCCGCATTGCTCCGTGAGCGGCTCGTCCCGGAACGGTAAGGCGGAAAACGAGCGATCCTCCCTGGGCTGGTACCAGCGCCAGGTGTGTCGGCTCGGTGATCAGTACCGCATCGGCGTGATGCCCGCGAAGGACCGTCGAGAGCGCGCCGAGGCCGCCGTCTTCCTCACCAACGGTTGTGTTGACCTTTACGTCGCCGCGAAGTCGAACACCAGCCGCTTCAAGAGCGTCGAGCGCTCCCAGATAACTGGTCAGTCCGCCCTTCATATCGCAGGAGCCGCGGCCATAGAGCAGATCACCGACCACTTCACCAGCGAGTGGGTCATGGGACCAGAGTGCCGGATCGCCATTCTCGACCGTGTCGACGTGGGCGTTGAGCAGGATCGAACGGCCACTCCCCCTGCCCTCACGCGTTCCGACCAGATTGGGTCGGCCATCGTAGCGTTCCTGCTCTCCGACATGGTCGAAGAATGGGGCGATCTCGTCTCGCGTTGCTTCCCATCGATCGATCGCCAATCCTCGACGCGTAAATTCTTTTTCGATAAGGTCCTGCACGTCTCCTTCGCTGCCGGTCACCGAAGGCACATGCACCAGCGAACGCAAAAGTTCGACGAGTGCGTCTCGCCGTTCGTCTATCGCAGTAAGCACCTCTGCGACCTTCAGCGCGTCGCCGCTGGTCATGCCTTGCTTTCCTCCGGGGAAGTCGAAGCATTTGTCACTCGAAGGAGCGGACGGGTCAAGCAGGTCGGGCCACCCGATCGATTGTGCGAGATCTCGGTGCCCTGATACGTCAACACCTCGCAGCCGGCGGCGCGCAATCGTCTGATTGACTCTACGTTTTCTTCCAGCAACAGGCACCGGCGAGGCGCGAGCGCCAGCACGTTGCTGCCCTGCGTCGAGAACTCTTCGTCCGGGATCTCGACCATCTCGATCTCTCTCGACTGCAAGTACTTCACGAACTCGACCGACAGCAGCGGGAGGTAGACAACGGCAAGATCGCGATCGAGCAGACTGATGAGCGAAAGGAGGTGGAGGCACTCATCAGGGCCGTGCCAGTGTGGCAGGTCGACCGTAATGACACTGACCCCCATCGGGCGAAGGATCGCTTTGAGCTGATCGATCCCTTCGGAGTTCGTTCGGTAGCCTCGACCAACCGCGAGGGTCTTCTCATCGACCCAAAAGGAATCGCCGCCTTCGAACGTGCCCGGCGCTTTGATCTCACCGGCGATTGGAATGCCGAGGTCAGTCAACGTTTCTCGCATGAGGTCAACCTCGCGACGTCGAAGGTCTTTGCCCATGCGACCCAGTATCGCTCCCCGATCGGTGATGATGACCGGATCGAAGGGAAAGATGGCGTCCTGCAACCGGGAATCACCGATCTCCGCACTGACGACCTCGGCGCCGTTCTCGGTCAGAATCTTCCGAAAGGCTGCGTGCTCGTGCCGTGCCCGCTCATGATCGATCGGGTGGAAGTAGCCGAACTCCTCCCATGAGACCTGCTCGTCCGGCTCAATCGGGGTGTAGACGAGGACGCGCGCGAGCCTGTCGACGACGCTTTGACCGCCCCATGCGTTCCCGTTCGTGGTTGTTGCCATCAACTCTCCTCTTTCGATGTCGTCGATCGTTGTCACCTGGAGATTACAGGTTCTTCTCTCTGTTTCGGTCACAAGGAGTGACTCATCGACCATGCCCGATAGTACCAGTGCATTGAGAGACAGGAAAGAAATGGACCGACAGGGATCGGATCGAACGGCACTCAAATGTGGACGAATCCTGTTAACAATCTTATCGGAAGAAACATGTCGATGATATCGAAGTAATTTGTTATGCTACGTAGCCGTGAACGGAGCGAGCTTGCAGCGTTCAGATGAGCGGCTGATAAAGGATGGCTTCAACGTACAGTTCCGAACCCTCCATGCTCCGTAAGGCTACCTGGCCCATGGTCCGAGCGTGGTTGTGACGATTTTTCGGTGAGATAGATTGACGTTGGAATGAGCTGCAAGAGGCTCACTCTGACTTTTGTGTGCGACGACTCGATGACCGGGTCGGTTCGATGGATTGGATGAACTAGGTGCATCGACTTGCCGCGTTTTCCCTCGGCAAACGATCAGTTGTTCTGTTGGCAACGCTCCTCATCGCGGTGATGGGGGCGTATGGAGTTACCCAGCTCAAAACAGAGCTGCTACCGAACATCGACTTTCCTGTGCTGACGGTCATCACGAACTATCCCGGAGCCTCACCGGACGCGGTTGATTCCGCCGTAACCCAGCCACTCGCGGCTGCCGTCAGGGCGCTTCCCGGTGTGACCACCACTCAGTCAACCTCCTCAGAGGGACTTTCTGTCATTATTGCGCAGTTTACATATGGTACGAACACGAAGGACGCCGCCCAGACGCTCGCAACGCAGCTTGGACAGGTGCCGCTTCCCCAGGGCGCCACTCAGCCGAACATTCAGCGGATTAACTTCAATCAGTTCCCAATCGTTCAGCTCAGTCTGACCGGATCAAATGGCGACCTCGCTACATTACGACAGCTCGCACAACAACGGTATCAGCCGGCGTTAGCCGGCCTCGATGGGGTGGGTCGCACCGAGATAAACGGCGGCGCGGACGACGTCGTGGCGATCACACTTGACCCGTCCAAACTGGCAGCTGCCGGGGTAACGCCGCAGCAGGTAGCGGGCGTGATTCAGTCGAGTAGCGTGAGCGCGGCAAGCGGTCTCGTCCAATCCGGTACCACGTCCGTGCCGGTGCGCGTGTTGAGTCAGATCACATCTCTTGACCAGCTTCGCGCACTCGTCGTTGGTGTGTCAAAGCCGGCTGGCGGTGGGCAAGGGCAGCCCGTCGCACTTAGCGACGTTGCCAACGTTGAGATCACCGCGGGAGCGGCGCCCGGCATTACAAGAACGAATGGCGAGCCAAGCGTTGCGATCGACGTCTACATGAATCAGGGCGCCAACACGGTTGACACCGCATCAGCCGTTCGGGACAAAGTCAACGCCGTAACCGACCAGTTACGCGCCTCAGGCGTCGACGTCACGCCGGTCGTCATTCAGGATCAATCCCAATACATTCAGAAATCGATCAACGATCTCGTTCGCGAAGCGCTTCTAGGAGCTGGATTCGCGGTCATCGTTATCTTTGGATTCTTACTGAGTGTTCGGTCGACTGCAGTGACCGCGGTCTCGATTCCGATGTCGATGCTGGTGGCATTCATCCTGTTGTGGACTCAGGGAATCAGCCTCAACATCATGACATTGGGTGGATTGGCGGTTGCGGTCGGTCGTGTTGTAGATGACGCGATCGTGGTTCTGGAAAGCATCTTCCGGCATGTTCAACGTGGAGAGGACACGCACACGGCGACTCTGGAGGGTGTGCGTGAGGTTGCTCTGGCGATCACGGCTTCGACGGTGACGACCATTGCCGTCTTTCTGCCCCTCGGGTTTGTCGGCGGGATCATTGGGGCGATCTTCCGTCCGTTTGCGCTCACAGTGACGTTCGCGCTCCTTGCCTCACTGGTCGTCGCTCTGACGGTGGTGCCGGTGCTTGCTTCGTATCTGATTCGTAAGGACAAACTGCGCCCAGCTCCCGAAAATACGCCGTTGCTGCAGCGCGTATACATTCCGTCTCTGACCCTGGCACTTCGTCGACCGAAAACGACACTGGCGATCGCGGCAATCGTGTTTATCGCCTCGTTCGGACTTGTGCCGTTCATCGGTACGTCCTTTCTCCCCTCGGGCGCTCAGAAGATCGCCAGCATTCAGGTGACCATGCCGGCCGGAACGTCCATCGAGGCAACAGCGGCGGAAGCTGCAAAGCTGGAGGACGTGATCAAGAGCACCGCGCCCGTGACGCTACTGCAAACCAAGGTAGGCGGAGGCGGGCTACAAGCGGCATTCAACGGCACTGGAGCGAGTACCGCGACCATGACGGTGACGTTCGATAGCAAGGTGAACATGATTCAAACGCTCTCCGAGCTTCGGACGCGGCTGAAGGCGGCGGCTGGCAACGCGGATATCTCAGTCGCGAACGAGTCCTCCGGGTTCGGGGGAAGCACCAATAACATTCAGGTTACCGTTCAGGGGAGTAACTACGAGACCGTCAGCAAAGTGGCTCAGGATCTCACCAAGCAGATCGCTGGGATTCAGAACCTGGTGAACGTCAAGAATGACGTGGTCAATGCTAAACCGGAGATCGTGGTCAATGTGAACGCGGAGAAGGCGATTGCCGCCGGAACGACCCCGACTCAAATTGCCGGCCAGGTGCGCGAGGTGTTGAGCGCCATCCCTCTGGGAAGTATCGTGATCGACGGCAAACCGTATCAGCTATCTGAGCAGGTGAGCGGTGCGTCGACCAGCGTTGATGCGCTCGGTCAGATCCCGATCGGCGCAACGGCAGTCCCGCTGAATCAGATCGCGTCGATCACGCAGGGGACTGGGCCGGTGCAGGTCGTACGCGTCGACGGTGACCGTGCAGCCACGATCAGCGGCACGATTACCGTCGATAACACAGGCGCCGTGACGTCGAAGGTGAACAACATCGTCAACGGGTACAACGCCCCTGAAGGGGTCACAATCGTTTCAGCAGGAGTTGGTCAGCAACAAGGTGACGCGTTCAAGAGTATGGGGATTGCGCTTGTCGTCGCGGTCCTGCTTGTCTACATTGCCATGGTCGCGAGCTTCGGATCGCTGGCGACGCCGTTCGTGATCCTATTCAGCTTGCCTCTGGCCATCGTCGGTGTCCTCGCGGCGTTGGCTCTAACTGGTAAGACGCTGGGCCTTCCGGCCTTGATCGGCGTCCTGATGTTGATCGGTATCGTCGTGACCAATGCCATTGTGCTGCTCGAACTCGTCCTCGAGCTGCTTCGTCGCGGCACGCCACTGGATGAGGCGCTCATCCAGGGAGGACGCACTCGTCTGCGACCAATTCTGATGACGGCGATGGCGACGATTCTCGCGCTGTTGCCACTTGCCTTCAGCGGTGGAGGAGGAGCGATCATCGCCTCGGATCTGGCGGTGGTCGTTATCGGTGGGCTGCTGACCTCCACGTTCTTGACGTTGATCGTGATCCCCGTGGTGTTCAAGCTGATCGTCGGACGGCAGTACCGAAACCAAAAGCCGCGGGTTGTTGAATCGGAGCGCGAAGAAATAGGGATCGCCGTGTAGATTGCGGTCATACCATCGATCCGAATTCGGAAATCGGACCGAAGATTTGAGCTCAATACGCCTGAATTCGTTTGCACCCGACGTGATGGCGTCTTTGCGACCTCAAATTGGCGATGAACCGCACGTCAATTCACAGGAAACTCACAGATTCGAGTGGTTCAATGCATATCAGCTACGAGTGATCACATCCAGAATCGAGGGACGTCCTTTGGTCAGTCTGCATCCATCAATTTCCTCGACCGACGACGGTGAGTTGGAAGGTCTTCGCATACTGGTCGTGGATGATGAATCATCCATCACGGAGTTGTTGTCGACAGCACTCAAGTTTGTTGGGTTCGAGGTTCACGCGGTTGGTTCGGGGAGCGAAGCCCTCACGTCAGCCGCCGCTTTCATGCCAAACTTGATCGTGCTCGACATCATGCTCCCCGACTTCGATGGCTTTGAGGTGTGCCAGCGTTTGCGCGCCAATGGCGACACCGTTCCAGTCATCTTCCTGACCGCTCGTGACGAGCATGACGACAAGCTGCGCGGCTTCACGTATGGCGGCGACGACTACGTGGTCAAGCCATTCAGTCTCGAAGAGTTACTTGCTCGTATTCGGGCTGTCCTCCGACGGGCTGGAAGTGGCGTTGAGCGTCCGATGAATCGCCTCAAATATGCGGATCTGGAGCTTGATGAGGAGCGCTTCCAGGTTACGCGCGGCGGCGAGAGCATTCATCTTTCTCCCACGGAGTTCCGCTTGCTTCGCTACCTGATGATGAACTCCGACCGCGTCTTATCGAAGTATCAGATCCTGGATCACGTGTGGCAGTATGACTTTGATGGTGACGTCAGCGTCGTCGAGACCTATATTAGCTACCTGCGCAAGAAGATCGACGATCGCGAGCCGCGCTTAATTCAGACGGTTCGTGGATTTGGCTACTCGCTTCGTACCGTACCGGGGTAGAGCGCCATGTCGATCAAGACTCGGCTGGTCGTCATCATCAGCGTACTAGTTCTGATCGCCTTCGTCGTGGTTGGTGCCGTCACGGTTACGGCGACGAAAGCGCGGATGATCGACCGGGTCGACGCCACGCTAAACGAAGCATCCGGCAAAGGGAGTCACGGATCCCTGTCAGGTGGCTCCGAAGATTCATCCTATCCAACGTCAAAACGTTCGATCGCCACGTTGTCGTTTGACTCGCACGGCAACCTCGTGCATTCGGATCCGTCCGGTTTCACAGACAGCCCTGATCCACTGCCCAACATCGCATCACTTGGAGAGAACGGTTTGGAGTCTCACCTGGGCCATCCGTTCACGGCAAAGGCAGTCGGTTCGAGCGATCTCACGTATCGAGTTCTGATCCAATCGGGATCAGACGGTGACCTGCAGGCGGTTGCGGCGCCATTGAGTGACGTCACGAGCACGATTCGGAGCCTTATCCTCGTTATTGTGTTGACCAGCCTGGCGGTGCTTGCCGGGGTTGTGGTCGTCGTATGGTTCGTGGTACGCCATGGGTTGCAGCCGATCGATTCGATGATTGACACAGCCGGTCTAATTGCAAGTGGCGATCTGTCGCAGAGAGTGGACTACGAGGAGTCGACGAACGAGGTCGGTAAGCTTGGTCACGCTTTGAACCAGATGCTGGCTAAGGTCGAGTCGTCATTCCGTGCCAAGGAGCAATCGGAGCGCAAGCTCCGCCAGTTCGCGGCCGACGCATCGCACGAGCTGCGCACGCCGTTGACGTCGATACGTGGCTACGCCGAGCTATTTCGAAGTGGGGCCGCGGCCGATCCGAAGACACTCGAACGTGTAATGCTGCGTATCGAGTCCGAGAGCACACGTATGGGCAAACTGGTCGACGATCTACTGCTTTTGGCTCGGCTCGATCAGGGAAGGTCGTTACGTCACGATCCGGTCGATCTGGTACAGATCATCGAGAATGCCGTGGCAGATGCCCGCGCTGTCGAGCCCGACCGTCTGATTACCGTGGAATCTCCCGATCGCGTCATTGTTAGCGGCGACGCTGACCGGCTGAAGCAGGTGATCGACAACCTGCTCTCAAATGCCCGTGTTCACACTGAGCGGAGCGCATCGGTGCGGGTCAAGATTGACCGGGTAGGTGAGGATGCGGTTGTTTCTGTGACCGACTCAGGCCCAGGTATCGATCAGAAGGATCTTGAACTCATCTTTGATCGCTTCTACCGTGTCGACAGCGCGCGTACGCGGGCACGTGGTGGGACCGGATTGGGCCTTTCGATCGTAGCCTCAATCGTCGAGGCGCATGGCGGTCACGTCTCCGTCGAGAGTGTCGCCGGCCAGGGCGCAAGATTCGGGTTCACGTTACCGGTGATGAAGACGAGTGTCGAGTTATCTCGAGACCCCGTACCGGTGCCAGCGATCCACGACTAGGGAGCAGGCCAGATTACCGCAATTTCTCGTTGTATCGGATGTCGGTAATTTCCACGTCAATGTAGGCGAAATCACCCTCCAGTAGCTTCCAGACGGCCTGCCCTCGGATCGGAAGCTTTAGTCCCTCGAACTGACCGTACTCAGTAATGGGTGTCTCCCAGGTCGCGAGTTCGAACGTCGTTCCAACGCTTCGAAAACGTTGGGCTACGAGGTTGGTCATGCGTCCCTCATCATCAAAATACATCGTTGCGTCGACCGATCGTCCATGATCAGCAAATGTCACCTTGGCCGAATGATCGTCGATTGGTTCGAAGGAGATATTCGGCGACAGAAATGCGGATGGAAACCAGATCATCTCACTCAAATAGCGCATCATCGATCCCTGATCCATTTCTGGACCGGTGGCATTCACCACCGGAAACAGGGAGCAGACTTTGACCTGCATATTGCCAGCGCCGGCGAGGTACCGATCGCGTGCACGCATGAGAGGAAACGGTCCGATCCGGATCTTTCCATCCCAGATGAATCCGGGCGGGTTCACGGAGTAATACTGGTCGGCCTCAAGGGGAATCCAGGGAAGTCGATTGCTTGGGTGCATCGCACCGCTCTGATGCAATTGCACTGTCTCGACCATCGGTTTTCCGACGACGCCGGTGTACGACAGGTAGCGGTGTACAGGCTGAGGAAGTCCTTCGAGCATCGCTTCGGTGACGATTTTCGAGTCAGAATGAGCGGCGGAACGAAGCTCCTGGACTTCGTGTTCGACACGCTTGTCGAATCGTCTCCAACTTGCGATCACGGCGCCGAAGAACCCCGTGACGATCAACCCAATGCCGGTTGCGGTGAACGCTAACGTCCGTTTCATTACTCGTCATGCTCTCTTTCGCGCCAAGCGCTGATAGATATCACTCCACTGGTATACAAATCTTTATCGCGATCAGGTCAACCGTAGCGGAACAGGCACATCACCGGTGTGCCGGAACTGCCTGTCCACGTCACAATCGCGCGACAGTCGTTGAAGCTTCATGGAGCGCGGTCACGTTTGGCGAGACTCGTGGCGTGCCTACGTCTCGTGGTGCAGAATCTGAGAAACTTCGGAGTCCGGACAAGCTGCTGTAAAGCTGCTTGGTGTCGGCCGACGTTTGGTTGGTCGTGACGTGACCGTCGAAAGGGATATTGCTTCATGGCAGTTGGTTGGAAATTGGTGGCAGGGATCGTGGCGGCATGTGGGTTGATGGTCCTGATGATCGTTGGCTCGCAAGGCAACCAGCCGATCACCCCGCCAGTGACACCGTCGCCCGTGGTCGCGGCGGTGCCAGCCTTCGATCACGTCTACCTGATTATCATGGAGAACAAGCAGGCAACTTCGATCGTCGACAGTCCAAGCGCTCCCTATCTCAATCAACTGATCAAGCAATTTGGGTTGGCCACGAACTACACGTCAGTCGCGCATCCATCGGAACCGAACTACATCGCCTTGTGGTCAGGATCGACGCAAGGCGTCAAAGATGATCGGGTTCATCGCATTGATGCGCAGCATCTCGGGGATCAGCTCGAGTCTGTGGGTAAGACCTGGAAGATCTTCGCGCAGAATCTGCCGGTTACGGATACGAATGGAGATCCGATTTGCTACACCGGAGCGACTGCGTCGGGCGGACCGGACGGAACTGGCACCTATGCTCGCAAGCATGAACCCGCGATCAGCTTCGTCAACGTGAGCAACGACAAGGCGCGCTGTATTGCCCATATCACCGATTTGGCCCACTTCGATCCTGCGTCGGCGGACTTCGAACTGATCGTCCCGAACATGTGCAACGACATGCACGATTGCTCGGTCAAGATCGGAGACGAATGGTTGAAGAACTGGCTCCCGGGCCATATCCTCGAAGCACCCGAGTGGCGTGATACCAACAGTGTTCTCTTCATCACATGGGATGAAGGCACTGGGAACCAGGGTGGGGGCGGCAAGGTTGCTACGTTGGTGATCTCGAAGCAGGTTCCTCTGGGCTTTTCGTCCGACACGCCACACAACCATTACTCATTGCTGCGAACCATTGAACAAGCGTGGGGATTAGGTTGCCTCAAGGAGACATGCGACGCGAACACGCTCGGCGAGTTTTTCAAGTGATATTCACGGCGTATGAGGAAGAAGAAATGATCTTGTGTCGTCCTACCACGGCTATCGCAATGACGGACAAAACATGCCTCCCCAAGGCTCGCTCGGGGAGGCATGTTCGTGCTCTGAGTAAAGCGGCTGATTAGGCGACGACGGGAGCTATTCCCGACCCACCGACCTTACTGTTGAAGCTCGCGACGTCAGACGAGACGATCTGTCGTAGCTTCTCTTGCTCGGTTTCAACCCGCGTCCCAAGATCGGCAAATACTTCTCGCGCCCCCTGCGTTGGAGCATCATCTGATTCGTCGATCATGGCGCTCAGCGTGGTCAGCTTGTCCTTCAAGCGTGCGCCACCTGGTTGCGACGCGTCCGGATTCGTCTGGATCAATCCATTGAGAATCGTGTCCAGCTTCTCCTTGATCGACTGGGCGTCCGTCTTCAGCGATTCGTTGCCTCCACTGGCATCGATTCGCTCAGACCAGCCGTCGAGTTGCTTGGTGACCCGGTTGATTTGATTCACCATCTCGTGGACCTGCGACACGCGATCGCGGATTCCAGCCTTCATCTGATACTGCTCGGCCAGATCCTGCTCACTGGCATCGAGTCGCGGATCTCGCGTGATGGCGAAGGATTCGGTCAAGGTCGCGTCTCCGACCTTCAACTCCACGGTGTAGGTTCCTGGATTGGCACGAGGACCAAGACCTGCCTCGGCTGCTTGTGAGCGCCGATCCTTGGCCATCTCTTGCGCGATCTTGGTCGGCCCGGATCCACGGTAGTCCCACACGAAGCGGTTTGCGCCTGCCGATGCCGGAACCCGCGGAGTTTGCTCGCCTTCGCTCGAAAACGAGTTGAGCTCGTTGCCACTCGCATCGAGGATCCGCAGCGTCACTTCACCTTCAGGTTTCTCCTTCAGGTAATAGTGGATGATGACCCCGTTAGGCGGATTGTGTCCCGCGTCAAGATAGTCGAAGACTTGCGTCCCCATGGCAGTCTCGCGCGGTTTCAAGGCGACGGTGACCGGCCCGGCCATCATGTAGTTGACGCGGTCTTTGCTCTTGTCTCCGTACGCTCGGCCGTAAACGCGAACACGTGTCGTGTCGCGCGGCTTGAAGAGATGCGCACTCTTGCCGGCAACCTGATCCTGCATTTGGTGGAGTGGGCTCAGATCATCCAGGATCCAGAAGGCGCGGCCGTGTGTCGCAGCGACCAGGTCGGTTCCCTTGACGATCACGTCGTAGACCGGCGCGACCGGCAAGTTGCTCTGCATCCGCTGCCAGTTCGTTCCATCGTCAAACGAAACGTAGATCCCCGTCTCGGTTCCAGCGTAAAGCAGGCCACGACGGTTTGGATCTTCGCGTATCACGCGGGTAAATTCGGTGGATGGGATGCCGCTGGTGATCAGGGTCCAGGATTGCCCATAATCGTTCGTCTTGTACAGATATGGCTTGAGATTGTCCGACTTGTAACACGTAGCCGCCACGTACGCGGTTCCGGCATCGTGCGGAGAAGGATCGATGACGCTGATCATCGCCCACTCGGGCATACCAGGAGGCGTGATGTTCTTCCAGTTCTTGCCGTCATCCCGGGAAACGTGTACCAGCCCGTCATCGCTGCCTGCCCAGAGGACGCCCTTCTCATGCTTCGACTCAGCGAAGGCAAAGATGGTGCCATAGATTTCGGCGCCGCTGTTGTCGGCCGTGATTGCGCCACCTGACGACTGCAGCGTTTTCGGATCGTTGCGTGTCAGATCCGGACTGATCGTCGTCCAACTCGAACCCTCATTGGTCGATCGGTGGACGTGGTTCGAACAAATGTGAAGCACGCTCGGATCATGCGGCGAGAATTCGACCGGGAAGGTCCATTGGAAACGGTACTTGAGCTCGACGGCTCCCAGTCCGAAGCCGTTTACCTCCGGCCAGACCGTGACATTGCGCTTTTGGCCGGTTTCCGGGTTCCAGGCAATCAGACGTCCGTGCCCAGGGCCCGTTCCGATACCACCACCAAATACGCGATGCGGCGGCATCGGGCTGATCGCGATGTAACCGCTCTCGCCCCCACCTGGCTCGACATAATCTGTCCAGGTAATGGCCCCTTCGTTCCCAATGCTCGGTAGGCGCATGGCGTAGTTGTCCTGCTGCGAACCGTAGACGTGGTAAGGGAACTGATCGTCCGCAGCCACGTGATAGAACTGCGCGGTAGGCTGATTCAAGATCGATGACCAGGAGCGGCCACCGTCGTAGCTGACGGAGGCGCCGCCGTCGTTACTCTCGATGAGTCGAGTGGAATCGTTCGGATCGATCCACAGCCCATGATTGTCACCATGCGGTGTTGGGATGGTCTCGAACGTCTTGCCACCGTCGGTCGATTTCAAACAGCTCAGGTTGAGAACCCAAACGGTGTTCTCATCCTGCGGGTCGGCGTAGATGTGCATGTAATACCAGGGACGTTTACGAAGCTGTGAGTCCTCGCTGACGCGATCCCAGGTCTTGCCGTAATCGTCAGAACGGAATAGGGCGCCGTCTTCGGCTTCGATCAATGCCCAGACCCGGCCGTCCCGAGCGCCAGACGCGGCCACGCCAATCTTGCCAAGGACTCCGGTTGGGAGGCCCGAATTGCGCGTGATATCTTCCCAGCAATCTCCGCCATCGAGACTGCGCCAAATACCGCTCTCCTCGCCGCCGCTGTCGAGCGTGTGCGGGTAGCGCTGCGCCTGCCAGATCGATGCATAGACGACGCGCGGATTCGATGGATCGAGTGAGACGTCGACCGCGCCGGCTTTGTCGCTCTTGTAGAGCACTTTCTGCCAGGTCTTGCCGCCGTCTTTCGTGCGGTAGACGCCGCGCTCTTCGTTCCTGCCCCAAGCATGACCGAAGGCGGCCACGAAGACGATGTCGGCATTGGTTGGATCGACGGCAATTCGCCCGATATGGCGCGTGTCGGCGAGGCCTGTGTTGGTCCAGGTCGCACCGCCGTCGGTCGACTTGTACACGCCGTCACCGTGTGAAATGTTGCCGCGTAGACAGGCTTCGCCAGTTCCGGCATAGATGACGTTGGGGTCGGAATGCGCGACCGCGAGCGCTCCGATAGCCGAGGTATTGAAGAATCCGTCAGAGACGTTCTCCCAATAGGATCCACCGCTGGTGGTCTTCCAGACGCCACCAGCACAGGCGCCGAAGTAGAACGTTCCTCGTTCGTTCGGATCGCCTGCGACGGTCACCACGCGACCGGCACGATGCGGCCCGATCAGTCGCCATTCGAGCGACTTAAACAGCTTGTCGTCCACTAGGTTGACTCCCTCCGATAGAGACGAGACCAGGGCGACGGTTGCGAATTTGAAGAAGGCGACCGACAACCCATGAGCCACGTACGATTGTCGGTCTGTTCCTAGCGTCTGTCAAAGGCTGTCGGCTTTGGACGAGGTGATATTTCGGTGGTCGTAGATGCGGTGACGGTTCTCTATCGTTACTGAAGAGACCGACGGGAACTCACGGTGATCCTGAGCAAGGGCACGACCCAGTCGCTAATTATTTGTGCGGTTCGAACTCGACGATCGGGAGTTCATGGGCATGCTCGACAGCCATGGCGATTTCGGCGTCGAAGTCGAATGCCTTGGTGAGCCGCAGGATCGGGCGCATGAACATGGGTGGGCCACAATGTTTTGATTGCTCCTGCTTGAGCATCATTAGATCGATACGTTCCTTCGGCTCAAGTATGAGATGCCCAGTAGCGCGCATGGTCTTTCCACCCACGCGAATCGTGACCTCGGGGTTCGCCACGACGTTTCGATACCAGTTTGAGCTGACGCCCCAGCCAGAAAACGAGACATAGTGATCGTTAAGTGGCATGTAGCTGATGCAGAGTGTTCGTGGCTGTCCGGACTTGCGACCGGTCGTGGTGAGGACCATCACGCAACGCCAGCTCATGAGCGCTGCGAGCGGACCGAAATAGATGTGAGATGGGATCTTGAGCGCGGTCGAAAGAAATTTCCCGGGCTTTGGTCGTCGGAACCCTTCGAGTGGTGATGGCAACAGGATAGCTCCTCTCGTACACCGCTATTATGCGCTATTCCTGCTATGTCATGAATTTGGTGTCTGGGCGGAAATGGCGACTATCGGCACCACACGCGCATGGGGCTCCAATTCCTGCTGCTACCCCAATGCCGCGGCGATCTCTTTGACAGTTTGCCGGGCGCTCCGTCCGACACCAATCAGAGTGGCGGAAGCGTAACCGGTCCACTCACCGTATCCGACGAGCCAGAGGAGGGGTTCGCGTACAGAACGTGTTCCATTCACGTCGATGTAACTGCTTGCTTCGACAACGTCGAGATCGTTCAGATGTTCGAGCGCCGGTCGGAAGCCTGTACACCAGATGATCACGTCAACTTCTTGTTCGCTGCCGTCCGGCCAGACGGCTCCCTTTCGAGTGAAATGGCTGAAGGGACGGATGCTCTTGAGCACTCCTCGATCACGTGCTTCACGCACCGGCTCAATCATCACGATGTCGCCCAGACCACCCTCGGGCACGTCAACCGAATCCCTTCTACCCTCGATCGCGGCCAGATAGCGTTTGGTTGCCCAGTCGAAAAGATCCCGACCATCGACGTCATCCGGGAGAAAATGTGGTTCCCGTCGGGTGACCCAGATTGTGTGAGCAACCTGTGAGACCTCGGCGAGGATCTGTGCGGCTGAGTTCGCGCCTCCGACGATCATTACACGTTTCCCGTGGAACGAATCGGGGTTATGGTAATGTGCTGAATGGAGTTGGATACCGTCAAAGTACTCCGTGCCTGGGTATTTGGGCGTGAATGGGTGGCTCCAGGTACCGGTCGCGCTCACGATTGCCCGCGCACTCCATGAGCCGGAATCGGTCTGGGCGACGAGCCGGTCGTACGAGCGGCTAACACGTCGAACCCGTTCCGGTCGCCGGATCGTGAGGTGATAACGCTCCTCGTAAGCGGCCAGATAGGCGAGTACCGCGTCACGTGGTGGATAGTTGTCAGGACCGCCGGTCATGACCCATCCAGGTAACGAACTCCAACGCGCTGGTGAGAAGAGATGAAGCGATTCCCATGTATGGCGCCAGGCACCGCCCGATCCGACTTCGGCGTCGAGGATCTCGAACGAGAGCCCGGTACGGCGCAAATAATAGGCAGTCGCCAGTCCTGCCTGACCACCCCCGATCACGAGCACGTCAGTTTGTGTTTCCAGTGATAGTCTCCCGCCCTCGATCTATGCGAATTTCAGCGATGCGACACACTCAAATTGTCGATCGTCATTCCGATCAGGCGACGATCTCCATGCGCAACCCACGCTGATCCCATTCCTTTTTGTCATCAGGAAGTACCGTCGCGTTCTGAGTGGCAATGTCGCGAGCTGCGACGAGACAAGCCAGTGCGTCAAGCAGGTCGTCGACCGGCAAATTTGAACGACCACACTTGTCACGGATGGCATCGACGTCGATGTACGACCCAAGTTGATTCTCGAGCAGTTCACGGCGGCACAACCGCCCCTCCGTTGATTTCTTCTTTGAGGATAACCCTCGTTCTTTACCGCTCAGTTTGGCGAACACGACTTCAGGGTGTGATTCGCGAACGTGTTCCTGAAGCTCGGGAGTGATGGCGTCGTCGACTGCCCGGATCTTGGGCAGGATGCAGTACGTCTGACAGGAGATCTTCTTCCCGCTGGCGTTAGAATTTAGCTCACATGCGCGCCGATAGGTTGTGGCTGGCAGCGTTCCCCGGCACGGTGCCGGGAAGACGCTGCTGCCACGTGGTGAACCGAGATACTGGCGGGCGGCGAGGTCGCAGGCACGTGGGTCGCGTTTGTGCAGTCCCACGGGGATATCGATCGCAACCGTGCCGCCCTCTCCCGCGATCGTTCTAAAGACCTCACCGATCTTCTCTGTCGAAACGATGCAATAGACGATCTCGCTCAGATCGACGTCGCTCGTGGCCACGATCCAACCGGATCGGCAACCGTCAATGCCGGCGATTGTCACGATCTGAGATCCTTTCGCTAGAGTGGCAGAGTCGGCAAGAATTTCGGTGCTCTGCGTGCCTTCGTCCCTTGTTCGAAGGCGTAGGCCAGCCGGATCAAGGTTGGCTCACTGTATGCACGACCCATGAATGTGAGCCCGACCGGCAAGCCAAACGTGAATCCTGCCGGAACCGTGATCAGCGGATAGCCCGCCATCGCGGCCGGCGACGAACTCGCTCCGAGGAAATGATCCCCATTCACCAGATCGATCGGCCAAGCCGGCGCGCCGGTCGCGGCGACGAGCGCATCTAGCTGGTATTGGTCCATTACGGCATCAATGCCTTGCTGGCGCGAGAGTTGACGGCTGGTGGCGAGGGCATCCAGGTAAACCTGATCCGTGAGCGGACCCTTCTCCTGAGCAGCCAGAAAATGCTCCTGTCCGAAGAACTGCATCTCGCGATCGGCATGCGCTTCGTTGAATCGGATCAGGTCTTCAAGTGTTCGAGCTGGAGCATTCGGGCCCAGCGTCGCCAGGTAGGCGTTCAGATCGGCCTTCAGTTCATAGTGCAATACGACAGTTTCGACGTCGCGGGATCGCAGCTCGTCGGCAGTCGGAATATCAGCGGGATCGATGATGACCGCGCCGAGATCCCTGAGCGCTGCGATCGCTTCCTCCGTAATCGCGTCCGTTTCTGGGCTATAGCCGGAAAACCTCCCGCGTAACACACCGATGCGTGCCCCCTTGAGCCCGTCGTCGACCAGGAACTGGCGGTAGTCAGAGAAGGACTTGCCCGCACTGCTTGATGTGGCTGAATCTCGAGGATCGACGCCAACCAACGCTCCCAGCACGGTCGCTGCGTCGGAGACCGTGCGTGCCATTGGGCCGACGGTATCCTGGCTGTGGGAGATTGGGATTACCCCTGCGCGGCTCGTCAGACCGACCGTCGGCTTTATCCCGACAATTCCGTTGCTGTTGGATGGGCAAACGATGGATCCGTCAGTCTCGGTACCCAGAGACGCGGCAACCAGGTTTGCCGAAACTGATTGACCGGACCCGGAACTGGAGCCGCATGGATTGCGATCAAGCGCATACGGATTCTTCCCCTGCCCGCCTCGACCACTCCAGCCGCTTGACGAGTGGGTTGATCGGAAATTGGCCCATTCACTCAGATTCGCTTTGCCGATGATGATGGCGCCGGCTGTTCGAAGTCGTGCGGCGACGGTGGAATCTTGCAGAGGATGAGATCCCTCGAGCGCCAGCGATCCGGCTGTGGTCGTCATGTTGTCTGCGGTGTCGATGTTGTCCTTGACGAGAATTGGGATGCCATGGAGCGGTCCGCGGGGGCCTTTTCCCTGGCGTTCGCGATCGAGTTGCTCGGCGATCGTCATCGCATCCGGATTAATTTCGATGATAGAGCGCAGTTCCGGTCCTTGCCGGTCGAGTTGTTCGATACGCTCTAAATAGGCGCGGAGGAGCGACTGAGCGGTCATTTCGCCGCTCTCCATCTGCCGTCGCATCTGTTCGAGGGTCATCTCCTCGACTTCGTGGTTGGGCGCGTTCATTCGGTTGGTCCTTTCATTTGGTTCAAGTCACTGTCGCAATTTTCAGCCTGTCTCCGAAGTACTCGCTATGCCTCTATACGCTGCACGGTCGCGCAGTGTCAATGCCATGCAGGCTCAATCTGAATGAACGGAGCCACTCATCGCGGTAGTCTCTTGATCCGAGAATACTTGACCGGATCAGGCGTTCAACTCAAACTAGTCGATGTGACGCCATCGGGCAGCACTGCGAATCGCTTCCGGCTGATACGACATAAGAGCGTTCGCGTACGCGCTTCACGAAGGGACTTTATCGATGGGAATGGCGGACGACTATCTATCTCAAATCAAGTCAATGTCCGATTTTGTAGAGGGTCAGGTGTCTGACATGCCGGACGATCTGTTCAATAAGCGACCAGGCACATCGCTCAATCCGGTCGCGTTCAGCTATTTTCACCTGCTCCGAGTTTGGGATCTCGATCTCAACTGGATTATCAAAGGACAGGGCCCGCAGGGTGATGCCTGGCACCGAGGGGGATTTTCGGAGAAGGCCGGCTACAACCCAGACGGTAAGGGCATGCGCGGCTTGGGTATCGGCACCGGCTTCACCGACGCTGACGTCGACGCTATGAATATCAGTCGTGACGTTCTTCAAGCCTACCAGCGGCAGATACTTGCTGAGACCGAGGAGTATCTCGGGGGCGCTGATGATGCCGAGCTCAATCGCAAAGTTGCGCCGCTTCCGAACGCCCCCGATCTCCAGGCAACCTGTGCGCAGCGATTGCAGCACACGATCAGTCATTCGTGGAGCCATACGGGCGAGCTTCGCTACGCCAAGGGCATGCTCGGCATTCACGACCCGAGCTACCCAGGCGCGAGCGGAGAGTAAAGTCGACCTGACGATTCAATTGTCCAGCAACACAGGGCAACGGGCGGAGACAATTCCGCCCGTTGTTGCTGCGACACCCTTTATAGGATCGGTGCTCACGGCGTTCGGTCGGCGGAAGGCTCTGCAACCGCCCGGAAGTTTGAATCGACTTTCGTGGTATGAGATGCAGTTTTGAGTTCAGCCTTCCCGAAACAACGGATCGTTCTCTGCGATTGCTCTCTTTGTCGCTTGCATCATTTTTCCGATCGGCAGTCCCGCAAACGGTGACAGCAGCCGCACCGACCAGGGCAAAAACGCTTCCTGTGCGGTCCGTCGATAGTCTTTGCCACCCAGCACGATGATCGGATCGAATTCTTGCAACCTCTGTCGTTCAATCTGATCACGCAGCGTGACAACGTCGACCGGTGGGGGATTCTTGCGCTTGAAGGTGACATTGTAGGGGCCGGGGATGACGAAGTCGTGAGCGATAAACCCGTATTTTGCACTGAGCACAACCCATCGATTGGCGAAGTGCTCGGCGTAGGCGCGATTGAGCTTGAATGGTGGTCCAGTGTATGCCAGGCGAGCCTGGACTCCGCCGATGTTCGGGCTCTTGGTCCAGATCTTGGCCTGCCCACACGGCACGATTACCAGAAGTTGTCCCATGGCTGACGGCCTCCCATAATTACGCTGATCGCTAGGTGATGGAGACGCTTGGTCCAGTTATCGATGATTGGTAACAAGATGTCCAATCGTCAATTCTGCAGGAAACTGACTGGGCAACTGGCATTAACGCGGGTTCTCGAAACGCACTAGAATCGGTCGCGACGGCTTGACTTGTGCGGGGAAGATGATCGCCGGTCTGGACCGCATAAGGCGAAAGGGGTGTGAAGGTGCTGAGATTCGTGATGCTGCTCATCGGAGCCAGCGTGATGGCGCCGCTTGTCCTGTTTGCGCTTGTCATTGCGGTGCCGGCCCTGCCATTTCTCTGTGCGGGCTGGCTCCTGTGGAGACTTATCCGGCCCAACCGATTCCGGCGTGAGAGCACATTCGTGGACGACAAGGTGTTCGCGGCCTTGAAGACATCCCGGACTCGTCTGCCGGTTACGCCATTTGCGCTTGGAGCGTGCGCGGTCGGGGTGATATGGCTCATCAACCTCAACGGATTTTCCTGGCGCATCGATCAATGGCTCGGCGGCGCGATGCTCGTGATCGCGGTTCTGTGGTGGGTGCAGCATCGGCTTGCTCGCCGACACCTATTTGGCAGTCGTCAAGATGCGAGAGTCTCGCAGTACGATCTGTATCGACTGTTCGAGGTCGAGCGCACGACCGACCTGGCGGAACGTTGGGTGCTAATCGTTCGAGAGTTCAACCGCCTTACATTGGAAGTCCTGCGGTCCGATCCGGCGCTTTTCCCGACATGGCCGTCGATACCTGAGCTCAGATCAATTCGCGACCAATTACGCCTGCTCCGATCTAGCCTGAAAGATCCATCAATGGGTGCTCTCCCCGGGGTCAGCCGCGTCGGTGAACCATCACCACAGGCGCTAATGTCTGGTATCGAGTCACTCGAAACGTACGTGAATCGGTTTCTGCGGCTCCGTCTGATCGGGCATGATGATCTGGAACAGATTCGCGTCCTGGTGCGGGATCAAAACCGGATTCGCTCCATGCAAGACGAGATCGTCAGCCAACTGCAACAGTTCTCGTTTGTTCCAGCTGCCGGATGAAGGCCGCCATCTCGATCAATATCCGACACGCTGTGGGAACGTCCGGGATGTCACATGAGGAACTGACGACAGCGCGATGATAAAAGGCCGATCACTCTGGACACCAGTCGCGTTTGTTGCCGCCTTCTTGCTCTTCGCCAGGTTGCGGTCCTACGCCGACAACACGGGGATCGCAGTTCGATATAGGTACCCGATTGAGGTCGATCGCTGGTTGTTCGGCGGTCATGATCCGGTTCTCTGGCTTCAGTCACATCTGGGACAGAGGGGTGACATCGGCGTCGCCGACTATCTGCTGGTCATTGTCTACGTCTCCTACTTCGTCATTCCACTGGCGACAGCAATACTGCTGTGGTGGATCCGTTCTCGCTCGTTTTCGCTATTTGCGTTATCGGTGATCGTCACCTTTTACGCTGGTCTTGTGATCAACTTTCTGGTTCCGACGGCTCCGCCATGGCTCGCGGCTCAGCACGGCTACATGACGGATTTCCCACGTCTCGTGCCAGAAGTGCTGAACCACATCGTGCCGGGCATTTTTAGCGCCGGTAACAATTCTGCTGGGCCAAACGACGTCGCGGCGATGCCGTCGCTTCACATTGGCATCGTTTCGGTCGTCTCCTTCTACTTCATGACGCGAGGACGACTTGGGAGGTGGCTCGGAGTGATCTACATTCTCGCAATGAGCTTCGCGCTCGTGGATCTCGGTGAACATTACGTTACCGATATCGTGGCTGGGATTCTTGTCGCTCTGGCATCGTGGCTAGCGGTACGTTGGGCACTTGGTCGCTGGTATCAACGGACGGAACCCGTCTGCAATCCACCGGCCGAGAAAGAATCAGCGGGTACAGCGAAATAAGACCTGCCCGGACGGGCAATCGTCCGTCCGGGCAGGTCTTCTGCGTAAACTCCCCGATACCTATCGAAGTAACGTTACGTCTTCGCAAAACCGTCCATGATGCGGGCGATGCGCTTGATTCCGGTGAAGTAATCCTCGACAAAGATGTTTTCGTTTGGCGAGTGAGCGCGAGAGTCCGCGTGCCCGACACCCGATGAGGCAAACGGAATCCCGAACTGGTGTGCCATGACGTAGGCTGGACCTGTACCAAGGCTGGTCGGAATGATGACCGGCTCGGCGCCGTCGACCTCGCGGTGTGCTTCCTCGACGACCTTGACGATTGCCGAGTCAGTCGACGTACGTGCGGGATGTTCGGCGCTCAGCAACTCGATCTCGATGTCGGAGAAGCCTTCGGCATCGAGGTGACGGCGCAGTAGGTCGCGAATCTCGACCGGATCCTGATCGATTACCAACCGGAAATCGACTTTTGCCATCGCCTCGGCCGGCATGACCGTTTTGGTTCCAGGCCCGGTGTAGCCGGAATTGATGCCGCAGATGGTGCAGGTCGGCTGGAAGTACTCTTTGATTTGAAGTTCGCGTCCTGAGAGTCCAGTGACAAACTGATCGATTTGATACAGATCGCGGCGACTGGACTCGGTGTCTGGCAGCTTGGAGAGGATATCGAGGTCGTGCTCGGTGGGAGCGACGACGCGATCGTAGAATCCTGGAATTCGAATGCGTTCATCCGGGCCTTTGAGTGTTGAGAGAGCCCAGTTCAGCCGCCAGGCGGCGTTGGGCACGGACGCACCAAGCGACGAATGGAGATCGCGAGCGATCGAATGGACACGCAGTTCGACGTAGCAGATTCCCTTTAGGCCGAGCGAAATAATCGGTCGCCCCGCGACATCCTTGCTGCCGCTCTCCCAGATATTGCCGTCTGCCTGGACGAGATCGCCATGCTCCTCGGTGAACCGTTCAAGGCGTGGGCTGCCGATCTCCTCCTCACCTTCGATGAGAAACTTGACCCGCAATGGCAGCGAACCGCGCACCTTCTGATAGGCGTCGATCGCGCTGATGCGGGAGGCGATGTTCCCCTTGTTATCGGCGACGCCGCGGGCGACGATGCGCCCGTCGACGATTTCGGCCGCGAACGGCTCGGTGTCCCAGAGTTCGAGTGGCTCAGGCGGCTGAACGTCGTAGTGGTTGTAGAAGCTAAGTGTGCGGTTCCCGCTGCCGACTTCACCATAGACGACCGGATTGCCGCCTTCGATCGGCACGATCTCGACCTTCGCGCCGATTGCTTCGAGCATTCGCTTGACGTACTCCGCAGTCTCCTGGATGCCAATATTCTGCGCCGAGATGCTCGGCTGACGGCATAAATCCTGGACCGCTTTCAGATACTCGTCTTGATGGTCATCGATGTATTGATAGACATCTTGCATTCCGGTTCCCTCTCCAAGTGCTTGACAACACAAGTCATCGTCGACCGTTTATCGCACTCTCACTCTCCGGCCGGGCGATGTCAACCGCGAGCGCAGTGTCTCTGCTGCGACGCAGGGTCGCCTGTGTGAGAATGATTCCGACATTTGGCGAGACACGATGCTCGATAGGAGAAGAACGATGGCTGAGATCAGAAGACTTGCAGAGATGCATTGGCCGGAGGTGCGGGTTGCGCTCGATTCCGGCACCAGGACGATCGTCGCGGCAGCGGGCTCGATGGAACAACATGGACCACACTTGCCGTTTCAGACAGACACGTTGCTGGGCACGGCATTGGCTGATGCCGTGGCGTCACGACTCGATCACGTCATCGTGGGGCCGACGATCCCGTTCGGGGTGTCTGAGCACCACATGGCATTCCCCGGCACCATCACGCTTGATACACCAACCTTCAAGGAGGTCGTGCGTCAATATGTAGGCAGTCTCGCGAAACACGGGTTCGAAAATGTGGTCATAATCCCAAGTCACGGTGGCAATTTCGGACCTCTGGCGTCCCTGTTCGAGGAGACCGGTGGGCGGATCGGGGGAGCCCGCTTCCTGCCATTCACCGACTTGATGTTGTTCCTCGAAGTCATGAATCGCAAAGCGGCGGAGGACAATATCACACCGCAAGTGGCCGGAGCTCATGCTGGAGAGACCGAGACGTCCATGGTTCTGGCCGAACGGCCTGAGTTGGTGCTGATGACCGAGGCTGCCGAGGGGTTTGTCGGTACCTTTGATGAGGCAGCGTCCCGCACCATCTTTGAGAAAGGCATGACTGCTCTGACGGCCAATGGGATTCTTGGTGACGCCCGTCCCGCTCAGGCGGACCGAGGACGCGGATACATCAACACGCTGGCCGACATGTTGGCCGAGTTCATCCGAGAGCGCGTACCCGTCTGATAATGTGGGTCACGCTGGACTCGCTCGAAGCCGATGCCCGATCCTGATTTCGGCCGGAACAGGTGTCGCCGGATAGCCAGCCGCTCAAACTGCGAGTTCCCGAGTGAACCTGGTTCGACACAGAAACCGGGCCGGGGTCGCATCTTCTCGATGCGTTCCTCGGCCCGGTTGGCCCGTTCTTGCTCTATGTCGACCGCAGACTAGGGCAGGTAGTTCAACGGATCAACCCAAGTTCCGTTCTTCTGGACCGCGAAGTGGAGATGTGATCCAGTTGACGCTCCCGTGCTGCCCATTTTGCCGATCTGCTGACCAGCGGCAACTTGCTCGCCGACGCTAACAGACGGCTGTTGAGCCATGTGCCCGTAAAGCGTCACGAGTCCGTTGCCGTGATCGATCTGAACGCAAAAGCCATAACCGGCGTTGCTCCACCCAGAGAAGATGACCGTACCCGACGCGGCAGCCGAAATGGGCGTGTACATGCTGTTGGCGATGTCGAGTCCTTGATGGAAGTGAGCGTAACCCATGTAGGCGGGTTCGAGCCCAAAGCTGGTCGGGCCGAAATTTTGGGTGATCGTTCCGTGCGTCGGCCAGACGAAGCCATCGGTCGCTGGCTGCTGAGCCGCTGGCGCCGGTTGAGGGGTCGGCGTGGGTGCTGGCGGTGGTGTAGGTGCGGGTGTCGCCTGCGTCGTTGCTTGTGGTGCCGGGGACGCCTGAGCGTCTTTGTCGCTTTGGTCCTGTTGCTGAGTGGAAGCAGGCTGGCTGGCAGTCGTGGTCGTTGCAGCCGCCTGCGGTGCACCGGTGCTCGCAAGCGAAGCGGTTGCAGCATTTCCCTGACCGCCTGACGACTGCACACCAGGAATGATCAGGGTTTGCCCCACGATAATCAGGTCAGGATTCGTAATCTTGTTGGAAGCCAGATTGATGATGACCGACGAGCTGACGCCGTAGTGCTCGGCCAGCTTAT
Source organism: uncultured Chloroflexia bacterium (assembly GCA_963785465.1). Lineage (GTDB taxonomy): Bacteria > Chloroflexota > Chloroflexia > Thermomicrobiales > Thermomicrobiaceae > CALAGB01. The sequence continues at coordinate 176,665 of CAWAVM010000013.1, read as the reverse complement.
TGATGGTGTCTCCTGGCTGAACTTCGATGCTGACGTCCTGGGCGCCGCTGTCGGCTGGGACGTTGACATGTTCGCCCGGCAAGATCAAGTCTGGATTGGCGAGGTCGTTGGCCTGGATGATGGCCATCGTCGTCACCCCGTATTTTGCCGCGATATCGTGCAATGTGTCACCGACCTGGACAGTGTAGTTAACTCCCTGGCCGCCACCACCCATGCCGTCGCTATTTGTTGCGGAGGTGGCTGTCGCGACCGGATCACTGGCGGTTTGAGCAGAACTGGTGACACTCGCGGCCGCAACGCTGGCAGCTGGCGTGGCAGAGTGACCCACTGCTCCAGCCATCGCTGGACCAAGGACGGTTGATGAAGCGACGGCTGCGACCGTAGCAGCAACCATCGCGGACCGAGTGAAATTGCCTTGCGGGATCGATCGAACCGCGGGGCCTACAAAGTCGATGCTTCGATTTGAGCCTTCCGGCCACCAGACCTCGTTCTCAGTATTGACTTCCTGGTACGGCTGAGATCCGGCCGGTTTGAGCGACCCTGCCACACTTTCGGGCGTGAATCGTGGTTGTGGTGCATTCTCCAACGGCCGTGGCGTGGAAGTCGCTGGTCCTATGGATGACGTCAGGTGGTGTGTGGAACTTGACTCGACTGGATCGGGCACGGCCAGAACTGGGTCTTGGCGCCAACCGAAGCGAGTTTCCGGGGGTACGAGCGATGATCCTGATTCAGGCGTAGGATCGTCCATCCGCCCTTCAGTGCGGCATGCCATGAGAGTTTCCTTCCCATACCCTTTGTCGGCGTACGGTGGTGATCGTCCGGAACCTGTGGTCCCCGTTGTTCACGGACAGTCGATTACCGCAACCAGGTTTTCGGCGGAGAGCATAACAGTGCGGAGAGCACGTGTCAATTAGATCGTGCAAGAGGTAAGCCACACGCTATCGAGTTTCCCCGTCTGTTCGCACAATATCAGTTTCTCACGCCGCCCTGAACTTGACGTGCAGCGACTTCAATCCTCGAAACGAGAATCCTTCGAGCCAATCCACGTCGTTCGTTTGAAGTTCCAAATCATGACAGCGTTGCACGACTGTCTGAACGGCAATTTGCGCTTCCGCGCGTGCGATCGCAGCGCCAAGGCAGAAATGTGGACCGTGAGCGAACGTCAGGTGACGATTTGGCTTCCGCGCGATGTTCAGCCGGTCGGGATCGGGAAACTGCTGTTCATCCCGATTGGCAGACCCAAACAACAGGCTGATCCCCTGGCCGGGCTCGATTATCGTGCCCTTGATCTCGATCGCGTCTTTGGCCACGCGGCTGGTGGCCTGAACCGGACTTTCGAAGCGAAGAACCTCCTCAACCGCCGTATTGATGAGGCTCGGGTTGGCACGTAATTCCTCGATCGCCTCCGGATGGCGAGCCAGCGTGAGGACCGCGTTTCCAATCAGATGTGCCGTCGAATTATTGCCGCCGACTAACAGCGCGATGATCATGATCACCAGTTCGTCCAGTGACAGCCGGTCACCTTCTTCTTCGGCCATTACCAACATGGTGATGAGATCGTCGCGTGGATCACCACGGCGCGCTTCAATGACGTCTTCCAAATACGCCTTCATCTCGAGCATGCTCGCCTGCCCCTGGCGCATGATCGGTATGCGCTCGCCGGCCGTCCCCGGCCGGTCATAGACGCGTACCTGATCTCGACTCCAGCGCGTAAAGCTTGGCAGATCCTCGCGAGGTACGCCGAGCATATCGGCGATGACCCACCCAGGCACCGGAATGGCGAGATCGCTGATGACGTCCATTTCACCATCAGCAATCACCCGGTCGATGAACGCGTTGCAGATCTCCTGAATGCGAGGTTTTTTCTCACGGACCATGCGGGCCGAAAAGGCTTTTGTCACGAGATTCCGCAAGCGAGTGTGAGTGGGTGGGTCAGTAAGTAACATGCGGCTGCCGAGAACGTGACGTAACGGCTGCAGTTCGGTACGCACCTCTTCAGGTAAGACCTGGAAGATGGATTCTGCCCGAGCCGAGGAGACGCGATCGTCGATCATCAGTCCGATGATGTCTTCGTAGCGGCTGATGAGCCAGCTTTGCCCGTTCCAGAGAACCGGCGAATTGGCGCGCAGTTGGGCATAGATGGGATACGGATTTGCACGCACTGCGGGGTCACTGAAGTCGACTCCGACGGACAATCTGTTCTCCTCTCAACGTCGTAAGTGCAGGCTTTTGCTCACGGCTCGCGACGATGCTCCGCGAGCCAATCGTCGAGCGACATGACGCGTGGATCGACCTGCCGCATGTCATAGTAGGGAATCGCCGGACGGTAGATGTCAAAGATGCGCCGAAGTTCGGCGACAGGCTCTTCGTGTATGTCAACCCGTAGATTCACCCGTGAGAAGCTCTTTCTATCGTACACGAGCAACGCTGAAGATCGCTGCCCACCGTGCTGGCCTCCTGCATCGCGACCAGCTTCAACAGCTTTCAGCAGCCTCTCCTCAAGATCCTCGTCGGGATCGGTCAAGTAGGCTTCCTCCATCGCGTCGAGGACCCGCTCGCCGGTGAGGTAGTTGCCCAGTATGACGTAGTTGTTGCCTACTCGATGCCCAGACCAGTCCTTGTTCATCGAACCCGTTCGCGCTGCTCCGAACCCGTCATCGTCGAGAACTCCGAGTTGGCGATACTCGATGAACGGATCCGCGATCGCCATCTGTTCGATCACGCCGCGAGCCCTGTAACCGAGCTCGAGCAGGCGGAGCGCAATTGGGCCGAGCCGCTCGTCGGCAATTGCCATGATCGCGGCGGCGCCAACCCGTTCCTTGATGAACGGTACGCGGACACCGACCGCGAACGCCGCGGTAGCGGTTCCGATTCCCAGCATTCCGGTTCGCTCGCATCGCCCGATCACTGTGAAGGTCATGTTCTGTGTCCTTCCGGTCTTTGCACCTGGTTTCGGTTGATTGATATTCGTTGCGGCATCGTAGTACAGGGAACTGGGATAGGAAAGGGCCTGCAACTGAGATCTGGTGCTGATGAAGGGTGAGGTCATACAATCTGGTCAAGGAAGATCTGGCCAGCGTTATGATGATTACCGCGAAAGTAGATGATTGCCGGCGAACTTCCCCGAACACCCAGATCGAATCAAGGGTCAGCGTGCCGGGCACAGAAAGCGAGCGAGAAATGTCTGACGAAATTCGCGAGATGACCAGAGAGTTTGTCAACGGTCCAGCATTTCAGAAGGCGGTCGCGGCTGCCGAGAAAGACCCTTACGACGTTCCTCACGAGTTTCTCCGGCGTTGCGTCGAGATTGGTTGTTTGGGAATGGACGTGCCGGAAGAGTATGGCGGTAGCGGCCTCAGTTCGACACAGCAAGCGGCCGTTATCGAGGAACTGGCCAGGGGGCACGCTGGGCTGGCGCTCTCGGTCCTCGTTCAGAACTCTTTGACCGCATTTCCGATTCGAACCTTCGGCACCGTGGAGCAGAAAAAGCGCTACCTACCGCGGATGGCTAGCGGTGAATTGCTCGCCTGTTTCGGATTGAGCGAACCGAAAAACGGCTCCGACGCCAAGGGCATTCGGCTCATCGCACGGCGCGACGAATCGCGTGACGGCTGGCTGTTGAAAGGATCAAAGCGCTGGATCACAAATGCCGATCGCTCCGGGCTAATCGTTCTCGCGACTCGCACGGGGACCTCCGAGAGTCGCGGCCGCGGTATTACGGTCTTTCTGGTGGAGCTTGGCGACGAGGTGGCTGGATTGTCACGGCCCAAGCCCTACGACAAGCTTGGCCAGGCGGGCTCGACGCTGTGCGAGGTAATCTTTGACGACGTGTTTGTTCCAAGTGACGCGATATTGGGTGAGCTGAATCAAGGATGGGACGTTGTCAACAGCACGTTGGAGCACTCGCGAGTCTCGATAGCAGCTCAGGGATCAGGGATCGCGTTGAGCGCATATGACACTGCGTCACAATACGCGTCCGAGCGCGAACAATTTGGTCGGTTGCTTAAAGAGCACCCAGCCGTGGCCAACCATCTGGCCGTAATGCAGCGCCAGGTTGACCTTTCTCAATACTTGGTGAAGCGGGCGGCGACCGAGGAGGAACGGGAGCATCCACTCGCCTATGTCTGGGCCTCGCTGGCGAAGTTGATCGCGAGCGAGACGGCGATCTGGGCCGCGGGAGATGCCATGCTCTTGCACGGAGGCACCGGCTACGTAAACGACATGCCGATTTCGCGCATCTTCCGCGACTCCGCTGTGCTGCGAATATATGAAGGTGCCGCGCATATCCAGGTCAAGATCGTCGAACGCTTCATTGAGCGGGACAGGATTATGGAGCTGTTTCCGCCCTCGGCGGCTCTCATGCGGAGCCCGGACGAGTTCACACCTCTCCCGACATTGATCGAGGAGATCGAGTCCTGGCATCCGAGCCAGCTGGCGTCGGTCTGAACCCTGGAGAATGGATCGTCGGTCGGTGTGGCGCATCATCCAGTGTACGATGTACGTCTATCGGCCACGCAGCGGATGCAAGGGGCTATCGCATCGGGTCATCCACAATCTCTTAATAGGTGAGCGTGGAGTCGATCTGATGAGCAGCCTAATCTGGTTGAGCCAATTTGTGCGGAGTCGCGTGCCATCACTGGTATAGTTAGATGTTGCGTTCAGCGCATCAGCGAGGACCAGGCATTCAACTCTGAGGAGATATTGTGCGGCACGATCTGCGGAACATTGCCATCATTGCCCACGTCGATCACGGCAAGACTACTCTCGTCGACGGAATGTTGAAACAAGCGAACATCTTTCGTGATCCTGACACCGCAGGTGAGTTGATTCTGGACGTCAATGATCTGGAACGGGAGCGCGGCATCACGATTCTCGCCAAGAACGTTTCGATCTGGTACGCGGGAGTTCAAATCAACATTGTCGACACGCCCGGCCATGCAGATTTTGGCGGCGAAGTAGAGCGCGTGCTCAACATGGCAGACGGCTGCCTGCTTGTCGTCGACGCCGTCGAAGGTCCGATGCCGCAAACCCGGACCGTCCTGGCTCAGGCGCTCGCGCTGGGGTTGCGCCCGATCGTAGTCGTGAACAAGGTGGATCGACCGGCGGCTCGTCCGGCCGAAGTCGTTTCACTCACGCAAGATCTGTTTCTTGATCTCGCGACTGATGCCAGCCAACTCGATTTTCATGTCCTCTATACGATCGCTCGTGAAGGACGCGCTGGATTCCAGCCTGACGCTCTCGCCGCGGATCTTCGTCCACTAATGGACACGATCATCAGTGATGTGCCTGCCCCCTCAGGCAACGCTGACGGACCATTTCAGATGCTCGTCGCATCGCTTGACTACGACTCACATCGTGGCCGGATTGTCATTGGACGCATTCAACGCGGGCGGGTCCACCCTGGGGACACTGTTGTCCAACTCGAACCGGATGGCGAGCAGACCGAGCAGCGGGTGAGCTATCTTGCGACCTTCGAAGGGCTAGGGCAGCGGGCCGTCGAAGAAGCAGCCGCCGGAGATATTATCGCTTTGGCCGGTGTTTCGACTGCGAAGATTGGCTCCACGTTAACTGATCCATTGGAGCTTGAGCCTCTTCCGGCAATGCAAATCGAGCAACCCACGCTCAAATTGACGTTCGGGGTGAACACCTCGCCGTTGTCGGGTCGCGAAGGAAAGTTCTCGACATCGCGCCAGCTACGCGAACGGCTGTTTCGTGAACTGGAGACGAATCTCTCATTGCGGGTTGATACAACCGATCAGCCGGACGTATTTGCCGTTTCGGGCCGGGGCGAGCTTCACCTATCCATTTTGATCGAGACGATGCGTCGCGAGGGGTATGAGTTTCAGGTATCTCGCCCGGAAGTCATCACTGAAGAGATCGACGGCAAGATTATGGAGCCCGTCGAGCACCTCAGCATCGACACCAGCGAGGATTTCGTTGGGACGGTCACCGAGCTGGTTGGAAGCCGACGCGCCCGTATGCTCGACATGGTGAACGACGGCCGAGGTAATGTTCGCCTGGAGTTTGCTATCCCGACGCGTGGGCTTATCGGATTGCGTAACGGCTTGCTCACGGCCACCAAAGGGAATGGCTCGATGGGCTCACGGTTCATCGGGTACGAGCCCTGGCATGGAGCAATTGCGTCGAATCGCTCCGGAGCTCTCGTTGCGACCGAAGGCGGAACGACACTGGCCCATGGTCTGTCAAACGCGCAGGAGCGTGGGATGACCTTCATCGAGCCGGGTACTGAAGTCTATGAAGGAATGATTGTCGGGCAACACCCGAGGCAGGGTGATCTGCCGGTAAACGTTTGCCGTGCCAAGAAGCTGACCAACATGCGTTCGAGCACCGAGGATATCAATGTACGTCTGACGCCGCCGATGTTGCTCAGCCTGGAACAGGCACTCGATTTTCTTTCCGACGACGAACTGCTCGAGGTGACGCCCAAGCACCTGCGACTGCGCAAGCAGTTGCTGACCAACGACGAGCGTGTCAAGGCTCGCAAGCGGGCCGAAGCGTCCGCCCGATCCTGACATCGCAGCCGACTCCGAACTACGCGGTTTTCGCCTGAGCGACGTCCTGCAGTCCAAGTTCCTGGATAGCGTCATCCCGCATTTTGAATTTCTGGATCTTCCCGGTGACCGTCATCGGGAAAGCATCGACGAACTTCCAATAGCGCGGAATCTTGAAGGTTGAAATCTTGCCGCGGCAATACTCGGTGAGTTCTTCCCCGGTCAGCGAAGCGCCTTCACGCAGCCGCACCCAGGCCATCACCTCTTCGCCGTAGCGGGCGCTTGGAACTCCGACGACCTGCACGTCGCTGACGTCGGGATGCCGGTAGAGGAACTCTTCGATCTCCCGCGGATAGACATTTTCTCCACCCCGGATAATCATGTCCTTGATGCGACCGACGATGTTGACGTATCCATCCTCGTCCATCGTCGCGAGATCGCCGGTGTGCATCCAGCGCGCAGCGTCGATCGCATCGCGAGTAGCTGCCTCATTGTTCCAGTACCCGAGCATGACACTGTATCCGCGAGTGCAGAGCTCGCCAGGTTCACCGCGAGGAACGATGTGGCCTTCAGCATCGATGATCTTCACCTCTATATGCGGATGAACGCGACCGACCGTCTCGACTCGCTTGTCGAGCGGGTCGTCAGTTGCACTCTGGGTCGAGACGGGGGATGTCTCGGTCATGCCATAACAGATCGTGACCTCGTCCATGTGCATGGTCGACTGCACCCGTTTCATCACCTCGATGGGGCAGGGGGAGCCGGCCATGATGCCAGTGCGCAACGTCGAGAAATCGAACTCCGCGATGCGTGGGTGATCGAGTTCACCAATGAACATGGTTGGGACACCATACAACGCCGTGCACTTCTCGGCCTGGACCGTCTCCATCACGGCAATCGGCTCGAAGCCTTCGCCCGGAATCACCATGCAGGCGCCATGCGTTGTGCAAGCCAAATTGCCCAGCACCATGCCAAAGCAATGGTAGAAGGGGACCGGGATGCAAACGCGATCGACATCGCTGTAGCGCAGCGTTTCCCCGATGAAGAAGCCGTTGTTCAGGATATTATGGTGTGACAACGTCGCGCCCTTTGGAAATCCGGTCGTTCCTGACGTGTACTGGATGTTGATTGGGTCATCAAACTGAAGTTGCGCCTCTCGCTGGGCCAACGCGTCGTCGGTCACCTCATCTCCATCGGCGAGAAGCGAGTCCCACTCGTCGTCAAGCACCAGAATCTGGGTCAGCTCAGGCAATTCGCCGCGAACCTCATCGACCATTGACACGTAATTGGTCGTCCGGAAGCCGCGCGACAGCATCAGCAAGCTGACGCCTGATTGACGTAACGCGTATTCGAGCTCAGTCGTCTTGTAGGCCGGGTTGATGTTCACCAGGATGGCGCCCATACGCGCCGTCGCATACTGGGTCACCACCCACTCGTAGCGATTGGGGGACCAGATACCGACGCGATCTCCCGCTTTTACCCCACGAGCCATCAGTCCGCGCGCGGCCAGGCTGGTCTGGTCCCAAAACTGCCGGTAAGTCGCCCGGTAGTTTTGATGTGGTACCACGAGCGCTTCGCTGTGGCCTGACCTCTCGACCGTCCGTCGCAAGTTCTCGCCGATGGTCTCACCAAGTAGCGGGACAAGCGAGGTTCCGTGGGCATACGAGAGTGTCGTCATGATCACAGCTCCAATACGTCACAAAAGACAAACTGCTCAGTTAGCGAGCGTTGGACGAAGAAATTCGCTTTGAAATTGCTGGGAACCACGATAAATGCGAGCAGATCGGCTGTCAATTGGCAGACACAAGCGAGGCGTATCTGCTGAACGAGATATCCATGCCGGCAAGATAACCAGCAACGAGTGACGCGTTACATGTGATAGAATGTGACCATCTCCGTAATGCGCGTAAACTTCGCACTTCAAATGCGCTGCCAGCAAAAGGGCCACGCGGTTGGATTCATCATCGCCACGCCACCCATTGAATAGATCATTGCCGCCGCTCGTTGGCCGTGAGCGCGAGCAGGGAACGCTGCGGCAAGCGCTCAACGACATGTTTGCAGGAAATGGGTCTGTGGCAGTGGTCAGCGGCGAAGCAGGCATCGGCAAGACGACACTGGTCGAGTGGCTGGCAGTTGAAGCAGAATACCGAGACTGCCTGGTGCTGCGCGGTGGCTGCTACGATCTGACCACGACCCCACCGTATGGGCCGTGGATCGAAATAGCTCGTCGGTATCCTGCGGACAATAATCTGCCACCACAACCTGCCTTCCTTGGTGATCGGCAAGCGCTTCAAGCGCTCCACAATCAGAACGCGTTGTTTGAGCGAACATTGGAATTCTTCGCCGATGTAGCTGCAACGCGACCTCTGCTGCTGGTGCTGGAAGATCTTCACTGGGCTGACCAGTCTAGTCTTGATCTGCTCCGGCATTGTGCCCGCGAGATCCACTCGCGTCGTTTGTTGCTGGTCGTAACTCACCGAGACGACGAACTCGATACGTTTGAACCGTTTGCCCGGCTCATGTCGACCATTACCCGCGAGTCGAAGGCGCTCCGGATCGTACTGCGACGTCTCGACCATGAAGCGATTGACGCGGTTGTTCGCAGTCGGTATCAGTTGCCCGACAGCGACCAAGAGCGGCTTGTGGGATACCTCGAGCACTACTCGGAGGGTCATCCACTCTTCCTGACGGAGTTGCTGCGTTCGCTCGAAGATGAGTCGGCACTTGAACTGGTGGGTACAAACTGGCGGTTGTTAGATCTTGAACTGGCACAGGTTCCAAATCTGATTCAGCAAGTCATACTCCATCGATTCGATCGACTCGAGCCGGAGACTCAGCAATTGCTATCGATCGGCGCGGTCATCGGTCACGAGATCCCCTTGCCGGTTTGGGAGCAGGTGAGCCAGGCGACACCCCGGAAATTGCTCCAGGGGACAACGAGCGCAGTCGCCCGCCACATGCTGGAAGAGCTGCCGGACGGCACCGGGTGGAGATTTGTCCACTCCCTGATTCGCGAGACGCTTTACCGGCAGATACCGCTGCTGCTGCGCCGTAGCTGGCACCGAGAGATTGCCGAAGTGATCGCACGCCAATCGGTACCTAATCCTGACCTCGTCGCCGAACATTTTCGTCTTGGAGGAGATGACCGGGCCATCGACTGGTTGCTACGAGCGGCTGACCGGGCAGAGGAGAGCTATGCCTGGATTGTCGCCGCCGAGCGTCTCAAGACCACCTTGCCCATGCTTGGCAACAGGACAGAGTGGGATGCGAAACGGGGATGGGTCTTGTTTCGGCTAGCGCATCTCCTCCGCTACGCGGATTCCGCAACGAGCCTGGAATACGTGCTGTCCGCCAAGGAGTTTGCGTCCAACACCGCAGATAGAACACTGGAAGCTCATGCGACCTTCGAGTCGGGCGCGTTGCATGTCTTTGGCGGTGACCTGATTTCCGGCGTCGCCGAGATGGAAACTGGTGTCGCGGCACTGAAGATGCTGTCGAAGGACGAGATCGAGTGGGGGCGACAGCACGGAGTTGAGACCGCGGTCGACGGCATAGTGCTGAACGAAGGCATGCTCATGCTTCATTTGGCGCACTCAGGGCGGATTGATGAAGTGCTCACCCTTGGCAGCCGCTATGTCGCTGACATTGTAGGGATTGATGCTGATCTCAGGACGCAGCCCAACACCCGTTGGATCGACGCATGGATGGGTTTGGGAGAAGCACACGCACTGATGGGGAACATCCCGGAGGCGAGATCTGCGCTACGTACGGCCCGACGATTCTTTCGTGAAGTCGGCGATCACTTCATGGTGGCTGCGACCTGTATCTGGGAATTGTGGCACGTCGTTCTGCCATACGAGACCGATGATCTGGCAATGCGCTCCGAACTATCGCTTCGTGCTGAAGTGTCGCTGGCTCCGGCCACTTCTGCATTGGGGTGGGATGTACTCGCGGTGACGAGGATTCCATCGCTGTTGCCCGCATTGATAGACGGAGATTGGTCGGATGCAGAGCGTGTCGCCGAGTTCGCCATCGAATTTACCGGTACGACTGGTTACTGGGCGGCACTCACGGTCATCGGCAGCATCGCTCACTGGCGCGGCGATTCGAAAAGGTTCGGCCGTACGAGCCGGTTGCACGAGAACCTGCTGCAAGGCAACTGGTACTTCTCACACCGTATCCAATATCTGAGCCTGTTGGCACTCCATCTAATTGAGACGGGCGATCTGGACTCAGCCGCTGGCTGGTTGAATGAGGTCGAACGCGCCCTGGATGGAAGCGGTTCTGTTTGGGGACAGGCCGACGCGGCGCTGTTGCGAGCCCGCTACCTCCACGCGTCACATGACGACGATCAGGCTTTACGGCATGCAAAACGTGCCCTCTCACTCGCGTCCGATCCACGCCAACCGCTCGTGCTCATAAACGTGCATCGCTTCCTTGGCCAACTTGCCACCGAAACCGGCACGCTCGTCGAAGCAGAATATTATCTGGATGAGTCGCTCGGCCTTGCTGATGCTTGCGCCGCGCCGTTCGAGCGGGCGCGGACGCTACTCGCTTTGGCCGATCTGCGTATCGCTCAGCGCCAGTCGCGAACCGCCGTGGAGATGCTCCGTGAGGTGCGCGAGATCTGCGAACCGTTGGGAGCGAATCCGACGCTGGCGAAGGTTGAAGATTTGGAGTCCCGAATCGGTCATGCCACTCGAAATGCACGCGCACGGCCAGGTGGGCTCACAGGCCGGGAGCGGGAAGTGTTACATCACGCGGCCCAAGGCCTGACCGATCCGGAGATCGCCGAGCGGTTGGGCATAGGAACGCGGACGGTCAACAGTCACATGGCCTCTATCTTCAACAAGGTGGGCGTGAGCTCGCGAACCGCTGCCGCGGTCTGGGCCAAGGAAAACGGAGTTGTGTAGTGATCTGCTGGAAACCGGGCACCTGCGGAAATCCGATCGTGGCCGGAGTTTTGAACCGACCGGGCGATGTGAGTCTGGTGCCGGATACTGCGGGGTCGTCCTGGAGCAGTTTCACGCCCGCAAGTAAGCCAGCACCGCCAGGACTCGGCGATGCTGGTTTGTTGACTCCTCCAGGCCGAGCTTACTGAAGATGTTGCTAATGTGTTTCTCTACCGTCCCATCGCCAATGGATAGCTGATCGGCAATTGAGCTATTGGAGCGGCCCTCAGCCATGAGCGACAGAACCTCTCGTTCCCGCGACGTGAGCTCGATCAACCGGTCGTCTCTGCGCCTGCGCGAGAGGATCTGGGAGATTACCTCTGGATCGAGAATCGTGCCGCCACTGGCCACCTGTTCGATCGACTTGAGAAAGTCCCCTACGTCGGCAACGCGGTCTTTCAGGAGATAGCCGATCCCTTCGGCACCCGTTGCAAGTAGCTCGCCAGCATAACGTTCTTCCACATATTGTGAGAAGACGAGTATCGCCGTTCCGGGAACGCGCTCCCGCGCTTCGATTGCTGCGCGCAAGACCCTCGTCGCGAAACGTTGGCGGCATGCGGACGTCGACGATCGAAATATCCGGTCGATCGTCGACGATGGCTTCTACCAGATCGGGTCCGTTATCCACCCGCCGGACAACCTCGTGCCCGGCGTCGGAAAGTAGACGCGCTAATCCTTCGCGCAGGAGGACCGCGTCTTCGGCGATAACTATGCGCACGGTATCTCCACATGCAGGCGAGTAGGGCCACCGGTCGGGCTTGTTATCGTCAGCGTGCCGTCGACGGCGGCCAAACGATCGCGAAGCCCGGACAGCCCTGTTCCGTTTGTGTCGTCAACTCCGCCGACTCCGTTGTCGACCACGTCGAGGTGCAGCAGGTTCCCTTCTCGTTTCACGACGACATGTGCCTCGGTTGCCCTGCTATGGCGAGCGACGTTGGTGAGGGCCTCGGCCACCACGAAGTAAGCCGTCGTCTCGATCGGTGTCGGAAGGCGATCGGAGAGGCAGACGTCAACCGTGACCGGAATCGGAGACCGGCCGGCGAGCGCCGAAAGGGCTGGATCAAGGCCTCTGTCGGTCAGAACGGCGGGAAGAATACCACGAGCAAGATCGCGAATCTCGGCCATCGCGCGTTTCGCCTCGTCATGCGCTTCGGCGACGAGCGCTTCAGCGGCGGCTGGATCGGTCTTCATCTTCTCTCTGGCCATGCCCAGATCCATGGCCAGTTTTACGAGCCGCTGCTGGGCGCCGTCGTGCAAATCACGCTCGATGCGCTGCAGTTCAGCAAGGGAAGCATCCATGGCTCTGGACCGGCTTGCGGTCAGATTGTCGACGCGGGCGGAGAGTTCGGCTTCACGGTTTGACCCGAGTAGGTTCCAAGCAAGCCAAGCATGGCCTCGGCCGATGCCGACAAAGATGTACGGGAGAAGGAGCAGCATTGGAATCGAGATCAGCGAGATTCCGATAGCCTCCGGAAGCGTATCGATATGGCGACCGCCGAAACGAACTCCGTCTACAAAGTGGTAGTAAACCGGAACTGTCAAAAGAATTCCGGTTAATGAGACGGTCGTGATCGCAATGACGAACTCCGCGATGCCGATTGGGAGGAGAAGAAACAGGTACAGAAGATCCAGCCAAACGTGCGGATCACGCGCGTGAGCGCGCAGCCGTTCGAGTGCCGGACCCTCCGGCAGTTGCCGATAGGGATTGGGTATGCGCCGTCCGAGAAGGACTCCGACACGAAGTCGCTCAAAACGGGCACCGTACGTCCAGAAGAGCATCGTCCCGACGAGAATCGGCAGGCCGATTAATGTGATCGCTAACCCAAGCCCCGTAGAGAGCAGTGTAACGAGCACGATAAACCAGAAGAGGCCAACGCTGAGACTGAGAAACATGAAGATCAGCGCCAGCCATGGCTCTGCTGAGAAAAACAAACGCAACGGGTTACGAAGTGAGCTTCGCCCACCGATTGGAGTTCCCCGATTCGATAACGCCGACAGCGACTGAATACCTTCAAGAGCAGGCATTGGTTTGCACCCTTCTGACGCGTTGCAGGAGCAACGTCTAAGACAAATCAAACCACGTTGATTTCATCCTAGTCTTGGGCCTGTCCAAACAATACGGTGCAAGCTGCAGAATTTGGAGTGGGGTTATCCCCCATGTGCCGTCCCTTTTGAACTCTGCGCAGGGCGATGGCTGACTTTCTCGGAATCACGTCAAGAGTTGTCGGAGAGCAAGGAACAGGCGAAGACCATTCTTCGCCTGTTCGCACGTCGTAATTGGGGCTCTGAATTTTCGGTTCGGTGCCGAGTTGCCGCGTCTGCGCGGCTACATCGGTTGCCCACCTAACCGGCGAGCCGCTTGATTCAGCGTCCAGACAACTTCATTCTGGCCACGGGCAAGATCGTTCCGTAACACGTAGTAGCGATCGCTGCCAGCTTCGACTTTGGCCAATTCGACTGCCGAAGCGAGCCCCGGAACAGGTGGAATACCGCGAGCAGGATCCTGGCGGAATCGGCCATCCTGACTGTAGCTGAGGGTGACCAGCGAACGAGCGAGCATCCGCTGCAAAGCGTATTGGCTCGCATGACATCTGGATCCGACGCCGATTTCCCGCCGAGAGCTTCGGTTTGTCCGTAGAATTTGTCGATCGCATTGCGCAGGTTCTTGGCCGCGTTCAACGACGGGCTTAGATCGAATTTGACACCGGCCGTCTGCTGATACCCATTGATGTGACCAATCATCTCATCAACCGCCGCGCGGTAATCGAGCGGCACGATCGGCGCGTTCAGCCCGCGAAACAGTGCAGTCGCGTAAATCTTGATGTCCTTCAGCAGGACGTCTCGATCGGCGAGTTCGATGGTGTCGGCCTCGGTGTGCCATTCGATGTTGCCACCAGAACCGCCCACCGAGTGGTAGCCCTTGGCGCGTGCGACCTCTTTCGGCATCTCAGACAGACCCATGAAATAGCTGGAGATACCCAGGTTACCGAACGAGCAGTCGCCGGCTCGGAGCGGGCGGTCCCCGCTCGAGTCCTGGCCGCTAATATCTTTGATCGCAAGCTTCGCCAGCGCGGCCGACTCTGCTGTCCAGGCGACATCGCGGAACTCGGTGGCGAATCGGGTGCCAGGCGAATCGCAGTTGACGTGAGCAACACAGTTGGCCGCTAGATCTTGTGCGAACTCCTGCGCATACCAGGTGGATCCTGCGTAACGCCCATGGGAGTGTCCCGACCACCAGGCGACCCTGAGCGTCCGCGCTAGCTTGTCGCGATGCTTCCAGAAGACGCGCGCGACCTCCAGCAGTGTTGAATCACCGGTGGCGTTATCACTGATGCCGACGTGCCACGAATCGATATGGCCGTGCAGCAGGATGAACTCGTCCGGCGATACCGAGCCTTTGATCTCGGCGACTGTAACGGGTATCTGCCTCCATCCGGTGTCGACCTTGTTTGAGAAGGCTACGTTCACCGTGCCGTTCTGGATCAACTTCTTGAGTTCTTCGCCTTCCGGTTTGTTGACCGCGAGAATCGGAATCTCCGGCACGCGACCAAGAGACTCAAGGTCGGGCGATCCCCAGGATGTGGTGGTGATGCCCTCGTGAATGCGTTCGCCAGGGTTGATGAAGATGGCGGCGATGGCGCCTGACCCGGCGAAATCCATACCTCGCGCGGCGATTCCCAACCCCTCTGTGATGACAACTTTTCCTGCCAGATTCCCGGCTTCGACTGGACGAGAGGCGCCCAACAGATCGCCGATATCGGCGGCCTGCGCCCCTGGAACATAGGCCAATTCGGCCTCGACCTCGCGTCCGTCCGTCGACGGTGAAAACGAGGATGTCTTGACGGTGAACGAGCGGCCACTGGGGCCGAGCGTGCGAAGCGTCGATGGTCCCGGCAGGCTAATGAGACAGGTTGGATGATGGACGGTGTGCGGCACACCCCAGGCGCTAAGTTTGTCGGTGATGTAACGGACCGCCTGGGCTTCTTCATCGCTCCCCGAAAGACGGTTCAGCGTACTGAACTTCTCGATGAGTCCCCAAGGCTCGTCGATCGAGATATCGCCGACGATAGCGCTCTCGGTCGCTTCATCCTTCCACGAGGAAATAGACATGGAGGTTTCCTTCCCACTTATCCCTGGAATATCGGTCATATTCGCGCGCGGCCGGGTGCCACGCGTTGACCTGACAAGGCATTTGAGCCTTACGTGGAGATAGTAACGCAATTTCGAGCGTTGGTGGACGGCGAGTCATCTCTGACCGCGCTCCGCGTAGCGTGAGCGCGACTGTCGCGAGGTCTGCTGAATAGCTCGGCCGGTCGTCGCGCTACTGTTCTAGCCGCACCAACTCGGGCGCGTTTGGATCCGCGTTCGACCACATGGCCTGTGCCGTTCCCAGGTTCTCCCTGGCCGCGTCGATTAGCCCCTGGCTTGAATCGGCTTCAGCGAGCCAGAAGAAATCGCGACCCGAATGCTTGTGCTCAAGGCGGGCGCGAAGCATCGCCTCGGCCTTCTCATGTCGACCGGTGAGCATGTACGCGCGTAGCAGGGTCTCCTCGAAGACCAGGCGCTGTGCCTGGCTCCCGTTTATGCGCACGAGATCGTCAAAGATCGGCTCGATATGCGCGACGGTCTCCGCGTAGGATTCGCGTCCGAACGCCTCGATGCCGAGCACCAAGGGCAGCGTTACCTCGGCGGTCAGCGCGTGCCCATCATCTGCCGCTGCTCGCAACCCGTCCAGCAGTGACGACATCGCTGTGTCGTTGCCGGTAGCGGCGAAGGCAAGGGCGCAGTGCGCATCGTAGAAGCCCGATCGCGGGCCTGAAGCGACAGTTTGAGCGAAGTCGTCGATCTCGCTCCAGTCGTCGCGACGCTCAAGTGGTGAACCATACAGCCGGTAGCGCCAGAAGAGCGAGGTCGCATCGGCGACCGGAGGACCAAGTGCGCCGACATCCTGTTTGAGGACGCTGGGACGGATCGACTCGCGATACACGTCGTAGGAGTCCTGGTACCGGCCCTGCGTAAGATCGAACAGCGCCTTGTGCCAGTTGAGATGTGAGTAGTGGGGTGCGTCGGGGTGGTATTCGACGATCCAGTCGTTCAGGAACTCGAGCCCACCTGTGAAATCAGCCGTCTCGTAAAAACAATGCGCCAGATTATGTGCGGCGTTGCCATTGCGCGGGTTCCCAGCCAGCGAGCGCTCGGCATACTGACGTGACTCGCCGAAACGATTCAGTTCGTGAAGCTGAAAAGATCGTGCTCCGGTATAGAACCAGTCATCGCCGTAGGCCGGTTCAAGTGCCTCAATGGTGTCGAGAATCGCGGCACTCATCTCGCGACATCCGGGGCCGCGTCGCAGGCCGATGTACTGGCTCAGAATGTAGCCGTCGCTTGGAAATTCGTCGAGATGTTCGCGCGCGAGCTCAAGAGCCTGGGAACCGTTGCCGGCCACCATCTGGAAGATCACCTCGACGTGCTGTTTCTCGCGCTTGCTGGTCCCGCGACTCAGTGCCTGGGCAGCCTCGGTGTGTGTACGGGCCGAATCGAATCGTCTCCAGCGCAGGTCAATCGACGCCAGAGTCGCATGAGCGAGCGCAAAGCCTTCGTCAGCCTCAACTGACTTGGTCAGGTGCTCCGTCGCTCCGATGTTGCCCGAAAGGACGAGGTCTACTCCCCGCACATATTCTTCAGCTGCGGTGCTCGAACTTGTCGACAGCGGCAGGTTGTATCGGTCTCGAAGGTAGGCAACGGTCATGAGTGGCTCCGATCAAAGTGTGGGATTATGCAGGTGCTAATGTCATGACACCCTATGTGTTTCGTGCCGGAGTGTCAACGACTACAGGGGGCGGCACGAGGGCAATCTGGAGATCCGGGTGCGGACGCTGCCAGAGCAACGCTCGAGGAAATCAGCTTGACAGCGCTGTTGGGCTGACCGACGCTGTGCTTCAGACTGTCAGGCACTGGCGGGATGAACTTCTCATCTGAGATCCCCGCATTCAGTTCAACCGCATCCAGCGGTTCCTTCCGGAAATTTACGACGTTCGCAGGAGGATCAATATGGCAGATCAACCGATTAACGCCGACACGCGTGCCAACTATGCCCGGGCCGAGAGCTATTTACCCTGGAATGTCGCCAAGCTCGTCTTCAACACCGGCGTTGCGCCCCACTGGATAGGGGAAACTGATCGCTTCTGGTATCGGCGATCGAGCCGCGACGGGACGGAATTCGTCGTCATCGACCCAGCCAATGATTTTCGACAGCCAGCTTTCGATCACGAGCGACTTGCGGCGGCGCTGTCCCAGGCATCCGGCATCTACTACACCGGCAATCAACTTCCCTTTGATGAGATCACGCTGACCTTCGACGACAACGATACGGAATCGATCGGCGTCGAGTTCGTGGTCGAAGGCACGACCTGGTCGTGCGATCTGGAGACCTATGCGTGTAAACGAGGTGACGCAGCCGAGGACGCGCCAAAGGACGAAGTCCCGTCACCTGATGGTCATCTGGCTGCCTTCATTCGAGATGGCAACATCTTCGTGCGCGAGACCAAATCCGGGAAACAGCGTCAGTTGACGAATGACGCCGAGCCCTTTTATGGCTACGGCACTCTTCCCGGCGGCCGGCAGTCCGAGGTGACCGATAAGCTGCTGGGAAAGCCGCTCAAGCCGGGCGTCGCATGGTCTCCAGACTCCACGCGTCTGCTCACCTACCGGCTGGATGAGCGTCAGATTGAGCCAATGTACCTGATTCAGACCGCAGTTCCGCCGGACCGGGTGCGGCCTGTGCTTCACTCTTATCGTTATCCGCTGCCAGGCGACGAGCATGTGGAGATAGCCGCTCCCCTCGTGATTGACGCGAACAAGGGCAAACAGGTCCTCGCGAAAGGCGACCCGATCGTCAGCGTGCTGCACAACCCGATCGATCTCAATCTGCTGTGGTGGAGCAAGGACGGGCGCAGCTATTTTGTGATTCGTGGATCGCGTGACCGTCGCAAGATCAGCGTGTCGCAGGTCGATGCCAGGACAGGTCAAGAGCGCCTTTTGCACCAGGAGCAGGGGGCCACCCCGGTCTATCCGGATCATATACCGGTCGAGACCAAGGTGGAGAACGTGCGCGAAATAGGAGATGGCGAGCTCCTCACCTGGTTCTCCAGTCGGTCAGGCTGGGGACACCTGTACCTCATCGATATCGGCTCGGGAAAGGTGCGAACGCAGCTCACGTCCGGTGCCTGGAACGTTCGTGAAGTCGTGCGCGTCGATGAGAGCGGTCACTGGATCTACTTCACCGCCAACGGTCGCGAATCTGGACGAGACCCCTACTATCGGCATCTGTATCGTTGTGATTTTGACGGCAACCGGCTCGAATTGCTGACGCCCGAAGATGCTGAGCACGAGATCACCTTCTCACCGACCGGCAGCGTCTTCCTCGACACGTTCTCACGGATCGATCAACCACATACCACGGTACTCCGTGCCGACGACGGCCGCTTGATCGCCCAATTGGAACAGGCTGACGTCAGCCGATTACTGGAGCGTGGTTGGCGCTATCCGGAGCGATTCCAGGTGAAGGCGCGCGACGGGGTGACCGATATCTACGGCATGATCATCCGTCCAAGCAATTACGATCCGAATCGGAAATATCCGGTACTGGACGCGACCTATCCGGGACCGCAGATTATCAGGACGCCGAAAGCCTTCCCGACCGCCGAGAGCTCCTTCTGGCAGGATCAGGCGCTGGCCGAGCTGGGGTTCATCGTGATCACTATCGACGGCCTGGGGACGCCTTTCCGCTCTCGCAAGATGATTGATGTCGCAACGGGGGCCGGATTCGGCGAGGCGGGCGGCCTGGAGGATCACGTGGTCGGGCTCACCCAGCTTGGTGAACGCGATTCCTCGCTCGATCTGGATCGGGTCGGGATCTACGGTCACTCGGGCGGTGGTTACGCCTCGATGCGAGCTATGCTCCTCTTCCCTGATTTCTTCAAGGTGGCGGTCTCATCGGCCGGCAATCACGACAATCTTGGGTACGTCGCGCTCTGGGGTGAGGCGTGGCTCGGACTCTATGATGCCGAGACGTACTCGCACCAGGATAACATTCGGTTGGCGGCGAACCTGAAAGGGAAGCTGCTGCTGGTCCACGGCGAAATGGACGACAACGTACATCCGTCATTGACGTTGCGCATGGTCGACGCGCTCATCGCTGCGAATAAGGACTTCGAGATGCTCATCATCCCGAACACGAATCATGGGCTCTTTGACCTGCGGCGCGGACTGAAGGCGTTCGAGTCGCCCTGGGCGCGTGGCAACATCTACTTCACGCGCAAGCGTTGGGACTTCTTTGTCCGCAACCTCATCGGTGCCGAGCCGCCAGAAGGCTATGGGATCAAGCCGCCACCCGACATTGGGTGAGTGTCTCGTTCGTAAAGGCGGGGCTTAACTCCGCCCGGCGACCGCGCGCCCTTCGTGATGAAAGGCGACTCCAACCAACGCGCGCATTGAATCGACCGTTAGAAAAAGTCTTGCACCGCCGTTGGCGACGAATACAAGCGTTGCCCATCGGCATCGTGCTCTGACGCAGAATGGAGGACGTGACGGTCCGCTCTTGCTATCTCACCCCACGTCCTCAAGCGTTGAGCGAACGATTTCGCTGGCCAGACTGAGCGCGTCGACGGTGCGGTTACGGGCGCGGACCATCGAGACCCACCAGGTCTGGAACTCCTCAGAGTCGCGTGCATAATTCGCCAGTTTCGGATACGGCACGAGCGACGGGATCATTTGTGATTGCCAGGCATGGCCGTAGCGGTCCTGCCCATAGGCGCCGACCACGGTCGAGGCGATCGGTACGAGCACGCGCGAGACGCGGAGCTTGGTCTGGTTGATCCGGTCGGCTATGTCGTCACCGTCAGCAGTTCCGGACTCGATGCGCTTGCTCCAGGCGGACGACTGCTGGTCCAGCCTCGTCGCGAGTGTGAGAAACTCCTGTGCTTGCTCGATCGCAGTCCGCAAGTCGATACCGGGCACATCGTCGGCGCTCAGCTCGGTCAGTCGATCGACGAACGCGCGGCCGAGCGGCTCGTATTCGTGCGGCAGAATCGGCATTGTCAATAGACCCCACATCCAACGGGCGTAGACCTCAAGGTGCGGCGCCAGCAGTGCCCGATCGACCTTATCGAGCGTGTTGTGGGCAGAGTGGTGGAACCAACCGAGGTTGGCCAGCGCGTTTCGCTTCGTCTCCTCTTCACTCATCATCATCTCACCCGCCAGCGCCGCCAGTCCGACGCCAAAGAAGGATGAGTCCCCGTTCTTGCGCTGGCGTCCCCAGCGAACTGGCATGTTTCCGATCGTCTCGCGTGCGATACGCGTCGAATAGGTCTGGATATCCTCGGTCGATGCGGTGTGCCAGAGGCCGCTGTTTGCGATGGCAGGTTGATCGACCTGCAGATAGGCGATACAGCTGCGTCGTAGCCGGTCCCAGTTGACATCAGCGAAACGGCTCGACGAGATCATGGTGCCTGTCTCGTGGCCCATCCAGAGGGCAGTGACGAGACCTCGGCGTAGCTCTCCCTCGTGCTCCTTAAACACTCTGGCCAGCTCCAGAATGCAGGCATCACCCGTAGCATTGTCGGTTGCCTGTGGCCCGTACCAGGAGTCCATGTGTCCGCCGAGCAGGAGGAACTCTCGTTCAGGTTCGGTGCCGAACTCGCCACTCGTCATGGTCAGTTTGTGCCAGCCGTTCGCGGTCTTGCAGCTGATCCGCACGCGAACCGGACCGCGTCCGCAGAGCTCCTGTAGTCGGAGACCGTCGACTCGGGAGATGGAGATGCACGGGAGATCGGGCGACTCGTGCTCAAGCGCTTCGGGAGTAGGATTGCCCCAGGCCGATTTGACCGAGCCAAACGCGAAGGCCTCGCACTGCTCATCGCCGAAGTTCATCATGATCTGTCCGGCCGAGCCGTGCTTCCAGGCGATCAGAGCCTTTTCGTGACGCGCCGGGGCATAGGGAAAGCCGGAGAGCCCGATCTTGCCACGCATGTCGCGACCCTCATAATCGGCTTCCGCGCCGGCACCGATGTCGACGAGCTCGCCTTCGAATCCTTCGGTTGAGGCCGACTGCGCCAAGGTGTAGCCCTCAATGGAGAAGGACTCGGGCGACAGGACAATAACGGTGGCCGGTTCCGGGAAGGAGACCAGCCCCATGAACTCGTGCAGTTGACTCGTCATTCCCGCGTTCTGGAGTTTCTGGTGGGCGAACTCAGCCATGCGTCGAGCGTTGTCCGAGCCGGCCAGTCGGGAAGGGATGTTGCTGGTGATGTGGAGTACGTCTTCCCAGGCGTTATCGGCCGAGACCTCGCTCAGAATATCGTCGAGTGGCATCGTTTCCCCTCCAAACGCTGAAACGGCTGGCGATCGCGCAGCCTTTTTGGCAGTAGACCATGCTCCGATCATTCGATCAATGGCGTGCACACTGGAGCGGATGAATCATTGGCGTGGCAAAGGGAACTCAGAAGTAGCGGTTAGTCGCGCACATATGTCTCACCTGAGCGGGTGACCTTCGCGTTCGGGTGTATGCGACGTACCAGTCGCCCAAACGACGTTCGAGATCAATCGACCAGCTGATGTTGGATAGCCAGGGCCACGGCCTCGGTCCGACTGCCGACGCCCAACTTGCCCAGTATGTTGCTGACGTGAAAGTCGACGGTCGAGCGACTGATCACGAGTTGATCGGCGATGGCGCGATTGCTCATGCCCTGCTTCATCAGGGCAAGCACCTCTCGCTCGCGAGGGCTCAGATCGTGCCCCGGAGTTGCAGACTTGGTCACCTGGCGAATGAGCGCTTGTGCGGCTTCGGGTGCCAGGGTGGGCCGTCCGGCGACGGCGTCACGTATCGCACAGGCTAATTCAGAAGGGGCGACGTTCTTGACGAGGTAGCTCATCGCCCCAGCTTGCAACGCTTGATGCACCAGTTCCTGTTCCGGAAAGCTGGTCAGGGCAATGATGCGGACGTTCGGACAGCGCTCGCGGATGGAGCGTGTTGCTTCAACTCCGCCGATGCCCGGCATGCGCATATCCATCAGCACGACGTCCGGCTGAAGATGTTCGCATTGTTGAATCGCTTCTTCGCCGGAACCAGCCTCGCCCACCGCCTCGAGATCGTCAACCCCCTGCATGAAGGCATTGAGACCACTTCGAACCATCTCGTGGTCGTCGACAATTAGAACTCGGATCGGCTTGACCTGATCGCCGATCGACGTCATACCAGCGTGCATTTCTCATCGCTCCAAAGAACGTCAACTCGTGTGCCAGACCCACGAGCGCTTTGAACGTGGATCGTCGCTCCGATTGATGCGGCCCGTTCTTCCATGATGCCGACGCCCATGTGTCCGGCCGGGATAGTTGACGGGTCGAATCCGACTCCGTCGTCGTGAATCCGAAGATCAACACAGTCGCCTGATTCGCAGTGAAGCACGATGCTGACATGCCGCGCCTGAGCGTGTTTCGCGATGTTGTTGAGCGCTTCCTGAGTGATACGGTAGAGTGCGATCTGGACATCCGGCGCGAGCCTGGTGCGATGGTCTCCCTCGATCGTCAGGTCGACCTCCGACTTCGTGGCGCCAATCGATGCTTCGACGAGCTGATGGAGCAGATCAGGTAGCGGAATGTCGGTCAGAGCACTCGGACGGAGCTCGAGCAGCAAAATCCGCATTTCTGCCAGCGCACCACGTGTCAGTCTACGCAGCTGTTCCAGCCTGCGCTTGGCAGCGTCTGGGTCAGTTTCCCAAAGATCCGGAATGACCTCAGAGATGAGACTGGCCGAGAAGAGCGTCTGCGTAACCGCGTCATGAAGCTCTCGAGCTAGTCGCTGTCGCTCCTCCAACGCAGCCGCCTGACCAGCTTGCTCGCGTAGCCTCGCATTTTCGATTGCCAGCGCCGCTTGACCGGCGAATGCGTTTGCCAGCGAAATATCGTCATCGGTGAACTCCCTTGGGCTCTGATAGTAGAGGGAGAGCGTCCCGTAGGCTTGATCTTTGGCCGTCATCGGAACTGAGAGAAAGGCGCCGTACAGCTGGGCAAAGGCGCGCATTCCCCCGGTCGGCCCAGTTCCTGGCTCTCGTTCCGGATTCTCGAGGATCGACGGCAACCCCACCACGTGTATGGCATTGGGACGCTCGTCCAGCTGGAGTTCTTCGATCGGTTTTGATTCAGTCGGGAGAGCAGCTTGCAGGTCGGATACAAAGACCGGCTTCCGGCGGCCAAACGCCAGCCCGGTTGATGAAATACCAAGCGGCATGCGTACACTGGCGTGTTCTTGAGCCAAACCGGACGACGCTCGAATGCCGAGTAGACTGCCGCCCCGGTCGTCAACCGGAAGAAAAACCGCACTGGCGTCGCTGCCCAGAAGGACGCGGGCCTGGTCTACCAGATAGCTCAGAATCTCATCGAGCGTTTGCCGAGCGTTTACTGCCTCGATGAGTTCACGCATCCCCTCGGCGACCCGACCTCGTCGTTGGATTTCGCGGGTTCGCTCGGCGACGCTTGCTTCCAGGATCTGATACGCATGCACCTGGTCGGTGACATCACGCAGGACCCCGAGCATCGCTGCTTTACCCTGGTACGAGATCCGACGGCCGAGTACCTCCACGTCGAACACCGAACCGTCCCGACGAACATCTTGCGCTCGGCAGCGATATTCTCGTCCCTCTCGCAGGGCTACGATGTAATCGGCGAAAAGATAGTGACTGTCGGGGTGGATGAAGACGGATGGGTGTAGGCCGGCCATATCGTCGTATCCGTGCATGCGACAGGCAGCCGGGTTGGCTTCGAGCACGATGCCGGTGTCGAGATCGTTGACAATTAGACCGTCGCTTGCCGCCTCGAAGATGTCTCGATACTGCTGATGAGGGTCGTACCTGTCCGTTTGAACACGGGTCAGGTTACTACCTGCCTCCTCCGAATTTTCGCAAGAACGCGCAGAACTGCTGGGATCGTACGACGTCGTTATCTCGTTCATCCTGCTGATCACCAGTTCCGACCACGAGGAAAGCTCCCCGAGTGACCTGTCCCAATCTGGACCGAGGGGTCGCGTCTACCTGAACCTAGCGGCAGGTACTTCTCCCGGCCCGTTCCACAGTCAGTATTCCCTCAGAATCCCCGGTCCCGATCCGCTTCCATCTCACGATACTAGTCACATAACGCACCGAAAGTGTGCGGCGAATCAAACGGATTCGAGGTCATTAACAGCCACTAACCGGCGAAAGGAACGCAACGTGATTGTATCGCAAGCAACGAGGGTCGACGTAATCGATCCGATCGTAATTCAGTCACTTGAGTCGAGGATTCTCGGCTCCGTCGTGCGCTCGTCCGATGCCGAATACGATGTCGCACGCCGTATTCACAATGTTGCACTTGACCGCTATCCGGCACTCATCGTGCGAGCCGCCGATGCCGCGGATGTGATTCGCGCGGTCGAATTTGCCCGTGACAACGAACTGCAACTCGCGGTACGCAGCGGTGGACACAGCCTTGCCGGCGACAGCTCAGTTGATGGCAGCCTGGTAATCGATCTTTCGGGCATGAGAAGCGTCAGCGTCGATCCGGTGAAGCAGACCGCCTGGGTGCAGCCCGGTGCCCGAACCATGGATCTGTGCGCCGCAGCGCAGCCACTCGGGCTGGCTCTCTCGACCGGGGATACAGCCTCGGTTGGCATCGGAGGACTAACGATTGGGGGTGGCATCGGCTGGCTGGTGCGCAAGCACGGGCTTACGATCGACAGCCTGCTATCGGCTGAGATCGTGACGGCAGACGGGCGGTTGATCGTCGCGAGCGCGAACCAGAATCCTGACCTGTTCTGGGCCATCCGTGGCGGTGGCGGTAACTTCGGCATCGTGACCGGCTTCGAGTTTCAGCTGCATCCAGCCGGGATGATTCTCGGTGGTGCGATCGTTCTGCCGCCGACGGCCGAGGTACTACGAGGATACGCTGACTATGCCGTACAGGCGCCGGACGAACTGACCACTATTGGCATGGTAATGGCGGCACCGCCGCTGCCGGTGATCCCGGAAGAGGCACACGGGAAACTCGCCTTCGTTGTGATGTTTTGCTACGCCGGTGACTTTGAAGCAGGCCGCCGCGCGATCGCGCCAATTCAGGCGCTTGCCGAACCGATCGGAGAGATCGTTGCGCCGATGCCTTATCCCGCTCTGTACGACTTCACGGCGCAAGCATCTGAGCCACACCCCGGGATCATGCGGTCCGGATTCATGGATGGGCTGTCTGACGCGGCCATTCGAGAGATTCTCGATCACCATCGGAACCGCCAGGCTCCGGCCGGCATGACCCAACTCCGCGCTCTCGGCGGTGCCTATGCCCGGATCTCGAACGAGGCGACCGCGTTCGCCCATCGAGATAAGTCGATGTTGCTGGCAATCCTCAACGTCGGTATGGCCGATCAGGATCGGCTGTGGGTGGAAGATCTATGGCAGGTGCTCGAACCGATGACGTCTGGTGTTTACGTGAACTTCGTCGGCGACGAAGGAGAAGAGCGTGTTCGCGAGGCTTATCCGGAACAGACCTATTCTCGGCTGGCCGAAATAAAGCGACGCTACGACCCGACGAATGTATTCAACTTGAACCAAAACGTTAATCCAGCCAACTAGTCCTCCGGATTGCCGCCGCCCGGCCCTGCTCTCTAGCCACCGAGCAGATGTTGGGCGGCGGATCCTTCTTCCTCACCACGGGCCATCGCTCGGACAGATTCCCACTCGCGGTTCCTGGATCGGGTGACGAACTTCCTGATGGGGTGTCACCTTTCCTACGAATCTCGGCGGTGAATTAACCCCCGGAACACTACGTCTCGCGCCGGAGCCGGACGGCCATGTGTTCGGCGATCGTCATGCACGTGAGATTGGTGTTGGCGCGTGTGACCTCCGGCATAATCGAGCCATCGATGACTCTCAGGTTTTCTACACCCAGCACCCGGCAATCGGAATCGACCACGGAGCGAGGATCGGCGACGCTGCCCATGCGACAGGTTCCTGAGATATGCCAGGTGTCGCGGGCCGACGTGAGCAGCCATTGATCGAGCGTCTCATCCGTTCTGACGTCTTCCGTTGTCTTGAAAGGTGAGTCAGGCGCGTAGGTCACCAATGTGATCTGTTTGGCGATTGCACCGACGGCCCGGTGTCGGGCGATGGCAAAAAGCCGACGCGCGCCATCACGCAGGCGAACGAGGTCGCGCTCGTCGCCGAGCAAGTTCTGATCGATCTCGGGCAACGTGTATGGATCGGAGTCGACCAGTTTCAACGTCCCGCGTGAGAAATTCTGCCAGGTAAGAACGTTAAGCCCGCCCGTTGCCAGACCCGCCTCGTCATAGCCACCGAGATTCCGACTGCTGATGACCATGTCGTTTTCATCGGCACCGGCTAGCCCCGAACTGTAGCGGATATAGCAACACATCAGACGATGGTCCCAGTGTTGAGCTCTCGCATCAGGCTTGAGATCGAGCCGAATGCCAACGGCGGAGTGGTCCAACAGATTTCGACCGACCGGCAGATCGTTCAGCACCGGAATGCCGAGGGTCTGCAGATCCTGGGCTGGACCGATACCGGAGCGCATCAATATGCCGGGTGAGAATGCGGCGCCCGCGCAGACGATAATCTCGTTGCCATGAAGGTCCGCCGGCCCTCCGAGAAGATAAACACGAACTCCGGTGGCCCGGCGCCCATCGAACAGAACACGATCGACGTGGGCGTGCCCCACGATCGTGAGATTGGAGCGGTCGCGGGCTGGTTCAAGATAGCCGTCGTTGGTCGAGACCCGTCCGTCATGGGTCCGATTGACGGGCATCGCGCAAATGCCGGTCGATTCCGGGGCGTTCAAATCATGATGCCAGGGATAACCCAGCTCCAGTCCAGCCTCCAGAAGACTCAGGTCCACCTTGCCCCATTGTGCAAACGTCGGCCGGTAAATCGTGATTGGGCCACTGTTGCCGTGATACGGCGCGTCGCCGTAGTCAAGATCGTTCTCCAACCGGTTCATGGCCGGCAGTAGTTCTTCGCCGGACCAACCTTCGCACCCCTGCTCGGCCCAGCTATCGTAGTCTTCGAGCATCGCTCGATGAGCGATCATGTAATTGATTGTCGAGCTACCGCCGAGCCCGCGACCGCGATCATAGCGTCGCGGCTCCTGAGCCGATGTGCGTCGCGCGACCAGTTGTGGCCATTGATGATCGGAAAACAGTTCGGGATTGTTGATGCCCAATGGGTTCGTGCTGTGCATTTCGACCGGTGCGTCGTTCGCTCGATAATCAGGGCCGGCTTCCAGCAGCAATACACTCGTGGCCGGATTTTCGCTGAGCCTCGCGGCCAGTACCGCTCCGGACGATCCCGCCCCAACGATCACATAGTCGTAGTGTCGATTAGACTCCAATGGTCGATTCCCTTTCTGGACGGTGACTGGCCGTATTTACCCGAGGGACATCCACTGGTCGACTAGACCCGCAGGGCGATTCGATCTATCGGGTCCGCCGGGAAGTGGTTCATCCATTTCGGTGGTGATCGGGTACATCTGTTTTCCACATCTTAGTATGAAATCGACCGCGCTTCATGATTCGAGACGGCGGCACGATCACTGCGTGAAGAAGATTGCGTGCCTGTCCGCCTGTGCTATCGTGAACGACGTTGAATTAATCCGTGCACAAGGAGGGAATCTTGGCAACGAACGAAGAGATACTCGAATGGCTCGAAGAGCGCGAGGGCCGCTTTGTCGCGGTCGCCGACGAGATCTGGCGCCATCCGCAGTTGGGTCTCGCCGAAATCGAAGCGTGTGCCATTCACACGGCCGAGATGGAAAAGGAAGGCTTTCGTATCACCCGGAACGTCGGAGGACTGCCGACCGCCTTCATGGCGGAGTGGGGGAGCGGTTCGCCGATCATCGGTTTTCTCGGAGAGTACGACGCGCTGCCGGGTCTGTCGCAGAAACTGCAGGCGACTCAGGATCCTGAAACGGAAGGAGCACCTGGACACGGCTGTGGACATAATTTGCTCGGTACTGCCGCGCTGGCCGCGACGATGTCGGTCAAAGCTTGGCTGGAAGAAACCGGTCAGCAAGGGACTGTCCGCTACTACGGTTGCCCGGCTGAAGAGACGCTGATCGGCAAGGTCTACATGGCGCGCGACGGGATCTTTGATGATCTTGACGTCGCCATCACCTGGCATCCGTCAGACTTCAACAACGGCGTCAAAGGTAGCTGCAACGCGCTGGATAACATCAAGTTCCGCTTCCATGGCAAGACCGCGCACGCTGGGGGTAACCCGGAGCAAGGCCGCTCGGCCCTCGACGCGGTCGAGTTAATGAATACCGGCGTCAACTACATGCGCGAGCACTCGATTCAGGAGGCGCGCATTCACTACGTCATCACCAATGGCGGCGGCGCGCCCAATGTCGTTCCGGCTGAAGCCGAGGTCTGGTATTACGTCCGAGCACCACACCGCTACCAGGTCAACGAACTCACCGCACGTGTCCGTAAGATCGCGCAGGGGGCGGCGCTGATGACCGAGACGACGCTGGAAGAGGACATGCAGGGAGGCTGCTTCGATGTGCTGCCGAACTACTTCCTGGCGGATCTGGCGCACGGGATCATGGAAGGGCTCGGCCCGATCGAATATTCCGAAGAAGAGAATGCCTATGCCGCCACGGTCATTTCGGGTTATGCGCCAGGCACCTGCGAACTGAACCTTCGTGCGCGAGGTATGTCGGAGAGCATGATGGATCTGCCGCTGCACGGTGACATCATGGCGATGTACGACGAAGGGCATGTTTCCGGTGGATCGACCGACGTGGGCGACGTCAGCTATATCACCCCGACGGTCCAGGTTCACACGGTGTGTCACCCGACGGCCATCCCGGGCCATAGTTGGGGCATTACCGCCACGGCCGGCATGTCTATCGGCCACAAAGGGATGATGCTGGCCGCCAAGACCATGGCCGTGACTGGCGCGGCACTCTTCAGCGATACGAAGCTGATCGAGCAGGCGCAGGCGGAGTTCAAGGAGCGGACCGGAGGAAAGCCCTACGAAACCCCGCTAGCTCCCGGCCTCCAGCCACCGGTTCCCAAGCACGTTCTGGCGACTATGAAGTAACAGTCATGCGGGCGCGGCGTCAAACGACGCTGCGCCTGTATCCGTCTTGGACTACTGAGGTAACGCGTGGCGAACAAAACATACGCGGCACCTGAGTTCGGTGTTGCGTTTCGACATAGCCAAGCGTTTCCGGCGAGAAACCAGCCGTCGATCGCGTGTTTGGTCAAGATTGGAGGTGAGGTAGAGACGGGATCTTTCTGTAGGTTGGAATGTGAAGTCACAGACACCTGTGATATCGACGTTGTTCGCAGGAATCCTACTCACCGCACGCATATCTTTCACTGGATCAATTGAGGAGAAACGGATGAATAGCACGGTCCACCGACGCGAAGAAGCGGTGGGAACAGACCTTCTCACGTGTCCCAAAGCGACGTCTCGTGCGTTCCGGATTTGTGGCGGCCATACTTGTATTGGCGCTCGCTACAAACGCATTCGCGGACATTCCAGATCAATCAAACGTGTTCCACGGCTGTGTCCAGACAGGCGGCGGGAGGTTTTTCCTGCCGGGTTGGATTCCGTTCTTTGGGGGCACCGCCGGTAGTCTACGACTGATCGATACCGAGAGGGGTCAGTCGTGCGCCAGTACCGAGACCGCGGTCTCCTGGAATGCAGTTGGTCCGAGCGGCCCGACTGGCCCGTCGGGTGCAATCGGTCCATCAGGTCCGAGCGGCCCGACCGGGGCTACTGGTCCGGTTGGGGATATGGGACCAACAGGTCCGAGCGGCCCGACCGGGGCTACTGGTCCGGTTGGGGATACGGGACCAACAGGTCCGAGCGGCCCGACCGGGGCTACTGGTCCGGTTGGGGATACGGGACCAACAGGTCCGAGCGGCCCGACTGGGGCGACTGGTCCGGTCGGGGATACGGGTCCATCAGGTCCGAGCGGCCCGACTGGGGCGACTGGTCCGGTCGGGGATACGGGTCCAACAGGTCCGAGCGGCCCGACCGGGGCTACTGGTCCGGTTGGGGATACGGGACCAACAGGTCCGAGCGGCCCGACTGGGGCGACTGGCCCGACCGGCCCAACTGGGCCTACTGGTGCAGCGGGCGCCGGGCTGAGTGGATATGGCTACGTTTACGAGTTGGCTACGATCGCTGACGCAACCGTTGTGGGTGGAGCGGACTTTCCATTCAGTAACAATGGTCCGTTATCGAACGTGACGCATACTGCGGGAACCACAACCATCACAGTGTCGGTTGCGGGTCAATATCGAGTGTCGTGGTACGTAAACATCACCGCGGGTGTCGGATCCGCAATTCGCTGTGGCGATCAACGGAACAGTGGATGCGTCGACCAGTGTTAACTCGCTGGTCGCCACCGGAGAAGTCAGCGGAAACTCGATCCTAAGCCTTGCCGCCGGTGATGTCTTGACACTTCGCAACAATTCGGCCACTCCTGCCACGCTCGATCTCGCTCCAGGTGTCGGGTCTGGCTTCACCATTGAGAATCTCGGTGCACCGCCGGTCTGATCGCCGAGCGGGCAGACGCGACGAAGAGACTGAAGGAGACCTGAGCGGTACTGTTCGAGCCGGATAAGGTCAATAGCGGGACGCCCGGTCTGATCGTTCTGATCGGCCGGGTGTCGTATTGTTCTCAGGGCTTGGGGCAAAGGCCATTTGACCAAGTTGATCGTCAGGTGGTCGGATCATCGTTCTCGGTGGGACCACGAACGATGATCCGGCTCGTTCGATCCCGTATCACCGCAGATCTCCGCGTCGTGTAGGAGCACGCGTCGACTCTCGTCACCTCTCTACGGACTTCCTCCATATCCTGTGTCGAAACAGAGTGATTTAGGGAAGGACCTGGCGGACCTCATCTATGGTATACGCGCGCATCGTCTGGGTTCGAGCTTTTCCGGTACCGGCAACTCCGAACGCCTGTTTCAGCAGGACCTCAGATTCCGGCGCTTCGACGATCACCACGAAATCGTACTGACCTTGGGTCATATACCAGCCATGCTCTTTGATGCCGAGTGATTTAGCCCGCGCGATGTTCTGTTCAACCCCCGAAACGAAATCTGACACATTCTTGGCGCCTTCATCTGTGAGTTGACCGAGAACGATGTACATTGGCATTACACTTCTCCAATCGGGAAAACGAGCCGCCGCATATCTGCGCTTTCCACAGCATTGCGTCCCTCCGCACCACTGTCAAGAGTTCAAATTTGAATTTGATCTACCCACTTTTCCATCTCTCTTGCCGAGCGAAGATGAACAAACGTGATATGCGACCAACGAGGGCTCTGCATTGCCGTTAAGTAGAGTCTGCGGCGAGAACGGTAATTTCTGAGCATGTAGCCAAGCAGCGACCTCTGCGGGTTCCAGAGCATCAGGTGCTCCCAGAAGTTTTCCTGATTCGTGCCCCAGAGTAGCTCTCTGCTACGATACCGCTTCCATGACCGAACGAGACATCGCCAGAACGCAGTTCGAAATGGAGTATCGAGCCAGACGACCGTGTCGGTGAGCGGCCAACTGAGGTCGATCTGCTTCCGGTAGTTTCCATCCATGACCCATGAATCTGGCTCGATTGCCCGGCGCACGCGCTCTCGAAAAACCTCGGTCTCCGCCTCGACCCAGTTGGGTTCCCAATGAAGTGCGTCGAGTTCGATAAATTCGACGCCTAACCTCGATGCCAGACGCTTTCCCAGCGTACTCTTGCCCGAACCGGAGATCCCGATGATGACGATGCGCTTGCCGATCGTTGGAGGCACGGTTTACTCTCCGGTTCAGATTCTGAGCAAATCGCCGTGTTCGACCTTTTAGGGGACGGGAATTATTGCATATCCCAGTTGGACACGCAAATTCTCGAATTTGGCAGGAAGCGTGTTTGATGATCAAAACAGTGTGCGGATCATGGACGCGCTCCGATTGGATGAATCGCGGCGACCGTTGGTTGTGATCTAGTCGACCCCCGTGCTAAATCGGACGTCGTCGTCAGGTTCGGCGGGGTAAACAAGCGCCGGGCGATATCGGCGGAGCCCGGGCCAGCGAAAGACCGCCCAGATGGTTAGGCCGACCGTTGCCAGTCCGCCGGTTACGATCGCAACCGGCGCGCTGAAAACCGAAGCGACCAGACCGGACTCCAACTCGCCGAGGGCTGGCCCAGCATCGCCAATCGTCATGTGAATTCCAGCGACTCGGCCGCGGATGGCGTCCGGTGTCAGCGATTGCCGCAATGTCGTGCGAATGACGTACGAGACGGTGTCGGTCGCGCCGGTGAGGCCGTACAGCACATAGGCGAGCGCGAAGACGTTGGTCAAACCGAATAGCGCCCAGGCAGCACCGAAGGCCGCCACGCTGGCGAAGAGTGCGATGCCCTGCCGCTGGATATCGCGCCGGAGTGTGAGCGCCGCGCCCGCGATGAAGGCGCCAACTGGCTGCGCCGACGCGAGCAGACCGTACCCTCGCACCCCGACGTGCAGCACGTTCGCCGCGATCAACGGCACCATTGCCCGGGCTGAGGCGAAGAAGGTCGCATAGAAGTCAATCAGCAACGTTTGCCAGATGAGCGAGGTGCCTCGGGCGAATCGCCAGCCCTCGCGCATCGCCGTCACATGAGGGACGGTTCGTCGTTCGTTGGTGTCTGGACGATAGTGGATCGCCCGCACGGTGAGCACGATGGCGACGAACGAGGCGGCGTCGATGGCGTAGATAGTGGCGAATCCGGACTGGGCAATGATGATGCCAGCCAGCGGCGGCCCTACCAGCGTCCCAACCTGCCAGATCAGAGCATACAGACTGTAGGCATTGGAGAGGTGCTCGCGCGCGACCAGCGGCGGTACCAGTGCTTGCTGCGCCGGTTGTGCGAAGACGGATGCCGCGATACCAACAGCCGATAGTCCGTAAAGCGCGGCGATTCCAGCGTGACCGCTCAAGGAAATCAGCGCCAGCAAGGCGGCGTTGAATGCCGCGGCTGATTGCGCGATGGAGATGACTTTACGCCGATCATGAGCATCTGCCAGCGCGCCACCGAACATCGCGAGCAGCAGCACCGGCAGGACTCGCACCAGTCCCAGCGCTCCGAGTCCCAATGCGTCCGCCCGCATTGAGATAGGTTGACCTGCGATAGAGAGCGTGTAGCTCTGCCCGCGTAGCAATTGCAGCACCTGCCAGTTCACGGCGAAGAGTTGCATCTGAGTTCCGATCATCGACATGAGTTCGCCGCTCCAGAGCAGGCGGAAATCGCGGTACCTCAACACCGCGAGGCGCGAGCGGTCGCCCACTCGTGCGGATTGCTCCGTGCGATCCACGTCTTTGTGGCGCTGATCGTCGCTCATAGAGTCCTGTCGGATTCGGGCGGATAGACCCGCATTATCCAATATCAGGCGCGGAAGCGGCAGACCCATGCTGCGCCCGGGCTTGGCAATCAATCACGCACTCAACGGTGCCCAACGATTCGCTCAGGCAGCCGGATTGAAGAGAGTCACCGATCACGATCTCCGAGGGAGTACTGATCCGTCCCGTCGAGAGCCAAGCTCCCAAACTCGGGACCGGCGGGTGATCGAATCCGGTCAGCAGAAGATCGACGTGGACGTGATGGTGACGTGTGATCTCAAGCAGCAGTTAACTTAGCGTCGCAACGTGACTACTCCAGCGAATTCGATAAAGATTGACCAACTCTGGTCGGGGTTCGCTTGGTCATCCTGAGCCAGAGGAAGGGTCTCCCACGTCTCCGTATCGACCGGAAGCGTTGGACGAGATGCTTCGGCTGTGGCCTCAGCACGACCGGGAGGCGGTATTCCATGTCTTGGCCAACGGGTTTGCAAACCGCGGTAGTTACGGCTCCGCGATCCAACTCAATCACGGAGCCGTAACACGGTCTAAGGAGGGGGTTAGTCGCCCTGGTTCTTGCGCCATTCCTCATACTCAGGACGCGCTTCATCAGAGAGTGGATAGTACCTGCGCAAATCGCCGCCCTGAGACAGTCGCATGCGTGAAAAATCCTCCCATTCGGCTTGCACACCCGCGGCGTCGGCCACTTTCGCAGCCATCGCTTTCGGAACGACGACCGCGCCGTCGTCGTCCGCGATGATGATGTCGCCGGGCATCACCAACCGACCGCCGCAGGCGATCGGGACATTGACCGCATACGGGAAGATGCGGACCTGAGTATGGAAATTGGGCGTAACGCCCCGCAGCCAGAGCCCGAGCCCGAGATCCTTCGCTTTGGGATAGTCACGAATCGTACCGTCAATAACGACCCCGCCACCACCTCGACCCTTGAAGTAGGTCAGCATCATCTCGCCGAATACGCCGCTGCCCATATCTCCGCGTGCGTCGACGACAACGACATCGCCCGGCTGGGTGTGGTAGAGGACGTGCCGGTGAAGTTGAAGCTCCGGATCGCCGTACTCATCGGCACCGTAGATATCTTCTCGTAACGGCATGAACTGCAGCGTCAGCGCCGGCCCCACGACATGGCTGCCAGGTGTCCAGGCGACAGGACCATCGAGAAACGAGTCGCGAATGCCCATCTTGCTCAGCACACCGGTTGCGGTCGCGCTGCTAATCGCCTTGAGTCGCTCGATCACGTCTCCGTCAGGTCGTTCGATATCCGGCGTATGTGTCATTGGCTCCTCCGGTTTTGTCACGCAATTGGCCGTACCCACTTATATCCCCGGCACGTTCCGCCGTAAAGTGACGCCATGTTCGTGTGCGACGACCACGGTTCGTGCCACGACTCCCAGTATCTCTATGAGCCAGCTTTCGAGGCGATCCGGAACTAAGGAAACAGGTCCTGACGGAGCCGAAAGCCGTGCAGCACACAACGACATGACCGGCGATCTCGTCCCGCGACTATCGGTCAATCTGATCGCTCCGCTGTCCTGAGATAGAGAGTCAGGCCCCAGCTTGTTCCTAACTGAATGGCTGGCCGAAGCGCCCGTGGCTGACAACGTCGTTGAACGGCTTGCGATTCTTTTTGCCGTGGCCAATATTCGTCAATCGGATATCCGAACGGGACGATGGCCAGGATTTCGTACTCGTCGGGTATGCCGAGGACGTCCTTAACCGGCTCTAGACCGCGGAATCCAACCCAATTGGAACCGACGCCCTCCGACCACGCGGTCAGCATCATCGACTGGATCGCCCGGCTGCCATCCGACACGCCAAAGCGCGAGTCCTTTTCGACCAGCACCACGATGGCCAATGCGGCCTGCGCCGTGTATTTGCCGGTTGTCGCCAACTCTCCCAGCTTCGTGAGCATGTCGCGATCATCGACGACGACAAAATGCCAGGGCTGACGATTCATCGAACTGGCGGTAAGGTGGGCCGCGTCGACGATCTTCTTGACAACCTCGCTTGGAACGGGTTTGTCCTCGTAGCTCCTTACCGCAAGTAAGGTACGCACTGATTCGAAAGCATCCATATGTTTCACGTCCTTTCTGTTGACTCAATAGGTCTTAACAAGCGAGTTCCGCCTTGTAATCCGTCAATGTCAAGTGTTGTTGAGGTTAGTGACGCAGGATTTGGGCCGGACAGTAAGCTTGGAGACGTTCGAAAACTGGCGTTTGAATGGGTTCGCGGCGGCGGTGTGACTGATAATCTGGGCGAATTCGAATTCAGCGGCACCAACTTGGGAACGACGCCGCCGATGGGAGACTTCGAATCGGACTCCGGTTCCCGGTGCAGCCGGACCAACTGAGTGAGCACTATCGCTAACCTTGATCGGGCCAGTTATGAATATCCGGACTCACGTGTTTGAAGAATTTGTTTGCTCGACCATAGACGAGTTCGCGCTGGTCGTTATCGGTTTCAAGACTTGCTACAAAGCGAAAGATACCGTTGGAGAAGCACTTGTGAAGCGTTTCGACCTGCACTGCTACAGCTGTGTCGTCAAAACCTGATTGTTGTAGCAATAGGTTGTAATCTTCGGATTTGCCAATGCCCCACGAATAAAAGACCTTCTTTGCCGAACCCATTTGCGAAGTCCGAGACTCAGACGTGTATGAGTGGAGGAGCCCACATCGAGCTCCCCAGAGATCGTCAGAGGTACACCCTAGAGACTTCTCCGGACTCATGTATCGATCCGCCCATGCTTTGAAGTCCTCCCCAGACTGCACGGCTTTGTCCCTCGGACGATCGATGGCTCCAAGAATGTCGATGCCTGCATAAATCAAAAGAAGAGCTGGAACTATTAAATCTGCCGTGAGGAGAATATCACACGCTGACTGAAGCTGCGCCACATTCGTGTCAAAGTTGTCTTTGGACATCGAGAGCTGCTTCCAATGTTATTGCCAAGATCGGGTGGAGGGGTGGCGTGACTATCCACGAATGGCAAACGATATCATGCACGTGCATTAGGATACAGCCGCCATGCTCCCTCTCGCGGTAACATTTTCGGTGAGGGAGCACGCCCAGCCGTGATCCTTTGAGGACGCCAGATATAGTATTGTCTTTCGCTCCGCCACGGCTCGAGTTCAGTTAGGGGCTGACCATGGTCCAAGTGCCACATCGATGGGAATTGAATCCCTGATCGCTGGGGTTGATGGTGACGATTGTTGGAGCGCTTACGATTCCATTTGCAGTGATGTCGTCCAATGTGGAGCCAAATCCACTCAAACGCTCCCAATAGCAAGAATCACCACTGTCGTTCCTCCACGTTCCTGCAGCAACTTGATCTCCGACCTTGAATGTGCCGTCTGAGAATGGTGCTGTCGGATCGGTTCGTACCGGGAGTGAAGTGATGTTCTCCCACTGCCCGCAGCGATGCGACTCAAACCCTGCATCAGAGTCTTGGACGAGGACAATTGCTTGTCCGGTTGCATTGTCATTCGCGATGATATCGTCAATGGAGCCACCGAAGCCTGCAAGTCGAGCGAAGTAACACGAGTCGGTGGTGACGGTCCAATACAATCCGGGCGCAATGTCCTTACCCACTAAGTAGGTGCCATCACCAAAGGTGGTTTTCGGACCAGTTGGCGTTGGCACAGGAGTTGGCGTTGGCTCAGGAGTTGGCGTCGGCACAGGAGTCGGCGTTGGCAAAGGAGTTGGCGTCGGCACAGGAGTCGGAGTTGGCTCAGGGATTGATGTTGGCTGCGGCGTGGTCGTGGGAACCATTGTAGGAGTTGTAGTTGGAGACTGGGTCGCCGCCGCCGTACCGGCTGCCGCCGCCGTGGAAGCGCCCGCTGACTGGTCTCCGGTCGTTGAAGTTGATGATCCTCCACAAGCGACTAATATGGCCGCTAGTGCCACTGTAAGGAATACACGGATCATGGATTGCTCTCCACTCAACTGTTACGGCGCATGATCGAAGGCGTGAGTGTGATACTTCTCTTATCTAGTTTGCGAAAGGAAGCGTTGCAAAACCCCTGTGTAATTGGTCTTGTATGTGTCAATAACATGACAATTCGTCAAAGAGACGTAATTCGTTCTACTTCGACCGTGTCGTGGAGTTGAGGAACGAAATATACCCGCACACACCGAAGCCAGAACGGGCAGTTGATAGTACGGTGCTCCTCCATCCATCAAGACTAACGAACGATTTGGCAGTCACGGTATCCAGCGACTCTTCTGGATTCAGTTGATGAACGTGCAACGATGAGCGTCTTCGGTTGATGCACCCAATCCAGCACGCATCCATGGTGAGAACAGGTGCCGCAGGTGATCTTGCTGTATTTGTAGGCGTCGTCCTTGCGCAGAGTGGTGCCGATCGCCGGCACGGTTGTCGATGGTGGGGATGCCGATATTGATGAGAAATCCACCTCGATGCATCACTTGATCCTCATCAGTTGCATATCGCTCCGTCAGGTTGGGGTGAACATCCGCAACGTTACATCGTCTCTCGTGGTCGGTATTGCAGGGCTTCGGCGATATGGGGTGGAGTGATCTCCGGTTCGCCGGCCAGGTCGGCAATGGTGCGGGAGAGCTTCAGCACGCGATGATAGGCGCGAGCCGAGAGTTGAAGCTGGCGCATGGCTGCGCGCATGAGCTGTTCGCCGGTGGTGTCGAGATCGCAGAACTCGCGGACTTCAGCCGGGCCCATGTCGCTGTTGAGGCGAATGGCGCGGTCGGCAAAGCGCTGAGATTGCAACGCGCGTGCGCGCTCGACCCGGGAACGGACGGCGGATGAGGACTCGCCAGGGCGACGGTCGGCAAGCTTCTCGTACTCGATGCGCGGAACCTCCAGATGAATGTCGATACGATCCATCAGCGGACCGGAGATGCGCTTCTGGTAGCGAGTAATCGACTGGGGCGTGCAGGTGCAGGGCTTGACCGGATCACCGGCAAACCCACAGGGGCAAGGATTCATGGCACCGATTAGAACGAAATTGGCGGGGAATGTGATGGCACCGGTCGCGCGTGAGATGGTGACGATGCGGTCTTCAAGCGGCTGGCGCAGAACTTCGAGCACGCGCTGGCCGAACTCCGGTAGCTCATCGAGAAATAGCACGCCGCGATGCGCCAGCGTGATCTCACCGGGACGCGGCCAGGTGCCGCCGCCGACGAGACCAGCATAGCTGATCGTGTGATGCGGAGCGCGGAACGGACGCTGCTGCAATAGTGGTCGATCGGATGGCAGCAGGCCGGTCACCGAGTAGATGCGGGAAACGTCCAAAGCTTCTTCTCGCGTGAGTGCCGGCATGATCCCCGGAACCGCGCGAGCCAGCAGCGTCTTGCCGGATCCAGGCGGTCCCGTCATAAGAAGATTGTGACCACCCGTCGCGGCAACTTCGAGTCCGCGTTTGACGTGCTCCTGACCTCGGATGTCCTTGAAGTCGACTGCGTTCAATGGCTCGTCGTCGTAGAGGCCGTTGGGCGAATCGGTGAATACAGAGATCGGCACTTCCGTCGTCAGGTGACGCACCAGGTCGGCCAGTGACTCGACGGGAAAGATCTCAACACCGTCAACGAGTGCGGCCTCGGCGGCGTCGACAGCTGGTACGAAGGCACGAGCGAGCCCGTGATCTTGCGCCAACCCGACCATTGGGAGAATGCCGGTGGTGTGACGGAGGCTTCCATCCAGCGAGAGTTCGCCGATCACGAGCGCATCGCCGACTTCCGCGGCTAACTGTCCGGAGGCGATGAGAATACCGAGCGCGATCGGCAGATCGTATGACGGTCCCTCCTTGCGGATGTCTGCCGGCGCGAGGTTGACGGTGATGCGTCCGAGTGGGAAGCGTGCGCCGGAGTTGCGAATGGCGGATCGTACGCGCTCGCGTGATTCTTGGACCGCCGCGTCCGGCAGACCGACAATGGTCAGCCCCGGTGTTCCTGGGGCGCTATCGACTTCGACTTCGACCAGCGCGCCATCGAGTCCAATCACGGCGCACGTCAGTACCGTCGCGAGCACGCGGTCCTCCTCAAATTCGTGTATGTTGTTCAGTTCGCGCGTTGTGTGGTTCGTACGAGATGCTGCCGGGCGAGTATAGCATGGCTCAGGCGATGATCGGCAAGGGTTGTAAAATGATTGCTTACGGTGCGACCGTCAGCCGTGACGAATCGTCTCGAGGTAGGAAAGGGAAGGTTTTGATGGTCGATCGCAGTCGCCGCAAACAGCTCGCGTCAGATTACAAACAGACTCGACGAGAAGCCGGAATCTATCGCATTACGAACAGCGAGAACGGCAAGTCGCTGATTGCGTCCAGTACAAACCTCGATAGCGTCCGCAGCAAGATGGAGTTTGCCCGAACGACAAACTCGCCTGGGGTACTGGGCTACCAGTTGAAGAGCGACGTGCTCAAATTCGGTATCGAAGCCTTCGCGCTGGAGATCCTCGAAGTTCTTGAGGTAAAGCCTGAGATGACCGATGCCCAGATTCGTGCGGACCTGAAGACGCTCGAGCAGCTGTGGACGGAGAAGTATGCGTCGTCGGAACTGTACTGAAGTCGTTGAGTCGTGAAGACGCGACGTGAGACGAGTCGTACCGATTGAGTTCTGTGACCTGACAGAGCATCGGCCGGAGCGGGTCTTGCTCGCTCCGGCCGATTTGTTTCTGAGTTGGCGCCGATGCTCTCTGCGCCGCGTTTTAGCCCACACAGTTCCCGTTCCCGTCGCACATTCCTGAGAATGTCCCGGAAACGCACGCCGTTCCTGCGGAAGTTGGTACGCAACTACCATCGGTGCATCCGTCGAAACAGATCCCACAAATGATCCCGCATCCGCCACAGTTATTCGGGATCGGTCAAGGTATCTGGGCATAACCCATCCGCGCAAGGCACTGTTCCGTCTGCTCAGACGCAATTGCCGTCAACGACGCCGTCGCAGTCATCGTCCAAACTGTTACCACAGATATCCTCCGGCTGGGGTGTGACCTCGCCCAGACATGATCCCCAGGTTCCGTTTTGCTGACAGGTTTGAGTCCCGGATTGGCAGATGCCAATTCCGCTGGTTCCAGCCGAGCCGCTGTAGCAACTCTGGGTAGCGCCTTGAGAGCAAGTACCGGTGTCAACACACGCACCGCTCACGCAAACACCGGTATTACTGTTTCCGGGATCGCACAATGTTCCGTCCCCAACGGGAACACATGACCCATTCGTGCAGGACTGGCATTGCGAGCACGCGTTACCGCACGTGCCACAATTGGTGGGGTCGTTCGACGTATCGACGCAGACGCCGTTACAGATCGTGCCGGAACAGTTCGGCACGCACGTCCCGCTCTCGCAGACCTCATCCGGCCCGCACGAGCCGCATTCGAGCATTCCGCCGCATCCGTCAGATACGCTGCCGCATTGTGCCCCGAGATCCGCACAGGTTTTTGGAACACAGACGCATTGACCGTCCTGGCAGACATCGTTAGGCCCGCAGACGGTATTGCAGTCACCGCAGTGATTGGGATCGACATCGAAGTTGACGCACTGGTTATCGCACAGACGAGGTGCGCTGTCGGGGCAGCAATCGGATTTCTTTGATTGACCTTTTCCATTTCCGTTGCCGCCTTTGGCGGCCAGTGCGCCGCCCCCGCTCAGCAGTCCGACGACCCCTCCGGCCGCACCAGCAAGCAGCCCTTTGAGAACCGCGCGACGCGAGTTGTTCGCGCCGAGACTTCGCGCAAGATCGTCGAATCGCTGCTGATCCATTCAGACCTCCAATGCAGCAAACGGCGTCCACGCCGTAAAACCAACAGAGTGAATTCATTATTGATCCAGGAAGATTTGGAGCTTTTCTGACGATATCATAGCGAGATTGACATGAAAGTCAATCATTTTCACAGAATCAGTCATCAATGCATGCGTGATCACACGTCTGTAAATGCCGGAACTCGTGTGATCCAAAATCGCGATTGGGCATGTGCATTTGATGGATTGGTTTCGAGATTCGGATGAGGTCAACACGATCGGTTCCGTTCCAAACGTCTGCCGCACGAATGGAGCGTGCACCCGCCCTGGCGCTGACAATCGTCATGCGAAATGAAGAACTAGACGATTCAACGCGTGAATCGATTACTCCCAGCTGTTTGAGGGCAGACGTGTCAGCGCTACCACAGAGGAAATCGACGCGCTTCACCAGTCCACATGTTTCGGATACTCCGGTGCCTATCTGCATTCCTTATGCGTGGGCCAACCGCTCGGGCTGAATTCTGGCGCACTCATTGAGCGCTGTCCGCGTGGTCCGGCAACAGTTGCGCACGCGGTCTAAGCACTTGAGATCAGCTGTGGCGTACGGTCGTCTATACGGTTCTGAGCGGACGCGTATCTTTCGTGCTCGATGGGAACGTCAGCAGTATTTTTGTAACTCGGGTCATAGTCTCGCGACTCAGTTGCGCCATGCGCAGCGAGATTGACATATGTGTGCTTGTACACTAATCTATTCCCACCTCAGACAACTATAAAGACCACTTTTGCCCTGTTCGGGGCGATCGATCTTAAGGTGGCGGGTGACGCGTGCGCAAACTGGGCTGAGGTGCCACCTTTCCTCGGTTGTCGGTGAGTAGCGCTTCCACGAACGGAGGGGGTCTCATGCGAAGCATTCGAGAATCGTCTCGACTGAGTCATTTCATTGTGATGATCGTGACGCTTGCCTTGGGGGTCGGCATTGGAGTTGGGGCGCTTGCAGTTGCTGGAGGTAATGAAGCGACGTATTACGCATGCGTCAACAACAACAGTGGAACGATTCATGTCATCGATGTGTCCGGGACGTGCACACACAACGAAATGCGAATTTCCTGGAATCAGCAGGGACCAAGCGGTCCCCAGGGAATCCCGGGTGCCGACGGTGCATCCGGGCCGCAGGGACCAACTGGTCCAGCAGGGCAAGATGGGGCGGATGGAACATTTTCCGGGACTTTCACGAGTTCGAGCGGAGCTTATCAGCTAACCGTCGCTGACGATGGCATCCATTTAATCGACAATGTTTCCCATCAGCATATCGACATGGTCCCAGGTGGAATCACGATTTCCGGAATAAAAATTACGACGCAAAGTGTTGGGTCAACTACAATCACCGGAGGCGGGTTAGTTACGATTACCGGAATTCCAGTCACGATCAACGGCTTGCTACCGTAGGGTTTAGCTTTCCCGCTGTCGATACAGTGGGATGCGGGCCCAAAATCTGCATACAGCGCTTTCGGCGATACCGGGCACGTGACATCAGGATCACGTGCCTGTCGAGTTGATTCTGCGTTTTCGGCGACTCCAATCCCTGCGACCCGTGCTTCCACGATCGACTGGCGTCCGGAAAACCCATCACTAACGATCTAAGCGACCAAGCTACCTGGTTTTGGATACGTCAACTGGTCATAACGTGTCGATTTTTGGTGTGCTGAATCATTGCTTTGTCGCATCAGGCGGGTTTGCCGGTTTGGTTTTTCGGCGGACGGAACCGAATCTGCGTTAGGGTTAGAGATACCAATCCGGAGCGAAGGAAAGGATCTGGGGACACAAATCATGATCGATGGCATGAACAACTGGCAGAACGCATTGGTATCGGTAGCGCTCGTTGCTGGTGCCGTGGTCATCGGACTCGTAGTTCATCGGATCGTCTACTCAATCTCGGTTCGAGTCACTCGCGCCGAGGGAGAAATCTGGGAGCAGGCGCAGGAGTTGAATGCTTCCCTGGTTCGTCGCAGCCGGCGGCCCGTGAACATGATCATGCCGTTGATTTCGATCCTTTTTGTCCTGCCGCTCTTGCCAGAAAGTACCCGTGTTGTCCATTCCGTGCAGCATTTGGTCGGCC
Source organism: uncultured Chloroflexia bacterium (assembly GCA_963785465.1). Taxonomy (GTDB): domain Bacteria; phylum Chloroflexota; class Chloroflexia; order Thermomicrobiales; family Thermomicrobiaceae; genus CALAGB01. The sequence continues at coordinate 132,955 of CAWAVM010000013.1, read as the reverse complement.
TCGGACTGATCGGGACCGTCGCTTGGTTGCTCGTGGCGATGGTCGGCGTCGTCGACGACATGGCCGCATTGAAATACCGGATGGATGTCCGAGACAATCTCAACGCGCGACGAATGCGGACTCAGGTGCAAGTTATTCGACGTATTATTGTGGTCGTCGTAAGCATCGTCGCGCTCTCGGCCATGTTGATGACGTTCTCGAGCATCCGACGAATAGGAGAAAGTCTGTTCGCGTCGGCCGGGCTCGCGGCGTTAGTCGCGGGTCTTGCTGCTCGCCCCACTTTGTCCAGTCTGATCGCCGGCGTTCAAATCGCGCTTACGGAGCCGATCCGGTTGGATGACGTGGTCATTGTTGAGGGCGAGTGGGGACGTATCGAGGAGATCGGCACCACCTACGTGATTGTGCGCATTTGGGATCAGCGCCGGCTCGTTGTCCCGTTGAGCTATTTCATCGAGAAGCCGTTTGAAAACTGGACGCGTCAGTCCGCGAATATCCTGGGTACCGTCTATCTTTACACTGATTACAGTGTGCCTGTAGAGGAACTGCGTGGCGAGTTAAAGCACATTCTCGAACGTTCGGGAAAGTGGGACGGCGAAGTCTTCGGGTTGCAGGTAACCGACGCCACACCTCAAACAATTCAGCTGCGTGCGCTACTAAGCGCGCCGGATTCTTCAGTCGCCTGGGATCTCCGCTGTTTCGTGCGCGAGGAATTGATCCGCTTCGTGCGGGAACGTTATCCAGAGAGCTTGCCCCGGACACGAGCGGAGATTCGCGAGCTATCTCGGGTGCCACTCCATGACAGAACTGGATCTCAGGCGCAGGCGGCGACATAATTTGATACCATGGTCCTCCCCCGTTAGTACCTCCGAAGCTTGACGGAGTTCCCGGATGATCGTTAGCTTAATGACAGAACTAGGGTGTCTCGGTTCGGCAGCAGGGTTCAGGAGTTCGGCGTTGCCAGTTGGATGGAAAGAGCCTGGGTCATTTCCCGATATCGATGAGACCGTGCAGCGTGAGTTTCTCGCTTTGCGTGAATACCTCACGCGCATTGAAGCACCGGCAAACGGCGGAAACGATGTACCTGTTGGCGCCACGATTGTCATGCCCTCCACTGACGCGGATTGCCAAAAGCGGACCTGGTGGATTGTTTTACAGGGTATCCAACGTCTTCCGGCGGTCGCTTTGGTCCGTGAGCGACTGTCTCGCATGCCTGGCTGCGTCGCGGCGCAAGTAGTTTCATTGTCGTCAACCGAGATCAGATTGAGTGTGACAACCACCTGTCAGGTTGATCAGCACCAGTTAGAGTTCGTTCTTGCCAACTGCCGTGACGTGCCAAAGGCACGGGTCATGGCGCGCACCTTGAGGCCGGTTCGCTAATGGGATTCTCCGGAGATCTTGACGATCTTCCTCTTCAAGACATTCTCTATCTCCTCTCGACACGACGAAAGTCGGGCCGGCTAACGTTGAGCACGAATTCGAATGAGTTCGTTTTGCTCTTCGACAAAGGGCGAGTTGCCTCAGTCGTTTCTGATGATGACAGCTTGCGGATTGGTCGGCTGCTGGTGGAGCAAGGCTACTTGACCGAAGCTGAGCTTGAGCAGGCGCTGGCGTTGCAGGAGGTTACGGATCGCGCTGCGCGCATCGGTGACATGCTCGTCGCGCTCGGGTTTGTGACCCGACAGCAGATCGGACAGGCGGTTGCCGGTCAGTTCGAGGCTTCCCTGTTTCGAGTGCTGCTGCATCCGAGCGGCACCCTCGCCTTCGAGCCGGAAGAGAGTATCAAGATTGATCCCCTCATCCGCGACACATCGGTCGAGTTGATGATTCTGAATGCTGTTCGCATGGCTGACGAATGGCTTGCATCGAACACGCCGGATGAAGTGGTTGAACTGAGGGAAGTGCCATGTAACCCTCATCTTTTCGATCGACTGGACGAATCCGAGCGAAGTGTGTTGCTCGCGATTCTCAACGGGGTTCTCACATCGCACGAACTGGCGAAGGCCACCGGGCTCCCGGCTCCGGAGCTACGCACTGCCCTCATTTCACTCACCGGATATCGACCTCATCTCACGCCGCGAGATTGACGGTGAGGAAGATGACGACATGCCTCGTCGATCTGAGCGCGAGGCGATCGCGATCTAACCGGCTAAAGTGAATTTCGTACTCTCTACTGATCAGACGGGATGTCTGACGATGAACAATCTCGTTCACCGTCGTTTGGTGTCCGCTACCCCCGAATGCGAAAACGTCCTCCAGAGTCGGTGAGGACAGCTCCGAGAATGTGTGCGCCGATCCGATCGAGTGATTCCTTGGCTCGCTGAGCCGCAGCCCGTTTGGTGCGACCGGAATGCACCAGCAGTAGCACGGCATCGGCTCTCGCGGCGACTGCCAGGGCGTCGCCGAATTCTGACAAAGGCGGCGCGTCGAAGATCAGGAAATCAGCGTTGCCGCGAAGAAGATCGATCAGCGCTTCGAACGGCTGGCCGCCAATATAGTCTGAAGGGGTCGACCCGGATCTCCCGAGCTTGGCGACCGATCCCGAGGAGAGAATCCTCAGCCCTTCGATCGAAGTTGATTGTAAGGATGGTGACCCACTGCGATTTTCTGTATCCAGCCAATCGGCCAGGCCCGGCTCGCTGTGGACACCAAAGAAATCGTGAAGCCGAGGGTTTCTGAGATTCGCGTCTATCAAGATAACCGAGTCGCCGGCGAGTGCAAGAGCCGCAGCCAGGTTGGCGGCGATCGCACTGTGCCCTGCTCCCGGACCGGTATCGGCAATGAGGACCGAATGAATTGAAGGCTGAATGTCGGCGAACTTCACACTCGCTCGCAAGGATCGATAGGCTTCGGCGGCAGACGATGTCGGATCGGCGAGCATCGTCAGACTCACCAGTCCCCGCATATCCCCGTCGCGTGAGATTGTTCGATCCTGTGTCTGGCTCACGTTCCGTCCTTCTTCCTTCAACAATCGCGATCGGTTTTCTGGATCGGGCGTCCTATCCACGTGGTATTCCGACGAGCGTTGGAATTTCGAGATATCGATCGACATCATCTTCAGTTCGAAGTGTGTCGTCGAAGTACTCAACGACGAAGGTCAACAAGACTCCGAACACCGTTCCGAGCAATGCCGCTGCAACTGTGTTCAGTTTGACCCGTGGCCCGATCGGGGTTTGCGGTGGCCCGGGCGTGTCCAGTTTGAGAATCTCGACCGTTCCGTGGGGAGCGCTGTCGGTCGATGACGTGTATGTCTTGACAACCTGGGCGGCATCCGCCGCTCCTTTGGCCACAAATGCATCGCCGAGTGCGTTGACGACCGCTGCCGCACGTTTTGGATCCGTGTCGGTCATCACGATTTGTACCGTATTGGCGTCAGGATTGTGACCTACGGATAGCTTCCCCATGACCTGACTGGGGTCGATATTCAAGTTCGCCTGTTTGAGGGCGCTGGCCACAAAGCTCCAATTGTTGATCTGATCCATGTATGAGACCAACCGGTTCTTGGCATAGAGATCGAGCCAGTAGTCTGGGGGTTGGGCCACGGCCATCAGCTGGGTGCTGGTCTGGTACGTAGTGGGTTGCGCGCTTGTGTACGCATAGGCAACTACAGCAGCAACCATCGCAGCGATGACAACGAGCCACCAGCGGCGCGCAACAATGAGGATATAATCCTCCGGCCTCATCGCGTGCGCCTCCCACTGGGGATTACGCCGATGACCGGCAGTTCCAGCGCCGCGGTAACAGCTTCCGGAGTGCGTAATGTGTCATCGAGATAGTCGATGAAGAGGGCGATGAGCACTCCGGCGAAGACCGCTACCGCGATCTGCATGAGATAGAGGATTAGCCGCTTGCTGGTGTTCTCACCAGCGCTCAATGGCTGTTGTATTGTCTGGATCGAAGCCGTGACGTCGGGCGTCGTCTTGAAGAATTCAGTCCCCTTAGTTTCCAGCGTTTTCGCGGCTTCGGATGCAATTGTCACTGCTCGGTCAGGGCTGGATGACGTGGCCGTGATCGTCAAAATCCGGTTCACACGCGAGGACTGAACGGCTCCCTGAACTTCGCCCGCCGATATATCTTGACCGGTATCGGCCTTGATGCGGGCGGCCACGTCGTTGGCAAAAACGTTGCCCTGAACGACCTGAACCAAATCGTCGATCGCATATTCGCTGGCGAGATACTGGTAGTAACCGTCGTATTGGAAGTTGGGGTTGCTGGGTTGTTGCGACGATCTGACAACTGACATCCGAGCCTCGGCGGTATAGGTTGGACTGGTTCGGCGCGATTGGTAGAGTACGCCGACAAGTACGATCGCCGGAACCAAAACCACGATGTACCACCGTCGCCATAGCGTGGCGAGATAGGCCTTTAGTTCCACGTTGTCGTTGCTCCCACAGGTTGGCCGGCATCCGGATCCCGACGTTCCACGATAAACTTCTCCACGATCTCGCGTACCTCACGCTCAAACCGGCCGCGGCTGAACCGCGCGGCTCGCTCGGCAATTTCGGGTCCCGAGAACTCTAACGAATTAAATCGTCGCACGGCATCAATAACCCCGTCCGCCGTTTGCGGTTCAAACAATACTCCAGTTACCGCGTCGATGACAGTGTCGAGGGCGCCTCCGGCCGCCAACGCGATAACCGGGCGCCCTGCCGCTTGAACTTCAACTTGCGCGATGCCGAAGTCGTCCTCGGCCGGAAAGATCGCAGCCCGGCAGTGCGAAAAGAGGTGGTGCTTCTCGTCGTCCGTCACGTGCCCAAGAAATTGAATCGTCGGACCAGCCAGTCGTTCGAGATCGGCACGAGCGCGACCAGTTCCCACCACTTTGAGTGGCAGACCGAGTTGGTTGAACGCATCGATGGCTATGTCGAATCGCTTATATGGGACAAGTCGGGAGATCAGCATGAAATAGTCGTCGACATCTCCAGCCGGGATCGGATGAATTCTCTCGGTTTCGACCGGTGGGTACACGATCGTGGAATCTCGATTCCAAAATTGCTTGATTCGCTGGGCAACCGTCGAAGAATTGGCGATGAACTGGTCGACCCGCAGCGACGTTTTGAGATCCCATTGTCGCAGAGGCCGGAGCACGAATGGGAGCAGGCGTCGCGCTATCTCATTCATGTGCTCTCGCTCAGCATATCGCTCAAAATTCCAGACGAATCTCATCGGACTATGGCAATAACAGATATGAGGCACCCCGATTGGGGCGCGTACGCCTTTCGCGAACGCACTGCTGTCGCTCAACACGAGGTCGAATCCTTCGAGTCGAAGCCGATCGAAGGCCCGCGGATAGAGAAGCAAATACGGTTGATGATGCCGGTGAATGAATGGGAGATTTTGCATGAAAGAGACTTCGATCGGCCACTCCCGATACTGAGCTGGCATCTGATCAGGAGCATAGATCGACGTATAGACCGGAGCGTCTGGATAAAGCCGGTGAAACGACTCCAGTACCCGTTCGGCGCCCCCATATTGGTTGAGATAATCGTGCACGAGCGCGATCCGCGCTTGCGACATTTCGATTGATCCTCGGTTTGTACGAACGCCCGCTTCAATCACCCGGTAAGGATACACACTGACGACCCAGACGCCATGAACACGTTCGCAGGAAGTGCCGGTCTGCCGTCACAGCCCGAAACGTGATGGCTGTCCTGACTATCGCGGTGCTCGCACGCGCCAATTGCGGTTGTGCCGAGCGCGATGAACAATAGGAATGACGAATGGACACAATCACTGGGAGGCAAGGTGGAAGTGGATCGAGAAGAACAGCGGCAGGCAATCATCGACGCGATCGACAAGAATCGAGAGGCGATCATTCAGGTGGCTGAAACGATCCGGCAAAATCCCGAGATTGCCTACCAGGAACGGGATGCGTCTGAACTGCTCTCATCGCGCATTGCTGACCTCGGCTTTGAGGTTGAGCGCCAGGCGGGTGGACTCGAGACCGCGTTTCGCGCGTCAAAGCACGGACGGGGCGATGGACCGATCGTGGCGGTGCTGGCTGAGTACGATGCGCTGCCGGGCATCGGCCATGGCTGTGGTCACAATTTGATTGCTGGATCGGGCTACGCCGCGGCAATCGGACTCAATGCTGTCATGGATCAGGTCAATGGTATGTTCGAGGTTATCGGAACGCCGGCCGAAGAGGCGGGCGGGGGCAAGATTCAGCTTGCCGATGCTGGGATATTCAACGATGTCGACGCTGCATTGATGGTACATCACGCGGGCGACCGTACCGGTGTCGCGACCGATTATCCCGACGGGACCAACTTAGCGGTGACAACGCTCGACTTCGAATTCTTCGGTAAGCCTGCCCATGCAGCCGGTGATCCGTACAATGGCGTGAATGCGGTTAACGCGGTCATAAAGCTATTTACTGGTATCGACGCGCTGCGTCAGCATGTGCTCATGGAGACGCGCATTCATGGGATCATCACGCACGGTGGGGATGCCGCCAACGTCGTTCCAAAGTACGCCGCTGCCCAATTCTTCGTGCGTGCTGGATCGCGCGACTATCTGGAAGAACTCATTGAAAAGGTCAGCAATATCGCTCGTGGCGCCGCTCTAATGACCGGATGCGAGCTCAAGATCACGCAGCAGGAGACCTGCTATGACATGCGCCCGAGCTATGAGGTCGGTAAGCAGTATCTAAACAACATGAAGACGGTGGGCCTGGAGATCAACCAGCGTCCGTCGGGTCGCGGCATGTACTCGACCGATTTCGGTAACGTGAGCTACTTGATGCCTGCGGCGACAGGCAGTTTCGCCATCAGTCATGAGCCGATTCCTGGCCACTCGCAGCAAGTGGTCGACGCTTCCGGCTCTGAATTTGGCTACGATCAAATGATCAAAGTGTCGAAAGCGATGGCACTTACGGCGTTCGACCTGCTGACTGACGAGGACTTGCTCACACGATCAAAAGTTGAGCACGAGAACTGGCCACCGGCCAGTGGCGGTCGGTAGTCGGCCGATCTTCACGTAGTAGTGGGCGATGACTGCCGTCGCCCACTGCCCGTATTTCCCGGGCTCCTGGAAGACCCGAGGGGAAATAGCGGAGTCGGCAGTGCTCAAACTCAGACTTACTGGCAAGTGCGAAGTTTTCATCGAATGAAGCGGCGGCTAGCCGGAGCTTTCAGCTTTGCCGTCTCGCTCCATGATTTCCCATCGCCAAATTCGCATGAGTATTTCGGGTTCGTCTTCGTCCGGGACAACGATAGTCTTCAGGTAGGTGAACCCGGCCTTCTGATAGGCGCGGATTGCACGGGAGTTTGACATAGCCGGCCCGATGATGCAGGAAGCGACGTCGCGCCGAACGAAGACGACTGCTCGCATGAAATCTCGGAGAATTTGAGGGCCCAATCCGCGATAAATGCGATCGGGCTCTCCAATAAAGAGATCGAGCCCATTCGCGCGCTCTTCGACGTTGACCAACGCGTCATACTCTGGATAGTCGGCGATGTTGTAAGTCTGGATGAATCCGATATCTCTGTCACCTTCGACGACCAGATAACAGTCAGTCGGGTCTTTCCCCAAAATGCGTGGCAGATATCGAGCCTCCACTTGCTCCAATGTGAGAACCCGCTTGCCCCACCATTCAAGCACGTGCGGAGTAGTCAGCCAGCGTTGCATCAGTGGCAGGTCGGTCCGAACGAGCGGCCGGAACCTCATCGAGATCGACGGCATCGCTCGTTCGATTTCCATGTCTCAATCTGGCGTCTAATACGCGCCACGTGCGAGGAGCACGGCGGGGATGGTGCGTAGGATGAGTTTGATATCGAGCCACGGTGACCAGTGTTCCGCGTAGTAAACATCGAGTCTCACCATTTCGTCGAACGAAAGGTCGCTTCGACCGTTTACCTGCCAAAGCCCGGTCAATCCAGGGGTGACGTCGAGACGGCGACAATGCCATTCTTCGTAGTTCTCAACCTCAGCCGGTACCTGTGGCCGGGGGCCGACAACGCTCATCTCTCCAACTAAAATGTTGAAGAACTGCGGTAATTCATCGAGGCTCGTGGTGCGCAGGATCCGTCCGACTCGAGTCCGGCGCGGGTCATCTTTTAGTTTGAAAAGCAGGTCGCCAACGTTGTGTTCCGCCTGAAGCTCCGCTTTGCGTTTTTCAGCATCTTGGGCCATGGTCCGAAACTTGAAAAGCGTGAAGCGCTTCCCGTTCTTACCAACGCGTTCTTGCGGGAACAGGATCGATCCGGGCGAATCGAGCTTGATTGCGACGGCAATTGCCAGCATTAACGGAGAGGTGATGAATAACACCAGCGACGCTACGAGAATATCCATGGCTCGCTTGATCACGTAGTTGGAACCCCGAATGCGCGATTCCTTCAAACGAATAAGCGGGAGTCCGCCCGCCTCATAGGTGATTACTCGATCGATCGCCAATTCGAAGAGGTCCGGCACGAGCGCGAACTCCACGTCATTTTCCCGACATTGCTCAAGAATTGGCAACACCTGCTCGTGCGCGGTCGGTGGCAATGCGATGACGACCTCGTCGATGTTGTGCTCATCGACCATCTTCGGTATTGTCGCGAGATGGCCGAGATATGCGGGCCGAACGACCTTGCGCTCGGTCGCGATCGCCCAGCTATCCTCGGCTGGCGCGACATCCACAAAGCCAATCAATTGATGGCCAATATGCGGGCTATTCAGAATGTGTTCCATGTAGCGTCGCCCGGCGGGTCCGGATCCGACGACGAGCACACGGTCCACGCCGATGCCGCGTGACCACAGCATCCCGCGTCCAGTGCGAGTGATCAAACGCTTCGCGAGCAGGAGACCAATCATGACGAGCCATGCGTAGATGAAGATCAATCGGGAAGGGTAGAAACGTTGAAGGAAACTAAAGAGGATAACGACCGCCATGGCCGTGGTCGCACCACTCAATATCGACGATGACTCATCAAGAAAGCTTGTCCAGCGGGGAAGATTGTAGAGGCCGCGAAGCCGGAAGATGGTCACAGCGATCACGACAAGTATGAGCGCTTTGCTGACAAAGAAGTCGAACGGCTGGGCAAATCCGGGCAGAACACTGCCCCCGAGCTCGAGCCGGTACCGAAGCCAGTATGCGATGACAAATGAAAGCCAAACCAGCAACGCGTCGATTGCGGCGCTGGAGACCGGGCCAACCCACCGATGACGCTGGAGAATAGTCCGGTGTCGAGCACGACGCTCTGTCGACGTGTTCGCGATCGTTTCATGTCTCGTCGACGACGCCAATATGTTCGATGTCCCCCTTCGACTGGTTGCGCTGTGCCACTCAGCCTAGGGCCGTAGTATAGCAAAGGCCGTATGGTCAACCTTGCGTTGATCGCTTTCGATAGAACAGTGATCATGATAAGACTGGGACTTTCTGGTTACGGCAGATGGTTGTCGCTATGCTAAGATTTTTTTGACGTCGAGCTCAGACGCACCAAGGATCCGCAATGCAACGACTTTGGACCCCCTGGCGCATGCGCTATGTAGGTGGAGACACTCGCGAATCCGCATGCATATTTTGTTCAAAACCCGCGACTGAAAACGATATCGCTGACCTGATCCTGTACCGTGGATCCGATGCTTTTGTCATCATGAACCTCTACCCATATAACACAGGACACGTCATGCTGGTCCCGAACGCCCATGCGTCCGATGTCGCGCAGCTGTCGACCGGTGAACTTCACGGATTGATTGATTTGCTGCCATGGGTGACCGCTGCACAACAGAGAGCTCTCCGGTGCGCAGGATTTAACGTTGGACTCAATCTGGGAAATGTCGCTGGTGCGGGTATCGCGGAGCATCTCCACATTCATGTCGTGCCGCGATGGGAGGGCGACGCAAACTTCATGCCGATTCTGGCGAACACGATGGTGCTGCCGGAGTTAATTCCAGTCACCTATGCCAAGCTACGCGCTGAGCTCGAGCTTTCTATGCTTGGGAAAGATCAGGACGTTCAAATCGTCCCACAAGCCGGGGCGGTCGTTTACGTGCCCTCAGAACGGAAGATAGCTCTACGCAGGGCAAAGGACGGCAGCCTGGTGCTTCCGAAGGGCCACGTTGAAGCTGGTGAGGCTGCCTGGCAGACGGCGGTCCGTGAAGTAGACGAGGAGATGGGGCTCAAGGTCGAGATCAAAGGATGGGCCGGGTCAACCGCGCTCGACTTTGGTGGAGAAAATCGGCTTATCACGTATTTTGCGGCCACGGCGGAGCCAACTCATGAATTTGCCGGACATCTTGCGAACGACACCTTCTTATTCGATCCAGCCGAGGCCGTCGACGCGATCGACTATGAAAACGACCGGACAGTACTTCGGGCTGGCATACAATGTCTCGAACTTAGCGCGGAGGCCGGGTTGTGATGCGGTCATTCGTGCGGCGGACTGTCGCCCTGTTGCCGATCGTCGCGCTTGTTTCGGTGAGCGTTGCGGCGTTGACTGCGTCAACAAGCGTCGCATCATCCCAGCACGAATACATCGCGTTGGGAGATTCGATTGCGGCTGGACAGGTCACGAGTCTACCTCGCAGCCGAGGCTATCCAGCTTTGGTGTCGACGCAACTTGAAAAGCTCGATGCCTCTTCGCCAGATCCTACCGCCGTCAAATCGGTTAACCTGGCGGTTTCCGGTGAGACTGACGAGAGCTTCGTATCGAATGGCCAACTCAAGAACTTTCAAGATGAGATTGCATCGATAAAGGCTCGAGGCGCTGACCTTCAACTCGTCACCCTGACATTGGGCGGCAACGACATCCTTCAGTTGCAGAATAAGAGTGACGCAGACCGAGAGTCGGGCCTGCAACGATTTCGTTCCAGCTTCCCGACCGTAATCTCGGACGTCGAGCAAGCGCTAGGAGACCTGAGGCCCACGGTCGTGGTTACGACATATTACGACCTGACCAGTGGCGATCCGCTCGTGGAGAAGAGCGACGCCTGGTGGGTCGCTCAGTTCAACGATGTAATCAGGACAACCGCTAAGCAGCACGGAATGAACGTGGCCGATCTCGAGCAACCGTTCCATGGTCATATTCAGGACTGGACCTGGTATCCGCTGGACATTCATCCAAACAATGACGGGCATGCCGAGATTGCCAAGATCGTCTGGCAGGCAGCAGGACTTGATCAGACCGCACCAACCGTGACCATCACGAAACCGGTTGCCGGTCCATTGAGCCGTCGTATTGTCACGGTCAGCGCGACTGCGTCGGACAACGTCGGCATCATTGACGTTCAACTTTGGGCGGATGGGAAGCAGGTCTCCTCGCTGATATTCGAGCCGAAATTGAACCAGTATGTCGGTCTATGGGACGGCAGCCAAGCAGCAACTGCCGAGGTCACTTTGAGCGTGCACGCGACCGATCTGGCGGGACACGTTACGCAGGTCGATGTTGCCGTATCACTTCCAGACGCCCAAGGAGGAGGTTGATCTCTATGATGTCTTATCAAACTGGGGCTTCCAGAGTAGACCCAGACGTTGACCTCCAGGGTAAGCTCAGTGTCTTCTCACTGTCGGATCTCTTTCAGATGCTGAGCTTCACCCAAAAGACCGGGACCGTAACACTTATTCAGGGCTGGAACTCGCGCACGATTACCTTTGAGAACGGTCGTGTTAGCTATGTGGCGGCTGGCAGCCGTTTGCCCTCGCTAATGGAACTTCTGCACCGGCTGGGAAAGGTAAGCCGCGAGCAGATGGAAGGGCTACGTGCTTCTGGTGCCCGAAACGAATCTGCCATGATCCAACAGCTTCATGACGCCGGTACGATCTCACTCGAAGATCTTCAGACTTGTCGTGAGCAGATGCTTGAAATGTCGATTTACACGCTTTTCCTTTGGCGCAACTGCTACTTTACGTTCAAGGCTGGTGAAATAATCCACGAAGGCGGCGTGGCGGTTGAGGTTGACAGCATGCAGGTGATCATCGAAGGCACGCGCCGAGTTGATGAGTGGATTGAGGTGAGTCCGGTTGTACCATCCGTTTATATGATTTTTCGCTGGCGACGAGATCGCCCGGCCCAGCCTCCCGCGGACGACTTAGGGATTGTGCTCGATCTCGTGGACGGAAAGCGTGACGTCTCAGCGATCTCGCGGCGGCTCGGCTATACGCAGTTCCAGACGGCGAAATCTCTCTATGGACTCGTCCAAGCCTCGTACATTGAAGCTGTTCCACCGAACAAGCAGAAGGTTGTAGAACTTTTCAACCTGGCGGTCGAATCGATTTATCTGAAGCTTTGTATGTTCGATCGAGCGAGAATCGCGCTCGAATTTGAACACCAGCTCAATCGATTTGCTATTGAGAACCGGCTCAAGGTTCGCATGGCGGCTGGGAAGATTATCATGAGCGATCTGCACACGCAGATCTCCCCAGTCGAGCTTGTCGACCAATACAAGCTTTTCATCGCTATACAAAATAATAAGTTCTCGAAAATGTTTGAGCCCGTTATCGCACAAGGATTGATGGAGGGACTTTACCTACACACTGACGCTGAATTTCGGCAAATGATGCGCATGTACGAATTCTACGAGATCGAAGGCCTCCTCCTCTTCGATATGTTCAAGGAACGGAAGCAACCAGCCGATGCGCATGCATAACTCCGTGCGCAACGAACAGTCCAAGCTCAGTTCACCCACTTGCAGTTTAGATAGTGGGCATGATCGCAATCGCGCCGTATGCCAGACGTGCGTTGAACAGAGGAACCGGACCGGCAAAAGTCGCGGTGTGGGACCAGGTTCTCGGTATCTCTGAACGTTGTGTTTGGGTTCTAGGTCAAAGAGAGTTGGCCATTGAATGACGATGTCGATGCGGTGCGGGCATGCCGTTGACAGCGTCGTACGTTCGCGTTAGAGTAATTACGTCTTATCCGTGCTGAGGAAGGGGAATTTGGCTGTGGGGAACTTCTTCTCGTTTCGGTGGAGGGCCGGTACCCGAAATCGTGGCCTGCGCGATCTCGTCGGCATTCTATTTCCTGTGCCGTCTCACAGGAGGCGGACGAAGCATCTGAACTGCTGCGGCAGCGAACAGCCGGCTCCTTCAAGAGAGCCGGCTGTTTCCGTTTAAGACACGTTTGTTGCCTGATTTTCCTGTCCGCACCGTTTCTGAAGATTGACGTGAGGGCGCGAAATCAGAATGTTGCGATCTCGTTCGCTTCGACAACAATTGCTTCAGCGGCTGCGTCTATTTCAATCTCCCACGGGACAACGTAGCGTGTAATCATCTCCTCTGATTTGATCTCGTCAACCATCACATTCGGAGACATAGTCGGGTCGCACTTGATTTTCCAGCGTGGTGGATTGGCGTCAACCATCCTGGCCCGTAGATGTGCCACTGCCTGCTGCTCGGAACGCCCCGATCCAACCAACATCCATCGCGGAAATCCATCGTTGCGGCGAGCAGACCAGAACATGACCGTTCCAATCGCCACCCACTTGCCGGGCGAAGGTTCGGACGTGTTGTAGTCGGCTACCAACGAACCATTCCATACGAATCCGCGGCTGATCGCGGCTGGAATCGTGTGGCGTCCAGCGAGTTCCTGATCCAGTCTGGCCATCGAACTTCCCGCTTTCTGCAGCAGCCGCCCTCTGCTGGCGAATCCAGTGCCTACCCACTGGATCCTGAGTGCCTCGCCCTGCTGATCCGCGATGCAACGCGGACCACGTATCATGACAACTAGCCCTAGCTGAGAATACCGTCTGGACTGCTACGATGATGCGACAGATAGGCGAGGAATGTTACAAAATCGTGAAGTTATTGGACCAGTGTTGCGGATGGGGTAAAGGGAAGGGTGGTCATCGGACGACCCCTGTAGATTCGCATGCCGACCGATAGCTTATCTGACCAAGAGGAACACCAAGAGGGCAGAAAGGAGCAGCGGTACGGAGATCATCATGACGATGATTCCGATGCCAAGAATTCCGGTGCCCAATCGCTCGAGCGATTGAATCTGCTGGCCTCGTCCAATGGGATCCTTGGCTTCCTTGCTGGTCATGTTCAGTTCAACCTTTCGACGTTCACGAGTGCGGTGCCCCATTGACGGTATAACGCGCTATCACGTTTCTGGCAAGTGGCTGGCGGGAACGTCGTGCTTCACTTGTCCAAGCCGGGGTAGTGTGCCAGCCCAGCGCGAAGAATGGTGATGGCTCGCTGTAACTCATCTTGGTTGACAATACAGGCAATACGGATCTCGTTCGAACCCTCGCCGGGTGTCGCGTAGAAGTCACTCATTGGAGTGACCATGACCGTCTCACCTTCAACAGAAAACTCCGATAAGAGCCATGCGGCAAAATGCTCTGAATTGTCGACGGGAAGCCTTGCGACGACGTAGAAGGCACCATCTGGGCGGCACACGTGAATGTCGTCGGTTTGATCCAGCCCCTCCGTCACAACGCTCACCCGTCGCCGGTACGTCTGCGCGAGATCTCGCAAGTAATCCGGAGACGTTCCAAGAGCGGCCATAGCGGCATGTTGCTCGATTGCGGGAACCGCCAGCCGGAGTTCCGCCAATTCTAGAGCCGCCACCATGATTTCCTGATTCCGGCTGACCAGGCTCCCGATCCGCGCTCCACACATATTGAAGCGCTTCGACAGGCTGTCAATAACGAGTACCGTCGACTCGAGCCCTGGGATCGTGAGCGCACTCGGAGCGGCCGGTCCATCGAATACGATTTCCCGGTAGGTTTCATCAGAGAGCAGAAATAGACCGTTGTCCCGGGCGAAGGTGCCGATGGCGGCGAGTTCCTGCCGCGAGTAGACCGTTCCTGTCGGGTTGTTAGGGCTACATATCAAGATGGCGCGAGTGTGAACAGTAACAGCACTCTGAAACGCTTCAAGGGTGGGAGGACCAAACCCGTCTGTCAATGGTACTGGAACGATGTGCACGCCATTGATCGCCGCGACGCCTCTGTACGGAGCATAGAATGGCTCCGGCACGAGAACATCCGAACCTGGATCGCACGTAATCAGAAGAGCAAGCGCGAGTGCCTCGCTGGCGCCTGCAGTTACAAGGACGTCGGAGAACTCGAGCTCAATACCGTAGTTGCGGTAGTAGCCGAGCCAGGCGTTGACGGTGTCTGGCAAGCCGCGAGATGGAGCATAAGCCAGGCGTATCTGGCCCGCCTCGTCAAGCGCTCGAGTGACACCGGGCGGGGGTGCCAAATCCGGTTGCCCGATGTTTAGATAATGGACGTGAAGTCCGCGCAGTTCGGCGGCTATAGCCATCGGCGCAAGACGCCGAATCGGCGAAGATTGTTGCGACGATGCCCGCTGCGACAATCTGAGGTCTACATTTTTCAACACATTTCTCCAACGCTCGCCGTTCAGGTTCGTTCTTCGCATCGCGACGGTATGGCCTGACAACGGCCTGAACGTAGCATACTCATTTCTGCCATGTCGGCGTCGGTCAACGCGCGTGTCGGAGCCGCTTCGCGCTCACGAGTCCGCCACAAATTCAACGATAACGCTGACTATCATGCGCTAGATGGTTGCTGGATACTGGGGCCTTGACCGGGTTCTCCTTCAGGCGCGTACCGGGTTCCGCCTTGTCTATCGCGACTGGTCAAACGAATCTCGTGCCCACGAACCTGTTGCCTCCCATCCACTCGATATCAGCCATGCGTTCGCGGGCTATTGCCGCACTCATGTGCTGACGCTATCGTGTACTCGTCTTAGCACTACCCTCCCAGGTTGGTCGGAATTAGCGATCAGCCGATTTATGGCGGATGATGGGACGATCCAACCGAAGAATATCGAACCACCTACCGGTAGAACAGGAGATTTCCGTGAGCAAAACGCAAATTGCCCGATCAGCTTCGGCCGCGAATGCCCCTGGTGTGACCTTCAAACGGGAAACGGTTGCCGATCGAGGCATGGTCACTTCCAACCATCCGCTCGCCTCCCTAGCTGGGACCGAGATGTTGGTACAGGGCGGTAACGCTATCGACGCGGCAGTCGCGACCATGTTCGCACTTTCTGTGGTCGAGCCCATGATGACCTCGATATTTGGCGCAGGATTCTTGACGATCAGGTTAGCAGACGGCACCGTCACGACGATCGACAACTACGCCACGATTCCATCCGCGGCCCACGACTCGATGTTCACACCGGTTCCAGGTTCGCTTGACAACGATGTCGATGGCGGTCTGAACGACGTCGGTTACCTTGCCGTTGCAACCCCCGGCACCTTGCTCGGATGGTCCACCGCGGTGGAGCGTTTTGGACGGCTGTCACTGGACCAGGTGATGGCCCCTGCGATCCGTTATGCGCGAGCCGGG
This sequence comes from uncultured Chloroflexia bacterium, assembly GCA_963785465.1. GTDB lineage: Bacteria > Chloroflexota > Chloroflexia > Thermomicrobiales > Thermomicrobiaceae > CALAGB01. Next base: position 116,713 of record CAWAVM010000013.1, on the reverse strand, counting down.
TTCCGAGTCAGCCCGTATCTTCACAGCATTATAGAAATGTCGTATGAGGCACTCGGTCGGTTCCCTGCCAGCGCCGAGGTCTTCTTGCCAGATGGACAGATTCCCGCGATCGGCACGACGCTGAAGCGAGTCGACTATGCCGACACGCTGGAACATATCAGTGTCGAAGGTCCGGACTGGCTCTACCGCGGGCCGCTTGGTGAGAAGGTGGTGAGTGACGTAGCTCGCAACGGCGGCCTCATCACGATGCAGGACCTGGACAACTATCGTGTGTTTGAACGTGAGCCAGTACGCGGAACCTACCGTGGCTATGAGATTGTGTCCATGGCGCCAACCTCGTCCGGCGGCACGCACATCATCCAGATGCTCAATATTCTGGAGGGATTCGATCTCTCGGCGATGGGTTTTGGCGCTCCAGATACGGTGCATGTGATCGCCGAGGCAATGAAGATCGCCTTTGCCGATCGGTTTCGCTACATGGCGGACCCTGCAACGACCGATGTGCCGGTGAATTGGCTAACGTCAAAGGACTACGCCTCGTCTCGACGTAAAGAGATTAACTTGGAGCAGGCGTGCCAATTTTCCGCGGCAGTTCAGCCCGACGGCGAAGGACGGTCGACGACCCATTGCTGCGCGATGGACGCCGACGGGAACGTTGTGTCCACGACACAGACCCTGAACGCCGGTTTTGGCTCGAAAGTCACCGTGCCTGGTACCGGGATGCTGTTGAACAATTGTATGCATCTGATGGACCCTAATCCCGGTCGGACTAATTCAATTGCGCCGAACAAGCGCATTCTTTCGTCAATGTCGCCGACTATCGTGCTGCGCGACGGCAAGCCGTTCATGGCGATTGGTACTCCTGGCGGGGTTCGAATTTTCGGTGCGGTCATGCAAGCCATTATCAACGTTGTCGATCACGGCATGAGCCTGCAAGAGGCGGTCGAAGCGCCGCGGCTCTGGGATCGAGGCCCGGTACTGGAACTTGAAACCGGTTTTGCAAACCTCGCGGAGCTGAAGTCGGATATGGAGCGTCGCGGGCATACGGTCGAGACACCACTCAAGGTTGCTGGTGGGATGAACGGGATATTGGTCGATCCAGAGACCGGTCTGCTGCACGGTGGCGCCTGCTGGCGTGCGGACGGTTCACCAATGGGTTTCTCTGGTGGAGATGCACGACTTGACGAAGTTGCTGACGCAGGCATCCCGATGTAGCGACCAGGATGAATGGCACTGTCTGAGGAGTCGCGTTCAACATTTTTCTAGGTCTTGACGTCTGCGATCGACAGTGAGTTCGAGCGTGCACCTGTTCCCGAAGTCGGTCCAGTGCGGTGTTCGAGCTGATGCACCCTCACTCCCAGATGGTGATCAAGTCGTCGAGCGAGCGACGTTCGCGCCGCTTCGGATCCTCGGCGACGTAGCCGACCGGGATCAGGGCCTGCGGTACATGTGATTCCGGCAGATCAAGTGCCTCTCTCACCACCTCGGGACAGAAGAGTGGTGCACACATCCAACCAGCGTCGACCCCGAGTTGGTATGCCGTCAGCAGCATGTTCTGAACGCATGCACCGAGACTCTGGACGGCCATGGTCTTTTCGGATTCCTGCCGATCAGCATCAGGATATCGATCGAGGTCATCGGTCACGAGTGATACGAGGATCAGCACCGGTGCTTCGAGCATTCGGCGACGCGATCCGGCCAGCCGTTTGACAACAATTTCTGGATCCTGACCGTCCATCGATAGATTGCTCTGCCAGGCGTCTGCCATGGCGTCGGCCATTCGTTCGCGCAGAGCCTGGCCCTGAAGGACGGCAAAGCGCCATGGTTGCGTGCCGTGTGGCGACGGTGCCCAGCGACCTGCCTCGAGAATCTGTCGGATGATAGTCCGGGGAATTGGGTCACTGCGTAGCCTCCGAACAGAGCGCCGCTGGCGCACCAGCTCCGCCAATTCCAGCTCTCGCGGTACCGGCATACCGGTCTCAATATCGATTCGAAAGTCGCTCGGCAAATGCTTGTCCTCGCTGTAGAACGTGATGTATCGACAGTGGCAGCTTTCCCCGGATCATACGAGAAAATTGACCCATTCAGCAGTGTATCTCACGACCGGAGTGGACGGGGCTCTGCCGAATCGTGCGACCGGTTTTGGGCCGAGACGAGTGGATACTCCAGCCCCACACGGTATTTAGAATGGGTAACAGAAAGATACTTGTGCGACGCAATTCGCAGATACTTAGTTGCGAGTTATCCATATCGGGAGTAATATGGATGGTGCACGATGAACAGTGCAAACGTGAGCGTACGGGAGGGCACCATGCTTCGTCAGGATCTACCCGCCGTCGATCATATCCTCGCACATCTCTGTTCCAAAGGAGTCTACGGAGACGTCACCGAGTGGTGCGAGATGCGGAACGACTGCGTCATCGTAGTCCGTTGCCCTGATTGCAACGAAATGTTCACGCTTGACGACTCGGAATACGAGGAGTTACTGCGGCTCAGCCACGAAGAGCCGCGCTCATGCGGCATTCATCCGATTGCCTAGCGTAGTCAAACCCGGCAAATGGTTGGTCAGTTCCGATATCCGTTCGGATTCACAGGAGTCCGACGTAATTTCGTGGCTTCGAGCTTGGACGCTGTAACCTCCTCGATCAATCGCTGGCATGCCGCTCTCAATTCGGCTGACGCCGAGGCGCTGGGCGTCTCGCCAGGACCAATCTCTGGCAACGGCCCGATCCGCAGCACGCGGTTGGCAGGCAGGAATTTCGTGTATTTCTCGGCAAGATCGTTGTTTCCGACAACGACTGCCGTGAAACTGTCGAGCTGTTCGATCAACTGATCCGATGGTAACACCGCCGGATTCCAGCCACTTTCAAGGTAATAGGTTTGTAGGTGCGGCCGGGTGAGCTTGCCCAACCAGTTGATCAGATCGGGCGACGTGTTCGACTGGATAGTGGCGACGTCGACGGTTGCTAAAGTGCGTGACATCCAATCAACGAGGTCTGCCCCGGTACGCGGTTCAAGGGTGCGATACTCGATATCCGGGTATCGGGAATGGAACGCCTTGAGTGGCCTCGCTCCTGATTGCTGGAGCAATGCCCGAAGCGCTTCGTTGCCACGTGGCTCGAAAAAGAGAGCTTCGTGATTCATCGCGCGCAGCTGCGAGCCAAGCTCGCGCCACAGATAGGCATCGGGGTTGTCGATCGCTGACACCACGGATGTCGTGAAGATTGCCCAGCGAAGTCGGACGTGTGATTCCATTTGCCCTCCAATTCAATTGGTCAAGTAGCAATTGTACTGCGGGTCTGAATTTGGACCGGCAGCATCAATGTATCTCCCGATGTTCACTGGAGTGCTCGCTCCGGCTGAGCGGTGGTTCTCTACTGCGGAGAATCGTGTTGGGAACCATACGAGCCGGGGCCGGTGGCTCCGGCCCTAACTCCTAGTGATGTGCGAATGAACAACGTTTCAACGTTGGGGTACCTATGAGGCAGACCGAGGGGCGTGACTTTTGACGAACGGAAACGTCTCACGGTGCGGCAAGCGCATCAGCCACACGCGGAACAGCGCTTCTGACACAATCGACGAATCCATTTTGGAGTAGCCAGCTCGTCGTTCGTGAAATGTAATTGGGACTTCGATAACTCGAAACCCTGCCTGGTGCGCACGGTAGGTCATTTCGATCTGGAATGCGTATCCGGTGGAGTCGACCGAATCCAGATCAATCGCTTCAAGTACCTGGCGTCGGAAGCACTTGAACCCGCCGGTTAGGTCATGATAATCGAGTCCGAGAATGGTCCGGGCGTAAGCAGAACCGCCACGGCTGATTATCCTTCGCATCGTCGACCAGTTGACCGTTTGTCCTCCGGGCACATACCGTGACCCAAGCACCAGATCGGCGCCGACGGTGGCATCCGCGAGACGAGGAAGAACCAGTGGATCGTGCGAGAAATCCGCATCCATCTCGCAGATGAGATCGTACTCTCTCGCCAACGACCAATGAAATCCTTCGAGATACGCAGTCCCCAAGCCCAGCTTCCCGGACCGGCGAATCAAATGCACCCGATCTGGAAAGTCACACTGCAGCGTTTCGGCAGCGTCTGCCGTCCCGTCAGGCGAATTATCGTCGACGACGAGTACGTCAAAGCGCGAATCCTCCAGAATGAGCGGAACAAGCTGAGGGAGGTTATCTCGTTCGTTGTAAGTTGGTAAAACGACGATTGCCCGTGTGTTTCGGGTCAACTGCCGTTCACGCAGTTCGGCCAATTCGAATACGTCCCTTCGAGGATGGCTCGTAGAGCCATCGACCGATGCCAGCTGTCTATTTGCGCGTGATGGCTTTTGAAGCAGACGACCGGTCATTTCGTATAGCAGTTCATAGCAATTCGTTCACAATCCATGCTGCCCCCACAGGGACTTGTGCCCTGTTACAGAGTGCAACTCGTTGTCCAAACGGAGATTTGCGCGTAGCCCCCACCACTGGGGCCGGTTCGGCCGAAACGGGACGTTGTGGGTGGGATTTGCGCGGCTTTTCTCAGTTCCAAAGCAGTATGTTCTATCGTCGGCGCTTCTGAAAATAGCTGGGTCAGTCACAAGCGGTGCCCGCTTCCACCATCTTAGGAATCGCCATGTCTTCTTACTTATCAGCGTTCGACATCAACAAGGTTTCGCAGCACCTGATCGCCAGGTCCGAGCCCGGTCGAACCCGTCGAATCAAATCATAGTCAGATGAACATTAAAGGAGTATGAAGACTTCGGCATGGCGAATCGAGGCGCTTTCCAATTCCGGGATAGCATGATGGTGGCAATCTCAAGAAAGCCGGCGCCATATCGGCATTGGAGCCGACTAGAAAGACGTTTCGCCTGTATTGTCGCGCGTGGATCAACGCAGTTCGTGCCGGCGAACTTCCCACAATTGAGTGAGCTCCTCTTCGATCTCATCGAGTCGGCTGCGGGTCGACCGGCCATCGTCAAATCTGGCTATTTTCCCCATTAGATTCCTGCGCTCCTCTGACAATCGCTCAATTCTAGCCAGTACTTCCGTGCGATAGCGGACCGGCGCCAGTTCTTCCATGTTTCGCGTGTATTCAGTCATCTTTGCGACCTCCGTGGCCAATTCGATCAGGTATCACGATCCCGATCGGACGAGTTTGCGCGCCAAACGTTCAGCGACAAACATCGAATTGTCTTGTGACCGTAGCAACCGGCATGCCACAGGTTATGGCGTCGTCGATCAGTGAATTGCACCGAATGAGGAAAAACGATGCTACGATCGAGAATATCAGCGTGTCGCGTCAACGTCTGGCGCTGGCAAAGTTGAGAATCACGAGAGTGTTGAGGAGGACTATGTACGTAATTGCCGCGCGCTACCTGACGAAAGAGGGAGAGGAAGACCGGGTCGCGGAACTGCTAAGTCAGATGGCACAACTCTCAAATTCGGATGTCGAACCGGGTTGTGTTCTGTACGCGATTAATCAGGCTACGGACAATCCGCGATCGTTCTTGCTTTACGAACAGTATCGTGATGAGGCTGGATTTACGGCTCATACCCAGACAGACTATTTTAAGGAACTGGTGTTAGAGGGCGCCGTGCCGCTGCTCGAACATCGTGAACGCGAGATCTACAATCTCATTGCGCCATAACCTCGATTCACGAGATCAACTCGGTTCCGCGACCAGAATGAGGAACTCGCCGCTTTCAGGTGATCCCGGCAGGGCGGGATAGGTAAGACGAAGGGTGAACCCAGTCTCAACGAGCATAGAAGTGTAGCCGTCGAGCGTATAGGCTTGCGCGGTTTCGACATACCGATCGACCTTGTGGTTGCCGGCGTCAATTACGAACATGCGCCGTGTGGCGACCGATTGCTGATCGTGCCAAAAACTCTCGTTCAATACGAGATGCGGCCGATCCGAAAAGAGCCCGCCTTCAGACGATCTCCAGGATGTACCCGCTCGCCCCATTGCTTCGACAAACTCATGCGTGTGAACCTCCAGGAGCAGTCGTCCTGTCTGTCGGAGGGCATCGTGCGCCTTGCGAAGAATCGCCCTCGCGTCTTCGCGCGAAAACATGTTGAATTCGCCAAAAATGAGCATCACCAGATCGTAACCGTCCCCATAGACGGTTCGTCGGACGTCACCACGACGATAGGTGACCGCATGATTGCTGTTTTGATCGGAATTGTATTGCGCATAATCGATCGAGGCGGGCGAAAAATCAATTCCGAAGCACTCATGGCCAAGAGCGGCGAGACGTGATGTATACAGCCCTGGACCGCAGCCGAGATCGAGCACGCGACCTGGAGATTCAGCCAGGAGTGACCGGTGAATCCATGCCACGTGGTGCTCTATGAGCGAAACGCGGCGACTGGCCATATCGTGGGTTTGGGAGAGATGCTCATGCAACATCCTCCGGCTAAATTCCGGATCATCCCAGGGAATCTTGTCTCCTTCATCCCAAGGCTCCGGCGTTTCCGTGCGCCGGATGATGTCCTCCAAGTTCATTGATGGCTCCGAGTTGCCTGTGGCTTATACACGACCTGAAATCGCTCACACAGCAGCGACATTTCGGGGTCCGCCGTCCAGCCTCTAGAGGCGCATTCGTCGACGTAGTAGTCCCAGAGGTTCTCGCGCCACCACTCCAGCGTCCGGTCACCTTCGCCATAGTCGTGGGCGAACTGATCCTCGACCTGATTGAAGGGCATGACAATTACCTCGATTGTCTGAACGATACAAACCGGCTCACCTGTTCCATCCAGCACTATGCTCAAATCTCCCGGCTGCGGAGGTCGCAGATCGGATTCTTCGTACTCTTGCATCAACGTCGATGTCGTCGTCTTGACGCCGTTCAAGACGAGGTTGGCAAGATAGGTAGCCATCTCGGGTTGACTGCCGAAGGTGAACGCCTCGTAAAATTCCAGATCCTTAGCCGGTTCTTCTGAACGCTCGGCGAGGAATGCGGCCCAGAAATCGGCGATATGGGTGGAGTTAGTCAAATTCGATCATCTCCTGATCCCTTGTCCGAACCATTCAAATCGCACGAGAACTGCCCCACGGGTTGCGCCTGTGTAGTGAATCAATCATGCCCGATCTGGTGCGTTTGCTCCAGTTTGCCTTCGTATCAGCCGCCGAGGGCGATCGCCAGAACTCCGGTGACGATCAAAGCGGACGCGACAGCCTGCCACCGCCTCAAGCGCTCATGGAGAACAATGACGCCGAGGAGCGTGCCGAAGAAGATACTCACTTCTCGCAAGGGCACCACATAACTCACGTTGCTGAGGCGAAGAGCTGCCAAGACGATGAAGTAGACCCCGAGCGGGAGTATTCCGCCGATCAGGACAGACCGCCGATTGACCCGCCATTCGGTGAGAAGCGACTGCCGCCGACGTAGGAGGACCAAAGGGGCGAGCGCGGCTGCCGCAAGCACGAAGACGACGTAGACATAAACCAGGGGATTTACGTATCCGACGCCCGATTTGTCTATGAGAGAGTAGGAGGCAATGCCGCATCCCGCCGCCAGCGCGAACAAGATGCCCCGACGACTGGAAGTCTGTCCGCTTGAGCGTTGAAAGCGGAGGCTGTCGGCGCCGATGATCGCGAGAGCGCAGAAGATTGAGGCGATGCCGAAGGCTCCAGCAATGGATGGGCGCTCTCCGTAGATTGGGACGGCAAGAGTTGCGACCAGTAGCAGTCCGGTGCCGCGCGCGACCGGGTAGGTCAAGGCCAGCGCGCCATGCCGGTAGGCCTCGGCGAGCGAAAGATAGTAGCCGACCTCGAAGATGGTCGTGGTCAGAAGGAATACCCAGCCAACGGCGGGGATTGGATGCCGCCGGAGCGCGATCATTGCCGGCACGAAGTAGACCGCAATGCTAATCAAATGAAATGAAAAGATGAAGGCTAGCGGGTCGCTGCTTCGTTTCGCTAGAAGATTCCAAACAGAGTGGAAGAAGGCGGAGAGAATGACCAAGCCGATTGCAAGTGACTGCACGCTCTGTATCCGTTCAGAGGACCGCGGAACTTATCGGCCACGCAGTCTAACCGATCCAGTCATTCGGATCGCATGCCAAATCGCGCACGATGATTGAAAACGTCAAAGAACACCCGCATGACCAAGGGCGGTGTCGATTTCGGCACGCACCGATGCTGTCACAGGTAGGAACGGATGCCGAGGTTTGCCGACCCGGCGACCGCGCAACTCGATAGCGGCCTTTACTCGTGAAGTCATGTCTCGGTGGTTCAATGCCCGCCACACCGGCAGAATACGCTCGTGAACGTCCTTCGCCGTGACATGGTTGCCCTCGCGGACTGCGTCCCAGAGCCGGACGCCAAGTTCCGGCAGCACGGTCAGAATTGCGGCGATAGCTCCATCGGCTCCAAGGGTAAAGGAAGGGTACAAAAGGTCGTCAACCGCGGAGAAGATCTTCAGTCCACGGTCGTTGATGGTGATCAGGTCTGCCAGTGCATGAATGTCCCCGCCGCTTTGCTTGACCCCAATAACGTTGGGAATTTCGGCGAGCTGCATTACGGTGGAAGGGCTGAGGGTATTCCACGGCACCACGTTGTAGACCACCATCGGCAGATCAATTAATCGGCCGATCTCGCGATAGAAGTCGATGTGCCCCTGCTCGCCTGGCGAGAAGAGATAGTGGACAGGAGTGATCTGTAGGGCGGAGATTCCAAGTTCACGTAGGAGCTCAGCATAACGGATGACGCCGCGAGTCGAATCCTGAATGATCCCGGTGATGACCGGAACTCGGTCGGCTACTTCTTCGAGAACGATACGACTCACATCGAATGTCTCTTCAGGTGACAACGTGTGGCCTTCACCGGTGCTTCCACAGACGGTCAGCCCGTGCACCCCGGAGCTGAGCAGCACTTGCACCTCGGAGCGCAGGCCTTCCTCATCGATATCACCGTTGCTGGTGAACGGGGTAACCATCGGTGGAATGATGCCGTGAAGATCAGCGACCACGGAACGAGCTCCTTTCGAGGAAGCGGGTTGATGTTGGAACAGGTCGCACGGTGAAATTGGAATGGGTCTCGCCGGATTGCTCCAATAACATCATGCCGGAGAGCAGGGAGTTTGTCATGTTGCAGAGGGCGATTGGGACCGCGAACGTGCCGGATCAGGCGCGCCTAAGCGCACTGACAGGAACGTGCAATGGTTTCACCCTCTGCCTGCCAGATGTCTTGCGTAACGAGCGCCTCTTAGCCCTGCAGATACTTCAGTGCCGCGGCGGTCATGACCTTCACACCGGCTGCGAGCGCGTCTTCATCGGCATCGAAACGCGGATGATGAGGCGCGAAGATGAATCCGCGTTCAGGGTTAGCTATGCCGAGATTGAACATGCAGGTCGGGACTTTCTCGGCGACAAAAGCCATATCCTCGCCACCCATACCGGGCTTTCGCTCGAAGACATTATCGACGCCAAGCACCTCGGTGGCCGCTTGGCGAACGATCTCGGCCATCTGTCCGTCATTGTTGAGCGCCGGATAACCCCGCAGGTAGACAACCTGCACTTCCGCCCGCATGGCGGTGCCAATTCCGGTTCCGATCTCCTGAATCCGCTTCTCGATGTGATCGCGAACTTCAGGCGAATAGGTGCGCACCGTCCCTTGCAGAATGGCGCTGTCAGGGATGACGTTCGGCGCAGAGCCAGCATGTGACGACCCGAAGGTCACGACCGCCTGCTCGAATGGATCGATCTCGCGGCTGACGAGAGTCTGCAGCAACACGAGGATCTGAGCGGCAACCAGTGTCGAATCCACACTCATATGGGGTCGCGCGGCGTGCCCGCCAACACCCCTTACCTTGATGGTCACCCGATCTGAAGCGGCACTCGAGAACCCCGCGGATACACCGATCTGCCCGGCTCGCCAAAGGGGGCTGACGTGCAGCGCAAGTGCGGCATCGACCGTCGGATCTTCGAGGATCTTGTCGTTGATCATGGCGACGGCGCCGCCTGGACCTTCCTCGGCCGGCTGAAACATCAGCTTGATCGTCCCATCGAACTGATCGCGCAATCCATTCAGGACCTCGGCGACACCCATCAGCACCGTGGTGTGAACGTCGTGCCCGCACGCATGCATCACACCCGGTTTTGTTGACTTGTATGAAACGTCGTTCTGCTCGTCGATCGGCAGGGCATCCATGTCGGCGCGGATCAGCAAGGTCTTGCCGGGCTTGCGACCCTGGATCGTAGCCAGAATACCGGTCCCACCGGTTGCTGGCCCGGGGGTGATTCCGGCGGCTTTGAGCGCCTCGGCATCCATGAAGAGTGATCGACCGTCACCGCCGACGCCGGTCTTGTGTTTGATTCCGAGTTCGTTGAGGTGTCCTGACACGAGCCGGGAGGTATTCGTCTCCTGCAAGGAGAGTTCGGGGTTCATATGGAGATAACGGCGTGTCTCACGCATCCACGCGTCAACTCCGGCGTTACTTCAACTTGATTGCTCATCGACAACAATGGCTCCAATCACTCTCTGACTGTTCCTATTTCACGTACAACGGACGCTCAACCATTCAGGTACTTCAGTGCCGAAGCGACCATCACCTTCACGCCGGTTGCGAGCGCGTCCTCATCAGCGTCGAAACGCGGATGGTGCGGTGGATAGATGATGCCGCGGGCAGGATCGCTCACTCCGAGACCGAACATGCAGGTCGGGACGCGTTCCGCGATGAATGCCAAATCTTCACCGGCCATCGATGGTTCGCGCTCGATTACGTTTTCTGGACCGAGTACTTCGGTGGCGGCTTCACGCACTACGTCGGAGAGCGCCTTGTCGTTACTCATCGAGGGATAACCGCGCAGGTAGACCACATCGGCTTCCGCTCGCATCGCTTTGGCGACACCGGTCGCGATCTCTCCAATTCGCTTCTCGATCAGGTCGCGTACCACGGGAGAATGCGTGCGGACTGTCCCGTTCATCTCCGCCGTGGCCGGAATGATGTTGTTGGCTGTTCCACCGTGCAAGGTGCCAAAGGTGATGACCGCAGGCTCAAACGGATCGACCTCGCGCGCGACGATGGTTTGCAGCGCGATGAGAATATGAGCGGCGACGAGCATTGTGTCGACCGCGGCATGGGGTCGAGCAGCATGACCTCCAACACCATTGATGACAATCTTGACGGTGTCCGACGCAGCGTGAGCCGGGCCCGACCCGACCGCGATCTGGCCTGCGCTGCATGCCGACGCCGACGTGCAGCGCGAGTGCGGCATCGACCGTCGGATCTTCGAGGATCTTGTCGTTGATCATGGCGACGGCGCCGCCTGGACCTTCCTCGGCCGGCTGAAACATCAGCTTGATCGTCCCATCGAACTGATCGCGCAATCCATTCAGGACCTCGGCGACACCCATCAGCACCGTGGTGTGAACGTCGTGCCCGCACGCATGCATCACACCCGGTTTTGTTGACTTGTATGAAACGTCGTTCTGCTCGTCGATCGGCAGGGCATCCATGTCGGCGCGGATCAGCAAGGTCTTGCCGGGCTTGCGACCCTGGATCGTAGCCAGAATACCGGTCCCACCGGTTGCTGGTCCGGGGGTGATCCCGGCAGCTTTGAGCGCCTCGGCATCCATGAAGAGTGATCGACCGTCACCGCCGACGCCGGTCTTGTGTTTGATTCCGAGTTCGTTGAGGTGTCCTGACACGAGCCGGGAGGTATTCGTCTCCTGCAAGGAGAGTTCGGGGTTCATATGGAGATAACGGCGTGTCTCACGCATCCATGCGTCTAACTCCGGCGTCACGGTCGCTACTTCTGTGATAGACATCGATTTCAGTATTCCTTCCGCTTGAATTCCCATCGACCAGGAGCATCGTCTCTATGAGCTCAAATAACGCAACGCCGCCATGGACATCACCCGAACTCCGACCGCGAGGGCGTCTTCATCGATATCGAAGCGTGGGTGATGCATCGAATAGGTGATTCCACGGTCGGGGTTGGCGATCCCAAGTCGAAACATGCAGGTGGGCACCCGTTGGGCGATAAAGGCGAAATCTTCTCCTCCGAAGGTCGGCTCTGTTTCTCGTACCTTGCTGGCGCCAACTGTTTCGACCATGGCCGCATGAACGAGCTCGCTGAGCGCCTCGTCGTTCAGCAGCGGCGGATACCAGCGCAAATAGTTGACGTCGGCTTCGGCGCGCATCGACTCAGCGACCACCTTGGCGATCTCACTAATGCGTTTTTCGACGAAGTCCTGGACTTGAGGCGAGAATATGCGAACAGTGCCACGGAGCTCGGCGCTGGCGGGAATGATGTTGCTTTGCGTTCCAGCGTCGATCGCGCCAAAAGTCACGACGGCCGACTGAAACGGATCGATCTCGCGACTCACGATATCCTGCAACGCCACCAGAATATGAGCGGCTACGAGCGTCGAATCGACGGCCATGTGTGGATAGGCGGCATGCCCTCCAACACCACGCACCGTGATGTTGACGATATCGCCGCTGGCACAGATTGGGCCCCCAGCGACACTAACTTCGCCGACTTCGATTTGATTATCGACGTGAAGCGCCAGAGCGGCATCGACCGGCGGATCTTCGAGAATGCCATCGTGAGCCATAGCCAACGCTCCGGCAAAGCCTTCCTCGCCCGGCTGGAACATCAGTTTGATCGTTCCGTCAAATTGATCGCGCAGCCCGTTCAACACCTCGGCCACACCCATGAGGATCGTAGTATGTGCATCGTGGCCACAGGCATGCATCACACCCGACTTCGTTGATTTGTATGGAACGTCGTTTTGTTCGTCGAGTGGCAGTGCATCCATATCGGCGCGGATAAGTAACGTCTTACCGGGCCTGCGGCCATGAATCGTGCCGAGCAGGCCGGTGCCACCCGTCGTTGCTTTCAATGTGAGCCCTGCTGCTTCGAGTTTGGCTGGATCGGACATCAGCGGCCGGCCATCTCCGCCGACGTGAGTCCGATGCTTGATTCCCAGTTCGTTGAGATGACCCGAGACGAGACGGGCCGTACTGTTCTCTTCTAACGAGAGTTCTGGGTTCATGTGAAGATAGCGTCGGGTCTCGCGCAGCCAGGCATCGAGCTCAGCTGTCACGTGAACCTGATCTATGACGCTCAAATTTTGGTCCTTCCATCATGGTACAGAGACCATCAGATCTACCGAGGGCATCATAGCAGAAGGTCCTCGTTTTACTGGACGGATGGATACTGTCGCAGGTCCGTTTGAGCCCTCGTCCGATCAATGTCGCGTGGTAGGATGGACTGCGTACGTCAGCGGGGGTGAGATCATGGCTTCGCGCTCAAATTCGAACTCGTTCTCGCGCCTGAACGACCGCATCCTGGAACATCACACGGATCTGGAATGACTGTCGAACTTCTCACCAAGATCGCCTCTATCATCGTCATCAACATCATTCTGAGCGGCGACAACGCCCTGGTGATTGGAATGGCGTCGCGGACCCTGCCTCCCCGCCAGCGACGGATGGCGATAATCCTGGGTGGTGCGGGCGCGATCGTGCTTCGAATCATCTTCACCGCCGTTGCCGCCTTCTTTCTCAAAGTCCCGTTTCTCGAGGCACTCGGCGGCGGCGTTCTGATCTGGATCGCCTATAAGCTGCTCAATGACGAATCGAATGCACACGATGTCAAGTCCGGAGACTCACTGCCGTCAGCGGTGCGGACGATCATCGTGGCCGATGTCGTGATGAGCCTTGACAATATGCTGGCGATTGGCGGAGCGGCCGGCGGCAGTATCGAGCTGTTGCTCTTCGGGCTTGGGCTCTCGATGCCCCTTATTTTGCTGGGAAGTAATTATCTGGCCCGATTGCTGAACCGATTCCCATGGCTGATGATCGGTGGGTCCGGCGTCCTCGTGATCACCGCATCTCGTATGATCGTCGACGACCATATTGTCCGGGGTGCGATTGGCGACAGTGCGTCGTTTCCAGTTCTTATTGGATTATCGGTTGTCGGGATCGTCGTCGTGCTGTTGCCGAATCTGTTTAAATGGCGTCGTGTCCGCAACGGTCAACCCAGCACGAAGCAGCGCCAGGCCGAGACAAACGTTTGACGTCACCGACGTGGAGGAAAGCCCAGAGAATGAATCAGCCACAGGAGCTCACCATTGCGGATCTCAACCGCATCTATATTTTGGTACCGCGTGATGACGGACCTGGTACCCTCAACATGACCGTTGCCCAGATGTCCGACCGACAGTTTCGGGAATGGATGACGGCCAAGGCTGAAATCTCGGGCATCAATATGATTGTGCCGATTGGCCGGATCGGGTACGAGACGCGCCTCTACATGATCAACCGGCTGATCATGTCGGGGGTTCGCATATACATGGTACCGGAGGAGCGAGCGGGTAAGTGAGTCCGCGGTTTAACCTCGGGTAATGCTTCGCATCACAAAAAGAAGATTCGCCGGCCGCTCTGCCATTCGGCGCATGAAGTACGGGTACCAGTGTCGCCCGAACGGGACGTAGACTCGTACGGTATACCCATCGTGCACCAATTGCTCCTGGAGATTCTTCCTCACCCCGTAAAGCATCTGAAATTCGAAGCGCTCGTTTGGAATCTGCATGCGCATCGCATAGCCACGTGCGGCTTCGATGATGTCTTCGTCGTGTGTTGCGATCGCGACGTGATTCCCGTCATCGAGTAGCGCTTCCATCTGCCGGCGAAACGCGGCATCGACCGATGCCTTCCGAGGGTAGGCCACGGCAGCTGGCTCGGCATACGCGCCTTTCACCAGCCGAACGCGAGTTTGCTTCTCGATCGCAGTTCTAACGTCGCGATCTGTTCGGTAGAGAGATGACTGCAGCACGATACCGACGTGATCGCCGAACTCTGCCTGCTGCTCGTAGAAAATATCCAGCGTACGACGCGTGTAGGCTGAACCTTCCATATCGATTCTGACAAACGTCCCAAGGTCGCGAGCGCGCTCGAGAATTGGACGCAAATTGGACCTACACACGTCATCGGAAATACCGAGTCCGAGCATAGTGAGTTTGAGTGAAATGGAGCTCTGGATGCCTGCCGAAACGATACCGTCCAGCAACGAAAGGTACTGGTCTTTCGATGCCGCCGCTTCCGACTCGCCACTCACGTTTTCGCCGAGTGCATCCAACGTGACGGCCATTCCCTGCGCGTTCAGATCGCGCACGACAGGGACGGCGTCGTCGAACGTATCTCCAGCGACAAAGCGCAAGGCGAGATTCTTCGTAATGTCATTCTGGCTGACCATGTTGGTGACTCGTTCGCTGCCAGCGAGCCGAAGCATCATCGAACGTAGCATTTTTGAACGTACAAGCCTTCCTGCTGTTACCATCGCACCGCTGTGCAGTTTAGCACGCGCCATGAAATGTACCGATGGATACGCTCCAATGGCCGTATTCCGAACTCATGTTCGGATACAATTGGTTTCGAGTCGTTGTTGGACCCGATGGAGATTTTTAGCGTGACAAACCGCCGAATCACGACGATTCGTGATGCCCTACATGACCGCATACCACTGACAGAAGCCGACGTGGCTCTGATCGAAACGTCGGACTTCCTTCGACTGGACCGGATTCAGCAGCTTGGTTTTGTCAGTAAGGTGTGGCCGGGGGCGAAGCATACGCGTTTCGAGCATTCACTTGGTGTCTACCATCTCATGCGCCAGGCGCTTGACGCTCTCGAAGGCATCTATGGCGTGGACTGGGTGAGCGACGAGGCCAAGCGAACCGTTCAAGCCGCCGCCTTGCTCCATGATATCGGTCATTATCCGTTCAGCCATGCTATCGAGGAACTCGGTCCTCCGGTTCTACCGCACGAACAGACCGGACGTATCATCATTGAGCAGGGTGAGATTGCCAATGTGCTTGAGTCGATCTGGCACGTTAGCCCGTCCCGCGTTGCCAACTTCATCAACCCACGCGACGGCTTACCGGATGATGACCAACTGCTGAGAGGCCTGCTCAGTGGCGCGCTCGACGTGGACAAACTCGACTATTTGCCGCGTGACGCACGCAGTTGCAACGTCCCATACGGTGGCGTCGACACGCCGCGATTGCTCGATTCATTGCGCGTTGCGGAGGTCGAGGGACGCCGGCGAATCGTGGTTACGGAAAAGGGGATCAGCCCTCTTTACTCACTCATCAACGCGCGGCAGGAAATGTTCGACAACGTTTACTGGCATCACACCAACCGCGCTTGCATGGTCATGTTGCTGCGTGCTGTCCAGGACGCGCTGATAGACGGGGCTCTGTCCGCGCAGGACCTAACTCAGCACGATGACATCACGCTGATGGAGACGCTCAGCCGCGGCACGATGCCGGGAACCACCCGGATTCTCGTCGATTCGCTTCAGCATCGACGGCTTCACAAGCGGGCAATTGAGATCAGCGCGCGCGCCGGTGAGTTGTTTACGCACCTGAACGCACTTTATGCTAAACCGGCCGAGCGACGTGAGATAGAGATGGGACTGACCAGGCGGTTACAGGATCTTCTTGGTATTGAGGTCGGCGCACATGAGGTACTGATTGACATTCCGAAGCCGGAGAAATGGCGAACTGACGTTTGGGTGCTGTTCGATCGACCGCCGGTTGGATTTCACCCTCTCATGCCGTGGCTCGAGGTAGTCGGTCTGGGTGACGAAGATCTCAAGCGCTATGAGGAGCACCGGCGCGTTATCCGAATTGTGACAACAGAGCGGTTGCGCGCCGAAACAACCATGCGATGGGAGCAATTGCTTCTGCCGTTGCTGGGAGGATTGGTCTAGACGTCCAGCATCGGCGTGAGGCTTGATCTAGTGCCAGGCGCCGTCGCTTTCTCTGAAGCTCCAATCAGTTCGCCGCAGAGGCAGCCTTCTCGCTAACGAGAGAATGCTCGCGGATCAGGTCCTCGGCCTGCTGGGGTGTTAGTCCATGCAAGCTTCCGACGAACTGTTTGTTGTTGACGAATAGGCGAATGTCAAATCCGGTTGCTTCTTCTCGCTCCGCTTCCGCCCACCATTCGTAGAGATTTGTTAAAAACGAGAACCCAGTTGCCTCGACTCGAAAGAGCGCAACGCCCTGACCGCGAATGTAGGCCAGCGGCTCGCCAAAATAGACGCGCGCGTCACCGGTCGATTCAATGGCGGCCTTAATTGCGTCGAAATGGTGAGGGACAGAGCGCAGGGTGAAGAGGCGCGCACGTGACATCGTCGGGACGTCTCGTTTAGGTTGAACGGGCGACCACTTCTGCTTACGCCAGAAGACTTCCATGCTCTCGACCCTTCCAACTCGAACCGAACTGAGGCTGAGCGTCCTGTGCCAGCCTTCTGATTGTACGCGAGTAATGGGTAGACGTCATGTCGACCTAAACGTTCGCGGGAATGCGTATCTGGAAGCGGAGATCTGGATGCTCCGTGGTAAACTACGCTGTCAGGCAGGTACTGCAATTCGTAGCAATTTACCGGCTCGACCCGCTATTTTTGCGGCGACCAGCGGACGTGTAAGGAACCAAGGTGAGTATTCAGCTCAAGCGACCAGAGCAACTTCAGAAGATGCGCGATGCCGGCAGAATTGTCGCGGAAACTCTGGAAATTCTACGAGACACGGTTCGGGCCGGAATAACAACCGCTGAGCTCGATAAATTAGCCGAGAAGAATATCCGTCGTTACGGCGCCGAGCCCTCGTTCAAGCACTATCGTGGATTCCCGGCTTCGATCTGTGTTGCCGTAAATGAGGAAGTCGTACACGGGATCCCGGGCCCGAAACAATTGCACGACGGGGACATCATCAGCATTGACACCGGCGCCCGTTATCGCGGATTCCACGGAGATGCCACCATTACCGTGCCGGTCGGAGAGATTGATCCCGAGGCCGAGCGGTTGATACGAGTTTGCCGTGAATCACTTGACGTTGGTATCGAGGCGGCTCAGGTTGGTCGTCGCCTTACCGACATTTCCGCGGTGATTCAAGACTACGTCGAGGCCGCTGGGTTCAACGTTGTTAGAGATCTGTATGGACACGGCATTGGGCGAGCGCTTCACGAAGAGCCGATGTTGCCTCACTACGGCCCGGCCGGGCATGGTCCAGTATTGCGATCCGGCATGGTCATAACGATTGAACCCATGATCGCGGCTGGCAAGCCCGCGACCAAAACCCTCAAGGATGATTGGACCGTTGTCACGCTCGACGGTTCCTGGGCGGCGCAGTTTGAGCATACCGTTGCGATCACCGACGACGGACCTGAGGTGCTGACGAGCTTTCCGTAGCATGCTCGGCAAGACTCACCGAGTCCAGCCATGGCGCGATAAATTCGCGCCATCACTGATTAACTCCGTGGACGACGATTGACCAACACCAGTCGGGGTGCGCCTGGTCATCCCGAGCCGTAGCGAAGGATCTCCCCGTCTCCGCTTTTGCCGTATCGATCAGGAGCGATGGAAGAGATGCTTCGGCTGCGGCCTCAGTAGGCGACCAATCTGAATTTGTCATTCTGAGCGAAAGCGAAGAATCTCCTCTTTTCGATTCGATATGGCATGGAGAGATCCCTCGGCTGTGGCCTCGGGATGACACAGCCACTGTGGCAACCTACTCAGCATGACGGGGGAGGCGGCTCTCCATTTCCTTGGCTAACGGTTTAAAAAGGAATTAGTCGTCGATCGGTACGGGATTTGGTCCCACATTTGGCGCTGAGTCAGTTTCGGGAGAGCGCGGCAGTCGGCGGCGGATTCCGGTTGCAATACCGAGGCCAGCCAGAATCATCGCCACGCCGATGATGGTTCGCAGTCCGACCGGTTCGCTGAGTAATAGCCATCCCCAGAAGATGCCCACGATCGGAATCAGATACGTCCCGAACGAGGCAGAGGTCGCGCCGATCTCGGCAATGAGCTTGTAGTAGAGGATGTAGGCGACGCCGGAGCTGAACGTGCCGAGAGCGATCCAGGAAACCAGACGGGTTGCGGTCAAATGCATTTCTCCCGGATGACCGAACAGGAACACTCCGGGAAGAATCAGGACTGCGGACAACATCATCTGGCCCGAGGCGAGTACCAACGGGTCGCCCTTCAGGAAGCGACGCGCGTAGGCAAACGCGACACCATAACCGACGGAAGAGAGAATCAAGGCGATCTCTCCTTGTGATGAGACTGAGGCGATCTTCAGGATTCCGTTGCCGGTAAGCACCGCGATTCCCGCGAATCCGACGACTAGGCCAATCGCCTTCGCACTGGAGAAGCGTTCGGTCTGGAAGACACCTGCAGCGAAGATGAGCGTGAAAAAGGGGGTGGTGGCGTTGAGAATTGAGGCGACACCTGACGTTACGTGCTGCTCGCTCCACGCGATCAATATCTGTGGAGCGATGATGCCAAAGAGTGACATCGCGAGAATGTGCCCCCAGATGGTTCTGTCGCGACTCAATCTGAGTCCGCGTGCACGCATCATGGTGTAGAGGAACAGTGATCCAATTGCGAGACGGCCGGCGACGAGCGTCACCGGATCAATTCCATCCACCGCGACCTTGATGAAGAGATATGATGAGCCCCACAGCAGGCCAAGTACGAGCAGTTGAACCAATTGTGCTGGTTTCATGCCGGTTGAGAGTTCCGATCGTTATTTTCCCGCCAAGCCGGGGCTCGTGTATAAGCCGTGCTGTTCGGCAGAATGATCCGTACCGGCGCGTACATTAGCGTGTTGGGAGTGATACGGCAATGGACGCGGACCCCAACCGGCCGTCGATCGATCGTCACGAACAGAATATCCAGTCTGGTCGTCTTGCGACCGTTGCCAGCACCTGTCTACACTGGCTGCAATGACTGATGCGATCCGGCCGGAAGTTCGACCGAAATCGAGTCCTCCGGCCGGACCGGCCCGCCGGTCACGACCACACCCATCACACCAGCCTTGCGGACGATGTTACCGGCCTCGTCTCTATCGAGCACTGCTTTCATCAGACCTTTCTGGATCCTTTCGAGCTGAGCGCAGGGGTTCCGCAGTCCGGTGATTTCGACGACCGCAACACTCCCGATGTGGAGTCGAGTGCCGGTCGGAAGACCGAACAGATCGATGCCCGATGTCGTGATGTTCTCGCCCATTTCACCTGCGGCGACGTTGAAACCAGCCAGGCGAAGCTCGTCATGGAGTTCGCCGTGGATCAGGTGCACTTGACGCAGATTTGGTTGATTCGGGTCGTGGGCAACCCGAGATTGGTGCTTCACCGTCGTTCCTGCGTGAGCGTCCCCTTCAACGCCGAGACCGGCGATCAACAGGATTTCGGAATGGTTCATTTTGCTGAGCGAGTGAGTTGAACTTTGGCTCACGGCAGTGACTCGTGCGATCATGTTCCCCTCCTGATGCTTCGCGATTCCCTCGAATGAGGATATCCAAGCTTCATGCCGCTGTCGATCTTGGCTTGGCGACCGACCTTACGCCTCAGATCGATCAATTCTCGGTCACGAGACTGGGTGATGAGCCAGTCGTGAATGTGGCAGGCTTGGTGTCATCGTGCCGTATGATTCAGATGTTGTGCGTAACCGCGTGGCCAGTGTGATCGTGACAGCCACGTACGTGCAAAGCGACGGATCTAGGCCGGGCTCGAGCATCATCGTTCGCCGTCACGAACTCCGGAGGTTTTTGCGTCATGTTGTGTCCTCGCTGCGGATCGCGGCAGCCATTAGGATCAACCCGATGCGCTAAATGCGGGACTCCGTTCACCCGGCGTGAAGCCGCGAAACGGCCGAGTGGCCGTCGAGTCTCCACGGTGGCCTCACCTGTCGCAAGCGCTCGCCGTTACGAACGCCGGTCTGGCGTACGAAAGTCGTTGCTTGCATGGATGGCGGTTTTGCTGATCACGGTCATCGGAGTGGTCGCGCTCGCGGCCCTGTTCTCGTCGTCAGTTATCAAGCCGTATGTTGGTCGCACGGTGAGCAATGATCTTCAAGGGCAGATCGTGTCCAGCGTGCCGAAGGTCACACCCGGCGCCACTACGGTCGATCCAGGCGCAAACCAGATGGTGATCACCCAGCAGCAGATCAATGACGAGATTGCCAAGAATGCTGGATCGTTTGGACCACTCAGCAGCGTCGCGGTAAAGATCGAAGATGGCCAGTTTAACGTCAACTTCAGTGCCTACGGGATGAGTGGAAACTATCAGGGACACGTCGAGATGCTGAACGGCGAACCAGTCGTCACCGGTGGCCATATTACGGGAATGCTCGGCTGGTTTGTGCCGACGGACCAGGTGGAATCCGCCCTAAATCGCGAAATCGCGGCCGCGGTGTCACAGGCGGGAGTTCAGGTAAGCTCCGTTGCGCTTCGACCTGGGGAGATGATTCTCACGCTTAACTCTTAGCTCCTGAAACGCGCGCCCGCCCGCAATTTACGCACACTTGACCCGATTGCCTCTGCGGCCCGATAGATCTGATCGGTTGTGGTTGGGCGTCCCAGGCTAAGCCTCAATGCTCCAATCGCGTCCTCCGGATCAATTCCCATTGCTAACAGAACTGGCGACGGCTCTGACTGACCTGCGTGACATGCAGAACCTGTCGACGCGGAGATTGCAGGAGTCGCGGCCAGGAGTTGATTCCCGTCAATGCCGCCGAATCGAACATTGAGCGTGTTGGGCAGCCGATCCGTCGGATGTCCTGTCAGTTTTACGTCGTCCAGGTTCTCGTTCAAATGCTCGAAAAGTCGGTTCGTCAGGTGTCGCTGGCGAGGCTCCTCGATCGGGAGAGAACTGCGTGCCAGATCCGCGGCCACGCCCAGCGCCACAATATAGGGCACGTTTTCAGTACCGGCACGTCGACCGCTCTCATGCCCGGCGCCGTGAATTAACGGCTCGACGGACACGCCAGCGCGGATATAGATCGCACCGATCCCCTTGGGCGCATAGAGTTTGTGACCTGCGATGGTCAGCATGTCCACGCCAAGCTTATTGACCATCGTTGGAATCTTTCCGACACTCTGTGATGCGTCGGTGTGGAGCGGGATTCCCGCGGCGCGACAGATGTCGGCGATCTCGGCAATCGGCTGAAGTGTGCCAGTCTCGTTATTAGCATGCATGATTGAGACGACCACCGTGCTCGTTCGCAGCGAGGCCTGCACTACGTCCGGATCGACCGTTCCGCGGGCGTTCACCGGCACGTAGGTAACATCGACACCGTGTCGCTCGAGAAACTGGCAGGTTGCCATTATCGCAGGATGCTCGACGACGCTCGTCACGATGTGTGGATCGCTGATTGCTGAGGACCATACCCGGCCGACAAGCGCCATGTTGTCGCTCTCACTGCCGCCGCCGGTGAAGACAATCTCGTCCTTGCGACATCCGAGCAACGACGCAACTTGTTCGCGGGCCTTATCGACCGCTTCAGCGGCAACGTGTCCGTAAACGTGGTCACTCGATGGATTGCCAAAATGTGTGTCGATGAACGGCTGCATCGCGATGCGGACTTCGGGCGCTATCGGAGTGGTGGCGTTGTAATCAAGATAAATCGGGTTTTCTTGTGCCTTCATGTTTACTCGCTTCACGTGATTGATTTCGAAACACGACAGTACCGTGTCCCGTCCGGATGGTAGCATGACGTATTCGATCAGGGGCGGATCCGCGATCGGTCCGGAAGGGGACCCGGATGGAATCGCATATGTGTGACCCAGTTGGGATTGTGAAAGCGCTGGTGTCGGCTCTTAACCGAGGCGACATCGAGACAGCGCTGAGCTTTTGTGCTGAGGACATTGTCTTGTGGGCACCCGGACCCGACCTCACCGGTCAGCAAATCAGTGGGAAAGCTGAGCTTCGCGAACTTCTCGAACTCTCCGAGATTTGCTGGCCCAACATGTGGACATCGATTGACTCGATCATCGGCGATAGCGAGCGAGTTGCAGTCGAGATGACCACGGTGACGTCTGAGTCTGGTGTATCGCTCGTTCACCCGATGGCTGCGTTCTATACTTTCAAGCAGGGCTTGATCGTCGAGCAGCGCAGTTATTACGATCTTCGCGCCCTCGATAAACGACTGACGGGCTGAATCTGATCTCGTTCAACAACCACTCGTTTGACGAGTCTACAGTCAGTCTTCCACCGAGAGATTGAGCACGATCTCTCGGAGCCAGTGTGCCCGTACATCGGAATCGCTCATCCACGCTGTCCTGGGGGTCAATACGACGTTTTCGAAGCCGATCAGGGGGCTGTCCGGCGAGAGCGGCTCGTAGGCGAACGCGTCGAGTCCGGCTCCGGCGATGCCTCCATTCCGAAGTGCCTTGATAAGCGAACCCTCGTCTACGAGCCGACCATCGGCGATGTTGATCAGCACGGATGTCGACTTCATTGCGGCCAGCTCCGGGGCGTCGATTAGTCGAACCGTGTCGTCATTCGCCGGCAAATGCAGGCTGATAATGTCGGCTTCACGCAAGATCTGGTCAAATCGTCGGGCCTCGATAGGGAGGCGTGCCAGTACCTCATCTTTTGCGACGACGTCGTGGAAGAGAACTCGCA
Source organism: uncultured Chloroflexia bacterium (assembly GCA_963785465.1). GTDB lineage: Bacteria > Chloroflexota > Chloroflexia > Thermomicrobiales > Thermomicrobiaceae > CALAGB01. The sequence goes on along the minus strand of CAWAVM010000013.1, from coordinate 93,303 downwards.
TTCCAAAGTTTGTGGCTCGTTCGGCGAGTGCTATGCCGCTTCGTCCGAGACCGATAATTCCTAGCGTCTGTCGGAACAGTGTCGGTTCTCGGGATGGTCGCGACCAGCTACCGTCAACCGCCGCCGAATAGTCAGGCAGCAGTTTTCGCGTCAGCGCCAGGATCAACATCATGGCGTGTTCGGCTGCACCGATGGGGGAGAATGACGGGAGCACTCTGATACGCGCCCTTGGCCGTCCGGCTTTGAGGGATGAAACGCGCCAGCGCTCCTGATCTTCCGGATCGATCAAATCGACGGTGTCGATCTCTCGAATCTGATCGTCAGAGACAAGCCGGAGCAAACCACGTTCGGCGACGAGTGCATTGATTCCCCCATCGCTTGTGGGCTTCAAGCGTGCATCCGGGAGCATGGTGAGGAGTCGGTCAACGACCCACTGGTCACTCGCGACGAGGAGACGCGCACGCTCGGATCCTCGCTGCCAATCAATCTCGTGAAGAGTTGAACTCATCGGATCCAGACGTCTTCAGCGATCAACTGTCGGCGACCGTGGCTTCGAGCTTCGGGAAGATGGGTTGCGGTTTGCCGACCGTCGTTCCAGGCTGGATCTGGCCCCAACTCAATTCGTCCGTCCAGGAACCCTGACCGGCAGTCACTCCGAGTTGTTCAGCCATGCGGCGCGAAGTTTCGGGAAGAAATGGCCGGAGACCAACGGCGATGACTCGGAGGGCTTCCGCAAGTGAGTACAGGGCCGTGTCGAGCTTCTGCCGCGCCTCATCGTCTCCATTACGCTCAGCTTTGGAGAGCACCCATGGTGACGTTTCCTCGACGTAGCGATTGGCCCGCACGACCGAATCCCAAATGGTCGACAATGCCTGCTGCGGATCGTAGTCCTGCGCCATAGATGCCTGAATCTTGGCAGCGAACTGCTCAGTGCCCAACGATTCGCCGTCTCCGGATGGCGCTGGAATCTGCCCGCCGCGATAACGTTGGATCATCGAGATGGACCGATTCAGCAGGTTGCCGAGGTCATTCGCCAGGTCGGCGTTGTACCGACGCTCTAGCTTCTCGTCGGTGTAGTCGGCATCCCCGGTCGGTGGTACCTCGCGGAGCATCCAGTAACGAACTGCTTCGGCACCGTAACGCTCAACGAGTTCAGCTGGATCGATGACGTTGCCGAGTGATTTGCTCATCTTTTCGCCGTCAATCGTCAAGTACCCATGCACGAAGACCGTCGAAGGAAGCGGTTCGCCCGCGGAAAGAAGCATGCCGGGCCAGTAAACGGCGTGAAACCGTACGATGCCTTTGCCGATTGCGTGGACTCGCTCCGGGTTGTCAAGCCAGTACGTCTTGTAGAGTTCCTGGTCGCTTCCGTAGTTCAACGCCGTGATGTAATTTGCCAGGGCATCGAACCAGACGTACATCACCTGATCGGGGTCACCCGGAACCTCGACACCCCAGCCGCGTGCGCGCTCCCTGGATCGCGAAAGGCTGAAATCTTCCAGACCGTGGGCGACAAATGAGCGGACCTCATTGCGCCGTGTCTCGGGGATGATGCGAAGCTCACCGGAATCGATGAGTTCGAGTAGCTTGTCACCATAACGTGACAAGCGGAAGAAATAGTTTTCCTCTTCGACGAGTTCGGGCGGAATATGGTGCTCAGGACACAGCCCATTGTCCAGTTCATCCTCGGTATAGTACTGCTCACAGCGAACGCAATAGAGGCCGCCGTAGTGCTTCTTATAGATGTCACCATTGCGAGCGCATGCTTCCCAGAGTTTGCGCGCGCCCTCAACGTGACGTTCTTCAACTGCGGTTCGAATGAAGTCATCATTTGAGATGTTGAGAATTTCGGTTAATTCAATGAACGTGGCCGCATTGCGACTAACCAGATCCGCCGTAGAGATACCCTCTCGCTCAGCAGCGAGCACGTTGGTCAGGCTGTTTTCGTCGGTGCCGGTAAGAAAGCGAGTGTCGTCGCCCATCAGGCGATGAAAACGGGCGAAGGCGTCGGTCTGCACAAACTCGAGCGCGTGCCCGATGTGCGGCCTTGCGTTGACGTATGGGATTGACGTCGTAATGTAGTAGCGTTTTCCACTCGCGCTTGTGCTCAAAATTCCCCTCGCTCACCACGTTGCTCAATTCATCGGCGTGTATTCGCTCAGCGGCCGACCACTATGTCCAAGCCGAGCGCCAGACAATCGCCAAAACCGGGATCGGCCCGACACCGACTGCAGTTCTTATCATACGATGCTGGGCGAGCGCTGCCGCGCTCAGCATCAGAACTCTTTGAGTCGAGACTCCGTTTGTCTCCATCGATCGATTCGAGGATTGAGCACTCGAGCGCCCTCTTCCTCAATGACCAGTGTTTCGCAGTTGCGGCCTCCCGTGCGCCCGGCGACGTATACCCCCGGATGATTGACGAGCACCATTCCTGTCTCAAGTTTGGTTTGCTGTGAGCGAACAAGCCAGGGAGCTTCACTCGGTGACAATCCAATGCCGTGGCCGGTGCGATGGCGTAGCATGTTGCCGAAGCCCAGCCGCTCGATGACTTTGCGCGCCGCCTGGTCGATTGATTCGGCTGTTGCCCCTGGCACCATTGCCTCCCGTGACGCGTCCTGCGCCTGAATCGTCGCCTCGATCCAGCGAACGACGTCTCGCAGCGGGTCACCTACGAAAAAGGTCGATCCCGCCTGGGCATGGTATCCAGCTACGCTGGCAGTGAACTCGACGATTACCGTATCTCCTCGAGCGAGACGCCGTCCGCTGGTCGGGGCATGCGGAAAGGCGGCACGGGTTCCGCTGCGAATCGCACCCGTGATCGGACGCGAAAGTGGATCGTACAGATCTCCGAGCTCGGATCGCATAATCGTGTCGACAACAGCGATCACTTCATTGATGGCGTCCCGTTCAGGTGAACCGCTCGTTAACCGTGCAAAGAGTCGCTCTAGGGCGAGATCGGCAAAGTCCGCCGCCCGTTGGATCAGGTCGAGTTCGGGCTGACTCTTGACTGTGCGCATGTCGGTGACATAGTCCCGAAATTCCGTCTCTTCGACCTCTGCTTTGATGGTCTCCCAATCGTTGATCGAGATGTCGTCTACGACGAGTGGCCCTCCAGCCTCTCGAGCCATCCACACGACGGGGCTCGTCTCGGCCGGAAACTCCGCGTACCAGCGCACATCTCGAATTGACCCGGTCGCGGCATACTCGGCCTCGAGATGGGGGACGAACAGCGCGACCCGTCGGTCACTCCAGACGCACGCGGCAATCGGTCGGTCGCTCGGAGCGAATGAGATCCCAGTGACATAGCGTATGTTGTCGGGCTTGAAAACAAGGGCCGCGTGCTTGCCATCTGTTTCCAGCCGTTCGGCAAGGCGGTTGGTAACCTGCCGGTGAAACGCTTCTCCCAGGACCATCAGGCTCTCCTCGATTGTTCTTAATGAGCGGCATGGCGCTCACGCATTGGACATTCCCGCGCTGTTATTCTCGCTTGATGGCGACAAAAATGCTACTGATGACATTGACGGGATTGATTTTGGCCACCACCGAAACTCAACAAAGAGGTTCGAATATAAACTAGACAAACACGCCCGAAACAGAGACAATAGGGGTGACGGTTGGTCACGACCAGTGTGGCCGGCCGACATGAATATGATTACCAGACTCATCTCCTCCTCACGTGCGGGGCAGCCGTCCACCAGCGGCTGCCTCGTGCGGTCTGGCGTACATTCATTGATCCCCGAGCCGAAATATCTCTGTTGGCAGAGTTCGCAATAGGCCACGACAGTACTTTGCTGCTACGCAATTTGATCGACCGCATTAGGAAATCCGGGACTCAACCGGATACAATTGCTTTAATCATCCGTGGGATGGCATCGCAGGTGCGACAGTTCATCCGAAGGTTAGCCCGATCGACATGACTCGCCGGCCTGTCCTTCCATTCACGGATCTGTTTTAGGAAGGTGCTCTGCATCCATGAGAGATCCATCGGGCCGCCAACGACCCGACCGACCAAACGGCGCTCAGCCGCCCACCAATCGATCACGCTTTCCATCCTGGATCATCTGGGTGGTGCTTGGAGGGTTTGCGCTTTACTACGTCTACGTTTTCTTCTGGCCACAGACGACGGCCCACCTGACTGTTCCATATTCCTCTTTCGTAACCGAGGTTCAGGCGAACAATGTGAAGTCCGTGACGATTGAGGGACAGACTGCAAGTGGCACGTTCACCCAGGAGATGCAACTCGCTGGGACCCAGTTGCTGCCCGCCAATCAGCCGCCGCCTTCGGATGTCCCAGCCAAAGACATCTCCACGGGGACTGATTTCAAGACGACTATTCCTGAAAACTCCCAACCAGATCTGACGACCCTGCTCCAACAACATAACGTTACGGTCGACGTAAAAGTGGCTCAGGGTTCGATCTGGCCGAGTTTGCTCGTGTTTGGTTTGCCGATTCTCCTCTTCATCGGTGTAATGTGGTATTTCGGGCGAAACATGTCCCGTGGGCAGCAGAATATATTCAGCTTTGGTCGGAGCAAGGCCAAGATGTACGATGCGGAGCGACCGCGCGTGACATTTGCCGACGTGGCCGGCGAAGAAGAAGCCAAGCACGAACTGACCGAGGTCGTCGATTTCCTGAAAAATCCCGCCAAGTATCACAGTATCGGTGCACGTCTGCCACGCGGCATTCTGCTCATCGGTCCGCCTGGCACTGGCAAGACATTACTGGCCAGAGCGGTCGCTGGAGAAGCGGGCGTGCCGTTTTTCAGCGTCAGCGCGTCCGAGTTCGTCGAGATGTTCGTCGGTGTCGGTGCCAGTCGTGTCCGTGACCTCTTCGAACGTGCCAAAGCCTCCTCGCCTGCCATCGTATTCGTCGATGAACTCGACGCGGTGGGCCGCCAGCGATTCGCCGGAGTCGGTGGTGGAAACGATGAGCGAGAGCAAACTCTCAACCAATTGCTGGTTGAGATGGACGGCTTCGACGTAACTCAAAATGTGATCGTTATCGCCGCGACGAACCGACCCGATGTGCTGGATCCAGCGCTGCTGCGGCCTGGGCGCTTTGACCGACAGGTCACCGTCGGGCTGCCGGATCGGCGTGGGCGTGAGGCGATTCTCAGAATTCACAGCCGAGGGATTCCCATTTCCTCGAACGTCAATCTGGATTTGATCGCAGCCGGCACTCCCGGGTTCTCCGGCGCGGATCTCGCGAATCTCGTGAACGAGGCTGCGCTGCATGCAGCTCGCAAGGACAAGAAGGTCGTTGAGCGCAACGACTTCGACGAGGCGATCGACAAGATCGTGCTCGGAACCGAACGAGCGTTTGTGATGAACGAGCACGACAAGCAGGTGGTGGCTTATCACGAGGCGGGCCATGCATTGGTCGCGTACTTCTCCGAAGGGGCCGACCCGCTCCGAAAGGTGAGTATCGTTCCGCGTGGTCGCGCGCTCGGGGTCACGATTCAGTCTCCCACGGAGGACCGCTTCAACTACAGCCGGCACTATCTTCGGGGTCGACTGGCCGTCACGATGGGCGGACGCGTAGCCGAGCAACTCGTGTTTCAGGAGATAACGACCGGCGCTCAAAATGACCTTAAGGAAGCGACTTCTCTTGCCAGGCGCATGGTTGGGCTCTGGGGAATGAGTCCTGAGGTCGGAGCCATCTATCTTGGAAGTGGTGAAGAGCATGTCTTCTTGGGCCGCGAGATGAGCCAGGAACGAGAGATCAGTGACGATCTATTGGATCGCGCCGATCGTGCCATCCAGGTCTTCGTTAACGAGGCCATGGGTCGAGCCCAAGAGATCCTCGATGACCACCGGGACAAGCTGGACCAGTTGGCTGAAGCTTTGATCAAAGATGAAACGGTCGATTCCGATCGAATTGCCGAGATACTCGGTGTGCCGGCGGTACCAGCAGCGGCACCACTAGGGGGAAGCGACGGTGATGCCGATTAGTCGGTTTCGCCGCCCGGGTGAGTTGCGAAGAAATTGTTATTCAGTACGGCTCCGGATCACCTGTGGTTCGGAGTCGCTTTACGTGTGGGGCCATTTGTGACGGTGCGTGACCGGCATCGACGACAATATGCGAGTGAGCCGCGATGAAGAACGAACGAGCAGACGACACTCTGAGTCCGTGGTTCGTTGGTATAGTCGCACTCTTCGTTACCTGTCTTATCACCGCGAATATCATTGCCGTCAAGCTGATCGATATCGGAGGGATTATCGTTCCGGCTGGGACAGTCACGCTGTTTCCGATCAGCTACATTATTGGCGATGTCTTGACCGAGGTATATGGCTTCGGCCGTGCCCGGCAAGTCATCTGGCTGGGATTCGCGTGCAACGTGCTAGCAGTCCTCGCTATTTTTCTAACCCAGTTGTTGCCAGCGCCTGCGTTCTGGGACGGACAACAAGCCTACGAGCGAATCCTCGGCTACGCTCCCCGGCTGCTTGTTGGATCGTTCGCGGCCTATCTCGTTGGTGAATTTGCAAACGCATTCGTCCTCGCACGGATGAAGATTATGACCCGCGGTCGCTGGCTCTGGACGCGAACTATTGGATCAACGATCATTGGCGAGGGATTTGATTCTCTCGTATTTATCAGCATTGCGTTTGTGGGGACCGTATCGGGTCATCAACTCGTTCGTACGATGATCACCGCCTGGCTTGTCAAGACCGGATACGAGGCTCTTGTGACGCCACTTACGTATGTTGTAGTGAACTTCCTGAAGCGCACCGAAGGGGTTGACACCTACGACACATCAACTGATTTTTCGCCAATACGCCTTGGTTGATGCGCGATTCATCCCCGTCAATATTGAATTGTGTAGCGGCATGGGCATGGTATTATTCGGCCAGGCTCTCACGCTGAGCTGACGTGTTTCTGCGCGGCTTATCAACTTATTCCGTACGGTGACGAGTATTCGGTCGTAGGACGTGAAGGGGGTACGACCATGGGTCTCGCCGACGTGATCTCACGTAAGATTGCGTTCGTGTTCCCTGGACAGGGCAGCCAATATGTTGGCATGGGGAAGAGTCTCTATGAGGTATCGTCGGCTGCTCGGAAAGTCTTTCTCCAGGCGGACGAGATCATGGGATTCCCTCTTTCATCAATGTGTTTTGATGGCCCGAGCGAGGAACTGAACGACACGATCAACGCTCAGCCGGCGATTCTCACTGTGAGCCTTGCCTATCTCGAGGCGCTGCGGGAACGCTGGCACACGCTGGGCTCCACAGTTGCCCCGGTAGTTGTGGCTGGTCACAGCCTCGGTGAGTTCACTGCCCTGGTTGCGGCGGGAGTGCTCGATTTTGCGGATGCGCTGCGCCTGGTGAGAGAGCGGGGCCGCTTGATGAAGGAGAGCGGCGACCTCGTACCGGGAGGAATGGCTGCAGTGATCGGTCTCGATCGAGAGACGCTGGAGGCGGTTTGTGCCGAAGCGGGATCGGTAGGGATCGTTGTGCTGGCGAACGATAATTGCCCCGGTCAATCGGTGATCTCCGGAGAGAATGCCGCGTTGGATCGCGCGATGTTCCTGGCGAAAGAGCGTGGCGCTCGCAAGACTGTGCGCCTCGGAATCTCGATCGCCTCTCACTCTCCGCTGATGGAACGGGCAGGACAACAATTCGCTGAGTTTGCAGCGCGCATTCATCTCCATGAGCCGAGTGTTCCGATTATCGCCAACATCACCGGGCAGATGGTGGTCACGGTCGATGATATTCGTAAGGAGATCGCTCAACATGTCATGCTACCGGTACAGTGGACCGGTTCAGTATGTGAGATGGTGAACAGCGGCGTGAGTACCTTTCTTGAGGTCGGACCAGGCAACGTGCTCGGTGGCCTGATTCGGCGCATCCGAAGCGATGTCGAGGTCGTCACTGTGAAAGATTTTGGCCTGAGTGGTTAGCGCCACGCTGGGATAATCGGAGGGTAGAACGTGCAGCGTGTCGTGGTGACCGGAATGGGAGCCGTGACCCCTATCGGGAACAATGTCTCAGAATTCTGGGACAACCTGTTGCTGGGTGTTTCGGGGATCGATCGGATCCAATCATTTGATCCGTCTGATCTGGAAGTTCAGATTGCGGCTGAGGTAAAAGGGTTCGATCCCAAAGACTTCATGGAATTCAAGTCCGCTCGTCGGATGGATCGTTACTCGCAACTGGCGGTGGCCGCAGCGGGTGAAGCAATCAAAGACGCGTACTTAACCATCGATGAAGAGAATACGTATCGCGTCGGTGTGATGCTCAACACTGGTGGCGGCGGAATTCAAACGCTCACTCGTGAGGTGCGGGTTCACTACAGTAAGGGTCCGCGCCGTGTCAGCCCGTTTTTCATTCCGATGTTCGCACCGAATATGGCCGCCTGCCAGGTTTCCATCACCTATGGAATTCAAGGACCGGTCATGGCTTCGGTGGCCGCTTGTGCGGCGGGTGCGCAGGCTTTCGTTGATGCCTGGCGCATGCTGCGATTGGGCGAAGTCGACGTGATGATAACGGGAGGCACCGAAGCTGGGCTCGATCCGGTGGCGGTGGCGGCATTTGGGAACATGGGAGCGCTGTCAAAACGCAACGATGAACCAACGAGAGCCAGTCGTCCGTTCGATGTTGATCGAGATGGGTTCGTTTTTGGCGAAGGTAGCGCGGTGTTGGTGCTGGAGACGGAGGAGCACGCACGTAAGCGCGGTGCGAGAATCTACTGCGAATTGTTAGGTGGCGCAATTACGGCAGACGCTTTCCATATCAGCGCACCACTCCCAGGCGGTCTCGGTGCCGCTCGCGCGATGGAACAGGCGCTCGGCAAGGCTGGAATCAAGCCATCCGACCTCGATTATATTTGCGCGCACGGCACGAGTACGCCGCTAAATGACGCGTCGGAAACCGCGGCCATTAAGACGGTCTTTGGTGAAGCCGCTTACAAGGTCGCGATCAGCTCTCCAAAAAGTATGGTCGGGCACATGGTCGGAGCCGCCGGGGCAGTTTCGGGTGTGGTTTGCGTTCACGCGATTCAGCACGGCGTGGTGCCGCCGACGATCAATCTGGACAACCCTGACCCTGAATGTGATCTCGATTACGTACCACACGAACCTCGAAAGATGACTGTTGACACTGCCATGGCCAATGCATTTGGATTTGGTGGGCAGAACGCGGTGGCAGTATTCAAACGGTACGAAGAATAAGTAGGCCGGCCGCCGGCATGGAGGATCATGAACGTCGATAAGAAGCCAGATTGCGTGATCGTTCGTCCTGGTTCGACTTTTTCGGGCAAACAGGGCTTTTCGTATTTCACCGGTATCTCGAAAGAGACTGCCGGAGCGAGTGCTATCTGCATGCACTCGCTGACGATCCCTCCAGGTGGACGCGCCAATCCGCACTTCCATGAGTCGCACGAGACAGCAATCTACGTTATCTCGGGCGAAGTGGGGATGTGGTACGGCGAGGGGCTCAAGCAATATCTCACGATGAAGCCGGGCGAGTTCCTCTACATTCCGGCCGGGATGCCACATTTACCAGCGAATCTTAGCGACACTGATCCTTGCGTCGCGGTTCTTGCGCGAACCGATCCGAACGAGCAGGAGAGTGTCGTGCTTCTCGACATCGAGCCGCCGCAGGCGGGGTCCTAGCTCGAATCCCTGGATTTCCTCCGGAACTTTCGCCGCAGTCGATTGTTCGCCAGGTTGACAATATTTCTCGCGGTCAGTTGTTGGGATTGGATTTCACGATCCTTTTCGGCGACAACGCGTTCCAGGTGACGTGCGTATTCGGCGGTTTCGCTGTACGTGCGTTCGAGATCGTGAACGTAACGATCGTTGGGATTTTCGCCCCTGCTGCCGAGTTTGACTGGCTTGTGACACCAATTGACGAGTGGTTGTGACACGGCTTCCCACGTATTCTCATCGGCTAGGGTCGCCAGATTCGTCCGGAACGTCTTCTGATTATCGGGGTCGATCGCGGCCAATATCGCGCGTGTAGTGGCATCCGAATCCCCGGATTGAACGGTGAAACCGATTTTTCGACGTTCTACAACATCGGCAAGCACATCGCCGGTCGTCGCGACTATTGGCAGTTGGCACCAGATGTTGTCGAGCATGCGTGTGCGGAATGCGAAGCGCGATTCAAGCGATTCCTGATGCAGCGAGAGGGACAGATCGGCCTGAAGCAGCCAGTTCTGGCGCTGCTCGTACGGTACCCAATCATTGAAGAAGACGTGCCGATTCAGCAAACCGAGATCTCTCGCCAGTTGACGCGCGTCCTCGACGACGCGCATCCTGGCGATCTCGGCGACCGGGCTCCGCACTCCCATGAATACGAGAACGGCGTTCGGTTGATGATCAACTACTGACGTCATCGCGCGTATTGCGGTAAATGGATCGAGCCAGTTCCAGAGTCCACCGTTCCAGAGGACAACGACGCTGTCGTCGTCAATCCCGTCGATCGTCTCTCGAGGCCCCGGGCCGTTTCTCTGCGGTGGCGTTACCGGAAGGCCGAATGGAACGACATCGATGAGACCGCGTAAACTAGGATCCGCTTGCGCCACCGAAAGGTCCAGCCGACCAGCGGTCGCCAGTGATCCGAGCCAGAAATCACGCTGCCGTTCTGACGCACAAATGAACGCATCGCCTAACCGCAGAAGTCGGTTCAGAATGGCGACGTCGTCCTTACGGTTCGGTTCGCCGACCTCGGGATCAACGCGTGCATGCTCCAGTTTCTCGAGAATCCATGGCGCATACAGATCGACGATCAAGAATCGCTCGCGAAGCACCTTGTCATCAGTGTAGAGATAGGGGATGTGCTGGGCCACGATGACGTCGTGCTCTTCGATAAGCTCCGCCAAATTATGGCCCCGCTCGTCGTTGTCCACTCCCGCATAACTTCGAAGCGAAACACCTTCCGGCGGCGCTAGTGTTGCTTCGACGGGGGTAGCCAGGGTGACCGGCAGTGTCTGCGAGATCACACGCGCCAGATTCCAATAGCGGATGCCGGTTCCAGCCATGCTCGGACCGACCGTGTCTGACGAGATCAGCAGCACCTTTGGGCCCGACGTTTGGATGTCGCCTCTCGTCACGGTGATCCTGCCGTGACATTGATCGTTCCCTTCATCCACGCATAGTAGCGGCTGTGGTAGCGATAAACGCCAGGCGTATCGAACTCCCGGATGAAAAGATCACCGTGCGATAGATCCCCGCTCTCCCACCTTCCGTCGTCAGCAGTAACCGAATTGGTGTGCTGTCCAGACACTGTCCAGACGACTTTCGTTCCTGCTGGCACGGTAAGCAGCGGGGGACTGTAGTAGAAGTCACCGAGATCGACTGTAGCCGGTGCCACGGGTATTTCGATCTGGTGGTAGCGCCATGTGTGATAGTGCAGGCCGATGTTTCCCATTTCGACGCGCCAGTTTTCCGGATTCGTTGGCGTATAGGTCAGCAGCCGGCGTTCGAACGGCTGGATCATGACCCAGGTCGGCTTGCCAGCCAGTGTCACATTGCTCCAAAATGCCTCACCTATAGGAAAACCGAGCACGAATTGCCATTGAAAGAGCGGCGAGGACTGAACAAGCTGCCCGTTCTCGTAAATGAGCCCTGATTGGTTCATGTATGACCAGAACGCTTGCGGAATGTTGTAGCCGACTGTCTGTCCATCGGCGCCATCGTACTCAACGTGCTGTGCAACAACACTTCGAACGTCGGTCACGTCGCCGTCGTAGGTTGATGGACCGTCTGGCGTTAAGGCACTTGTAATTGTTTGACCGATCATGTCGGGTGCTGGCGTGTCGATCATACCGGCCAGATCGGCATAAGTTGGGAAGGTGTTGGTTGGATCGCCGGCGACGGGGATGTGGGCAGGTTGCCCCGTATCGTCAAAACTATCGTTGCCAAGTTGAAGCCGGCCGGAGATCAATTCGCGGGTCAGTAGACCACTTGTTACGTACGAGGGGGATGATGGATTGTTCTGGGGACTGGTTATCTCCATTCGTCCCTTATCGTAATACTGCACGACACGCACTCCACCCGGAGAGTCGTTGTACGATTCGATCGAGGGAGTGACCGACAGCTGATCGCCCCACATCCAGCTACGTTGAACGTTGTCGACGGCAACAGGAAGATCGGTGCGTTGCCAAAGCGTTAGGAATGCACCGGTAGCAGGTGCTTCAGCACCGGCGTTCGCGATTGAAGCGACGGCGGATATCAGGATAATGGCTGCAATCAATGATGCGCGTCGCATTCGCGCTCCGATCAGACTATGCCTTCGACGTGTGCGCGGCCTGCGATGGAACGACCACTACCATCATTTGTAATGGATGACGACCGACTCGATAAGAAACCAGGGAGGCTGCGCAAGCGCACCCTGTGGGGACGTGTTCTTGATCGTGAGCACATTGTCGGTTTGCTTTACCATCGAAATATCTCGTAGCAACAGACCGTAGGTACCCCAATCGGCATTCGGGAACGGGCTCGGCCCCTGCCAGATAACAACACCGTTGAGCTCGACCTGAACCGGAGCTTTGGCCTCACGATTATCATCGAATCCGGTAAATTCGATGACCACCACCGGCACCGCACCGATGGAGTTCATCGCGAATTGGGCCGAGCCGGTGCTGAATGGGGTCTGCTGGCTAAAAAACGCGGCGGTACCAGCCGGAGCGTTCTGAATTGGGGCTGAATTATTCAAGCTGAGCGCTCCGTCAAAGTCGGTGCCTTTCAGCTTCACCGTTTTCATTTTTTTGATGAACTGGGCGAGTTGGTCGATTGGCAACGGTACTCCGGCTTGTGGTGTGCTATCGCTTGGAGTCGGCGTCGGCGGGACAGGAGTAGGTGTCGGCGGGACAGGAGTCGGCGTCGGCGGGACCGGTGTCGGCGTCGGCGGGACAGGAGTCGGCGTCGGCGGGACAGGAGTCGGTGTCGGCGGGACAGAAGTCGGCGTCGGCGGGACAGGAGTCGGTGTCGGCGGGACTGGAGTCGGTGTCGATGTCACAGGTGTCTGAGTTCCCGCGCCCGTCGGTAGTGTTGAATTTGCGGTGGGCGTTGGTGAATTACTCCCGTCGCTGCGCAAGGCGAGTATCGCAATCGCACTGAGCCCAAGAATTATCAAGAGTGCTGCGAGGAGAATCAGCGGCCAGCCTGGGTTCGATCCTTCAAATATCGACCCTCTACGTGGCGGGACGGTTCCTCCAACACCTCCCCCTGCAGGATCTGGTCGGCGGTTCACTCGCGGAGCCACGGCGGCCATGATGCGGGTCGATTCATCGGCTGACGGTGCGCGATCGAGCGCGGCCTCCATCTCCTCTGCCGATTGGAATCTATCCTCGGGGTTTTTGGCCATCGCCCGCATGACAACCATTTCCATTGGGCCTGGAATTGATGGATTCAGTTCTCGAGGTCGAGGTGGCACGTCATTGACATGCTGATACATGACCTGGACAGGGTTGTCGCCTGCGAATGGCAGTCGCCCCGTGAGCATTTCGAACAGGATGACGCCGGCTGAATAGAGATCGGCCGAGTTGGTGACTGTGCCGCCACTGGCTTGCTCCGGTGCCATGTACGCAGCCGTACCAAGCGCCATACCGGTGTCGGTGAGACCGGAGTCGACACTACCCCGCGCAATGCCGAAGTCGCTGAGCTTCGCTTGGCCATCCTTCGACATGAGCACGTTCTGCGGTTTAACGTCGCGATGTACGATTCCTGCCCGATGAATTGCGCCGAGGCCTGCTAAGACTTCTCGGATCAGTCGTGTTGCCTCATCGACCGGAAGCGGAGCCTGGTTTCGGATGAGGTGTTTGAGATCGGTTCCGTCGATCCATTCCATGGTGATGAAGAGCGTGTCGCCGTCGCGGCCATAGTCGAAGATGTCCACCACGTTGCGGTGAACTACCGCGGCCGCCGCTCGCGCTTCTCGCTCAAAGCGGGTAACGAAACGCGGATCGCGGGCGTAATGCTCGCGGAGAATCTTTACGGCAACTTGTCGATCGAGCGAGGTGTCGGTTGCCAGGTATGTCTCGGAGAAGCTCCCCTCACCGATGCGCGCCGTGAGGCGATATCGGCCAGCGAGCGTATATGGCAGCGCAAGGGACACAAAACCTCCTTGTGAAGACGCCGCCAATTCGTGACGGCATTTCCCCGAGCGATTGTACGGGTTTCAATGACCAGGGTCGAATAGTGTTTCGCTGGTGTCCCAGATAATGCTGCAACGCGTTGCACAGATTCGTACATGCGTGAGTCACGCTGGCGTTATTGACGTGAAATATGCCTTATTCGCCTCCCGACATGCCCGATCAATCTTTCTACTGGCGCGGGTTCTCGATATCCTTGACGGACGAGCCGGTATCGGTGACTCACAGTCAGCGATTCACTAGACTCAGTGAGGGGGATCTGCTATCCTTGACGTTCATAATGTACGTACATCCCGGATCGGGGAGTCTGCCATGACACCGATCGTCGCATTCTTTAATCAGAAGGGCGGGACCGCCAAGACCACCAGCACCTTGAATATTGGTGCCGCGCTGGTCGAGCGTGGCCGGCGCGTACTGGTGATGGATCTCGATCCGCAGGCGAGTCTCACCATGGCCCTGGGCGTTGACGTCACGTCGCTCGAATTGTCGGTTTATGATTTGCTGGCAGATGAGGGATTGCCCTTGTCGGACGTCGTGCTGCAGACCGGTATCGATGGGCTGAACCTGGTCCCTAGCCACCCCGATCTTGCCGCCGCTGAGTTGGAGTTACTCAATGTCCTCGAGCGCGAGCGGCGGCTCGATGAGAAGCTCAAGCAATCCCAGCCGTTGCCGTACGACTTTGTGCTCATCGACAGCCCTCCGGCCTTGAATATTCTCAGCATCAATATTTTGGTGGCTTCTTCGGCACTTGTCATCCCGATCGAACCACACCCATTGTCGTTGATGGTGCTACGGCGTTTGTTCGAGACCGTCGATCGAGTCCGCAAGCTGAATCCGCGACTTGAAGTGATTGGGTTTCTGCCGACAAAAGTTCATCATTCGTCCAGGCTGGCTGCGGACATGATTGAGACCTTGATGGAGCGCTTCCCTGAACTGCCGCTATTGCCTTCGATTCCGTTGTCGGTGAAAAGCGCTGAGTCGATCGCCGAGAATTCATCGATCCTGCAATATATGCCCAGATCTTCGATCTCAGTTGCGTATCGGGAAGTCGCGGCGTTTGTCGAGCGTCGTGTGGGGAGCGTCGCAAGTGTCTGAATCTACCACGCGATCCGCACGTCGCCGTCGGTTTACGGTTGACTCTCTCTTTGCTGACACGACTCCGCGTGCCGCCGGCGTGACTGATTTACCGAATGCCAAAGAGATCGTGTTGAGCCGCATTAGCCCAGATCCGGATCAGCCACGTCAAAGCTTTGATGATGAACGCCTCGAAGAACTGGCGGATTCGATGAGATTGGAAGGGATTCTTCAACCGATCGCCGTGCGCTACGAGACAGATGGCGATCGTTACATCATCATCCACGGCGAACGCCGCTGGCGTGCGGCGCGCATGGCTGGTCTGGAATCGATCCCGGCTATTGTCCGTGATGTGCCAGAAGAACGCCGCCTGATCCAACAGTTGATGGAAAACGTGGTCCGTGAGGATCTGAACGCGATCGACCGTGCCGCGGCGTTGCGTGCGCTGAAAAGCCAAATGAACGACGCGCCGTGGGAACAGGTGGCCGAGGCGGTCGGAATTCGACGTAGTCGCCTGTTCCAACTTCTTGGGACCGAAAAGCTGCCAGAGAGTGTTCAACGTGAACTGCGCGCTGGGCGGTTGTCGGAAAAGCAAACGCGAGTACTACAGGGTCTGCCCGAACCAGCACAAGAGGTACTGGCCAAGCTGATTTTAGCGGACGATCTTACTCAATCGTCGGCGCAGCGATTGGCGCGCGCTGTTCGATCCGATCCCTCCTTCGTCGACCTGGATGAGCCCGAGGTTGAACGTCGATTCACCGCCATGCGTGAGGCGATCGACGCGTCGGTTCAGCGGGCGCGGCATCGCCCGAACGAGAGTGGCTGGTCCTCGTCCTTTGATCTGTTGCTCTCAGGCGCGGACCTGAATGAACTCGATTCATCTGTTCGTTGGACAGGGGCGTCAGCGGCATCGCTGGAGAATCAGGTTTTGTCTTTAGCGAGGTCGCTTTGGATGTACCAGTCAGCGAAGGTCGATGAGGCGGATCGAAAGGCGCTGGACGAACGTCTGCGTGCGCTGCAGACGATCATCGATGGGGTTGTGCGGAGTCCACGTCGCCGTCAGACGTGATCCGATGAAGAGTCAAGGCCGATACTGGAATCTGCGCCAGCGTGTACGCAGCCCGCTTATTTCGCGGATGCCTCCCGGAATAGTCTGGGATAGACTGCATCGAATAGATACCAGGTGTCCGGGTCGACATCCACGCGCGCGATAAGGAGCGATATCTGAAGCTCCTGCAGCGCCCGATCAAAACGTGAGCGGGAATCTGGATGGTGAAATCCTGCGTCGAGACGTAGTTCTCCGTTTGTGATGGGTCGGAGCCTGATAATATCGAGCAGCCGACGGGCGTCGCGTCCAACTGCGTCCGGTTGTTGTCGTTGATCTGGATAAATTTCGCGTAGCCGGTCGACGGTACAGAGCATTGCGCGGCCGCCGCGCAGCTTCCCATAGAAAATTTCATCAGGATAATTCATCGGCAGCTCGTTCTTGAGCCGCCAGACGACCCCGGTCCGCTCACCGAACCCGCTTTCCCCAGGTTGTTTGTCGGGCGCGTCAACCGCGTCCCACAGCGACGGCAACGGATTTCGTTTGGCCGGTTTGGTCTGGGCGAAGATCAGGCACAATCCAACTGAGCGCACGAATTCGAGTGCGTCATCGACGGTCCGTACCCAGCGGGTTCGTTGGGCGGCTTTGTTAGTCGAGGGCGTCGAGGGCATCTTCGAACGCATCGAGTGTTCGCTCGACATCGTCGGTATCGTGAGCTAACGACACGTAATATTTCTCGCCCGGATTGACCATCAGACCACGGTCGACACAGAGCAGACCAAAACGTCGACTCTTTGCGCGATCGCTTGCCAAAACGCCCGGATAATCGACGACCGTTGAATCTGCGAAGAACACCTGAAAGAGCGGCCCGTCGCCGGAAACATCGGCGGGAATACCGCGCTCGGACAGTAGTTCACGGAGTCCACCTTTGATTCGCTCGGTAGTGCTATATAGACGATCATACGCGCCCTCGCCACGTAGAATTTCGAGCGTCGCCAAGCCAGCGACGGCTGCTACCGGGTTGCCGTTCAACGTTCCGCCCAGGTGGGCAACTGGAAGGCTGCCACGCCGTATGTGGTCGGTCACCGCCATGATCTCGTGTGATGCCGCCACGGCGGCCATCGGATAGCCGCCGCTGATTGCTTTGCCAAAGGCGGCTATGTCCGGAATGACCCCATAGCGCTCTTGGGCACCACCATATGCAAGCCGGAATCCTGTCACAACCTCGTCGAAGATGAGTAGGACATGATGTTTGCGCGTCAGTTCACGAAGTTCGGCGAGAAAACCAGGTGCAGGTTTGAGTGAACGTTGCAGCGGCTCACAGATAATTGCGGCCAGCTCGCTAGCGTGCTCCTCGACGATCGACCTCGTCAACTCGACGTCGTTCCATCGCGAAATCAGAACATCGGCTTCAACCTCGCGAGGGATTCCGGCCGAGTCTGGAATCGGAGTCGGATACGATGTTTGGCGGGTGGCGTGTGCGCTCATCATGGCGTAGTCGTTCACGCCGTGGAAACCGCCCTCGAATTTCAGGATCTTTGATTTTCCGGTGTACGTGCGCGCGATTCGCATTGCATGGAAGGTGGCCTCCGTGCCGGTACTGACAAAGCGGACTTCCTCAGCACAGGGGACCGCCTCAACGATGCGCTCAGCGAGTTCAATGACCGGCGGGTTCAACGTATAGTAGGTAGAACCGAGCGCAACCTGACGCTGTACGGCTTCGACCACGGCAGGATGAGCATGCCCTACAAGCAGGGGACCTGATCCCAATAGGTAGTCGACGAATTCGCGACCGTCTACGTCGTACACCTTGCTCCCTTGCGCGCGAGCGATGACGACAGCTTGATCGGCTGGCAGCCGGAAGGCCCCCAGAGTTCCGCCGAGAACTTCCGCCGCACGGTCGAGCAGATCTTCCTGGCTACTCGAACGAGATTCCACCGTATTCACCCTTCGTGAGTTCCACTTGAACAACAGAATTTCATCGACAACCGGCAGATTTAACAGCCCGAGCTGGTCAGTACGGCGTCCGGATCTTTCTCGTTGCCGTCGTGAGATCGCTCAGGTACCGACCAATTCTCGATCGACTTGATAATACGCGGAATGACGAATGTCCGCGCGCGAAGTACGCCTGGAATTCGATTCAACCGCTCGGTAACTATTGAATAGAGTGAATCGACAGAGTAGGCGTACAGTTGAAGGCTGATATCGCGATCGCCGGTAGTAAGACCAACATAAGCGACCTCGGGGAACTTGGCGACGTGTTCAGCGACCTCCTGGACGCGACCCAGTTCGACTTCCAGAAAGACGTCGGCGGTCACCGTATACCCCAGTGCCTCGGGGCTGACAAGCGCCACTAGCCGAACTACTTTATCTTGAATGAGGCGGTCGATTCGGGCGCGCACTGTCCGTTCAGCAACTCCAACACGGCGCGCGATTTCGGCGCTCGGTGTCCGGCTGTCGACTTGAAGGCAGGTGATGATCGCGTGGTCAATGTCATCGATCAGTCTGGCCATGTAAGCGGACTCCTCGCGTCTACTCCAGTTTGTTCATCGGGTCAGCGCATTGTAAACGAGGTGTCCTCGGTTTGTGAAGGGGTGAGTGGCGAAGTCATGAATCAGACCATCACTTGGCGGAAGACAGCGTAAAACACAACAGATACGGACCGATAATGCGGTTCTGGCATTAAATTGCGGGGAATTGAGTCAAGGCGATGTAGATATGAACGTGTCGATCTCGGCTGGCTCTGTTCGGATTCAAGAGTCCAGCAAGGCAGGTACTGTGAAGCGGATGCGAGTGCCGCCGTCGCTGGGTCGTTCGGCCTCGATACTGCCTCCATGCGCCTCGACGAGGTTCTTTGCCAGGTAGAGACCAACGCCCATTCCTTCGATTCGGCTTCGTTGGCTTTCGGCCCCACGTCGAAAGCGCTCGAAGACGAACGGAAGATCCTCATCGGAAATGCCGGGACCGTGATCTCGAACCGTGATCTCGACCATATCGTCGACCCTGCGGGCGACGACCTCGACTGGAGATGCAGAAGGGGTGTATTTGATAGCGTTTCGCAATAGATTGAGCAGAATCTGATCGACACTTGTCTCGTCTGCCTCGGCGAAGAGATGTGGCTCCACGGTCATATTGAAGGTCCGCTCTGGCGCGGTCTCCCGCGCCACGTTGATGGCCCGATCGATCACCAGTCGGACGTGTAACGGCTCAGTCTCCAACGTGTAGCGGCCAGCTCGAATATTCGCGAGTTGAACCATATTCTCAATGATGAACTGTAAGCGTTCGCCTTCTCGTTCAATGTCCGCCAGCAGTGTGTCCTCGGATGCATCGTCAAGGCTTTCGCGATTATTGCGAATCATATAGGCGCCGCCGCGAATCGTTGTGAGTGGCGTACGCAATTCGTGCGACACGAGCGACAGAAAGTCATCCTTAATCTGCTCGGCATCGCGAATTTGTGTGTAATCCTGAAACACCGCGACGGCTGCAATGATCTTGCCGCGTTCGTCGATCAGTGGCGCTCCATTCACCAAAATAGCGATGCGTTCGCCATCCGGACGTTCAACCGTCAGCTCTGAGAGCGTAATAACGTCTCGATGTCGGAGAGAGCGAACCAACGGGATATCGACGTCTTCCAACGGATGCCCATCGAGATCAAATCGAGCGTTCTTCGCGAGAAAGTCGTCCAACGGAATAGGTGTCTGAATTTCCCAGCCGAGAAGCCGCGAAGTCTGCTGGTTCACGACTGTCACCCGTTCTGGGTCTGGTTCGACGACGATAACAGCTTCCGGAAGCTGGTCGATGAGAAGATTCAACCGGCGCTGCTCGAGCTCAAGCCTGCGGTAGAGCTGAGCGTTTTCAATCGCCACAGCTGCGTGTCGCGCCAGCATTTCGACCAAACGCGCGTCTTCGTCAGTAAATTCGATGCCCGTGCGTTTTTCAGTTAGATAGAGGTTCCCCAGCACCCGGCCGTGGGTAATGATGGGTACGCCGAGAAAACTGGACATCGGCGGATGGTTAGGCGGGAAGCCGACCGAGTCAGGATGCTGCTTCAAATCTCCCAGACGAATGATCTTTGGCTCTCTAAACAGCAGGCCAAGTATCCCGCGCCCTGTTGGTGGCGCTCCTACCAGTCGTTCTTGCTCAGCCGTGAGACCGGAGGTGATGAAGTTCTCGAGTTCGCCCTGAGCGTTTGGCACCCCAAGCGCGGCATAGCGTGCCCCGGCGAGTTCGCGAGCAAGATCGACGATACGTCGTAACACCGTGTCGATTCCAAGCTGACCAGTGACGGCGATAACGGCATTGCCTACCAGTTCGATTTGGCTTGCCAACTCTAGTCGATCATGACGTACCTGATCGAGCTCGCAGTAGGCACGGGCAGATGACGCCAGCGCAAGTTCGGCACGAGCTTCCGCCTCCCGAGTCAGCACCGGGCTGTTCGACTGATCGTCCGAACGATAGCGATAGGGTCCGAGGAGGATGACAACACGAGGGGAATCACACCGACAACAAAGATATCGATCTCCGTGAACGACAATCGGGTAGCTTTGAAAAGCGTTGATCGCTGCCTGGTCAGCCGCGTCGCGAAGAGTGTCGGAGACGGCATAGGTCGATTCGACCTTGACGCCGAAAGCATGGGCAAGCGCTGACAGCTCTGGAGAATCGGCACTTCCTGGCATGTCAGGCGACCTCTTGAGGCGACTCCAGCCGATATCCCATGCCGGGGAAGGTTGTTATTAGCTCGGGGTTATCTCGATCATCTTCGAGCTTGGCCCGGAGACGGCTGACCCAGGTCCGTAGGTAGTAGGTTTCGTCGCGAAACTCTGGTCCCCAAATCCGTGAAAGCAACTCACCATGGAGCATTACTCGACCGGCGTTGCTCGCCAGTTGGTAGAGCAGTTCCCATTCAGTACGGCTGAGACGGACTTCCTTGTCGCGAATCATCACCTGACGGTTCGCTAGATCAATCGTGACATTAGCGTAGACAAGAGTTTGTGCGGCTGGAGCACTCGTGCCACTGGCACGTCGCAACACTGCCGCGACTCGAGCCGATAGCTCGTCCGGATTAAACGGTTTGGTGATGTAATCGTCCCCTCCAAGATCGAGACCACGAATCTTGTCCTGAGCACCGGATCGTGCGGTGAGTAAAATCACCGGAACGTTGGAAGACTGGCGAATCCGCTGCATTGCCTCAAACCCGTCCATGACCGGCATCATCAAGTCGAGAACCACGATATCTGGTCGCTCCTGCTCAAAGATTTGAACAGCTTCCTCGCCGTTCATGGCCGTCAAGACGGTGAACCCATCAGCCTGCAACTTCGCACGTACGAGTCGCAAGATAGGGGCATCATCGTCGGCAACGAGAACCATTTGTTTTCGCATAACAGACTCCTCGTTCCAGTGACGTCCAAGTTCCCTTCGGCGTCAGATCTGGCGATATGAGCAGCGAAACACTATGGCCATCAAGCAGCCGGCGCTGCGCACATTGCTACGTCATTGTAACGCGTGTCGCGAATCCTTCACAGAATCTAGTCGGATACGCTGTTACGCTTGACCTGCTTGTGCATGACTTAGGTCGTGTGTTCAGAGGGCGTCCGAAAGGCTGACCATGAAAACCCTGGTCGTCCCACTCGACGGATCTGATGTTGGCACGAACGCGCTGTCCCTCGCGACAGTCCTCGCTCGCGCAACCGGCGCCCGTGTAGAACTCACCCATGTGGTGACTCGGTCCCATTTTTCAGACGCGAATGGCGTCCTGCCGGAGAGTTCCGAGTCTTTCCTTGAACGAGTTCGCTCGTCGCTCCCGGGGGATCTGGAGGTAACGACCTCTATCGAATATGGTGATCCGGTTGAACAAGTGCTGAAACGTGTCGATCAAGCTCCTGGCGCCGTCCTAATCATCTCATCCCGCGGCCGCACTGGCGTGTCAAGAACCGTGTTTGGAAGCGTGTCTGATCAGATTATCCGAATGTCTCCCGCGCCAGTTATTGTGACGCGCGAGACCATGCGTGTCCCCCGCCAAACGCTGAGTTCCATCATCGTGCCTCTTGACAGTTCACCATTGTCGGAACGGGCGCTCCCTTGGGCGGTGAAGCTCGCGAGCCAAACTGACTCAACCATCGGTCTCGTCAGTGTCATCGATGTCAACCAGGTTGCCGCCTACGGAGGAATCGAGCGGCAATCCGATTTGCTGATAAGCATCGAGGACGAGGCACGCGATCTCGCACGATCCTATCTTGACGAGCGGGTGAAGCAACTTCGCTCTGAAGGAGTGCGGTCCACTTGGGAGGTTCGGCTTGGCCGCCCCGCAGATGAGATCATTCGAGCCGCCGAAACCACCGCCGCCGACCTGATTATCATGTCGACGCATCGCCGAGCCGGAATCCGGCGCTGGGCGTTTGGTAGCGTTACCGACGACGTGGTGCAGCGAGGAAGCGCGCCGGTTCTCGTGGTCCCAACCTGAAGCCAAGTTTGGAACGGCGGATGATCGAGGACGCTAGGGCCGCTCTGTGCGCGTCTGGCTCGCCAGTCGCATGTCAGGAAAGTCAGGCCGTGAAAGATAGAGGAGAGCACCGAGGATACCGTTTGTCGCGAGTGGAAAATAGTAGTGATTCGGCAGAGTTGCGGCCATGGCTACACCGCAGAGCGCGAGCCCGACATACCAGATGTTATGAACTCGACGGAACACAAGAATCCCGACGACCGCATGCACCGCAGTCAATGTGAGATCGATAATTGCCGCGGTTGTCAGACCGCCTTCATAGCGAAAGAAACCCAGAATCGCCCACATCCCAGCAGCCACCAGAAATCCAGTGCCGCAAATGAGGATTCGCCCCGATAAGGTGCTCTCCTCTTGTCGGTCTGGCCGTTGATACATCGCGCTTTGCTCTCTCTCGATGGAATGCCAACTCAGTTTAAGATCCGTATTCGGCACGTTGAATTTAGCCCGCCGGAACTCCGTCGAATTGTACCCAATAATTACGGACACTGAATCGTTCAGATGCTCGGTGGTTGTGGTAATTTCTCGATCGAGCGCAGACCGCGTTGGTGAGAATCCTGGGTTAGAATGGCCTTCCGGTTGGAGCAATATCTTTGTTGGTCGACGGCTGAGTGACTGAGTTTATTGGCCTGCAGCTGCCTGGAAACGTACGAATTTGATTGGAGAGACGGATGAGTGGAGAAGATCTCAAGATCCGGGTATGTGAGGAGATCGATCGAAATGCCGATAAAATTATCGAAATTGGAGAGCGGATATTTCGTGATCCTGAGCTCGGCTTCAAGGAGCATCGCACTGCGGCGATTGTCAAAGAGGTGATGAACGGGCTAGGCCTTCAGACTCGCCAAGGTCTTGCGATCACCGGCGTGAAAAGCCTGGTTGACGCCGGAGGCCCAGGACCGACGGTGGCGGTACTCGGCGAACTGGACTCGGTACTTGTAGCCGATCATCCGTCATGTAACCCACAGACTGGCGCCGCGCACTGTTGTGGCCACAACGCACAGATCGCCACGATGCTCGGCTCGGCGATGGGTATTCTCGGGTCGGGTGTGCTGCGGCAGCTCTCTGGTCGGCTCTCCTTTTTCGCTGTTCCTGCAGAAGAGTATGTCGAGATTGACTATCGCAACTCGCTACGGCGGGACGGAAAGGTCGAGTTCCTCGGCGGAAAAGGGGAACTGATTGCCCGTGGGGAGTTCGACGACATCGACATGGCGATGATGGTTCACGCAGCGAGCAGCCAGAACATGACGGCGATCGCTGGTGTGTCGTCATCGAACAACGGTTTCATTGGTAAGCAAGCGCGATTTGTAGGGAAGGCTGCCCACGCTGGTGGGGCGCCGGATCGAGGCATCAATGCCCTGTACGCGGCCGAGATCGCTCTGGCGTCGATTAATGCGCAACGCGAGACATTCCGCGACGAAGATGCAATTCGTGTTCATCCGATCTTGACTCGCGGCGGGGATCTGGTAAACGTGATCCCCAACGATGTCCGTCTCGAAACGTACGTGCGCGGCAAGACAACCGCGGCCATTGAATCGGCGTCACGCAAAGTCGATCGCGCCTTGAGAGCGGGTGCGGTTGCGCTGGGCGCAAAGGTAGAGATTCAAACGCTGCCAGGCTACATGCCACTTTTCAACAATCGCCGCATGGCCGATCTGTTCAAAGGTAACTTCCGGAGTTTTTACGGTGAATCTGACTGGGAAGAGACAGGACATCGGACAGGATCGACCGATATGGGAGACATCGCCCACATCATGCCGGCCCTGCACCCATATGTTGGCGGGTTTTCAGGCGCGGGCCACGGTGCGGACTGGAAGATCGATGATCAATACCTGGCCTATATCCTGCCTGCGAAGCTGATGGCAATGACCGTCGTGGATCTGCTCTCGAATAACGCTGCGCTGGCCTTGGAGATTCTCGAACGGGACAAGCCGCGAATGACCAAGGACGAATATCTGTCCTTCATGCGCCGCGTAGCAAAGGATGAGGAGTTTGACGGAGCCATGATCGGTCAAGTCTAATCATGATCGGCGAACGGATGATTGGCTTTCCTCGCCGATTGCTGTTCGCCTGCGTCTTCTTCTGCTTTGCCGCCACGCTCAATACACAGACCTTCGGGCTTCTTTTGTCGCGTGTAGCGAGCGACACTGGAATATCGATCGCTGCGATGGGCGGCTTGAGAACGCTCGAGAATGTAGCGTCGATCATCGTTGCCATATTGATCGCGCCTCATGTCGATCGCTTCCCGCGCCGATGGCCGTTGTCGATCGGCTTCTTCGCGGCAATCCTTGCATCTCTGATCCTATGGACCTATCCGACGGTGCCCGGCACTGCCGCTTATCTGCTGCTCAACGGAACTGCCGTCATGTTATGTATTAGCACCGCACTCGCCATCCCCGGTGACTATCTTTCCGGCCCTCAGCTCAGTCGCACCATGGGATTCATGATCGCTGGCTTCTCCTTGTCGGAGATCCTGTTTTTGCCTCTGGCGGGCGGTCTGGCGGATCGCTTTGGTTGGCGTTCCGGATTCCTCCTTGCGGCAATCGTGCTCTTTGCTGGTTTAGTGCTCGCTCTGACGGTCGTGCCCGGCCGATCTTCGGCCCATCATGCGGGTGGGGCCGTTGGTTTGTGGTCGCGCTACCGGCAGTTCCTGGTAAACCGCCCGTTGCTGATTCTGCTTGCTTCAGCGCTAACGCGATTCGCGCAGTATGCAGCGATCGTAACGTTTCTTAGCGCAGTGCTGATCACGCGTTTTGGACTTGCGGTGTCGGGCATTGGTCTGATCTTTTCTGTCGTTGGAGTAATGTCGTTCAGTGGAAGCATCGTAAGCGGATTTGTCGTTCATTCTGGTCGGTTCCGAACCGCTTTGGTCGAGGGAGGGTTAGTTCTCGCGATACTCGTCTTCTTCGGACTGGTCTTCAACCCGGGAGCCTTGGCTACGGTCGTCCTAATCCTCTTCGCGATGTTCGGTCTCGCACTTCAGGAAAATGCTTCAACACTCGCGGTACTCGACCTGAGTCGCGAAACGCGCGGAGCGGCGATGTCGTTGAATGAACTCAGCGCCGCTTCAGGAGCGTTGAGCGGTATAGGACTTGGATCGATCGGGCTCGAGCTCGCCGGCGTCACCGGACTTGGAATCGTGATCACGATGTTGGGTGTGATTGGGTCAATTGGATCATGGTTCGCGCTTCGCCGATCCGAGGATCCATCTCCCCAACTGGATGCCCATGGTTGTAACGTCGTAGACGAAGATTGTTGTTCGGGGTTCGATGACAAGTGACCGGATCGGAAAGGAATCGACAAATGGAGACGCGGAGCACTGGGGGACGTAGCGCTCCGCGTCTAGGGAAGGGAAGGGATTGGGTTCCGAGGTGCGTCTTGCAACGCCTCCCTGTACCGTATTTTTCAAACGGACATCACGAATGCCTATCATTCGTCCGACAAACGTCGACTAGCATCACTTAGGGCAAGATTCGTGCCATCAATTTGACAGACTGGCACAGCAACCAGTCAGACGAGCATGTCGTTCGCTGAACTTGCTGATTTCGCGGAATCTTATGGATATTAATGATTTTTCTCACGTGACAACGACGTCGCAGGGAACGCTGAATCGCTATGCGTGCCGGTGAATCACGTCTTTGTGATGGGTTTCGAGTCGGTGCTGAAGTGATTTGCCGTGACTTTTGCCGAATCGTTCTGACCAGCACTATCTCGAACTTCCGTGTCCAATCGACGGACGAGGGCAAGGGCAAGATCCGCGGCGGTTTGTACTGTCTCCGCATCCACCGATTCCGGCGTGTCAGTGGATTGGTGCCAATTGGGCGGCATTGCCTCTCGGTCCAGGGCAAGGATCGCAATCGCTTGATAACCGCGACTCAGCGCCGCATATTGGTCTGTCGGAAGCATCCAATGCGCCGGCGATGTCACGTTCCACTCCGGATGGTGGGAGGAAATATCTGATATCAGTCGGATGAGCGGTGGCGATGATGGGCGCGAACGGAGAAGCCCTTCGTTGCGAGTGAAATGGATACGACCTGATCCGACGTGGTCAATATTGATGAAGTAGGTCATGTTTGGATCGAATCTGTTCTCATCCAGAAACCGTTTCATCCCAACCATTCCGGCGTCTTCGCCGGTGGTGAAGAGAAACCATGTTTCAACGTAGGTTGGGTGTGATTGCTCTAGCGCTCCTGCGACGGCCAGCAGAGCTGCGACACCAGATGCGTTGTCATTCGCGCCAACGAGCGGCACGCCACGCCAATCCGATTCGACCATAAGGATCGCCGCGGCCAGTAGAAGCGCCATGGCAAGCCACGAGACGATCCAAATCCACGAGGATTGATAGACGGTGTAGACCAGCAACAGACCCGGTACCAGCCAGGCGCAGCCCAATAACACCACCACGCCCAGCCGAAATGATCGCACCAAGTTTGGATGCCAGAGTAGTCCGCTCCGCCCAGTGTCTAGATGTGCCGTCAGAATCGTGCGGCGTGCCGGTTCGCCGGACTCGTCATTAACTGTGGCTGGGACGATCCCCAGCACATTATGACTTCTTCGCGTGGCGAAGAGGTCAGAGAGCAACGGACGGTCGACCAGTTCCAGCAGGAGCAGGCTAGCCCCGACGAGGCTGATGAGAAGTCCGAGATAGCGAGATAGGGCCACGACCGGGACGGCAAGCGCAATGACCGCGAAAATGGTCACGTAGATCGGAATGAGGCTGGGTGGCGTCTTGACCGGGAGCAGGCCCGCTGCGACGCCCAAGTTTCGCAATCGCTCCATGACGTACTGGGCAGCGCGCCGTTCTTTACCGGTTCCGGTCAATCGGGGGCCGATGCTTCGTGCAAGACTGGTGATGTCGTCTTGGTTGACGGCCACCGGTGCCTCCCGCAACTAGATCAAAGTTCGACTCAAAACGGAGCGGGCTCCACGCACTTGACGGATGAGTGTCGCTTGCCGATCCGACGGGCAATCATTCGACCGGTTTTCCCGGCCTGGACAGGTAGGGCGGGGGGCTCGACATTTGACCACCGCCCCGGCGGTACGTGATTGCCTCGCTCGAATTCATTCTGTATGCGTACGTTCTATCAAATCTATACCGATTCCGTCAATGAGATGACGTGGGAACGGCGGATTCGAGTACGTCAAGATTGTCCCAACCCATGCCGCGTTCACCGCGTTCTATCTCGTGGATCACTTCAACGACTTTCGCGTTTACCGGGGCCGGAATGCCAAGGCGCCTGGCCGCTTCCACGATCGGAACGGACTGCATGTCGACTTCCGTCTTGCGACGCTTGATCTTGAGATCCATCCAGATGCCCATGTGACTCTTGAGCGACGACTGCATTTCGGCCCCTAGCGTGTCGAGCACCGGATTTGCTTCGTCTTCCCAGCCCGGTTTTCGAACGAAGGCATTTGGATTGAAACTGCCGATCATCTCCAGCGAATATCCTTGTGCAGTCGCGACCGCTGCTGCTTCGGCGGCGGCTTCAAGGCCGACACGGCGACCACGCGGGTCGGAGAGAACCTCGTAGACGGTGGCGTCAACGGTTGATACCGCAAATGCCATTGCCGCATAGACGAGCTTGCCCCAGAGGTAGCCCCAAATGTTGGTGGTAATCGAGGTCGGCATAACCGTATCCAGAACCGACTTGATGTCGTTAAGCCGTGGAGTAATCGTCCCGTCGAGCTCTCCGATGCGGAGGTCGTGCGAGTTGCTGTATTGAATAACGCCCGGCTCGAGATAATCTGCACTGAAGTGCACGAAACAACCGACCGTCCGCTCTCTTCCCACGTACTTGGCGATGATCTCCTCGTTCAAGCCATTCTGAATCGAAACCACGTAGCCATCAGGCGCAAGCATCGGCGCAATTTGCTGAATTGCTCCTTCAGTGAAATGTCCCTTCACGCAGAGAAAGACCACGCCGAGAGGTCCGGTGACCTCATTGGTGAGTTGTGCCTTGACGGGATAGCGCTGATCACCGCGTGCACCGGTGATCAGCAATCCCTGTTCGTTCATGATTTTGACGTGTTCCGGCACGATGTCGACCAACGTGACGTCATGTCCCGCGTTGGTCGCCAGCGCTCCAATGGTCCCGCCGATGGCTCCCGCTCCGAAGATGGTTACTTGCATGTCGCACTCCCTGTGAAGAATCAAGGTGCCTTGCGGCCCGGTAACTTGCCGATAGCACGACTCTAATCTGGCCGCACCAAAGCCAGTGTAGTGGAGTCGCGGTATCAATGGAAGCAGGACTCTGGCTAGGTACCGGGGGCGGGGAGGTGACCGATCCAGTCGTAGCGGAAGATCGAATGAAAGAGGGGACGAAGGTCAACTGAGCTATGCGATTGCCAGGAAAGGAGCATGTCCCAGGGCGTTACGATTCCGAACTGGTGTTGTTGGTAGATCTCCTGCATGGCGCTCCAGAACGCGTCGGAGCCCATTTGACTAAGCACGGTCTGGTAGAAGCGCTGCCCCTGTAGATAGATCGATTGATATCCCGGAATCCCAGCACCCTGTGGCAGTTCGCCATCGTTGGAATCGAGGGGAAACGGGTAACCGCCGGGTGGCGCGTCTGGTACTGCCGAACCGGTGTCGAGGAAGCCCTCCAGGAATTGTGCGCCGCCCTCATCGATCCAAATGTCCTGTTGCGGTCGAGTGCCGATTATTCCGTAGAGCCACTGGTGAGCGGTCTCGTGATAGACGAGACGGTCGAGCGGAGTAATCGCGGGATTCAGGTAGATCAGCATCGGGAACTCGATTCCGCCCGGAAGTGACGGACCCGCGTCGGCCATGCTAAAGATTGGGTACGGGTAGGGACCGATGAGTCGCGAGAGCGTTTCAATGGCTTTCTTGGCGGCGGCAAGCTGGGTGGTGCGGGCATCAGCGCCACTTGCAGGGTCGCTCATCAATTGAATGGTGATGCCGTCGGCTGTCTCGACCCGGTCGATGCGGTCTCCAGGGGCGATGACCATGGCAAAGTCTCGTACGTTGTCCGCGTGAAGATGATGACGCGTGTGGTCGGCGTCGAGTGTCTGCTGAGCAACCTCGATTCCGGTCGACACAAAAGGAGTGTTGTCGAGGAGTGGCAACGACACATCGAAACTCGATACCCGTGAGTAGGCGGGATCTGCGGTTGATGGATAGCTGAAATTCGTTGACAGCATCGGGAACCAGTAGCCGAGCCGTACGATGTCACCGTCGAGCCCAGTTCCGTACCAGTCTCGCGGAACCTGCGAGAGCGCAAGGTGATAGACGATCTCAACGACCCAGTGTTCGCCGGCGGGTGGATCGACGGCGAGGGTGAAGCCATCATTGAGTGAAGTGGGCACCACGACGTCACCGTCGATACTCGCCGAATCCAGCGTGAAATATCCCCACTTTGCGGTTGCTACAGTGAAGAACAACCGTGGAATCGAACCCTGATGACTCGTGATTTCCACGCGCTCATCCACATTCAGTGTGCCTTCCGTCAGATTCAGACTGGTGATGTCAAGATAGTAGTTAGCGTCGGCATCCGGCAGATCGATTGCCTGCCCAGCCGGTCGGGCTTCCGAGATGACCGTGCCTGCTGGCTGGGCCGTTGGCGTAGGCGATGCCGGGAGGGCTGTTGGGCTTGGAGCCATCGTTGGCACGGAAGTTGGTACCAGCGTCGGAATTAGAGTCGGAGCCGGCAGATTCGGTGTCGCGGTGATGTTCGCCGTCGCCGTCACAGACGGAATGACAGCCTGTTGACTGGATGTGTACGGTGAACAGGCCGCCAGGAGGATGAGAGCTGCCCATATTCCCAATAATCGGTTACGGGTGAGATTCATCATTGGCGATTATCTTTACGCTCCTCTTTGGTGGGACTGGGCCACTTTGGGTTTGATTAATTCAATCGTCTCGTTTCAACCGTGTCCACTGATTGATGATTGCTTTGCGAACCGGGTCCTGGACACGGGTGCGTTCGCCCCTTATTTCTGGGAGAAAGGCCGAATTAACCTCTCTATAACCCGACTCGGGACCGATTCTGACTGGCACACGAAGCCCGCGAGAGATATCATCCGCGACAGTCGACTCACACACTTGGGGTAGATCAACAGGTGGCGGAGATCGTGGCTCGGCTCATCCGTTTCTTGATCATGTCTGAACGTTCGTGCTTACTGATGTAAACGGAATCGGCAACACTTGATCCAGTCGTCTTGCTCAGCACCGGAATCCTATCCACCCAAACACTCCCACCACAAGTGGAAGCAGTTCATGAATCAAGTTAATACCAGTGTTTTGGGTGCAATGTTGGTGGCCGACTGTCGTCAGCGCGGCGTCGTATTTGCCTGAGCAACGTCCATTCGAAACTTTGGGGGATCAATTTTGGCAGGACTGAGGCGTCATCGGAAAAGCGTTTTCGCTCTCGTCGCGTTCATCCTCGGCCTGATGGTGATCGCTCCGGCTGGCGCCGTTGGAGCATCAGGCTGGAACCAAATGCCTGCTTCAGGTCCGACGCACGACTGGATCGTCGGGTTTCACACGAACCGTCCTGACGCGCAATCGCTTATACAACAGGTTGTGGGTGAGTCGTCAGTCACGCGGGTGTCTTTGCACGCTAATTCATTTGCGGTCAGCATCAATCCCAAGACGAAACCATCCGATGTCGTTCTTCGACTGCTCGAACTGCCATCAGCAGCGTACGTGGAGCCGAACGTCGAATATCAGTGGCTGATCGACCCGAACGACACACTCTACCCTCAAGAAAACTGGGCGAAGACGGACAATCTGCCGGAAGCATGGTCAATTGCGACCGGTCAATCGTCGACCATCGTTGCCGTGCTCGATTCCGGAGTACGGGCAGATCATCCCGACCTGAGCGGGAAGATTGTTTCTGGATACGACTTCTTCAGCAACGACGCCAATACCACCGATGATGTCGGGCACGGTACCGGCGTTGCCGGAATAATCGCGGCACGTGGAAACGACGGAATTGGTATCGCGGGCGCAGCCTGGAATGTCAAGATCATGCCGATCAAAGTCGGAAACGCGGATGGAGCGCCGGTGCGCGATATCGCGCAGGGAATCTACTACGCAGTTGACAATGGCGCGTCGGTGATCAACCTGAGTCTTGGATCTGATACTCCCAGCGCGACCCTCGAAGACTCGATCAAATACGCGTACAACCATAACGTGGTTGTGGTTGCTGCTGCGGGAAACAAACCTGACCAGGCATCATTTCCAGCCAGTTATCCGCAAACGATTTCGGTTGGTGCGGCCACCACCGCAGGCGACAGCGTGGCAGGCTTTTCGTCGAAAATCAGTCGAGTCGATCTTTCAGCCCCGGGCGTCGACATTCTCACGACCTATTGGCAGATCGGAACAGGCAACGACTGGGCTTTGGTCTCCGGGACTTCGTTCTCAACACCGATGGTCACAGGGACAGTGGCCCTGATGCACTCCATCGATCCGTCACTGACGGTCGAACAAGTGCGGTCGATTCTCACAGAGACGGCGAAGAAATCACTACAATCAGATCAGGGTGCCGGTGCCGGCTTACTTGATGCTGGGGCCGCAGTGAGGCGGGTGCTACTGCCTCATTTTACCGACGTCTGGTCGCCACTGGATCAGCCGGTTGAAGCGGGCCTGGTTCAACGGACCTGGAACTGGGGACCGAATGCCTTTGATGTGACGACTGAGCCGTATGCTGAAGCGCAGCAAGGCGAACGCCTCGTCGTTTACTTCGACAAGAGCCGCATGGAGATCTCAAACCCTTATGGCGACAAAAGTAGCGCCTGGTACGTAACGAACGGCTTGCTTGTTTCAGAAATGATTACCGGCCGGCTTCAGTTGGGTGTTCAGGAGTTCCAGCAACGACAGCCAGCCCAGATTCCGGTAGCTGGTGACCCGGATGACACGACTGGCCCGCTATACTCGACCTTTCTGCCGCTGGCTGGTGCCGCTCCCCTTCCGGAAGGAAGCATTGTGACACAGACCCTGGCCCGTGACGGCACCGTGGGAGCGAACGTTGATCTGGCGGCCTACGGAGTCACCGCGGTCGATCTGGTCCCGGAAACTCAACATCGAATCGCTAGCGTGTTCAAGGCCTTCCTGAATAGCAGCGGCACGATTTACCAAGATGGCCATGACGTGAATGGGACGCTGTACGATCCGACCTTCTACGAGACGGGTTACCCAATTACCGCGCCATACTGGTCACGGGTAAAGGTAGCGGGGACCGTGAAAGACGTGCTTATTCAGTGCTTTGAGCGTCGCTGTCTAACCTATACCCCGTCAAATCCGGACGGTTGGAAGGTCGAGATGGGGAACGTCGGTCAACATTACTACCGTTGGCGTTACGGGGAGCCACCGGTTGGCCCGGCTCCCGAGGACCCAACCAAGCTCATTCCGTAGAACTGGTTCATTATGTGGACGAATAGCGTGGAGACGGTGTTCCCAATACCGGGGACCCGTCTCCGTTCGTGCGGATGAATTCGTGATCGCCCGTCGCTCGGACCAGTGGAGCGGGTCAGGCAGTTGTTGGTTCGGTGACTGACAATAGCAGCCAGACGAGCTTGAGAACTCCCCAAGCAATCAGCGCGAAGATCAACATCGCTATCAGCGAATTGATCTCAAGTACGGTCGATCCAGAAGAGACGTCCTGCACGATGCCCTGGAACGGGTCCGCGAAAACACCGCTCAGATTGTAGATGAAATCAACGAATCCATTGCCCGCGTTTGCCGCGAGAAGTTTGAATAGGATTCGCAAGCCGACCAGGATCTCGATGAAGCCGGTGATGGTCCAAACCACCGCAGAAATCCGGCGATAAACAATAATGCGTCGTGAGTGTTCGTAATTTGAGTTGTCCAATGCGTAAGGTTGATCGACCGTGGCGTCGTATTCGACAGAACGCATGTTGCGTGTTGGCTGCTCATAATCGTCCGGACTTGGTGGATTATTGCGGTTGGATCCAGTCATAGTGTCACTCCTTCGATAGTCAAATTGCCTGTAGCACGAAATATGATGCAAGTATCGTGCCCGACCGACTTGAGATCGATGGTTTGGGGATAAGACTGGGGACGCTGGCGCAGGAGAGGCGTTAACCAAACTGCGTGTCGCATCGACCTCGACACGTCCTTTTGCTAGGCGCCAGTTCTATTTCAAGTTGGGACACCTACGGCAATAAAAATGAGGGCTTCCATGGCGAAGCCCTCATATCCTGACTCAAGTTGTATTTCGAACTCAGCTCTGTTGCTGGGAACTCTTATCCTTGGTCGACCGCCTGCGACGGGGAACCAAGTCCGGACTTGGTGGAGTCCTCCGTGGAGCCGACTGCGCGCGGCGCCCATTCGGTGATCTTCGTTCGTCTTTTGCCGTTTTCTTTGGCGACTCATCATCGTCACCTTCGCGCTGCTCTTCAACTTTCTGCACTTGACTCTGAATCTGTTTATTCAGCATGCCGAATAGACCTTTTTGCTCACCGGCCTTTTGCCGGCGTGCCTCGCGTTTTTCCGGGGCTTCATATCCGAGGCGCCGGTGTTCCGGAAGATCCGGCAAGCCAGGGATCCAATCAAGCATTGATCCCCAGCCGGTAATGAACCATTGCTGAACCGCGCTGTAGATCGCGGAAACAGCCCAGTAGATAACCGGTCCTGATGCAAACTGCCAGCCGAAGACCACAACCATTGCAGGCATGAACATCATCATTGTGTTCATCATCTGCTGCTGCGGATCGGCCGCTTTTGGCTGATTCTTTGGACGTGCCATTTTAGTCTGGACGAACTGGAAGGCACCCGCCGCGATCGGGAGAATCTTGTACGGATCCGGCTGCGCCAAACTCGGAAGCCAGGCAAATCCCTGACCCCATACACCAACGCCCGACTGCGAGAGGTGCCGAATCGCGAAGTAGAGTCCGAAGAAGATTGGAATCTGCATGACCATCGGCAAACATCCGGAAGCCGGATTTACGCCGTGCTCTTGGTAAAGCTTCATCGTCTCGGCGGAAATCTTCTGCCGATCCTTTGAGTATTTCTTCTGCAGTTCTTTGATCTTGGGCTGGAGCTCCTGCATTGACGACATCGACCGCAATGACTTCACGGTCAGCGGGAGGAGCAACGTCTTGAACAAAATCGTGAAAATAACGACCGATAGTCCCGCGCTGCCGACGAAATCCGCCAGGTGGCGCAGGCCAAATTCGATCAGACTTACGAATTGACTCCAGACAGGCAAAGAGCTGCCCTCTCTCAGTAACAGGATTGCCGGACGGACTGCGCGCTTCAACGAATCCATCAAGACAGATCGTGCGGTACCGCGCCAACAGCGTTAACGACTGGGACGTTTTCGTCTGCCCGCGCTAACGCATTCGCAGAATCGTACCCTGTCTGTCAAAGCCTAGCATTCAGCGCTCGAATGTCAACGTACGGACACGTCAACACCGTGTCATTCGACGTCTCAGAGCACGGTCAATTTGTACCAAAAAGACGGTCACCTGCGTCGCCGAGCCCTGGCACGATGTATCCCTGGTCGTTCAGTCGGTCGTCGAGTGACGCCAGGAATACTCGTAGATTATCGTCAGTGTTGAGAAGCGACATGGCACCGATTGGTGCGCCAATGATCCCAAGAAACGAGACCCGCCCTACGAAATTCGCCCGTACGCCTGCCAATGCCGCGCCGGCCGAGCCTCCCGTCGCCAGCATTGGGTCAAGGATCAGAATGTGATCAATGTGCGACAAGCTTGTCGGTAGGTTCGAGTAGTAGAGAAGCGGTTCAAGCGTCGATTCATCTCGCTTGATCCCAACCTGATAGATCGGTGAGTCTGGAATAAGCGAGCGGAATGGGGAAACCATACTCATTCCGGCGCGTAAGATCACAAGCGCGGCCGTCCTCCGAGCGAAACGGGTGCCGGCGACCGGGCTGCCCGAAAAGCTTGGGACATCTACTGGAACCAGAGGCTCATTGTCCGTTGCGTCCCAGATAAGCATTCGAGTCAGTTCGTGGATGGCTGACTCGAATTGGGCGGCCGGCGTTTCGATGTCCCGAATCGTCGTGACGAGGTTGCTGGCCAGCGGATGCCGAAGCACTCTCAATCGCTCCGCGGCGAGCACTTCCGTTCGACTCGGCTGGTCACGTCCCATCATGGGACGTGGGACCGGGAGATCGCTCATGGTCCTCCTGGGGGATTCTGGTCAGATTGTTGGGTGCGCAATCCGCTCCCCGTCGTCGACACCCAAATATTATAGCTGTGCGCCGGGGCCGGCCGAGTTCGACTCATGCACGACCTCGTTCGTTAAATGATCCAATACCAACGAACGAAAAGAGTTGCTAGGAGAATCTGTACCGGTACGAAGACCGCGGTGAGTACGACCATGGCCGGTCGTCGTGAGGCCCAGCGCGCGAGCGGGATAAACATCGGAAACAGGACGACCACATAGCGTGCCAGACTAATTGACGGAGATCCTTCGATCGGAAAGGTGAGTGGCGTCAAGACCCCGGCCAGGACGAACAAGCCGCCGCTCGGGTCGCGCCGAAGTAATGCGACTCCAAGCACCAGCGCCAATATCGCCGCCGAAGTGTTGACCACGTTCATTAGCTGAGCGATTCGCGTTCCCTCGGTCGCGATCATCTGGTGAATCGAATCTGTTACTGAGAGGAGGGGAAACTCGCGGGTATGATTCCAGGCCCCTTGCGCAGTGAGAAAAAGGAATGGGTCATCGAATTTCCACCAGAGATAAATCATGAACGTTGCGAGCCCGGCCGGGATCAGAGTGATCCAGGCCGCGCGCTGGATCACGCCGATTTTGCCGGTCGTTCGCCGGTGCCAGGCTTCCAGCGCAAATGGGATCCCGACGTAAAGACCCGGCGGACGAGCCAGCGCCGCAAAGAAGCCGGTCGCACCGGCGGCGGCAAAGTGATCCTTGCGGAGTAAGAGTAACGTCCAGGCGATAACGAGGAGGTAGACTGACTCACTGTAGGCAACTGAGAAGAAGAAGGAGGCGGGAAATATCGCCAGCAGATAGAGTGTTCGGCGGGCCAGTGTCCGCCCCCCATAGCTCTCCGCGTAAAGCCAGATGGCAAACATCGCAAGCAACAGCGCGACGTTCGTCACGACCACACCCGCCAGATACATCCAGCGTAACGAAAAGAACCCGATCGCTAATCGCACCAGTACTGGGAACAGCGGAAAGAAAGCGATGCTGCTTTCGCCGGTGCTCATCGTATACCCATGCTGAATGACGCTGGCGTACCATCCCGAATCCCATCGCCAGCTGGCCCCGATAACGTGTGAGACAGGCGGGTGCCAGATTTGATATTGGGTACCGGAATATTCGGGGACTATTGCGAACGCGATCAGTACTGCCCCGTAGAACAATACCTTTGTCAGTGCAAACGTGAGCCCGACATCGACAATCATCGGTCGCCGCGACCACTCTGAAAAATGGATCACCAGCGACCGCAGTTGCCGACGGAGAACGGAGGTCCTGCGATCTGGTGCTGTGGTCTCGCCAGTCATGGTTCGCACCGCGATGCCGATATAGGCAGGATCCCGGTTCGTTTCGTGGATGACCGCCTGTCGTTCCTGACGTGACTCATCGGTTTGCCGTCGAGATCTTGATTGCCTCTGTGATGAATTGTGGCGCCGTCGTGCCGTCCGGACCTTCGATTATCGTTCGCTTGAGGGTGGGGCTTGAATAATCATAGAGCGCGATCAACACACGGAATTGAGCAGTTGACGTGTCTGATGGAATGCGGACGATCATCGTCTGTGAAACGATTGATTGAGATTCCCATCTGGTTGTCGGAAGGGAGGCACCAAATGGCTGCCCGTCCCACTGTGCAATCGGCCGGTTGCGATCGTCGAGTAGCTGAATCGTCGCAGTCAGGTCTTTCACCGGTTGTTTTCGCACCTCCCAGTCAGCCGTGATCTGCACCCAGTCGCCGGGGTGGTGTGGCCCCGGCGGAATCGCAAGACGACGCAAAATGATCGCGGCGCCCGATGAGGATCTGGACGAGTCTTGTGTCGCGGATACCGTTACGGTTTGCGTAAGAGTGTCTGCTAACTCGGGACACTTGACCGTAAGCTGATAGGTACCAGCTTCGTCGGGTGCGTTCATTTCAAGTGGTTGCAACGTCAATCCTGGATTGGCCGTGACGCTCAAATGTATCGGGATCTGAGATTCCGAGATGATTTCACCAGTCGCTTTTCGCCACGTGATCGATGCAGCGGGATCTTGCTTAAGCCAGTCGATGGCTTTCGTCGCGTTGTCATTGCGCGTGATGAAATCGGCCACCACTTTTCGCCCCGCGTATGCGCTCTGTGGCGCCTCAATCTGATACCGGACCGGCATTCGATCGCCTTTCGCCAACACAAAGACCGTCGCATCCCCGAATTCCCCGACTTGAGTTAGTTCCGGTAGCGTCCGAGCCTGGTCGAGCGCAGTTTCCCAATCATAATTTGGCCAGCGATGTATCACGACGTAGTGGATCCCAAGGTCCTGCAACAAACCAACATTGTCACGGTTCACAAGTGACGGCGTGTCCGTACCGCCATGAATCGCCACGAGCATGTCGATATCTCGTTGCGGGATAAAGCTTGTGTAGGCGGCGACGATCGGGTCCCAGTGCCGGGTTGAGAAGTAAATCTCGCGGATCGTCCAGCCGAGATTGGTCCAGAGCCCGTTGGCCGGGAATTCGACAACTGGTGCTTTCGGCTGAGATGCTAACCAGTCGTAAACAGCGGTGGAATTGGCATCGGTGGGCACTGTTACGGCTCCAACGTTAATCTTCGTCTCAATCGATGCCCCGATCAACAGCACCGCCAGCAGAGCGAATCCGAATAGCGTCACTTTTCGCTCCGGCATTCGGGGCCTCAGCGTCTTCCAGACGGCGGCAAACCCGAGTCCAGCAAGGACCTCGATGCCCAGCAATGCGACCATACCGAAGCGGGCCGCGTCCCGCATGGCATTGAATCCCGGCACATGCAGGTACAAGAAGTCGTACGGCAGACGGTAGCGATAGCCGCTGATGACGGTATAAGGGCCGAGCGAGAGAACGAAACCGACGATCGCAATAAACGTCGCGTAGATCGTCCATCGCGTCCATAGGCGAGCGCTGAACACCAGCCCCGCGATGGCGGCGATGCTCGCAATGACCCCAGGAAAGAGCGGGTTTGGGTAGGCGGAAGGGAGGATCTGCATAAATCGCCAGAATGGGCTTCCCGGGCTCACCGACCAGTAGGTTTGCAGCGTCGCCGACATCTCGCTCACGGTTGAGAGACTACGGCTGAAGCCATACATACGATCGACGCGCAGCCTTGCGATGGCGACTGGCAGTTCAGCCAATGCAGGAATGCAGACGATCGCCATTAGACCAGAGAACAGTCGCAACGAGATCCGTTTTCGCTCTTGCCACAAGACTACGACGATGGCGCACCCAAGAACGAAACCGAACATCACGCCCACCGTGTCAGACGCCAGGATCTGGATCGTCAAAAAGAGGGCGCTGAAGAGAGCGTCGCGCATTTGTCGTCGACGCGCAAAACGAACCAGTAACCAGAACGCTAACAGACCCCAACCGTAGCTGAGAAGATTCAGGTGACTGAGATGACCGAATCGATAAGGCACAAACGCGGATACGAATCCGGTGAGAATCCCTGCACCTATCTCCCCAGTTAGCTCAGAGATAAGCAGCGTCATGCCGACTCCGACCACGAAATAGCTCCCCATGAGCATCAGGTTGTAGGTGAGGATCTGGTTTCCCGTGAGGATCTGAATCGGCCACGCGATGATGCTGGTGCTAATTCGCGGCTCAGAAAAGAGTAACGAATTGGAAAACGGGTAGCCTGTATTACCGTCCCAAAGATGAGCAGGGTCAGTGACGAGCTGATGCTGTACCCAGCGCATCGTCCAGATCTCATACAGAGGATCTCCTAGATCCTGTACCGCGCTGTTAGCGTGTAGCGGCAGAGGCCACATCATTACCAGCGTAAAGAGGAGAAACGCGAAGCCGACCGTGACCGGCCGCCTAATGAGCAGTCGACCCAGTCGCGAGACGTGGACCCGCCACGAACGGAGATTGGCTGGGGGATAGGAGGTTACCTTCACGTCGCGATTATCACGGCCATTGCGACAGCAAGCATCCTCATAATGGCAAACAAAGACGTCATTTAGCCCCAGTTCAACTCCGTGAAATTTCGGTCGAAGTAGATGAGCGGGTCATCCTCGGCCCCTTGCTCACCGTTGATAACCAAGCCAACGAAAATGGTGTGGTCACCGCCATCGTAGGTTGTCCAGGCGTCACATTCGAGGAAAGCGACCGACGCGGAGATTATTGGAATCCCCGACGCGCTCAACCGGTGCGGCACCTTGCTGAATTGCGGATCCGCCAGCGGCGTCTGACCGGAGAACTGCTCGGCCAGGAAAGTTTGGCCACGGGACAAGATATTGACGACAAATGTCTGAGCCGAGGTGATCAGATCATGGCTCTGGATCGAGTTGTCAACGCAGAGCAAAATGAGAGGCGGATCGAGCGACAGCGAGCAAAAGGAAGAGACCGTCACGCCATGGAAGCCTCGTTCATCGGCTGTCGTTACGATGGTTACTCCCGAAGCGAACTTCGATACCACTTCTCTGAACTGGTCTCGGCCGATCACGTTATCGCTCCTTCCCCGGGTCGTTACAGGATGCGGTGTTTTCAGTATACGGAACCGATCTCCTGAGTTCTCGGTGATCGGCGTCTCGAAAGCGACATATCGCTTTAGACCCAGATCATGGAGCTGGCCCATATTCATCGGGAAACAGCTTGCCTCTCGACGAGAGCGGAAATAGGATGATTCAGCGTGTCGAACGGAGGCAGTGTACTGACCGACTCATTCACGCAGCGGGATACTGGATCGGGTGCCGGATTCGAGGGAAGGATGAACCCGAGTTGAACGTCGAGTCGGCATCGGGCCAATATCGGGTTGGGATCGATATAGGTGGCACATTCACCGACGTTGTCATTGGTATCCCCCGGCGGGTCGATCTTTTCGATTAAGGTGCTATCGACGCCTGATGACTACAGTCGAGCAGTCATTGACGGACTGAGCCGACTCATTCAGCAGGCTTCGATCGGCGCGGCGCAGATCGACGAACTTATCCATGGAACGACCGTCGCGACGAACGCCATCCTCGAAAAACGCGGTGCTCGCACCGCGCTGGTTACAACCTCCGGATTTCGCGACGTGCTCGAAATTCGGCGTGTGCGCATGCCACAGCTATACAACATCCAGTGGGAAAAGCCGAAACCGCTTGTCCCGCGATACTTGCGATTTGAAGTAGACGAGCGAATCGATGCGCGTGGTGAGGTCCTGACCCCACTCGACGAGGAGAGATGTATTTGAGATCGCCGAAGAACTGCGACGCGAAGGTGTGGATGCGGTCGCGATCTGTCTGATCAACTCCTATGCTGAACCGAGTCATGAGCGACGGATCGGGGAGATTCTTCGTGTTCACCTGCCTGAAGTGAGCTTGAGCGTCTCATCTGATATTACCCGCGAGCTGAAGGAGTTCGAACGAACAAGCACGACCGTCATAGATGCCTACGTCAAACCGGTTGTTGATCGATACCTATCTTTACTTGAAAAGAACTTGAGAGGGATTGGCGTCGAATCGCGACTGCTCGTGATGCAGTCAAATGGTGCCGTGATGAGTGTTGACGCGGCGCGTGAACATCCATGTTTTCTGATCGAATCAGGTCCAGCAGCTGGAGTTGTGGCGAGTAAGGCACTGGCTGAACGCGCCGGTGAATCAAATCTCATCACGTTCGACATGGGCGGGACCACCGCCAAGGCTGCATTGATCGAGCAGGGTCAAATGGGGCTGACCGACGAGTACGAGGTAGGGGCCGGAATTACTGTCGGAACGCGGCTGATGAAAGGAGACGGATACCTGCTCCGGATTCCAGCCATCGACCTGGCAGAAGTCGGCGCAGGTGGAGGCTCGATCGCCTGGGTTGACTCGGGAGGACGGCTTCAGGTAGGTCCGCACAGTGCTGGAGCGTCGCCAGGCCCAGCTTGTTACGGACTGGGCGGAGCCGAGCCAACCGTCACCGACGCCAACGTCGTGCTTGGCTACATCGATCCTGAACAGTTTGCCGGCAACACTGTTGAGGTTGACCCGGGTCTTGCCTGGGAGGTGATCGAGCGCCTGGGGTCGACGTTGAATCTGTAATCCGTTGGACGCTGCGTTGGCGGTTCATGTCGTCGGGAACGCCCGGATGAGCCGGCCGATTCGAGCGGTGACGGTCGAACGTGGAGTCGATGTCCGCTCCTTCACACTCCTGGCCTTCGGCGGTAGTGGGCCGATCCACGCCGCGAGCTTGGCGTCCGAGCTTGGGATCACGCGATTGTTGATCCCGCCTAAGGCAGGGTTATTCAGTGCTGTCGGACTGACCCTGGCGAATGCCGGTCACCATCTCGTGCGTACTTACCGCCATCGCCTCGATGCGCTTTCAGACGATGCGGTCCGAGCCGAGAGTGCCGACTTAGAGCAGGAGGCGCGGCGTCGGATGGAGCGACTGAACTATCCTGCTGGTGACGTCAGGATCCAGACGCTGGCGGATATGCGCTACGTCGGGCAGGCGTTCAATCTAACAGTTGATCTGACCGACATGCTGGCAGATTCAGAGAATTTGCTCGATCACGCATCTGCGGCGTTTCGCGGCGCAGCACGAACGCATCTATGGGCATCGGGCCGACGATGATCCGCATCGAGGTCGTCAATCTACGAATCCGGGCAGCAGTCGACGCGACGTCGATTTGGCCCGAGCCACCGGAACTGAACAGCGAGAAGTCGAGTCCCGCTCGGTCACGTATGATGCTGTTCGATCGAGAATCAGGCCTGATCGAGACGCCGATTATTCAGCGATCGATGCTCGCTGAGCCAGCCGACGGTCCTCTGGCCATTGAAGAGCCGGACACGACTATCATCGTTCCGCCCGGCTGGACAGCGCGGCTTGATCCATGGGGAAACGTGCGGATCGACCACGGAGATCGAGAGTGATGAGAGACGATCGTGCGGTCGATCCGATCGAGTTTGAGTTGATCCACAGCGGGCTCAGCTCGATTGTGGATGACATGGCTCTGACCATTGTTCGTACTGCGTACTCGAACGTGGTCCGGGACAACATGGATTTCTCGACCGCCCTCTGCGATCGCCATGGAGCCCTCATTGCTCAGGGGCTGACGATCCCACTACATCTCGGTTCGGTGCCGGACGCTATGGCCTCGTTTCTCGGTGAATTCGGCAACGACATCGCAGATGGCGATGTATGGGTGATGAACGATCCATTTTCTGGCGGAATGCATCTGCCAGACGTCTTCGTGGTAAAGCCAATCGTTGCTCCCGATGGTGACGTCTGCGGATTTGCGGTCACGATCGCACACCAGACCGATGTTGGCGGCCGCGTTGCGGGAGGGAACGCCTCTGACTCGACCGAGATTTACCAAGAAGGCGTGCGGATCCCGCCGCTTCACATGTACCGGCGAGGAGAGCCGAACGAGACGTTCTTCAAGCTTTTTCTCACGAATGTGCGCGTTCCCGACAAAGTGATGGGTGACTTGCGAGCGCAGCTAGCTGCCTGTCGTATTGGAGAGCAGCGTCTGCTCGAAATGACGCAGCGGCACGGTCGAGATCGATTTGAACGTTATCTTGAGGAATTGCTCGATTACACCGAACGCATGGTCCGAGCCGAGATTGAGCGCATGCCCGATGGCGCGTACGAATTCACAGACTACATCGACGATGACGGCATCAATCCCGACACGATCACGATCAAGGTGAAACTGACGATCGATGGCGATTCGATTCTGGTCGATTTCAGTGGCACCTCGCCTCAGGTCAAAGGGGCCATCAACTCGACATTTTCTGTCACGAAGTCGATGGCCTACGCGGCTATCCGCTGCATGCTGCCGTCCGAGATCCCGAACAACGCCGGATTGTTCCGCCCGATCTCGGTCATCGCTCCGCCCGGTACCGTGGTACATGCGTTGCCACCAGCGGCCGTTGCGGCGCGAGGCCTGACCGCGTTTCGCATGGGGGATACGCTTCTCGGAGCGCTCGCTCAGGTAGATCCCGTTCAAGCTATAGCGGCAGGGGAGGGTGGCAACAGCGGCATATCGATTGGCGGGTACGATCGCGACCGTAATCCGTTCATCTACGTTGAGTTCGTCTGCGGCTGTTGGGGGGCCCGATCTGGGCAGGACGGCATTGACGGCATCACGAATGTCTTTTCGGATTTGGCGAACAACCCTGTTGAGGTGATTGAGGCCGAGCACCCGCTCAGAATCGACGCTTACGAACTCATCCCAGATTCAGGCGGTCCGGGCAGATTTCGGGGAGGAATGGGTATACGCAAGCGCATCACGTTTCTGGAGGAAGA
The DNA here is from genome assembly GCA_963785465.1 of uncultured Chloroflexia bacterium. Taxonomy (GTDB): domain Bacteria; phylum Chloroflexota; class Chloroflexia; order Thermomicrobiales; family Thermomicrobiaceae; genus CALAGB01. The sequence goes on along the minus strand of CAWAVM010000013.1, from coordinate 49,219 downwards.
GGCGGTGCTGCAAGTGCGTAGCGATCGCATGCGGCACCAACCGTACGGGCTGAGCGGTGGACATCCCGGAGCGCCCACGCGCAACGTGCTTATTGGCTCGGGGACCGAGAAGGTCATGCCGTCAAAATTCACCGAGTGGATCAATCGCGGTGATACGCTCGATCACTTTCAGGCGGGCGGCGGTGGCTTCGGTGACCCGTTTGAACGCGATCCTGAAGCTGTACTCTCGGATGTCCGAGACGGCCTTGTCTCGCTTGAACGCGCCAGGACAGACTACGGCGTTGTCATCGATGAGGATCGATGGGTCGTAGAAGATGCGTCCACAGGCATCCTCCGGTCAGGACAGGCGCAGCAACGCTGACGACCGGGAAGTGGCCGTTACTTTCCCACAGTTGACCAAGCCGGTCCACTCGGAAACTCGTATTCCGCCAGAGAAGTCGGTTTCATCGTAATACTGTAGCCCGGAGCGCTGGGCGGCACATAGTGGCCATCTCTGATTTGCACCGGGTCAACAAAATGCTCGTGAAGGTGGTCGACGTACTCGATGATCCGGTTCTCAACCGAGCCGCTGACGGCGATGTAGTCGAAAATCGAAAGATGCTGCACGTATTCGCATAATCCCACGCCTCCAGCATGCGGGCACACCGGGACGCCGAATTTGGCCGCCATCAGCAGTACTGCCAGAACCTCGTTCACGCCGCCAAGCCGGCAGCTATCGACCTGGCAAAACGAAATCGCCTTGCTCTGCAATAGCTGCTTGAACATGATGCGATTGGCACAGTGCTCGCCAGTGGCGACACCGATCGGCGCGACGGCTCGCGCGACGGCCGCGTGACCCAACACGTCGTCGGGATGGGTTGGCTCTTCGATCCACCAGGGGCTGTACGCCTTAAGTCGATTCATCGCCGCGATCGCCTCGTCGACGTCCCAATGCTGATTGGCGTCCATCATCAACTTACGATCTGGACCGATCTCCTCTCGCACAATCGCCGCACGGCGAACGTCGTCGTCGGTATCGGCTCCAACCTTCATCTTGAACACCTCCCAGCCGCTGGCAATGGCGTCTCGACATAGGCGGCGCAATTTGTCGTCGTCGTAACCGAGCCACCCGGCTGAAGTTGTGTAGGCCGGATAACCAACACTCGTGATCCGCGTCTCACGCTCGCCTTTGGTACCTGAATTACGTCGCAGAATCTGCAGTGCTTCCTCGGGCGTGATGGCGTCAGTGATGTAACGAAAGGGAACGCACCGTACGATCTCTTCGGGACTCATGTCGACCAGGAGCTTCCACAGCGGCTTGCGTTCAGTCTTGGCGTACAGATCCCAGACGGCGTTCACGACAGCCGCCGTGGCCAGATGAATGGCTCCCTTGTCGGGTCCGATCCAGCGCAGTTGACTGTCACCGGTGATCATTGACCAGAACTGGCCCATGTCGGTCGTGAATGATTCGAGCGACTTGCCGATGATCATTGGCTTCAACGCCTGGACCGCGGTTACACAGATCTCATTGCCCCGACCAATCGTGAAGGTCAGACCGTTCCCTTCGAGCCCTCCCGGATGATCGGTCGTAAGGGTCACGTAGGTTGCCGAATAATCGGGATCCGGATTCATGGCGTCCGAGCCATCGAGCTCACGAGATGTCGGGAATCGAATGTCTCGCACGGTTAAGCCGGTAATCGTGATCGGCATTGGTGTACCTCTCCGCAAGCTAATTGGCCGAACGCTACGATCGCACGCTGTTTCGCAACTCGAGTTCGCCGACGGAAATGTCGACGTGATCCCCTGCCTGCAGCGAGAACTCGTCCGGCGGCACGATGCCGGTGCCGGTCATCAAGAAGCCTCCGTTTGGGAACGAGAGTTCAGCGCCCGTGTAATGCACCAGATCTTCGAGCGTCCGTTTCATCGACGAAGTGTTCGTGTCGCCCCGGAATATCTCTGACCCGTGGCGAAAGATGCGCATCTGAATCGGTAGGCTGCGCATCTCGTCGGCGGGAGCGACCACGATGCCGGGTCCTAACGAGCAGGCGCCGTCGTAGCACTTGGCTTGAGGCAGATAGAGTGGATTGTCCCCCTCGATCGAACGTGAAGAGGCGTCATTGCCGGCGCAGTAGCCAACAATGTCGAGATCGCAATTGAAGACCAGAACCAACTCCGGCTCAGGAACGCTCCAGGTGCTGTCGCGACGCACCCGGATCGAATCCTCGTGACCAAGCACCCGCCAGCCGGGCGCCTTGAAGAAGACCTCGGCCCGGTCGGCGTCATACACCTTCTGGTAAATATCTTGAACCGTCGACTCGGACATGCGCGCGTCACGGCTGCGGAGGTAGGTGACTCCGCTGGCCCAGACCTCCAGATGTGGATCGATCGGTGCCAGTTGTGCTTCCGGCACCTCACCGGCGGCCGGCAGGCGTGCCAGAATGTCGTTCGCGGTCGGAACGGAAAGCTCCAACCAGCCGCTGAGCGAAAACGATCGGGGTAAGAATTCACCGTCACGGGCCCAGCGCGGTCCGTCCGTTGTCTGATGTCTGGTCAGGTACATCACTCATCCTTCCGAATGTGAATTAGGGCGGTAGATTCGTGCCCGAGTTCAACACGTTGATTCGCGCGAATCAGTCCATCTCGTCGAATGCATCGGCGACCATCCCTCCGATGACCAGCGAGGACGTGGCTGCCGGCGACGGCGCGTTGCGTACATGGAGAACGCGCTTGTCTCGGTCGACGATGAAATCGTCCACGAGATTGCCGTCCTCGGTAAGGGCCTGAGCCCGTACGCCGGAAGGGCCTGGAAGCAAATCTTCCGCTACGAGCTCTGGAATGTATTTGCGTAGAGATGCCAGAAAGCGGGTCTTGCTGAGGTCCCGGGCCATCTCATCCAGGCCGGTTCGCCAGTGCTTGCGCGCGAAATTGCGAAATCCGCTGAAGCGCATCATGTCGCCCAGATCGGCTGGGTCGACTGATCCGAAACGATAGCCCTCGCGGGAAAACGCCAGCACGGCGTTCGGGCCGAGCCACAGATCTCCGTTCATGCGAGGAGTGAAATGGACTCCAAGGAATGGGAAGCGCGGATCGGGAACCGGATAGATATTCCCTCGAACAAGATGTCGTCGTTCGGGCCGCAGAATGTAATAGTCGCCGCGGAAGGGAACGATTCGGGGTTCGAGCGGCGCGCCCGTCATGGCCGCGACCCGATCAGAATAAACGCCAGCGCAACTAATGACTCGCTTGGTCTCAAAGTCTCCGCTCGGCGTGCAAATAAGCGTTCGCGTTGCACCACGAATGATGCTCATCACGTCGTGGTCGGTCAGAATCTCGCCGCCGAGATCACGAATGTCCTTGGCGTAGGACGCTGCCACCTCACGATAGTCGACAATTCCGGTTTTCGGAGAGAGGATGGCGCGAACCCCGGTAACGTGCGGTTCAACCTCTCGCAATTCGCCTGCGTCGATCATGCGAAGCCCGGGAACTCCATTTGTTTGCCCGCGTTCGAGTAGCGCTTGGAGCCTCGGGATCTCCGATTCCTGCGTCGCGACAATCACCTTTCCACAAAGCTTGTAGGCTATCTCGTGGTCGTCGCAATAGTCCATGAGTTTGGCGGCGCCTGCGACGCAAGCCTTGGCCTTGAGGGAACCAGGAGCATAGTAAATGCCGGAGTGGATTACACCACTGTTGTGTCCCGTCTGGTGCCCGGCAATATTCGGTTCTTTGTCAAGCACTACGAGGCGTAATCCGGGATGACGCTGGAGAATCTCACGGGCGGCTGCCAGACCGACGATTCCCGCTCCGATAACGACGGTGTCGCCGGACCAGGTTACGCCACTTCTGTGTGTTCCTGTTGTTGCCGCACTTCCGCTCATGCTCGCCCCTTCGGTTACGGTCTGTTCCGAAATCAGACTCCTGTCCAAGCGTCAATGTCAGTGTAAGGGATCTTTCACTGGGGCGGGAAGATGTGGATGCAGGCGGAGTTGAGTTTTTCCGGCCACTCAAGTGCGGCGCAAACAAGGTATTATGCCGACGTCATGTACCGTGCTTCAGTAGACAGAAGTTGATGGAAGGACTATTGGGCTCCGATGCCGACTCCAATGTTTGATCTGGTCAAAACGCTCACCGAAATTCCCGGCCCAATCGGCCAGGAGGATGAAGTGCACGAGTGGTGCGCGAACCACTGGTCCGGATTCGCGGAGCATGTCGAGATCTCGTCCGTTGGGAATGTCGCCGCTCGAATTGGTGGTGTGGGACCAAGCTTGATCGTTCTGGCGCATGGTGACGAGTTGGCGCTGATGGTCAAGTCGATCTCGGAGAACGGTCTCTTGCGTGTCTGGCCCGCCTTCAGAGACACACGAGGCAAGCCGCCTCATTGGTTCAGTCCGGTCAACCAGCCGGTCGTTGTTTTGTCTGAACACGGGCCGGTCGACGGTCAGCTTTGTTACGCCAGCGGACATGTTATTGGGAGTGTCGCTGACAAGGATTTTTTCACCTGGGACGACTGGTTTGTCGATCTCGGCTATTCGACTCGAGAAAAGGCCGAAAGTCTTGGGATCCACCCAGGTACGCGTCTGTGCGTCAATCCGCCAACTCGCCGTCTCGGCGACACCATTGTCGGAAAGGCTATGGACAACCGGGCCGCTCTCGCTATCGCGACGTCAGTGGGCGAACGGGCAGACTTGACTAAGATGAAATATCGACTCTGGATCGGATCGACGGTGCAGGAAGAGAATGGGCTGCTGGGAGCATCGAGTATTCCCGATATTCATTCCTTTGACGCGGCTATCAACCTGGATGTCGGATTGTGTGGTGAAGTTCCAGGGACGAAAGCCGAGAGTCATCCATCGAAACTCGGCGGTGGACCGATCATCGTGCACCAGGATTCATCGGTGCACTACTCCCACCGTATGTCGATGGCATTGGTCGAAGCAGGTCAGGCCGCGGGTATCCCGACGCAGCAAGCGGTCTTCCAGAATTACGGCAGTGACGGGGCGGAGTTGATCCGTCGTGGCATTGAAACCGTCTTGGTCACGTTTCCGACCCGGTATACGCATTCACCGAACGAAATGGTGATCGAGCAGGATCTGGTACACTGCGTCGATCTAATTCTGGCGTTTCTCGAGCGCGATCCGTTGCCTGCGCGCTGGCACGCAGGGTAGTTCGGACTATGCGGAAGAATGAGCGTCTCTCGATCGCGTAAGATTGGGCAGACGTGACTCGCGCGTCGCGTGTCGGGAGCCACGTAGTACGTCTCGCACAAAGAGGGAGAAGATTTTCGCACAATGAATATGACTGAAGTTGTTGAAAACGCTGTTCATAACTATGAGAATCTTGATCCGACTGAGATGCCGAAAGATGTCTCTCCTGAAGCCGCCGCCACCATCATTCCCAATCCGCTTGGTTATGCTCTCGGTTGGGCTTTGGCCGACGCGGTGGTTGCAAACCGCTACCACGTCTCAGGAGTCGACGCTCTGCCCGTCTGTCACCCAGAGAATGGCTGGGATCGGATTTTGTTCACCCGCCGCGTAAGCTGCCTTCTCTGCGCGGATGAATCAGCCGACTCATTTGGAACGCTTATGCTGACCGGTGATGACGCGCCAATCTTTATCTCGCCAGAAGGCAATAAGCTGGAGTTGGGCACGCTGCTTCGCGAGGACCCGGAGCAGGCTGTCGAGAAGTTACTGGAGATGGTGCCACAAGTCGGTTTGCTTCCGGGCGAACACGCTGGCTGCTGGCATTCGCGTGGTGAAAAGTACCCGGACATCTATCATGCGGTCGCGAGCGCGATCGTAGAAAACCCTGGGCTTATCGCATTGCGGGAAATCTTCGTCGACGAGGCGGAATTCGAAGGCACATTCCATCCAATCTACCTGATGACCGGTGCCTTAACGAAGGGCCTGACCTACAACTGGTTCGCCGTCGAGAGCCCAGACTACGTGGCCTTCTTCATGGTCGACGGCGGTTCGACAATCTATCAGACGGACGCCGGAAACTGGGCATCGGTCGGCAAGCAGCTCAAGGAGGAAGATCGCGAAGGGATCCGGCGACGCATTCTTTCCTGGCTGCGTATCGAGGGCAAGCCAGATCGAGCGACAATCGATTAGCGCTTGGCCCAGACTACCTGGCTTGGGAAACCTGCCTCGACGATGACCTCTCTTGTCACGTCGTGAAATCCAGCCCGCTCGACCAGAGGAAGCAGTTCTACTGGGCGGCATCCTCCACATGCGATCGGGCTCACCGCATAGACGCCCTTCCAGAGTGCCACCAGCGCTTTGCTGAGGGGCGTCACTCCGTCGGTTAGCGTAACAAGAGCCATTTGCCCGCCTGGTTTGAGGATCCGGTGGAACTCCTTCACTGTGTTCCCAAGATCGGCAATCGGTATGAGGTCCAGCACGTAGGAGCAAAAGAGGCCGTCGAAGGAGTGGTCCTCGAACGGCAACGCGCGCGCGTCCGCGCATACGGTCGGCTGGCTCGTTCGGGCACGCACAAGACCGAGCATGACGCGCGAGATGTCGACTGCGACCACCATTCCGCTCGATCCGACTTGGCGGGCTAGTCTTTGATGGTCGATACCAGTTCCAGAGCCGACGTTGAGTACGCGTTGCCCGCGGCTGAGGGGAAACCGTTCGAGGGTCGTCGCCTTCGCCTTACCCTCAAACCGTTCCGCCCAGTCGTAGAGGGATCCAACTCTGTCGTAGAAACGTGGGACCCAATCATCTGTCCGGTTTTCACTTCTCACATCAGTGCCTCAATATTTCGCGAGCACTCGCGCCAAATCAATCAGATTTGGGTCAAGTTCCTTGGTCTGATCGACGATTTCGTCGAGTGGTGTGGATGAGACCTTTCCACCAACGAGCCCGACGAGACGCCCATAATTGCCGTCGGCCAGGCGGCCGATTGCGGCCGCACCGAAGCGAGTGGCGAGCAATCGATCAAATGCTCCCGGTGCTCCGCCACGCTGAACGTGGCCGAGAATCGTCACGCGGAACTCGAAGCCGAGACGCTCACGATTGTGGGCGAAGTAGTCGGCGAGTCTCGTAGCGTTGTAAGATGCGCCTTCGGCGACGACGATGATCGCATGTGCTTTTCCCCGATCGTACGCGTCTTGCACGACTGTTGCGAGTTGTTCAGGATGGATTTCGACCTCCGGAATTACGACCGCTTCCGCGCCGCCGGCGATCCCAGCGACCAACGCGATATAGCCGCAATTCCGCCCCATCGTTTCAAGGAGAAACGCACGGTGGTGCGACGATGCCGTCACCTTGAGCCGGTCGACAGCCTCGAGTGCGATGTTCAGAGCAGTGTCCACACCGATCGTAATCTCCGAGCCAGGTAAATCGTTGTCGATCGTTGAAGCGACGCCCACCACCGGAAAACCGAGCTTCCAGAGAGCGTGAGCGCCTGTCTGCGAGCCGTTCCCGCCGATGACGACCAGAGCCTCGACTCCATTGAGCTCAAGCGATCTCAATGCATCGTGCCGCCCCTGGTCGGTTTTGAACGCATCACAGCGAGCACTTCCAAGGATTGTGCCGCCCCGCTGGATAATCCCTCCGACGTCGCGAGCACCGAGCGGAGCGAATTCGCCCGCAATCAGGCCAGCAAACCCGTGCTGGACTCCTATGATCTCCCACCCGCGATCGATGCCGGCGCGAGTAACCGCGCGAATGGCGGCATTCATTCCAGCCGCGTCGCCTCCGCTGGTCAGAACTGCGATTCGCTTCATGCTCTGTTCTCACTCTCCTTCTCGTCCAACCCAACACGGTGTTGAATCACAACGCCAAAATCGCCCGATGGATTTTCGTTTCAGGCTCGCCTCATCACACCGCCAACGCTGGAATAAGCGGGCGTGGCAAGAGGTCTGATGCCGGTTGGTCCAGAATCTGGTTTATTCGGTCCTGGTCGACCGTCTCTTCGATCATGAGCGCGTCGGCCAGACGATCGAGTTCCAACCGGTGCTCGGCCAGAAGAGTGTCAGACTTCTTCTCCGCCTCACGCAGCAGCCGTTGGATTGCTGCCTCTGAGCGATTTAGCATATCCTCACTCAGATTCTGCTCTTGCGTGATCTCTCGACCAAGGAAGACATGCTCCTCGCCGGTACCCAAGAAGAACGGACCGACCTCGTCACTCATGCCCCACAGGCCGACCATCCGGCGCGCCAGCGAGGTTGCCTCTTTCAGGTCATTCTGGGCCCCGGTGGTGATCTCGTGTGCAACCAGTCGTTCGGCAGCTCGCCCACCCATTAGAATCGCAATCCTGCCGATGAGATAGTCTCGAGGATAGTTATAGCGATCGTCGACCGGCGCCTGCACGGTGACACCGAGCGACTGTCCGCGTGGGATGATGCTGATCTTGCGTAACGGATCCGAACCCGGCGTCAGGTGTGCGACGAGCGCGTGTCCAGCCTCATGGAAGGCGATGATGCGTTTTTCCTGATCGTTGAGCAAGAACGGACGTTCCGCACCAAGCAGAATTTTATCGAGTGCGGCATCGAAGTCTGAGCGATCAACCGATGACTTGTTTCGCCTGGCCGCGATCAGGGCGGACTCGTTGACGAGATTCGCGAGGTCGGCGCCGGAGAATCCAGAGGTCACCGCAGCAATATCGTTGAGGTCGACTTCGGAGTTGACCACGATTCCTTTGCGGTGAATGTTCAGAATTGCCAGTCGACCACGACGATCGGGCAGCCCCAAGGTCACCTGCCGGTCGAATCGTCCCGGCCTTAGGAGGGCCGGATCAAGCACGTCGGGCCTGTTCGTGGCTGCAATGACGATCACATCTTGGTGCGGTTCAAATCCGTCCATTTCGACCAAGAGTTGGTTGAGGGTTTGCTCTCGCTCGTCGTTGCCTCCACCGATGCCGGCGAAACGCTGGCGTCCAACCGCGTCAAGCTCGTCGACGAAGATGATCGATGGCGCGGCTTCCTTGGCACGCTCGAAAAGATCGCGCACGCGTCCCGCGCCCACGCCAACAAACATCTCGACGAATTCGGAGGCGCTGACGGTGAAGAATGGCACCTTGGCTTGTCCCGCGACCGCCCGCGCCAGCAGCGTCTTGCCCGTTCCGGGAGGGCCGACTAGCAGAACGCCTCGCGGCAGCTTTGCGCCGATCTCATGATATTTAGCTGGATTGACCAGGAAGTCAACAACCTCGGAAAGTTCGGCCTTCGCCTCATCCTCGCCGGCAACATCGGCAAAGGTGACGAGCGGTCGTTTCTCATCGTAGAGTCGTGCTTTGGACTTCGAGAACCCAAACATATCCTGCCGGCCGCGCGACGTTCCGGAGTTGCGCATGATCAGGAAGAAGAAGCCACCCAACAATAGAATCGGCAGTCCAAACGTGAGTAACAATGACCAGATCGAACCAGAAGCGGTTTCGGCCGTAATTGGAACTTTGTGCTCGTCGAGCAAATTGACGACATCTGGCTCAACTCCATTTGGCATCAGCGTGCGGAATGACTTGCTTGTACTGGTATCTGAAGCCGCGATCGTATCGGGAACGGGCTGATTGAGATCGAGGATTTGATTCCCGGCAAGTCGCTTTTCGACCACGAACGATCCACTGACTTGCTGGCCCTTTATGGTCACCGCCGTTACTTGGTCTGAACGCACTTCACTGATGAAGCTCGAATAGGGGATGACGAGCGGAGAAGCGCCACGCGGATAAGACGAGAACACATAGACCGCGACGACGATGATGCCGGTCAGGATAACCCAGCCAAGCCAGCTATATCGGCCAATCCCAGAAGATCCCGGTGGCTCCCCGGGGTTGCCGGGTCGGCCCTTCCGATCCCTGACGGGTGGCCTTGCGTTCATGTGCTTACCGTCCTCTGGCGTTTCAATGACTACAAATACAAGTAGCGAGTCCGCGGCTTGGCAAGTGTTTCTGCGGCCTTCGGTACCCGATTGTCCCGTCGTTCAATCACGAGAGTCGTTACTGGTTAGCGGGAACTACGATCTCGGTACCGACCCGAGTTGTCCGAGAGCCGGCCAATTAGGCCTGGCAGCCAAGTCAAATGTAGCCCGGGTCACGTCGCGCCGGTGTTCGAAAGTGCGGTTGACTGTTACAGATTCGCAACATTTTCAAGAATTGATGTCCGGGAATGCTACAGACTGATAGACACATGCATACCCAATGCCACGGTCACGAACAGTTGACATTCACGTCGCTACCGGACACGATCCGCAAGTACGCGACTCTTCGATTCCGCCAGGAACACGAAATATTGGAGAGGAACCACGGTGTTCGAACCATCTCTAGCGGTGCAGCGAATCGAGGCGACGTCCCAGCGACCGTCGCGGCGCCCCGGTCCGGGCGTTATCTCACTGGCTTCCGGCGACCCGGATTTTCAGACACCTGAATATATTCGCCAGGCATTGATCGATGCGATATCGGCCGGCTATTCACATTATGCGGATGGACAAGGCGACCCAGAGTTGCGCGCGGCACTGGCGGCGAACGCGACGATCATCGCGGGAGCAGAAATCCGTCCTCAGCAGGTGCTTGTAACTCATGGAGGGAGCGCGGCGCTGACTTCGGCGATCGTGGGAACGGTCAATCCGGGTGAGCGCGTCCTCATCCCAGAGCCGACCTATTCACTGTATGCCGATCTCACTCGAATGATCGGAGCCGAGCCGGTCTTCATTCCGCAGACGGCTAATTTTCATCTCGATCTGGAGGCCATCGAGGAAGAGGCAGTCAAAGGTGCCGCGCTGCTCGTTATCTGTCACCCGTGTAACCCCACCGGTGTCATCTATAAGAACGAGGAGCTTCGGTCGTTGGGGCAGCTGGCCGAGAAGTACGACTTTCGAGTATTGTCCGACGAAGCCTACGACCATATCGTCTTCGGTGGACACTCATTCACGTCCACGCTTGCTATCGAAGAATTGCGTGACCGCCTGATTTATTGCCAGACCTTTTCGAAGACCTATGCGATGACCGGTTGGCGCGTTGGATACTTGATCGCTCCGCCCGCGATAACGTCCGCTGGCTCGCGGATTCACCGAACCTTGGTCGGGCCGATGAACTCCGCCGTACAGCGTGCGGCGCTGGCAGCCATAACGACCGAGAGCGACTGGCCGGAACGTATGCGCGCCGAATACGAAGAGCGCCGCGGACTGGTGATGAAGCTCATGGCCGATGTACCAGGTGTCACTATCCGACCGCCGGATGGCGCCTTTTATGCATTCATCAAGTATGGCGGGGATACGCCTCCAATTCGAGTGATCGAAACTGCCTATGATATGGGAGTCGCGGTACGGGCGGGGACTGAGTACGGTCCTTCAGGGGATGGATATGTACGAGTGGCCTTTGCGACTGACCGAGAGAGGCTGACCGAGGGTCTGCTCCGGCTTCGTTCGCTTTTGGCTTCTCTCTCATCTTGAGCGGGTGCGAAGTGGCGCGGCAGCACCTTGGAGAATTGAATGAGTTTGGACGTTTTCCCGTATCTCGAGAAACACCTCGATGACTACCTGGCCGATCTGCGCTTGCTGTCCGGTATCGATTCCGGTAGCGACGACAAGGCGGGAGTCGACCGGGTCGTCGATTGGCTTGAGGAACGTTTTCGTTTCCTGGGGTGCGAGGTAGTTCGGGATCGCCAGTCACTGCTGGGAGACAACATCACTGCTCGTCTTAGCGGCCGTGGCTCAGCGAAGATCTTGCTCCTTGGGCACTCCGACACCGTCTATCCCCAGGGCACTACGGCCGAACGACCCATGCGCCTTGAGGGCAACCAGGTGATCGGGCCCGGCACCTGCGATATGAAAGCTGGTCTTCTCTCCGGCATTTACGCGCTGGAGGCACTGCTGGACCAGGCGTGGGGTGGCTTCGGCCTGATCAGCTTCCTGATCGTCTCAGACGAAGAGACGGCTGATCGAGCTTCGGTCTCGTTGATCGAACGAGAGGGAGCCGCACATGACGCAGTACTCACCTTGGAGGCGGCAAGGGAGAATGGCGATATCGTCACGGCGCGCAAAGGTGTGCGCTGGTTTACTGTTGAAGCCCTTGGGCGTTCTGCTCACGCCGGGGTTGAGCCCGAAAAGGGATGCAGTGCAACACTCGCGCTGGCTCGTTTCATTGTCGCGGCGGCGTCGCTCAATGGAATGAAACCGGGAATGACGGTGAATACCGGAGCAGTCAGGGGCGGAGCATCGCCAAGCGTCGTGGTAGACCGAGCTCAGGCACGCTTTGATTTGCGCGCCTGGACTGACGGTGAGCTTGATGAACTTGAGACTTCCTTCCGCTCGCTCTGTTCGCGCGACTTCGTGTCGGGCGTCACCCTCACAGTCAACCTAGAACCTGGCTCTGACTGCCCCGCTATGCCCCGTACACCGGGCGTGGTGGAGCTCGAGCGAATGGCGATCGACATCGCCGCTGAACTGGGCTTCGAACTGAATGGAGCGGCGACCGGTGGTGCGTCCGATATTAGCTACGCTGGTAAAGATGGCACACCGGGCCTTGATGGACTCGGGCCGATCGGGGGACTCGATCATGGACCGAATGAGTACATACTGCGAGACAGCATCGTCCCACGCCAAGCATTGCTGGCCAATCTGCTCGCCGGTATCGTTGAACGTGGAAAGCGATGATGACCTGTTCAATGGTGTGTCCAAATCGGTTTGCAAAACCGTTGGCCAGGAAATGGAGAGCCGCCTCCCGGTCATGCTGAGAAGGCAACTACAGTTGATTTGCCAGGAGTCATTTTGAGGCCGCAGCCGAAGAATCTCTCACGCTCACGCCAAACGAAGAGATTCCTCGCTTCGCTCGGAATGACACATTCACGTTGGTCGCCTACTGAGGCCGCAGGCGAAGCATCTCCTCCAACACCCCCGATCGACATGGTGAACGCGGAGGTGGGGAGATGCATCGCTGAGCTCAGGATGACCAGGCGTACCCCGACCAGTGTTGGTCAATCGTCATGTAATTCGCTGTAGCAGGGGAGTTTGTGTGACGGAGGAAGAGGTGTTCGGCATGCCGTACAAGGTGCCTCCGAATTTGGAACTGAGTGTCGTCCCGACGAGCGAACTCGATCAGGCGACCAAAGACAAGATCGTAAACCTCTGTAACCTCGCCTTCGACGAGCAAGGGTACGACGTATTGTTCGACCTTGTGGTCGAAACGCTGAACCCGACTCACGTTCTTGGTCAAGTCAATGGCGTTGTTGTAAGCCATGCGCTGTGGACTACGAGGCAGGTTTGGCTAGAGGATGGCACGGCTCTCAAGACAGCCTATCTTGACGCGGTCGCGACCCACCCCAAATGGCAACGGCGGGGAATCGGATCAGCGGTGATTAGGCGCTTGGTCGAGGAAATAAGTGACTACGACATCGGCTGTCTCTCGACGAGCCGTGTCGATTTCTACCGGAACGTTGGCTGGGAACTCTGGACTGGTTGCAAGGCGGTCAAGACCGAGACCGGCATCGAGGATACCCCAAACTATACCGTGATGATCTTGCGCACCGAGCATACGCCGCGTCTCGACAAAGATAGCCGGTTGACGATCAAATCGCGACGAAGCGATCCCTGGTGATTGTCGTTTCGGTCGAGCCACGACCCCGAATTGACTATTGGTCGTCCTCCAGCATCTGCTCTGGGAATGGGTGGTAAGGCACATTCGCCCAGTTTCGGGCTGCTGAGGCGACCTCGTCGCATCGGGCAAACCAGACACTGTCGTGGGTCTTGATGTAATCGAGTAGCTGCTCCAATGCTCGAATCCGGGCAGGCCGCCCGCTGTAACGTGGATGACACACAAGCATGAAATTACCGGTCACCTCATAGGCGGCGTCGAACTCCTCGATCCAAAGCTGGGCGACGTCGCTCGGGCGTCGGATCGTGCCGGGATATGCGTAGAAGGCAGCATCGTCCAGTGACCAGGACCAGGGTAGCTCGACGATTTCGTGCTCAGCATCCTGGCTTGTGTGCAGCATGTAGGGCACGTCATCGTCACCGAATGAACTGTCGTACGCATACCCGTACTCGTGCAGTATCGAGAGCGTCTTGACGGTCGTTAGTCCTGCTGGAGATCGCCAGCCAGCGGGGCGACTCCCTGTCACGTCGGCCAGCGTTTCAGTCGTTTGCTGTATGAGTTTGCGCTCGCGATCTGGTTCGAGCGTGCTCCAACGCTCGTGCATCCAGCCATGAGCACCGATCTCATGGCCTTGCGCGACGATCTCACGAGCGAGCGACCCGTACTTTCTGGCGTTCCAGCCTTCGAGGAAGAAAGTGCCCGGGATCGAGTATCGAGAGAGCAGCTCCAGCACGCGTTCGACCCCGCGGCGTGGGGCATAGATCCCATCGGCGTTGGCTCCTCCAGCGTGGCCGTAACGAAGCAGATCGTACGACTCGCCGAAATTATCAAAGGTCAGGGTCACGGCACAGCGAGCGCCGTTTGGCCAGGTTGGCATCTCAAACGTCATGTGGACTGCTCCATTCTCATTCGCTTGACCTGTTCCGCCGACTACATGGCATGGCGGATACTGGACATCGTCAAGACTCGGACATCACGACTCTATACAGATCGAGCGTTTTCTCGGCAATCGCGCTCCAGCTGAAATGGTCTTCAGCACGTTGTCGTCCAGCCTGACCAAACCGCTCCGCGGTGGTAGTGTCGAGTGCGACACGATTGATTGCGCCGGCGAGTTCGTGTGAAAAGCCCATTGGGTCTACTGGGTCAAACGTGCCGGGTCTAAGATTCGGCTCGACCAGCAGGCCGGTTTCTCCTGGAATTACGACTTCCGGAATGCCACCGACGGCTGAGGCCACTACAGCTGTTTCGCACGCCATCGCTTCAAGATTGATGATCCCGAACGGTTCATATACAGATGGACATACGAACACGGACGCCTGAGAGTAGAACTGGATCACCTCATCTCGCGGCAGCATCTCTCGGATCCAAATTACGTCGCCGCGCCTTTGACTCGCTGCCGCCACTCCATCCGTCATCTCTCGTCCGATCTCCGGCGTGTCCGGAGCGCCGGCCAGCAGCACGACCTGAAGCGATGGATCTATCTCTGGAATGGCTCTGACCAGGTGGATGATCCCTTTCTGCCTCGTGATTCGTCCGACAAAGAGAACAAAGGGACGTTCAGGATCGACGCCGTGCTTCGCCAGGGCGTCGATCGCTTTCGTTTTGCGGTATTCATCCAGGTCAATGCCATTGTGTATCACGTGAACACGCTTGGGATCGACATCGAAATTATCGAGAACATCGTTACGTGTTTCCGCCGAGACGGCGATTACGGCGTCAGCCTGTTCGATCCCGGTTCGTTCCATCCAAGAACTCAGGTGATAGGCGTTGCCCAGTTGTTCGACTTTCCAAGGTCGAAGCGGCTCAAGCGAGTGAATGGTGACGACCAGTGGAACGGACCAGAGTTGTTTGGCGAGAAAGCCGGCCAAATCGGTGTACCACGTGTGGCAGTGGACGACATCGGCGTCGAACCTGTCTTTGGACATCGCCAGGCTGCGCGAGAGTGCGTCCAGCGCGCCCGTGAAGCGAGGGTCGGTATTGTGCCGAACTTCGTCCCATCCGAGGTAGCCTCGAACCCGTAGGTTCGTTTCAGAAGTATCTTGCGTGCCAAAGGTGCGAACCTCGACCTGCACGAACTCGGACAGCGCGCGGCTGAGATATTCGACATGGACTCCAGCGCCACCGTAAACATTTGGCGGGTACTCATTGGTAAAGAGCGCTACCTTCGAAAGTTCATGCACATTCCACTCCCTCGTAGGCCCAAGCGTCTTGCACGAGTCTGACGCGCTGCTGACAACGCAAGAAACGTAGCACAAGAATCCGTGTCCGCGGTCGTTGGATCCGGAGGCGGGCACAGATGAACCACATTTCTTTTCTTCAGGCGGTATTACGGAGCCAACGACAGCAGTGCTATGACCGGTTTGTGATCGGATGCCTGGCTGTCAATGGCCCGCATCGAAGTAACGGTGATCCGCGATGTGATCAAAACATAGTCGAGCCGTCGCTCGTCCGTAGTGGTGCTGACACCCCGCAAGAACTCGGCACCAGGGTCGGCAAAACCGCCGGCGCTGAACGCGTTGAGGACCGCTGTTCCGGGATCGGCGTTGAAGTCGCCGGCAACAATCGCAGGGGTTCGGCTGGAGAGATCATGCAGCAATTGGGTTGCCTGTTCCAATCGAATAGCGTCCGCGGCCTTCGGGTTGTCGAGATGCGTTCCAACGATCCATACGTCGCCGTTTGCCGTCGGAATGCGTACCTCGATCGCTCCTCTCTTTAGGTTCTTAGTGACCGTGAATTGGAGTCGTCTTACTTCCGCCACCGGCGCGCGGGTAAGGATGGCGTTACCCCACAATCCGTCGTCCGAATTTCCACCGAAATAGATCGGCATGTTCAGTCGATGGCTGAGCCACAGCGCCTCGTCAGCCGCTGACGTAACAAGCCAGCCCCTGCTCACCTCTTGCAGCACGACAACATCCGGATGGGCGGACGCAATCGTGTCCGCCTGAGCCTCTAGATCGAACGAGTTATCCGCGGAGAACCCGTCCTGCAGGTTGTACGTCATGACCGTGAAGGTGACGGGTAGCAGCGAACCCTGCGTCGGGCTCGACTCGCCCATGAATTGCCAGCCGCAAACGAGGATGAGAATCGCCACAGTTGTAGCGATCGGCGCGACGGTCTGCACCGAGAAGACCACCGGGTGTTCGGCGCGAGTAGTGCCAATGACACCGATCAACGCGCCCGCTGCCAGAAGGGTGGCTGCGGCTACTATGAAGACCGCCTGCCCGGATGCATCGTAGTACAGGAAGAGGATGCCGACCTGTAAGAGCATGCCCAGCGTGAACCATAAGGTTGGGAAGAACAACCGCGCCTTCGGCACAGGACGGACACCAGACAAGATCGCCGAACCGGTCAACATAACTGTGCTAGCCGAGACGAATGGAAGCGCGAACGGGGCGATTGTCCTGCTCGTCCAGAACACCCAGAGCGCAGCCCCGCCAATGACGCTCGCCGCAAGCCGCAGGGTCAGATTCACCCTGATGTTTGATGAAACAGCACCGCGCTCGCTTAGAAGCGAGCCCAGCATGCCGGCGATCAGTCCCAGCGAAAGTAACAACATCGCGGCCGCAAACCCCAGACCAGTTTTTGTCTGAGCCAGGCCAAGATTGCCGCTGACAAGATGAAACAATGCTAACCCGGGTCCGACGGCTATCAGGGAGAGACCTCCGCCGTCGGTTGCAGGTTCATTTGTCTTCGCCGTGGACGCCAGAATTGCGGCAACGAGAAGGAAGCCCGCAAGCGCTATCGTCACCGCGGCGGCAAGTACTCCACTGTTCCAGGGGAGATCTAGTGTCAAAAAGCCGACACGAAGAGCAACGTCGAGCAGCAACCCTGCAAGAAGTCCTATCGTCAGCGCATGCCGGTGAGTTCCCAGCACAGTCAGGGCAAGCCAACCCCAAAGGATGATCACGGCGGCAGCCATGATGAGTCGTGCTTCGGACCGAGTCCAGAATTGGATCACGACTCGCAACAGCGCCATGCCCGATGCGGCGAACATGATAGTCGATCGTGTCCCGAGCAGCCGCACGATGAGTGGAGCGAGAGCGATAGCCAAAAAGACCCCGAAGGTGACCGTTGCGAGAGAGGTGCGGTTTGCTTGCCCAATGACGACGACGAGGTATGAAACGAATACGCGAGTGGCTTGCAGCATGATCACGCTCGCGACGGCGGCAATCGTCAGCGAAATTGCAGCCGGCTCCACTCGTGGTTGAACCTGTTTGCGGCTTGGCGGGACGTTTGGGCGGAGAATCGCGGACATGTCAACCCCCTCGAAATTACGGTAGATGGTCGGGCGGTTGATCGACTGGAGCGCACGTGCGCGACCGAAATCTTGGGGCCGACGGGTCGACGACACGCCGCTCGACAGGCCCCGGTCTACTACACAGACATCATGCGCCTAAGGACATTTCAGAGGCATCAGTGAACGACACGTGCCTATCGCAGAGATGCGACAAAAACGCGAATTTGACTCGATCGGAGACCAACGTCGTGCGTATCTATTCCCGACGGCCCGTAGAATTGGGACGAAGTTCAACCTGGACGCACAGGAATCTTGCTCAGATCATCGCCGGTGGCCGTTGATCGGGCGGAGTCATGAGATAGCGTTGGAAGGCACGCTCCATTCGTGGAAAAGCGTCTCTCCAAGTACGCCTGAAGGTGAAGGTATGAGTTTCGCCAGGATAATAGTGGACCGCGAAATCCTTCTCGTTCGCGACACAGTCACGAATGATCGCATGTAACTGACCGAAGTCGACTCTCTCATCCTCGGTCCCCATCAAATTCAAGAGCGGTTTACGCAGCCCAGACACGAAGTGCTTTGGTGAGGCTTGGTACCAGGCATCATCGTTGGCACTGTTGGGCGATCCGCCAAGCCGTTGCGTGCCCTGCCAGCGGCTGCCCGGATAGGTTTCGTCGCGCCATCGCTCGTATTGCGGCCAATCCCAGATCCCGGCAATGTTGATGCCCATGGCGAAGGCGTCCGGGTGTTTGGTCAAAGCTCCAAGGGTCATGTAGCCGCCGTAGCTGAGGCCATAGACGCCAATGGAATCCTGATCCACATACGGAAGCGTTCGGAGGAACGTTGAGCCAGCGACTACGTCGGCGAGGTCACCCTGGCACATTGAGAGATAGGTTCCCTCTTCGTATTCGCGACCGTATCCAATGCTGCCCCGATAGTCCACGGAGAGGAGCACAAAGCCTCGATGGAGCAAGTACTGGTTGAAACTGTAGAAGAGTGAATAGGAGTGCATTGGGTGCCAACCGTGTCGCATCTGGCGCGACATTCCACCATGAACCCACACGACAGCCGGGTAGCGTTGAGTTGGATCGAAACCTTTGGGCAGAAACAGATCGCCATGTACCTGCAGCCCGTCGTTGCTCGGAAAGGTGAGGTGCCGAGGCAGGATGGTCTTTTCAGAGGTAAGCGTCATGGGCATCGAGTGCGTGATCTGTCGCGATTGCTCTGGCTCAGTTGGGTCGAGTAACCAGATATCGGCGCTCTGGTCCGGACTGCAATGAATGAAGGATACATAGCGGTCGTTGGGAGACCATGACGCGCATGAGTCCGTTCCGGGTGACGACGTCAAGCAGGTGAGAATTCCCGTGTCGATCTCGACCATCCAGAGCCGTCTTTGATTGAGATCCGTCTCCCGGTTGCTGCTGAACACGAGGCGATCGCCACTCGGCGAAAACTGCAATCCGTCGCCCGCGTGGCCAGTGTCGTCACAACTGCCGTCCGTGAGTTGACGTAACGACTCATTGGTGAAGTCGTAGTAGTAAACGTGCGGCCAGTTTTCGGGCGTGAGAATGTAGGCAACGCCCGTGCCACCTGGACGTACCACCGGCGGGAGCTCCCCTTTGAGCCCTCGCTCGCTTTCCTCGCGAACAAGTTCGCGGGTTTCACCGGTTCGAATGTCGACGACGGAATGGGATCGGACCCGCGTCGTCGGATCGATCTGCGAGAAGTGCAACCGATGCTCGTTGACCCAAGCGAAGGCTGACTCGTTGTCGGCCGTGTCTGTACGCCAGATGAGCTCTCCCGTGCGACTAACGATAGCCAAATCTCGCTGTTGACCTACGACGATTCCAGCGGCAACGTGAGCACCGTCGGGCGACCAGCGGACGCTGATGGTGTCGGCGTAACCGGCGGCGACCCGGCCGGGCAATGGAAGCGACGTGAGACACTGCTCATCGAAATCGTAGACGAGCAGACCGCCATTCCGGACAAACGCGAGCCGGTTTCCGATCGGTGACCAGCGTGGAGACGAGTCGGTGTCATTCCCGTGCGTTACGGGGCGGCGCTCGTCTGTGCCAGGCCGCGCGATCCAGATATCACCGTCTTGCGCGTAGGTGAGTCGCCCATCCGGTGCCCAGTCGAAGGCTCCCACGCTCCTCTCACCGGTCGAAACCTGTCCCATCTGGCTTCCATCGGACCGGCAAGCCCAGAGTTGGACAAGGCCGCCATCGTCCCAGCGCCATGCCAGCCATTCGCCATCCGGTGACCAGCGCGCCGGGTCTGGATGTTTGATCGCCAGAATCTCGTCGAGTGTGATGTCGTCAACGTCAGCCGGGACTACTTCTCGTGCCATGACGTCCTCTCCGCCTGTTCAGATCATTCCGCTCGATGTCAGAGACCGAAGAAACTATGGTCCGGATTCAATAGGGACGACCGCTAATTACCGTAACGTCGCAGCAGTTCCGGCACGACTTCCCGGGCGCAGCGATCGACTTGAGCGCGCTGGTCTAGCGATGTGAAGCGCAATATGGGAGTCGTACAACCGGCCTCGATGAAAGCGCCGATCTGGTCGCAGACCGCCTCAGGCGGTCCACATGCCAGCCATGAGTCAAGCTTCTCGTCGGAGATGACCCCTTGCCCATAGTAATGCTCGAGGAACTCGATCGACTCCCGCCGCGCTTCGTCTTTGTCCTCGTTGATGTTGACCATTACGTGCAGGCTGGCATCAGTCACCAGGTCAGCGCGGCCGTATTCATCGGCGTAGGCGCGAATCCGGCGCCAGCGTTCTCGGAATAGATCAATCGGCAACCCATCGGTTTGCCAGCCGTCGGCAATGCGAGCCACTCGCTTCAGAGCCCTCGCTTCGACGTTTTGGTCACCACCCCACGTTGGATTGGAGGCGATCATGATTGGGATTCGCTGTTGCACCGGTTTCGGTAAGGCAACGACGTCCTCAAATTGATAAATGTGGCCCTCGTAGGTGACCGGATCCGGGCCCCAGAAGCGGCGCAAGAGGTCGATTCCCTCGGTCATTCTGCGAACACGCTCGCTGGAGGGCACGCCCATGGCCCGGAGCTCGGCAGCGAATTGTGGTCCCATGCTGTCAGATCCACCAAGGCAAACGACAAGAATAGTGCGACCGTGGGAGATGACATCGAGGCTGGCCCACTCGATAGCGAAGCTCAACGGATGCCGCAGTGGGAAGCTGGCCAGGCAGACGGTGCCGAGTTTGAGACGGGTCGTTCGTGCGGCGAGAGCTGATAACGTCGTAACCGCCTCGAGGCGCGGCTTCGAGAGAAAATTGTCGCCCACCCACAGCGAGTCGAACACACCGGCTGCTTCGACCTGCTCAGCGGTCTCGAATAGCCGATCGACCGGCATCCCGAACAATACGGCTCGGTTAGGAAGGCTGACGCCGAAACTTAGCGGCCGCGTCAGATCTGTCTTTGAAGGCATCGACTATCCTTTACCCGAGGTAACTGAGAATCATATTTGCCAGTACCTGCGCCTCAGCCTCCACGGCTGAGACTGATATGAAGTCAGGTCCGAGCAGTCCAACCCCCCCGGACGCTCCGTACATGACGGTCGGAACGCCGCGAGCACAAGGACCACCAGCATCGAACGTTCCCTGACCGTAGATTAGTTCCGGCGGCTCACCCATAACGTTCGTGTGCGCGCCAAGAAGCTGACGCACGCCTCTGTCGTGCGGATCGACCAGCGCCGGGAGCATGTAGACGTCCGGCGATACCGTAACCTGGTATGGACTCAAGTCACCGATTGCTGCCCGAATTTCGTCGGCGGCCTGGTCTATGTCATCTCCTGGGAGGAGCCGTCGGTCGACACTGAGATACGCATCTGACGGCAAGGTGTGGGGTGCCAGAGGCTCGTAGCGAATTTTGTACACGATAGCCTGACGGCCTCCGAGTACAGGGTGCTGATCGGGCCAATTGAGGCGCTTCAGACGATTGATCACCTCGTTGGCACCGTCGATCGCGCTCAATCCAAGATGGGGCTCACTCGAATGGATGGCCTGGCCGTGAACGTGAACCAATACGTCGGCCCGGCCACGATTACCAAGTGACAGTCGGAGTCCAGTCCCGATCTGGATGATGCCGAAATTCGGAGACGAATCGAGCGAATCGAGAATGGCGTCCGAGCAGAAGTGGCTGCTGCGTCCCTCATTGTTGATCGCCCAGTAGAGCCGACCTTGAAGCCTCACGGTCGATTCGCTCAGCGCCTTGAGCACCGCGAGCATCACTGCCTGGTGCGCCTTGTTCTGACTGACTCCCTGACCGAACACCACTGGCTCGTCGACGCCATAGTCTCGCGCGGTGCCGACTTTGCCTGAGAAAGGATCTGACATCAGATTGTGGTGCTGGGAGGGGGTGTAATTCAAGATGATAAGTGAACGCGTCGATTGTGAAGGGCCGATTCTCACGACCAAGTTGTTGGCTGGAGCGTCAATGAGATCGTAGAACCCAAGCCGCACAAGCTCGGGGCGAATAACGTCCTGAACGTAATGCACCAGCTTTGGATCGTCAGGTTCCATAAACGTTTCATGGCCAAGCGGTACATCGGTTGGGATCTTGGCAAGCTTGCTCAGGGTCGCGACCAGATAGGCGCGGTCGATTCCGATTGTGGCGGAGGAACGTGGCTCGGAACTGAAACCGCTCGTGGTCGACTCGGGCACGTTATGCTCCTCTGGCGAATTTGGAACGGCATAGCTCCGAACTATCAAAGCACGGGTTGAAGTCTGGGACAACAGGCTACGAGGTGGTTGAACGTAGGAATATAAGGCGGATTCAATTGTCGGGCCAGCAATTCGGCGTTAGATACAGGGCGATCCCTGGTATTGACTTACTGTGATCGATGCCTGTGACGGACGAATGTGGTGCATGTGACGACAATCGTCGCGCACCACAGCGAGTTGCATAAGGATTGACCAACACTGGTCGGGGTACATCTGACGCTCCACCTGAGTAGTTGACCAACGTGAATGTGTCATTCCGAGCGAAGCGAGGAATCTCTTCGTTTGGCGTGAGCGTGAGAGATTCCTGGCAAATACTTGCTCGGCCGGGGCCTCATCTGGCATGATCGCGGGGGGATGCGGGCGAGAAGGCGGCACTCCATTCCTTGGCCAGCGGTTTGGTAAACCGCTTGAATCTTGAGCGTGACCTCTGATTCACCCTTCGTAGGCAAGATCATCTGACCCCAACGGAATTCATTCTGGTCTCAGCAGCAGCGTGAGGATTTGGAACGGTCGATATGTGAGCCGGAACGAGTTGTCTGCCTCTGCAATCAACTGCTCGAATGGCTCTTCGAGGAGATTGGTGAGTACTGCTCTTTCAACCGGAAAATCCGGCATGATCACGGCAACCCCATGACGACCGAACGGATCGTACAGGCGAAGAACCAGATCGTTTGAGTCTTCGGCCTGTTTCAGAGCTGCCAGTGTCAATCCCTCAATCTTGAGCCAAGTTCGGCCGGGAACGGAGGACCCGTTGTTGAGCAATTTGCCGATCATCGGACTGTTTAGGCCGATCGCTTCGCTGACGGTTCCGCCAGCATGCCATTCGCCCAGATGCGGATAAACAGAGTAGGTGAATTCATGATGGCCGAGGTCGGCAAGAGGGTCCGGATCCGCCGGCGATCTTAACAGTGAAAGGCCCAACACGTTTCCGAGCGCCGAGTGACCATATCGCCCGTTGTTGAGCAGGCTGACACCGTATCCAGCCTCGGACATGTCGACCCATCGGTGCGCCGGCACTTCGAATCGCGCGGTATCCCAGCTCGTGTTTCGGTGGGTTGGGCGCTGAACCGCGCCGAACGCCGTCTCGAAAGTTGCATTCGCCGAACGAAGATTAAGCGGGAAGACCGCCCGAAGCAACTTGCGTCGCTCGTGCCAATCGATTTCGGTCTCAATATCGAGCCGGGCTGAGCCCGCTCGGAGTAGGTAGCGTTGAACAACATGTGATGCACCGTATCGAAGTCGAGTCTCAATGCACGTTCGAAGCGGACCATCTTCGATCACCGCCAGCGATTCGATCTCTGATATCGCTTCTCCAGCCATATTCGACGTGTCAGTCAGATTCCACGCTTCCCAAGCCGAAGGCAGGTCGTCATAGATACGTAGCTGGTTTCCTGTTCCGTCGAAGATTTCGCAACCGACGCGCTTGTCATAGAAGGACGCAATCGAGCCGTAGGCGTCGATCCTCACCGTGATGAGATCGTTCTCGATAGTCAAATCGCTGACCTTGACTCCAGTTGGGGTCTCACGCTGAGGTGCATCGATGATCTCAAGGTCGATGAACCCGACTCCAGGCACAGTGGATTTCGGATCGTGGAGCAACAGTTTTCCGTCAGCAGTGCGTTGCCATGGGATCTCTCGTCCGCTAGCTGTGATCACGCGAAACGTGTCACCGTCAACCTGGGAAGGGACCACCACCGAGAGCGGACGTTCAAACCCCTGTGGATTGAACACACGAATGTGCCTGGTGGGCTGGTCCCCAATTGCTCCATCGATGTCAACAAGTCGCTCGATCGCCTGATCGCGAATCTCGATCGAACGCCGCACAACGGTTCCAAGCTCCTGCTCGGCCTGCTCGTTCACCTCCCGAATGGAAGATCCCGGCAGGATGTCGTGGAACTGGTTGCGCAACAGGGCAGTCCATTCCTCGTCGAGCTCCGCCTTCGGATACGTGCCTCTCGCCAGACTCACCAAGGCAGCAGCGGTTTCGGCCTCCTGCAGCCGATGCTCGGCCATCCGGTTCAGTCGCTTCAATCGCGCTTGCGTGGTATAGGTGCCACGGTGAAACTCGAGATAGAGTTCGCCGACCCAAACCGGGAGACCGACTGCTTCGATGCCGTCGAAGAATTGCGCGGCGGTCGATTGTCGGATCGCTGGCAGTACAGGATATCGCTCGAGCAACTTGATGCGCTCCAACATTTCTGAGGTTGGACCACGACCGCCATCCCCCATGCCGAAGGTGAACAGACTCTCCGGGTGACGATCCTTGCCCCGGAAATTCGACCAGGTCGTTTCAAGCGATTCTGGAGTGACCTGTCCGTTGTATCCGCCGATTGGGTTTTCGAAGGAGTGGGCGGTGAGGCGGGTTCCGTCGAGTCCTTCCCAGAGCCAGAGATCATGGGGAAACTTGTTGGTGTCGTTCCAGCTCAATTTCTGGGTGAAAAACGAGCTCATTCCGCCGCCAGCGAGGATCTGTGGGAGATTGGCCGCTAAGCCGAACGTATCCGGTAGCCATGCGACCGAGCTTCGCTGTCCGAATTCGCGTTCGAAGTATCGTTGGCCGTAAAGAAGATGCCGGGCCATCGCTTCACCCGATGGAAGGTTGCAGTCGGGCTCGAGCCACATGCCACCGATCGTTTCCCAACGACCCTCGTTGATGCGGGCGCGTACTTGTTCGAACAACTCGGGATCATCTTGCTGAACATACGCGTAGAGTTGGGCGCTGCTTGCGGTGAAGTGAAAGTTGGGGAAGCGCTCCATCAGCAGGAGGACGTTGGCAAAGGTGTGGCGCACTTTGCGACGAGTTTCCGATAGCGGCCAGAGCCAGGCGACATCTAGGTGAGCGTGGGATGTAGCCGCCAAACGACCGACTCGTGGAAATTGTCGTGCGAGTTCCTCGATCTTCCCGGACAAGTAGTCTGTGGACTCAAGGAAACCGGCTGGCTTAGCTGACCTCGAAGATGTCGCCGGATAGTCAACCAGGTTCTCGATCTGCGCTGTTTCCCCAAGCAGGTGCTCTATCGCTCGGAGCGGAGTTACATAGTGATAGTGGTGGTCGAGTGAGCGGGAAACTTCCAGATTGAGTTTGAGATCATCTCGAAGTACTCTCAGCCGCTTAAGAACGGTGCTCGCATCGGACGGAAGCCGGATGAGCGCCAGTGATTCGTCGATTGCCTGCAGTAAGAGTGGGGTGACTTGATGGTTCGGAAGGTGGGCGCACGTCTCCCAGGCCAGCAACAACGACCGAACGAGATTCCGAATCTCGAGATTGGGCTGCACCACGCGGGCCGTGATCAGTCGGGCATGGCGACCTACCAGTCCAAAGGAGTCATTCGGTGAGACTTCGACGATAATCTGACGCGCGTCAGCTAGCGAAACCTCACGTTCGAACGGACTTACCGTTCCGGCGAGCCGGTCATCGAGAAAGACGAGTCCATCGCCCTCGGCAAAGAACTCGAGTAATGAACCACTCGGCGCCGGGTTATCGAGAGTGACCCCGAGTTGTACCGGTGATTCAAGATCGTCCCACCGTTCACCCAATCTCAGTTGACGGGTCGCACCGTGAGCTCCGACAGCCGTCCAGCACTCAAGATTCGCCATCGATTCATTACGCCAGGCTTGCAGTTCCCAGATCTGTCGCTCGAGACGATGGAGTCTTCGACCTTGATCCATCAGACTGTTACCTTCAACTCATGCCACCAGTATCGATCGCAATAGGATCCTCTCTTCAAAGGGTCTTAGAGATAACCCGCGCTCAGTTTAGCGTAGCTTGGTATCAAGCGATTGAACACGTGTTGTTCCGCACATAAATCCACGATCTGCCTCAAATTCATGGTGAATCTCGTGACTCACGTATCGACAGTCAGGTCCAGATCGGGTTCAATTTGATTGCGCGAATGAACACCGGAACATGAATGTCAGCCTGATCTCCTGGATAGGAGGAGCACGTGACTGTACAACGTCAAAGCCCGGGACGCTGGCTCTACCTGCTCTCATTGATCATCTTCTTCGTGGGCGTGGTGATTGCGATTATTTTGGGAGTGCTCTCTGTCCGCCACTTTACGAATCTCACGCACTCGTTCGTTCGTGTGATTGCCCCTGGAACGACCACCGTGCAGCTCACGAAGACGGGGACCTACACGATCTTCTACGAGTATAAGAGTCAGGTTGACGGTCAGAACTTCTCGACTGGCGAGACGCCGCCAAATTTGCTGGTCTCAATCAAGTCGGTCGAAACCGGAAGTGCGGTGGACATCCATTCCAGCAGCAGTAGCAGTTCGTATTCGATTGGGTCCCGGTCAGGCGTGGCCGTGTTGAACTTCAATATTGACAATCCGGGAGCTTATGAGGTCACGACTCGATATTCGGGAGGTTCAACTGGCCAGGAGGTTGTCCTCGCGATCGGCCATGGTTTCGCACAGGATCTTGTCGGTGGAATTGCCACGATTTTCGGTAGTGTTGGGATCTTTTGTGGAGCGACAATCGTTGCGATCGTTCTAACAATTGTCGTCTTCTTTTTACGCCAACGCCGGCCAAATACTCCGGCGCAGTCGCAAGTCCCACCGGCAAGCACTGGCGAGGTGTAGGAATGTGTTGGTCGTGGTCGGCGAAATCGCCGGTTACCCGGCCGCCACGTAATTGTCGACCATGAATTGGAGCGGTGTGCTTAACCCGAGTGCTTCTGAGTAGAGACTCAACTCGTCACGTAACAACCTCGTAATCAGAAAGCGCTCACGTACGCGTTCGCGGCCTCGCGCGGCATATACTCGAGCCTCGGCCGTATGATTCAACAGCCAGCCAGCCCGATCGGCTGCTTCTTCGATGCTGTCAACGAGGAACCCGCCGATTCCATTCTGCAACTGTAGCGGAATTCCGCCGACGCGGCCGCCGACAACCGGAGTTGACTTCCAGAGCGCTTCGCTCACCGTAAGCCCAAACCCTTCTCGAAGACTCTTCTGAAACACGACCTGCGATGCCATCTGAACGGCGGCTACTTCTTCGGGGCCGATGATCTCTGGATCTATATAGATGTGGATACTTGGATCGTCTTCCGCGTATTCGACGACCTGATCGTAAACGCTGTATGCCTCCGGATCGTCCTTCGCCGCGATGACTCCAAGGAGCACCAGTTGCAGATCGGTTTGCCGCTGTCGAATTATCCGAAAAGCATCGATTACTCCACACGGATCTTTCCATGGATCGAGTCGCGAGATTTGAGCGATCATCGGCTGACGCGGGTCAAGACCAATCGACCGGAGCGTTTTGAGTGCGGTTCCGTACGCAAGCGACCGATTCTTAATGGTTAATGGGTCGATCGCTGGGGCAATGATCTGGATTCGCTTTGTCACGATATCTGGTGGAGCGAATTCAGGAAGCGTAAAGATCGCTGCGTCATATCCCAACAGGTACTTGCTAACAAATTCAAAGACTTCAGTGTTGGGGTGAGACGAATCGATATGAAGTCGCCAGATCCACTCGGCGTCTCCTTTACCGGCAAACTGGAGCAGTCCAAGAGGTTGCGGGTCATGGATCATGACCAGGTCGTAATCATGCGGAAAGTGTTCGGCGTTGCGCTGCTGCCACTCGATGTAGATTGCCTTTTGCTCTTTGGTCAGCGAACGAGGGTTGCCCTGGAGCGCGTTGTGGATCGACTTGGTGACCTCAAAGAATTCGGGCGCGCCATCGATCGTCCACCAATCCGCGGCGATGCCAAGAGACTGCAATAGTGGAATCTCCGACTGCAGGATTTCGGCTACGCCACCGCCAACCGGCGTAGCGTTGACATGAAGTACACGCAATCCCCTGAGAGATTCCGCGATCCGCTCGAGTTCCGCGAGCGCCTCTGGCGACGCATCGTCCTGGTAGGAAGTGATTGAGAGTGGCGTCGTCATTACGCGTTGCATGGTGGGGATCCTTCCAACTTGCTAAGGCAACCCTCACGAGTAAGCCTTGGCTTCATTGTCAGTATTCCCGTAAAGGCCGGTATTCGCGATAACCGATAGGTACCGGTCGGGCGTACCACTTTGGGCCTCCCGCGAGTGGTTATTTCAGCGTTGGAAAGCGAACCGCCGCGCGATATCCATTGAAACCTGGCTGGTAACGAAGGTCACACGAAGTGAGGACATCGCGTCACTCGGGTGGACGCCCTGACACAGTTCGAGCCGAGTGATGCAGGAATCAGTTGAGGCCGAGAACTTCCATCACACGGTTGAACGGGAAGTGGATGGGCGGTGCATGCCGGGGACGGGGTCGACCGCGACCAACGCCAAACACTGGAAGTCACGCGACGAGCGTGCAGGCAAGACGTGCGACTTCCATAACGAACATCGTTCGATTGGCAACAACCGTTGCCGATCGGCCAGAATCACGAATCATGTCCATCGACTTCGTGAGAGTCAAGCAGATCGTGGCGTGGCGGACGATTTCATCACGCTTCATGACATGCGGCCAGCGCATCCGAAAGGATCCGGGCTTAGTACTCTGCAGTCGAGACTATTGGCCGCCTGCAGAATGAGCACCGACCGGAAACGACGATCTTAGACGGTCAAGCGCTCTGATGCCTGAGTCGCATGCAATTACGCGGTCGGAGACTCTTGCTGAACAACCGTCGACTCTACCTCCACCGGGAGAGCAGCGGCTGGAGTCACTTCAGTTGCGGTCGTCGCTCCACATCCAGGGCAGAACCGTGCGTCCTTCGGCAGTCGTTCTCCGCAGGTCGTGCAGAACGCGGCGGTCTGGGTGGTCTGATTCGTGCTGGCCGTCCCTACGCTGCTCGCCTGGACTGGATCGAAGTCAGCATCTGTCGCATCGTGAACTTCCTTCCGGAACTCGCGAATGCCTCGACCGACCGCGCCACCCATTTCAGGCAGTTTTCCGGCGCCAAACACGATCATAATGATGGCGAGAATAAGAACGAGATGGATGGGTTGAAACAATCCCTCGATCATATTTACAGGTCCTTCCTGACTCTTCAACGATCTGAAACTCCCAAAAGCTCGGGTCGCCAACTATTGTACTCCTGTCGTCCACTCGCATAGGATCACGTGTCACATCCAAGGGACCGCGCGCTCGAGAAGGTTCAGGTAAATCCCCGAAGACCTGTTACGGTCCATGCCTGGTTGATCTTTGAGATCGATTCACTTGTTCCGAGACACTTGTTCTACTCGCCGGCGGTTTCGGCTATGATCGGGGCATCGCGCGCGGGCCATTTATGCTGTCGCATTGCCTGTCCACTTGGTCCGCTCGAGGACTGTTAAGGCTGACGGTCGAGATTCTGAACCTTCGTCGATCGGTCGCAGAACTTGTTTCATCTGCGGCGAGGCTCCATGCACAGGCGAAGAAACGTGGCCTTCGAGACGTATATGTTGATCATTCCTAGTGGGTCTGACGGGAATCGGTTGGTCCATTGATGGGTAGAGGAGATTGATTGGTGTCGAACCGGTATGCGATGAGTGTCGATGTTGGCGGCACGTTTACTGATTTTGTTCTGTTTGATATGGAGTCGGGGACGACCGTCGCGTTGCACAAGGTGCTGACCGATGCCGACCGTCCCGCCCGAGCCGTTATTGCCGGCTGGCAAGAAATCCAGCAGATGGCCGGAATCGAGGCGAGCCAGATCGAATATGCTGTTCACAGCACCACGATCGTGACCAACGCGATCGTCGGGCGGCGGGGCGTCAAGACCGCCCTCATCACGACGCGTGGCTTTCGCGATGTGCTGGAGATTGGGATCGAACAGATCTACGACATATACGACCTGTTTGCCCCCTATCCGGCTCCGCTGATCCCGCGTGAACTGCGGCGTGAGGTTGATGAGCGGGTCTCTCGTGACGGCGACGTTATCGAACCTTTGGACGAAGGTCGTCTGCGGGAACTCGTCGACGAGCTTGCAGCCGACGGTGTTGAATCGATCGCCGTGTCGCTGATTCACGCCTATCGAAATCCCGATCACGAACGGCGCGTCGGAGAGATCGTCAGTGAAATGTACCCCGGCATGGCGGTATCGCTCTCATCGCGGGTCGCGCCGTTGATTGGGGAATACGAGCGAACGTCGACGGTGGCCGCCGATGCCTACGTGAAACCGCGTTTACGACACTACATCAACGATTTAGTCGGACAGCTCCGCGGCATTGGCTTCGATCGGCAGCTCTACATGATGCTCTCATCAGGCGGTATCACCACCGCGGCGGCCGCGACGGAGTTCCCGATCCGGCTGCTCGAATCCGGTCCGGCGGCCGGCGCGTTCGCGGCCAGTTTTTACGGCAAGCTGACGGGAAATGCCAACGTATTGTCGCTCGACATGGGTGGTACGACAGCCAAGGCGTGCTTTATCGACAACGGCTCCCCTGGTGTCGCTCGCATGCTCGAGGCCGACCGCGTGCACCGCTTTAAACCGGGCAGCGGACTCCCCATTATGGCGCCGACGATTGACCTGATCGAGATTGGAGCGGGCGGCGGAAGCATCGCTCATATCACCAATCTGGGCCTGCTCAATGTCGGTCCCCAGAGCGCGGAATCGAATCCCGGACCGGCGAGCTACGATCTGGGCGGCACTGAACCGACGGTCACCGACGCCAATCTGGTGCTCGGCTACCTTGATCCGGGCTACTTTCTTGGCGGCCGCATGACACTCAACGCGGGGCTCGCCCGCCGCGCTATCGACGAACAGGTGGGACAGCCGCTCGACATTTCGGCGACAGCTGCATCGTGGGGCGTTCATGCGATCGTCAACGAGAACATGGCACAGGCGGCGCGGACGCACCTGATCGAACGGAACCGTGATCCACGCGATGCCGCGATCGTCGCCTTTGGCGGAGCTGGGCCGGCACATGCGGCGGAGGTTGCACGCGTTCTTGGCATTCGCCAGGTTATTGTGCCGATGGGCGCTGGGGTGGCATCCGCTATCGGGGCACTGACGGCGCCGATGGCGTTGCCCTTCGTCCGCTCCTACATGACGCTCCTGCACCAGACCGACTGGGGAACATGTGCGCCGTCTCTATGCGGAGATGCGTCAAGAGGCGATGGACGCGTTTGCCGGTGTCAGTGACGCGGATCAGGTGCGTTTCCGCATGGCCGCGGATATGCGTTTTGCCGGTCAGTACCACGAGCTGCGCGTCGAGCTCCCTGAAGACGCGGACGGACCACACGCGACCGATCGAATCGAAACCACGTTCCGAAAAGGCTACACCGACGTCTATGGTCGCGCGCCCTCGAGCTTGACACCGGAGGTGCTCAATTGGCATCTGGTGGCGGAGTTGCCGCGACCGGAGTTTGTACTGGCGGCGGAAGAGATGCACGAGCGTAACATCGCGGCGAGCTCTCAAGGGTGAGCGGGATGTCTATTTCAATCGTCCGGAGCCCGGCTACGTGCGTTGTCCGGTCTATGATCGTTACCAGTTGGACCCAGGAGCCGCATTCTCAGGCCCCTGCATCATTGAGGAACGCGAGGCGACGGTGGTCGTGACACCGGGCTGTCAGGTCACCATTGATGGCTACCGAAACATCGTCATTGCTCTCGGGAAGGATGAGGAAGCGTGAGTGACGGGAAGATTGAATTCGATCCCATCAGTCTCGAGATCATGTGGCGCCGCCTGATCGGCATCGCCGACGACATGTGGACAACCGTGCTACGGACCGCGGTCTCGACGATTATCGGCGCGGCGCAGGACTTCGGCTGCGAACTGCTCGATGCCGAAGGGAATTCCGTTGCGCACTCCAACCGCAGCATGCCGGTCTTCAACATAGTCATGCCCAACGTGACTCGTGCCATTATCGAACGTTTCCCGGTGGAGACGATGCGGCCAGGTGATGTCTACGTGACCAACGATCCGTGGTTGTGCGCCGGGCATCTCGACGATATTGCGACGATCAGTCCGGTGTTTCGTCACGATCGGGTGGTCGCATTTACGGTCACCATTGCGCATACCAGCAGTATTGGTGGCTCCCTAACCAACCGCACGGTTCGCGATATCTACGAGGAAGGGCTGCGTATCCCGGTCCTCAAGCTCTACGATGCGGGGACGCTGAACGAGACAGCGTGGGCCTTCATCCGCGAAAACGTGCGCACGCCAGACATGGTGCTCACCGATATCGAAGCACAGCTCACGGCCAATGACCTCGGAGTACGACGCGTCGAAGCTTTTCTCGAGGAATACCAACTGCCGGATCTCAGCGCGGTGGCGCAAACTGTTCAAGAGCACTCGGAAAAGGCGATTCGAGACGCCATTCGCCGCCTGCCCAACGGCGTCTATGAAAACACCGTCTGGGCCGACGGCCTGGATGATCCAGCGCGACTCCAGTGCCGGATCACGGTGCACGATGACTGGATCGAGATTGACTACGAGGGTTCGGAGCTGCAACGGCCGCGTGGCGGTCTCAATTGCACGTTCATCTATGCCAAAGCACACACTGTCTACCCGCTCAAATGTCTCCTCTCCCCAACGGTTCCGGCGAACGAAGGCGCGTTTCGCCCGTTCGAGATCCGGGCACCGAAGGGTTCGATCCTGAATTGCGACGTGCCTGCTGCTGTGGGGTCGCGTACCCGCACCGGATGGCATTTGCACGGATTACTTTTTGGCGCCCTTGAGCATGTGCTGCCCGATCGGGTGCAGGCAGGCAATGGGCTGATGTCGTCGGTTCGTGTCTACGGTCAGAATGCGGACGACAGTTTCTACAACGCTCACTTCTTCACTGCCGGTGGCCGAGGAGCCAGCCGAGGACGTGATGGGATAGGCCGTAACTGTTTTCCGAGCAGCGCGCGCAATGTTCCCGTTGAAGTCTTCGAGCTTCGGACGCCGGTGCTGGTTCGTGCGCGCACGCTACGCCCTGACTCCTCTGGGGCAGGGCAGTGGCGCGGAGCATTCGGCCATCAACTGGTATATAGTGTGCTGCCCGACCATACGCGTCCGGTCTCGTTCTTTCTCGATCCCGATCGTATTCGCTTTCCACCGGCTGGTCTGGCCGGAGGGAACGATGGTCCACGTACCGCGATCATCGTCAACGGAAAACGGCTGTCGCTGGACGAGGTCGGATCGGGCCAGGTTGTGCTCGAATCGGCGGAGGATCGACTCGAGCTCCATTTGCCGGGCGGTGCCGGTTACGGGCCTCCGGATGCCCGCGATCCAGACGCGCTCGCGGCGGATTTGAGGTCCGAACTGGTCTCGGCATCGCGCGCCGGGGTACCTCAAGTCGCCGACGATTGACTGACGGCATACTCGGCGGTGGCGTGGTCGGGGTAAGAGCAGCTTGGAAGACGGCACCATTTGCGGTGTGGAGAGAAATGTTAGGCGAGTCTGTTTTCCGCAGGAACCGTATATTTCATGAGCTTCACATGCCAGTCCGGCATCATCGGTGGCGTCCACTCGTGCTCTCCGATAGTCTGCGCCCCCATCCGCTGGTAGAAACCCTCGGCATTCGGGTCACTGTCGATCGTGATCTCACGTACGCCGTGATCGCGAGCGGTCTCAACCGCATGGTTCCAGAGCACGCGACCGAAGCCCTGACCGACCATGTCTGGCTCGATCATCATCCGCGAAAGTTCCATTTCTGGAGCCGTCCCTCGTAGGACATAAAGGCCGACGACACGACCTCCCACTTCGAGCACGTTGGTGATCATCTCGGTCACATGTTGGGGCGCGATCGCGATATCCTCGGGGTTCCATTCCATGAACTCGGCGGAATAGCCCCATTGTTGCTGCACTGATCGCATTACCAACGCGGTCAACGCGACATGTTCACCATCGCGCGCCCGACGAATGAGAATCGTATCGGACGGGTGTCTGGTCATCGCTTTTCCGTTTCGCTGAAGCGCGAAGGATCTCCGAATGTCCACCAGGCGATTCCGCAACCATGTGCTGCGGAATCAGATATCAGCGCGCCGGTTCGCCTGACGGTGCCTGATCGGTTCCCTCCTCGGCAACTCCATAACCACCACCGCCGGGCGTGGTTAGCGTGAGCCGATCTCCTGGCTGAAGCAGTCGACGGAACTTCGGATTGATCGGCTCGCCATTGACGGTCACCTGACCCAGACTGCCCGGCTCGCCCCCAGCCAGGCCTTCCGCAGCGCGATTGATGCGGGAGGCCATGAACGACACCGTGATGGGGGTGTCGTTGACAACTCGAAAGTCCATCGTCTGGCCGTGCCCTCCTCGCCATCGCCCGATTCCACCCGTACCCGCGGCGATTTCCTTACGCGCGAATTCGAGCGGGAAGAGATGCTCCAGGACCTCGATAGGCGTGTTGGAGAGATTCGACGGAAAGCTGACGCAGTCCAGCCCCTGTTGACCATCGGCGCCGCCCATGCCGCCGTTGAAGAAGAACATGCCCGCGAACGGCCTCTCATCCTCCCAAGCACCTGACAAGGTGACGCACCACATTGGCGAGCCTGGCGCGGCACGCACACGTCCCGGCACCGCCTGTGCCAGCGCGCCGAAGACGGCAGTTGGGAGATAATGACCCATGGCCGCACGCGCGCCGACTGCCGCTGGAAAGCGCGGGTTGAGCAGGCTCCCCTCTGGCGCCGTCACGATCAGCGGCTGAAAACACCCATCATTGTTTGGCACGTCGGGCGCGACCAAACACTTGATGCCGAAGGCGGTATAGGCGTAGGTGTAGTTCGGAACCACATTGAAGGCGGTAGGTTGCTGCGGCGACGTTCCCGCGTAATCGCAGACGATTTCGCCCCGCTCGTGGTCGATGGTTACAGTTAGTTGAATGACCAGGTCCTCGCCCAACCCATCGACTGGGAGGGTGTAGGGGTAAAACCCGGCCGGGAGTTCCCGAATCGCGGCACGTGTGGCAGCCTCCGACTGCAGTTGAATGGTCCGGGCGAGCGCATCGAGGTCGTCGATCGCGTATTCCTCAACCAGATCAATCAGGCGCTGGGCCGCCAGTGTGTTGGCGGCGATCTGGGCCTCAATGTCGCCGATCACCTGTTCCGGTACCCGCACGTTTTGCCGAATGATCTCGAAGAGCATCTCGTTCGGCTGGCCGGAGGCGAACAACTTCGCCATGGGAATGCGCAGACCCTCTTCGAATATTTCGTGGTTGTCGGGCGAGCGCAGTCGACCGCCAATATCCGGCGAGTGAGCGGTTGATGCCGCGATGGCGATGAGTTGTCCATGACGGAAGACGGGCACCGCGATGTTGATGTCGTTAAGGTGTCCGGTGCCGAGCCAGGGATCATTGGTGACGAGGACATCGCCGGGTTCAAGTGTCTCCGCCGGAAAACGCCGCAGCAGGTGGCGCACCGTGACCGGCAGGGTGCCGATGAAGGAGGGAATACTGAGCGTCGACTGTGCCAATGAATGTCCGTGGGAGTCCAATAGCACGCAGGCGAAGTCGTTCGACTCCCGCACGATGGTGGAGAAGGAGGTGCGGACCAGAGTCGCCGAGGCCTCATCAACGATCGCGATGAGTCTGCTCCAGAGAATCTCTAGCGTGATGGGATCGTACTCAAACACGTTGACGCTCCTCGAGTTCCATGACAAGGGTGTGATGGGGATCGATGTGGACGGCACACTCCGGACCCACAACCGTCGTCGACTCCGCCTCTTCGACGATGGCCGGACCCGTGAAACGATCGCCGGGTTGCAACTGGTATCGGTCGAAGACGGGGGTCGACATGAAGCCCTTCGCCTCAGGGAAATAGACCGGTCGGTGACCGAGCAGGGCATCTCCGCCGACCGCGTTCTGTTGGCGGGCACGAAGTGCCTCGGCGACCTGACTGGTGCCGCTTGCCGGACCTGACGCACGCAGTCGCCAGTTGAGCGCCTCGACGTGCAGGTTGGAGACGGTCCGACCGTACAATGCACGATAGGCCGCGTCGAACGCCTTGATGAACAACGGCAGGCTGTCCGGGATGTACGGTGCGTCAGGAAGGGGCGTGACAACCTCGAATCCCTGTCCGACATAGCGGAGATCGGCTGTGGGTTCAAAGAAAATGGACTCGGGTGTCACGCCAAGCTGACCGAGGAGAGTCGTTGCCTGATGCCGCATATCTGCGTAAATCTGGTTTAGCCGATCCCAGTTCAGCTGGTCCAATCTGCTGACATAGGCGTGAACTAAATCACACTGTGGAGGCGCCACGAGCAGGCCCACGGTCGATGCGACCCCAGATCCAAGTGGGCAGAGGATACGCGAAAGTCCGAGCTTCCTCGCGACGCGGTACGCGTGCACCGGACCCGCTCCGCCGGTGGCTACCAGAACAAAGCGGCGGGGATCACGCCCCCGTTCGGCGATATGGACCCGTGTCGCTGAGGCCATGTTCTCGTTGACGATATCGTGGATGCCCCAGGCAACCTCGATAACATCGTGCCCGAGTTGGCTGGCGATGCGTTGATCCACGGCACGACGGCTGGCGTCGACGTCCAGGCGCATCTCTCCACCCAGGAACGATTCCGGGTTGAGATAGCCCAGTAGCAGATCAGCATCGGTGACGGTCGGCTCCTCGCCTCCGCGACCATAAGCGGCCGGGCCGGGATCGGCCCCGGACGAATCGGGGCCGACTTTGAGCAGCCCGAGCCGGTCGATGCGCGCGATCGAACCCCCGCCTGCTCCGATCTCGATGAGATCGATCGCGGGTACCTTGAGAGGCAGCCCAGAGCCCTTCTTGAAGCGGTGGACGCGCCCGGCTTCGAAGCTGTAACTGACCAGCGGCCGGCCGTTGTCGATCAGACAGGCCTTGGCTGTGGTGCCGCCCATGTCGAACGCGATGACGTTCGGTTCATCGGCCAATTGACCGTAGAAGCCGCCGACCAAGGCGCCCGCCGCGGGACCGGATTCGGTCAACGCGATCGGTTTCTCGCGCGCGTCAGCGGCAGACGTGATGCCGCCGGCCGAGACCATGAGGTGCAGCCTTCCGCCATAGCCAAGCGCGGTGAGCTGCTCTTCAAGCTGGCCCAGATAGCGTGACGCGAGTGGCTGGACGTATGCATTCGCGACCGTGGTAGAGGTGCGCTCGTATTCACGAATTTCCCGTGCGATCCGGTAGGACGCACTCACAAAAAGCTGCGGGAACTCGCGGGCCGCGACGCGCTCGGCTGCTTCCTCATGCACGCTGTTGCCATAGGAATGAAGCAAGACGATCGCGACCGATTCCGTTCCTGCCTCAACGAGTTCTTGGAGTGCGTTGCGAATGCCTGACAGGTCGAGTGGAACGAGCACGGTGCCGTCACTTCCGACACGCTCGTCGACCTCCTTGCGTAGCGACTGAGGCGCCAAGGAAGACGGCATCTCAAGACGTACATCGTACAGGTCATAGCGGAACTCGCGGCCGATCGCCAGCACGTCTCGAAATCCTTTGGTGGTAATGAGCCCGGTCCGGGCACCCTTCCGCTCGATGAGGGCGTTGGTTATGAGCGTCGTCGCGTGGATACACTGCTCGATGGCGTCGACGGGAACGTCGTGGCGCGCGAGCAATTGCCGCAGTCCGACCAGCACGCCATCCGCAGGCTCGTCCGGAGTGGTGAGCGTCTTGACGGTCATCAGCCGACCCGACTGCGTCTCCAACAGCACAAGATCAGTAAAGGTGCCCCCGATATCGATGCCCAACCGGTACTCTGCCTGCTGCATCAGTCTCCTCACGAACTCGCGCCAGCCTCTTGCCGATGACGTGGATTAGTCCGTCCACAGACTACCACCATTTTCCAGACGGTCACTCGGGTTTTGTGCGGGATTCAACGTTGTCGAGAACGTTCATGGTGTTGACCTGCTCCCAACGAAACTGGACCAATGTCATGGTGAGTTTGCTAAGGTCTGACCCGACACACATGTTGAAGCCAATGCGGCACTGCTGCCTGGTCTGTACAGTGGGACGAGCGCGTCCGTGGTTTTAATCCGGCGTGAACATTTTCGATTTGTTGAACGACGCGGATTTAGCGCGCGATCGATTGCTGGCCGTCGCTGCGCAGATCTCATTGGTCATTGACACTCATCCACCCTCCTCACAAGTCCCTGCTCGTCTCTCCCTGTTATGTACTGATCTCAGAGATCGCTCTATTGACCCAGCATACAATCTATGTTATGGTCGATTTGGTTGCACTTGCCCTCAAGACGAAAGTGGAGGGGAATATGCCACGCAATCCAAAGAAGCGGCCAGCCTCAGATGCCGTCGAGCTTAGCCCGCAAGCCCGTGTTACCCAGCAGCTTGTTCGCCAGTTGAAGTCTTATCTTCCGATCCACTCCGTTGAGCAGCTCGCGGAGAAAATGGGCGAAGTAGAGATAGATGGTCATCGATTGCCGTTGAAGCTTTTTGTGCCGTTTGTCAGCAACGACCTTTTCCCGATTGAAACCGTCGATGACTTGGAGCAGAAATTAAGCGATGGAGTGCGCCGCGTTGTCGCCCTATCGCAGTCTGGATTTATTCCGGTTGGGAACCCGGTATTCATTGAGATCCTCTCGTCGACTTTTCAAGCACCAAGAGTGCAGTTTGGTGCACCTGGTCCTGTTCGTAATGTTTTCACCTACGGCCCGACACCCAATCTATGATCTGCAACTGACACTTTAATGGAAGGCAAGGGAGGGAGTAATGGCTTGGGCAGTCACGCTCGAAGTTACTGACTGTGCATCCCCTTCGACGCTTATTTCCGGGGCTAGCGTTTGGTCGGGCAACGTTTCTTTGGGCTACACGGACGCAAACGGGCAAATTATCATTGCAGCCGACGATTACTATGACTTTGTCATAGTTACCATCAGCAAGGGAGGCAACCAGCCGTGCAATGGCACGGAAGTGAACCCAGACGGGGACCCAGGGTACATAAGTAAGAATTTTAACGTTGACAAAGTAAACAATGGTCAGATTCAGACCGTTTGCCTCAATAAGGCCCCCTGGCCTGATTGCTCTCACAATACGCCGATCTGTTTCATAGTGACCGCGACGACAGGATCGCCTGAATCGGTGGAAGTGATCCGCCTGCGAGAGCTCCGTGACCGCGTCAGTGCAGCGTCAAGGGTTGGTGCTGAACTTATTGATATGGTTTACGGTGAGTATGCGCAGTTCAGTCCGAGAATTGCATCGGAGCTTCAGCAAGACGAAACTTCTCGGGAGGCTGTCCTACAGCTCGTTGTGCGACCGCTGCTCGCTTGGTATACGTTGGCTGGAACCCTTGCGCTTGAGCAAGCCGACGAGGTAACCGCCAGCCAAGCCGCACAAGAGGTGTTGAACGCGTGTCCGCGGTACATGGGGGGGGCGATCGTTGCCATGCTGGAAGCGCTCCGCTCAGGAGAAGGGGTGCCTGCCAATGCGCCGCCACTCGTTCTCGACCTGGCACCCAGAGTCGCTCATCTCCCATACGCATCTTGGGCGATCCTCGACCCGCTAATCCGGGCATGGCGATCGGCAACAAACAACCTAGATATAGTCGAGGAGATGGCGCAGTGGCTGAGCAGCGCACCGGTTGAGGCACTTTCTCCATCAAGCGACCCGAAGCAACTCGATAGGGAACTCCGCATACTGGCAGACTTCCTCACCTTTAAGCCAATGGTGCGATTGCAACTTGGGGAACGGCTCTCAGCTGCGTGGCCGGATGCGACTGTTGCACTCCAGCACGCCGGGTTTATCTTGTGACCACCAAACTTAGAAAGGAGCAATAGCCGGTGGCAGACCCAACAATCACCGATGTCTTTAACGAACTAGTCTTGGTCAACGGGAAACTCGACCAACTCAACGTAAACACCACGCTGATCGCCACCGTCAACGCCAGCATCAATAAGGGTTTCAATGATACCGTCCAGGCCCTAAATGTCCTCACCCAAGTCGACATCGATGCGGTCAAGTTGCTGTATCATCTGACACAGCAGTCCGACACAATAATCTGCATCCTGGACCAAATCTCGAAGAACACATGCGCAATCCTCAACCAGGTCACCGTACAAACTGGCTTGCAGGTAGGACTGCGCGATGATATGGACGCGCTCCTTTACATCGCGGAATCTGCCAATCCTGCGGCAGCGCTTGAACGCCAGCGGCAGGCAAAGATCCAGGCTGAAATCGAAGAGTGTTGTCCGCCTGCGACGCCCGAACCGGTATGCACGTACGAGCCTTGTGAGCGGCCCAAACCAATAGGAGAGCCTCGCCTACCGCAAATCGACGATAAGCAGGACCACCCGCAGCCGCGTTGAGGGACGCCGTCTGAAACAATACCTGGAGACACGCTCATTGGTTGCGATGTGAAACGTACATAGAGGACCTTGAGTTGGTCCGTGGCGTGAGTGCATGGCATTTCCAACAACCTCTTTGCAGGGCTCTGGTCGGAGAGCATCTTGAGTTTGTTGTGAAATGCAACAGGGTCGACGGGTGATGCCGCTCGACACAACGCGAGGCCACGTATCGTTGCGTTGTCGTTTGGGAGATAGAGCGCAACCTCGCCTGGGTCGCTCGATTTCGGTCGTCGGCGCACGCCTATGCGGGGCTGCCTGTAACGCCAGCAGGGTACGTGATGGTTGTCTCGCCTTCTTCGAAGCGCCTGACAGCTTGCCTATCGCGCACAACAACCTCTAATGCCGGGTCAGCGCTGCAGCGCTGGTGTAGGCATTCAGATAGGTCTTCACGGGCCTAAACGGTGAGAGGCGTAAGCTCGCGATACTCTCCCGCGAAGACAGTCAGTTCCTGGGGCAATCCTGCGAACTTGGTGAGGGATTCAGGAACATTGGCTACCAGCACGGCGAAGATGGGGAAGTAGCACAGGTGAGTGGAATCTTCCTTGACCTTGAGCCACCACCCCGTGATGCGTTTCACGTCCGGCTAGAAAGCGGGCAACTGGTAGATGGTTAGGCAATTGGCGTGGGCGGCGTCGAGGGCGCGCAAGTCGGCGCTGATCTGGTAGGAGACGTTGTCCTGGATGAGGACGGTTGGCCCGACGATCTGGCCAAAGGCTGACTCCAGGAACGCCTGGTAGGTCTCGGATGTGAACTTGCCGTCGAGGCCCTCGAAGAACAGGGCACCGCCGAAGCAATCGAGGAGGCCGAAGACGCGATGGGCGTTGCGGACACTTCTGGTCTTGACCGTGGGCTGGATCCCCGTGAGGGCCCAGGTGTAGCCGAGGCTTCCCCACTGGGCGAAGCTCGCCTCGTCCCCGAACAGGATGCGGGCGAGGTGCCGGATCCCGGGCTACGTCTCCTCCAGCCACGGGAGCGCAGCCTCGTCGTCGAGGTGGTCGGCTCTGAACCTGCCCTTTTGACCGGCGTAGCCGAGCTGGCCCAGGAGGTGGCAGACGTAGCGCGGGGCGTAGTCGACCTTGATACGCAGCCAGATCAGATCGGCGATCATCCCCGCCGTCCAGCAGGTGCTGGTGTAGCCCGCGGCCTCGGGATTGTCGACGACGAGTTGGCGCAACTTCCGCCGCTGGGCCTCGGTCAGCTTTGGCGATCGACCCGGCCGCGCCCGGTAGAACAAGCTGTCCAGCCTGTACTACACGAACGCATGCAGCCAATCGCGCATCATCTGCTCCCCCACCACGAGCACCTCAGCGGCCTCGAACACCGATTGCCCGTCCGCCACTCCCATCAGGGCGTGGATCCGCTGAACGAGCCGGGTCGCGTGAATCCCGTAAGCTTGCTGCAGCCGCGTGACCAGGCCCTTGTGGCTCTCGCCCCTCAGTGCGATCCTCGCCATGGCGGCATCCTCTCCGATCCGCACCGGGTTCTTCACACTGCTTTGGGGACTGAGGATGCAGTC
This sequence comes from uncultured Chloroflexia bacterium, assembly GCA_963785465.1. Classification (GTDB taxonomy): domain Bacteria; phylum Chloroflexota; class Chloroflexia; order Thermomicrobiales; family Thermomicrobiaceae; genus CALAGB01. The sequence continues at coordinate 7,066 of CAWAVM010000013.1, read as the reverse complement.
AATCCTCAAGCCTCCCGCTCGCTCGAAAGGCGCCACGACGAGATACTTGAATGCCCGTATCGCTACTCTAGTCGCTCCTCTGCTTCGAAAACGAGTCGTGACAAAGGAGAAAATAATGTCTTGGAACGTAACGCTCGAAGTTACTGACTGCGCATCGCCTTCGACGCCCATTGTAGGAGCGAAAATAGAGAAGGCCAATGTTACGCTGGGGAATACTGATGGGAGTGGGCGGTACGTCGCGACCCTGGACGATTGGGACACGCCAGCCATCTTCACAATTTCACCAGACGGGTCCCACTACTACGTCGCAGCGAACCTTGTGGTAGACAAAGAGACGGATCAGAACACGGTTAAGCCGATATGTCTCAACCATCCCCCAACGATCCCAGATGGCGTTGACCCCAATGTAGGAGGACAATCAGGGGGGACAACTCCGAGCGGTGGCTGTTTCATAGTGACCGCGACGACAGGATCGCCTGAATCGGTGGAAGTGATCCGCCTGCGAGAGCTCCGTGACCGCGTCAGTGCAGCGTCAAGGGTTGGTGCTGAACTTATTGATATGGTTTACGGTGAGTATGCGCAGTTCAGTCCGAGAATTGCATCGGAGCTTCAGCAAGACGAAACTTCTCGGGAGGCTGTCCTACAGCTCGTTGTGCGACCGCTGCTCGCTTGGTATACGTTGGCTGGAACCCTTGCGCTTGAGCAAGCCGACGAGGTAACCGCCAGCCAAGCCGCACAAGAGGTGTTGAACGCGTGTCCGCGGTACATGGGGGGGGCGATCGTTGCCATGCTGGAAGCGCTCCGCTCAGGAGAAGGGGTGCCTGCCAATGCGCCGCCACTCGTTCTCGACCTGGCACCCAGAGTCGCTCATCTCCCATACGCATCTTGGGCGATCCTCGACCCGCTAATCCGGGCATGGCGATCGGCAACAAACAACCTAGATATAGTCGAGGAGATGGCGCAGTGGCTGAGCAGCGCACCGGTTGAGGCACTTTCTCCATCAAGCGACCCGAAGCAACTCGATAGGGAACTCCGCATACTGGCAGACTTCCTCACCTTTAAGCCAATGGTGCGATTGCAACTTGGGGAACGGCTCTCAGCTGCGTGGCCGGATGCGACTGTTGCACTCCAGCACGCCGGGTTTATCTTGTGACCACCAAACTTAGAAAGGAGCAATAGCCGGTGGCAGACCCAACAATCACCGATGTCTTTAACGAACTAGTCTTGGTCAACGGGAAACTCGACCAGATCGTATCTTCTCAATAACGCGGAGGTAAAGTCAGGGGAGTTCCAAGACGGGCCGAGATGAGGTCCGCTAAGGGCGGGATCTGGTGGGCCCGGGCGATGCGGTTGTGGACATAGGCGACGAAGCTGACCCCGAGCTTCTTGGCGGTGGCGGCCAGGGTCATGCGGGTGTCCTAGGCACTGACCCCGTCGGAGGATAGCGGCCCGAAGCTGACGTCGCGTTTGGGGACCTGCCGTCCGGTGACGAGCTCCGCCGCGTTGTTGTGCAACGGGATCTCCGGATGCGCTAGCACCTCGAGGAGGACTGCTTTGTTCGTCTTGGACTTGGCGATCCGATCGCGCAAGGCGAAATCGTCGGTTTGGGTCGATACGAGGGCGTCGAAGCGCGCGGCCTCGGCGGGGATGGGAGTCTACCGATAGGCCAGCAAGTCGCGGTAGTGGGCACTGAACGGGTCCAGGAAGTCGGCCGGGGCCTTCTGGACGGGCGGCGGCGTTGCCCGATCGACCTCCAGGGTCGGCTCGCGGTCGATCACGATCCGGGTCGTCTTTTCGCCCTTGGTCCAGCCTTTGGGGGATCGCCGCTCCTTCTCCGACGAGTAATTGCTCGGCGACTTCGGGGTATTCCTCTTGACCCGTGGCTTGCCTTGATCCCCCTTCAGCCGATTGATCTCGTCGAGCAGCCGCTGGCTCTCCGCCCGCATTTCAGTGTCCTCCCGGTTGGACTCCTCGACCAGAGTCAGCAGCAACACGAAGCCCTTTCGCACCAGCCCCTCAGTGCTGCTCTCCAGGTCCTGTTCGTCGCAACTATACTCATCCTGCGCGATTTTGACTTGAGACACGCAACCAAGCTGCTCTAAATTCTTGAGGAGATACTATGAACTCCATCATTGACTATATGGAACACTGGGCGGCGATCCAGCCGGACAAATGCTTCAGCAGCTTCCTTGACGTTCACGGTAACGCGACAGAGAACTATACCTACTCAGAGTTTAACGAGCGTAGCCGCCACCTCGCGGAACATCTGGCCGAGCAAGTGGGGCTGAAACGCGGCGACCGGGCGCTGCTCGTGTACCCGCCCGGGCTCGAGGTCATAGTAGCGTTTGTAGCGTGCGCCCGCATCGGTGCAATCCCGGTTCCAGTTTCTCCGCCAACGTCTGTGAACGTCGAGGGAAGCTTAGCAAAGCTCGCGTTTGTGGCCACTGACTGTGATGCGAACGTCGCTCTCACGACTACCGCACTGTACCGATCCTACCGGAAATTCGCCGAACGACCGATCAATTCTTTGCACTTGCATAGCGCGCCAGCGCTGCCGAACGTTGATTGGTTCACAACTGATGACATTAGGGGGCGAGCGTCGGAGCGTTTCTACAACGAACCAAGTCCAATCCTGTTCCTGCAATACACATCCGGATCAACCAGTGAGCCGAAAGGCGTCATAGTGTCCCACGAGAACGTAATCCACAATTGTCTCGCGACTACCGACCATACCCCAACGGCGGTGTGCTGGTTGCCCCAATATCATGACATGGGGCTGATAGGGTACTACATATTTCTGGTCATCACAGGCGGTACAACCTATGGGTTTTCTCCCACGGATTTCCTGAAGCGACCGATCTTGTGGCTCCAGACGTTGAGCCGCGTCCGAGCGACTTATACATCTTCCCCCAACTTCGGCTTCGAGTATTGCTTGCGGGAAGATAGAATTCCCACCCACGAGCTATGTGATCTGGATCTCAGTTCGGTGCGTATCCTGATGAACGCATCGGAGCCCGTCCGTGCTGAAACTTACCGCCGCTTCATTGAGCGGTTCACTCCTTATGGGCTGCAGCCGCAGGCCCCTGTGGTCGCCTATGGGCTTGCTGAGAACACACTCGCAGTGTCTCACTATGGAAGACAGAAGGTGACCGTTAACAAGCAACTACTTCAGGAAGGCAAACTGCACATCGAGGCTGCTACGAAGCCCAACGAAAATCAGCTTTCCCTTGTGAGTTGTGGCAAACCACTGGATGGGATGCAGGTGCGAATCGTAGATCCAAAATCCTGCTCCGAATTGGAGAGCGGACAGATTGGCGAGATCTGGGTTGCCGGACCCAGCAAGTGTCAGGGCTACTGGAACCGCCCTGAGCTTTCCCGAGAAGTATTCGAGAACCGAGTTGCGAACAATCCCGACGACCATAACCTCTATTTGCGCACCGGAGACCTAGGATTTATGCAGGATAGCGAGCTGTTCGTCTGCGGAAGGGAAAAGGACCTAATCATCATCCGAGGAATCAACTACTATCCCCAAGATATTGAGGCTATCGTCGAGGCGGTCTTGCACACACGCCGGGGCGGGGGAGTGGCCGCGTTCGCCGGAGGAGACGAAGCGGAGATGCTGGTTGTCCTCATTGAAGCAAGAGACCTAGCGAGGGTACCCAACGCCGCCGAGATCAGCCGTGCCCTTCGCTCCCAATACTACAATGGGCCTCACACCATCGCGTTCGTTCCACCTCGATCGATTGTCAGGACAACTTCCGGAAAGGTTGCCCGCAGCTTAACTCGCATGCGCTGGTTGAACAGTGAGATCCCACCCATGGCCAGTCACCTGTATGGGGTTGAGAGACCCCACACCGACACCTTGCCCACCGACATGAGCGACCGTTTTGGGTACCTGCTCGAGCAATACAACTTGACGGGGGAGGAGGAATATACTCTGGCCGAAATCGGCGCTGACTCCCTCACCCTAGTTATGCTCGTCCTCGACATCGAGCAACTACTAAAAGAGAATCGTGCCGACGATCTGGTGAGCGAAATCGACGGGCGGGTTCTCCAGCGGCTGACTGTTGCGAAGTTCTTCTCTATCATCAATCAACTCCAGAACGGATCGGACGAGCCTATCGAGGAGTTGCGGGTCGCGGTTGCGCTGCTTCGAAAGGAGAATGACAGTTATGAAAGGCACTGCATGCGATTGGATGCCCAACTTGGCATCAGCAGTGACCTTAGATTGCCAGCGCAGGAACCGATGCGAAACGTGTTGCTCACTGGCCCTACGGGTTTTTTCGGGCCCTTCCTGCTGAGCAGCCTCTTGCAGCTGACGCCCTACACGTACTATCTGCTAACCCGCGCCAGCGATCAGATCGATGGGATGGATCGCGTGCGGGGCGCACTTCGGAATGCCTGCCTCTGGACGCCGACGTTAGAGAGCCAGCTGCAAGCGCGGGTACATATCGTCTGCGGCGATATATCGCGAAAGCAACTCGGTTTAGGCTCGGAAGAGTGGGAGCGGCTCGCCACGGATGTGCAGGCAGTCTTCCATAACGCCGCATTGGTGAACTATGTGCTCAATTACGATGCTCTCAGGCCACCCAATATTGAGGGTACAAGAGAAATACTGCACTTCTGCTTTACAGGACGGCGAAAGGAACTCCACGTCATCTCTAGCACGGTGATCTTCGGCTGGACGCCGATGCCAGAGGTCCTTGAGACCGATAACAACGCAGAGATGGCGAATCTTGACTTCGGCTACGCACAGACCAAGTGGGTCGCCGAGCAACTTGTGTACTCGGCCGAGAAGCAAGGCCTTAAGGTGCGGGTCTACCGCCCCTCTTTCATTTCTGCGTCAGGGGCAGGGATCGCCAGCAAAGACGACATAGTCATACGCTTGCTGACCTTCATGATCAAGCATGGCATCGCGGTCGAGGCCGGGAACCAGGTCAGTTTCCTCCCTGCGGACGTCGCAGCCCACAACATCGCGGCCATATTCGCTAGTGGATCTGTCCCTCATCGCACTCTTCATGTGACGGTTGACCACTTCTACACGCTCCCCGACATTACTCGGTTGATCACTCAGGAGTACGGCGTTCCCTTCGTCTATTACGATGTTCCCCGCTTCGTAGCTGAGCTTACACGACGCTGCCCGGTCGATGACCCGCTCTACCCGCTGCTCGACTTCTTCAACCGGTCGCACCCAAAGATCTCCAAGATGGAGCATAAGCGATACAACAACCAGAGGTATCTGGAAGCGCGTCGAATGGCCGGGGTCACTCGGCAGGATCCAACGCTGGAGGAGATCGTTTCGAACCTGATGGCTTACATGCTCCGAGAGGGTGCTATCCGGTTGGGGTAGGTATTTCGTGTAGCCAGGGAGAATCCGGATGCGGAAGCAGCCGCCTGCCGTAGTGAGCAGGGCCAGGGTTTAGGAAGTGTTAGTTTACGCCTCATGACGCACCGAGTTCGCCGCGCAAGGGGTGCATCCGCGCATCGCGATGGAGTTGATGGGACACTCTCAGATCGGTCTCACCATGGACATCTACACGCACGTTGCCCCGGAACTTGCGCGCGAAGCCGCGTCGAAGATTGACGCGATCCTACAGAAGTAGTCCTGAGATGTCCGTCATGTTGGCTGTCATCCACGACTTTGGCTGTCAAACGCCCAACAGGACCCAAAACAATGCCCGCTCAGTTACGAGCGGGCTTCCGTTCTCCTCGTCAGACTACGGTTTTCGATAGTGAGCCCGCTGGGACTCGAACCCAGGACCCGCGGATTAAAAGTCCGCTGCTCTACCTACTGAGCTACGGGCTCGTACCGGACTGTTGTGACCGGTCGCATCGCTAATCCTACCCGATGCGGCAGACAACCTCAAAGATTGTGCCGGTCTTCTCTCTTCCCGGTGCTATCCTTCTCGCGTGAAGACGGTTTATTGCTTGACGCACCGGTAATGACACCAACCTGAAACGGATTTGATTTCGCAGGGAGTTGCACACTCGTGACGTTAGATGACCAAGCAGCCCTCCGGCTTGCGCAAGAAGCTGTGGATATTGCCGGAGGCGCGAGCCACGTGCACGCGAATCCTCGGCATCCTTTCGCCCGGAACGCGACCCAGGAGTTCGATATCGAGGGTCACAGCATCGTGATCCGCTTCGGCGAAGCGAGCGGCCCGGCGGTCGTTGAAGTCGAGGAATATGTCTTCGACATCCGACCTGAAGGGTTGATCAAGCTGTTCGGGCCATCATAGACCCGAAATCTGGCTGAAGGCGAAAGGGAGACCCGATCGTTAGCGCGATTATTGTTGGGTTCATCGGCGCATCCGCGGTTGCCGCTGGCGGGTATCGGGCGAAGGCCTTGTCAGCCAGTGGAGCGCTGGCAGCGATTGTCGTCGGAACCGCGATCTTCGGGTTTGGTCGCTGGCGTTGGGCAGCGGTCATGATGGGATTCTTCGTCCTTTCCAGCCTCTTGTCGCGCTTGGGACGACGGCGCAAGCGATCGGCCGAAGGTTTCGTCGAAAAGGGTTCGCGCCGTGACGCGGTTCAGGTCCTGGCCAACGGTGGGGTTCCTGCACTGGTTGCCGTAATACACGGTTTCGATGCGAGCCTTGCCTTCATGTTTCCGGCATTTCTGGGTTCGATGGCCGCTGCTACCGCGGACACGTGGTCGACCGAGATCGGGTCCCTGAGCTCAAAGCCTCCCCGGTCCATTCTCTCCTGGAAACACGTGGCCGCCGGATCATCTGGCGGCGTTTCCATTCTCGGGTTGCTCGGGGCGCTCACGGGCGCGATTGTCATCGCGCTAGTCGGTTCCGTAGCAAACTCCCACATTCTTGTCATCATGATCGTTGGATCAATCGCTGGATTCACGGGCTCGGTGGTGGATAGCCTCATCGGTGCCAGCGTCCAGCGAGTCAATCGCTGCCCGAGTTGCCAGATTCTTACCGAACGCTCAATCCACTATTGCGGCACGCCGACCATAGCTGCCCGCGGCTGGAGGTTCGTCGACAACGATACCGTGAATGCGATGACGACACTCTATGGCGCTCTATGCGGCGCGCTGCTTTATCTCGTACTG